>NZ_JBVIJX010000009.1:240963-379181 GCF_055581185.1 Streptomyces sp. NPDC031474
GCCAGCACCGCGTGATTCGCTTCCCAGCCGTCCGGGAATTTCACCAGGGTGCCCAGCTGGACCGGTTCCGTGGACGGGTAGTCGTCCAGGAGGTCGCTCACGCCTGCCCGGCAGACCACCACGCAGGCGTGCCGGTGGCGGGAGGCCAGGACGCACAGGCGGCCCGTCTCCAGGTGGAAGGCGGTGGCGTCGGGGCGGCCGGAGAGCGGGTGCAGGATCACCGTGACGTCGAACTCCATGCCCTGGAGGCGGTTCGCCGTGTCCACCGTGACGTCCGCGACGCCCAGTTCCGCCAGCGCTGCCCGTACCGCCGCCGCCTGGTCGCGGTGGGCCGTGCCGACGGCGACCCGGTCGGCGGTCAGGGCAGTGGGGGCGTCCGAGCGTTCGGAGGTGGCCGCGCCGCCTCGGTCCAGGAGTCGTCGCACGACCGTCGCGACCGCCCGTACCGCCTCCGGGTCGGTGCGGGGCGTGTGCCGGGCGGGCAGCTCCAGCAGGCCCCAGCCGGACTCCGCCGCCTCGTCGATCACCCGGTCGGTGCCCGAGCCGTCGGATGGCACGGCGAAGGACAGCCGGCGGTCGCCGTGGCCGGTGCCGCTGCGGAACGGCGTGTAGGGGTAGAAGGCGTCCGAGACCAGCGGCGCCGCCGACGCCGGGAGCCGCCAGGACACCGGGAGGCGGTGCTGCGGCAGCTCGGGGTTGTGGGCGAGGAGCGTCGAGACGGCCGAGGCCGACGGGTCGTACGACAGGCCCGCCCACTGCTCACCGCCGACGATCGAGAACGGGTCCAGCTGCCCCGGGTCGCCCACGAACAGCGCCCGCTCGAACAGCCCGGCCACGGCCAGCAGCCCGTCCGAGCGCATCTGGTACGCCTCGTCCACGATCGCGTGCCGCCACGGCTCGTCGACCTTCACATGCGCCCACTTGGCGGCGGTGGAGATCACCACCGGCAGCCCGGCCAGCTCCGCAGCCTTCGCCGACTTCCGTACGTTCGGCAGCTCCTCCAGCGCCTTGTCGTACGGGTCGGCGTCGCTGCTGTGCAGGCGGCCCACCGGCAGCTCGGGGTTCTTCTCGGCGAGCCGCACGACCAGATCGTCGACCTGCGCGTTGGTCTGCGCCACCACCATCAACGAGCGTCCTGCGTCGGCGAGTTCGAGCGCCGCGCGCACCACGAGCGTGGATTTCCCGGCACCGGGCGGGGAGTCCACGACGACCCCGCGCGCGGTGCCGTGCAGCGTGTCGCGCAGGATCGCGTCGGTGGCCCGGCCGGCGGCGGCACCGGGGTCGAAGACGGCCTCGGTGGTCACAGCAGGTCCTCCTGGGTCAGCGGGTCGGCGGCTTCCGGCACGGCGGCCGCCTCACTCGGCGGACCGCCGTGCGTCCACGGAGTGTCCTCCGGGTCGGGCAGCTTCGCGCCGCCGCGCTGTTCGTGTTCGAAGAGCGTGAAGCAGAGCAGGTCGCCCTTCTCGGGCACGGACCCCGCCTCGGGCTCCTTGCCGCGGCCCATCTTGTCGACGATCCGCAGCACCAGCAGGCCCTCCTCCACCTGCTCCACGAACTCCGCCGCCTGCGGCTTCCCGCCCAGCGACCGGAACACCTTCGCCCGCCCCGCGAGCTGCGGCCGGTCGTCCGTCCGCACGGTGACCAGCGGGCGCGGGCTCGGCCGCCTGCCCTCGCTGTACGCCATGACGACGTCGACGACCTCGCCCGCGAACGCCTCCCCGGCCAGCCGCCGCCCGGCCATCACCAGCGGGTCGTCCAGCGCCTCCTGGGCTTCCAGACGGGCCTGTTCGCGCTCGCGGGTGGCGAGCTTGTTCGCGGCGGTGACCGCGTCGTCACGGCGGGGCTGCGGGGGCTCTCCGGCGACGACCCGGTCGCGGTGCCCGGTGAACGACCAGCGGTCCCGCGTCCACCGCTCCTCGACGTGCGCGCCCTCCGGCAGCGCCCGCAACAGGTCCAGGCCGTCCCAGACCTTCTCCCAGGTGGGGAGCGTCCGGCTGCCCACCAGCGCGCGGATCTCCTGCTCGGCGGCGCTGAGCGCGCCCAGCCGGTCGTCGGCCTGCAGGCCGTCCTCGGCGGCGGCCAGGGCGGTGCGCGCGCGGTCGTAGCGCTCGATGGCCGGGGCGAGCAGTTTGTTGTCGAACGCCGGGTCGGTCGCCGGACCGGCCGGCGGGCACAGCAGCTGCCCCGCCGCGTCCCGCGCGAGCTCCGCCCGCAGCGCCGCCGCCGCGCCCGTCTCGCCCGCCTCAGGGGCGATCCAGGCGAGCAGCGCCCCCAGATGCTGGTCCTCCAGGCTTGACTGTCCCGTCGCCCAGTGCCGGCCCAGCACCTCGGTCAGCGCCAGCAGCAGCGACGACCCCGGCACCCGCGACCGCTCCCCGAAGTGCGTCAGCCACCGCCCGAGCAGCGGCACGCGCGCAGGCGCCGGATACGGCGTCTCGGGATCCTGTTCCGCCGTACGCCTGAAGCGCATGGAGCGGCCCAGGAGGCGGACGAAGTCGACGCCGGCGCGGCTCGGGACGATCAGCTGGGGCGCGTCGGCGCACAGCTCGACCTCGACCTTGACGCGCTTTCCGGTCTCCGGATCGGTCTCGTTGCGCTCGGCGGTCTCCACGGCGTCGGCGTAGGAGTCGATGTACGGCAGGACGATGTCGGACAGTTCGGCGAGGAACGCGAACCTGAGGTCGCGGTCGCGCGGCTGCGGTACGACGAGCAGGCGCGGCGCGGCCCGGTCGGTGCCGACCAGCGCACCCAGTGGCGCGCCGGCCTCACCGGCGGTGGTGAGCGGCACAAGGACCAGCGGCCGCTCGGAGAGGCGCCGGTGGCGGACGGTGGCGATGGGCTGGGCGCGGCCGGTGGAGACGGCCTCCAGGCGGGCGAGGGTGGCGATCAGTGACACATCGCCCCCACGGCTTCGGCGCGCAGCTGTGCGGCTCTGCGCAGGGCGGCCACCGCCGGATCGGTCGGGTCCCCGGCTTCGCCGCGGGCCGCCGCGAGGACGTCCTCGACGGTCGTCAGGCCGCCGAGTTCCGCGCGCACGGAGCGGCCCAGCGAGGTGACCGCGCCGACCGCGCGGGAGCGGTCGCGGCAGTGGAAGGCCAGCTCGCAGGCGGCCAGGCACTCGGGCGCGTACGTCGCCGGAACCGACTCGACGGCGGCCGTGAGCTGCTCCGCGGGCAGGTCGGGGGAGAAGCAGGCGCCCTCGGGGAGGGCGTCGGCGATGTCCTCGATGCGGGTGAGGCGGGCCAGCTGGCGGGCGGTGACCGCGCGCTGCTTGCGCACGTCCACGGCGGAGGCGGTGGGCAGGTTGGAGAAGTCCTTGGGGCAGACCAGGAGCACGCGGTGACGCACGCGCGGGGCCGGGTCGAGACGGGCGGCGACCTCTTCCAGGGCCAGCACATAGACGGCGGCCTGCCGGGCGGCGGCGCCGACCTTCGCCGGGTCCGCCGAACCGTCCAGCATCGGGAAGGACTTGATCTCCACGACCGTCCAGCTGCCGTCCGGGTGCACCACCACCGCGTCCGGCTCCAGGAAGGCGGGGGAGCCGGCGACGTCGAGCGCGATCATCGGGTGGTCCAGCAGCGTCCAGGTGCCGCTAGCCGCGGTGGCCTCGCGCAGCGCCAGCGCGGTGCGCGCGGTACGGCCCTCGGGGCCGACCGCCGACAGGTCGGGCACGGCGGCGCCGACGGGCGGAGCGGCGGCCGGGTCCAGCCGCTCGTGCACCAGCCGCAGCAGTTCCGCGCCGCCGTCCGCCTTCACCTTCGCCTCGAACGCGTTGCCGCGCGTGAGGGCGAACTGGGACTGTCCGAACGCCGACGGCGAACCCAGCGCGCCCGCCACCGCCGCCTTGTCCACCCCGGCGCCGTCGAGGATCGCGCGCCGTTTGCAGCCCGGGTTGGCGGCGAGCGCCGCGAGGGCGCGGGCGTCCAGCGCCTTGGCCGGTACGTCCGGTCCGCGCAGCTCAGCGAGCCGCTGCCGGAGCGCCGTCCCCCGCGTCCGAGGGAGAGGCATCCGGGTCGGTTCCGGGCCGAAGCCGTGGCTCGCGCTGCCGTGGAATTCGCTCACCCGGGGAAGTCTGGCATCCGCCACTGACAATCGAGGCCGATGCGGCGGGAGAGTCCGCCGGGAGCAGCGGGATGCGGGCCGTGAACCACACCCGCGCGCGGTCCGCGCCGCGCATCACCAGCGGGGTCAGCAGCAGTCCGACGCCCATCACGGCGGCGCCCGCGACCGCGTCGAGGAAGTAGTGGTTGGCGGTGCCCATCACCACGAGCGTCGTCACCAGCGGGTAGACGACGCCCGCCGTCTTCGCCAGGCGGGTGCCGCCGTGGCGCCACAGCATCACGCCGCACCACAGGGCCCAGCCGACGTGCAGGCTCGGCATGGCCGCGTACTGGTTCGTCATGCCGCCCATGCCGCGCGGGGCGCTCGCCTCGCCGCCCCACCAGCCGTACGAGCTGTACTGGGCCATCGTGTCCACGAAGCCGTGGCCCGCCGACAGCAGCCGGGGCGGGCAGGTGGGCAGCAGGGTGAAGCCGATGAGGCCCATGAAGGTGGACGTCATCAGCCAGGTGCGGGCGGCCCGGTAGCGCACGGCCCGGGACCGGAACAGCCAGACCAGGATCGCGGGCGTCACCACGTAGTGCAGCGACGCGTACCAGAAGTCGGCCGGCACGCCGATCCACGCCTGGGTTCTGAACAGCCGGTTCAGCGGGTGCTCGGCGTTGATGTGCAGGAACTTCTCGATGCGCAGGATCGCCAGGCCGTGGTCGACCGCCGTCGTGACGTCGCCGCGCGCGAGCAGGCGCCCCGCCGAGTAGCAGGCGTACACCAGCATGATCAGGGGCAGCTCGGTCCACCAGCGCAGCCGTGTCCGCGGGGCCGCCTCGGTGCCTGGTGTCTCGGTCTGCGGCATCCGATTGCCTCCCCCTTCTTGTCGCTGTGTGCTCGTCGCTGCGGCGCCGGTGGCGCGGGACAGGCCACTTTACGGCGTATGTACGCGCCCGTTACGAGCGCCCCGGCTCTCAAAGACGCTGAGATCGCCCGGCGGGTTGCCCCTGTTCAGGGTGAGCGATGATGGAGGGGTTCCGCCTCCGTTTTCTCCCCTGATCCCTCCAAGGGTTTCCCCGGAAAGGCCCCTTATGGCACCGCGCATCCTGCTGGCCCGGCACGGACAGACGCAGTGGTCGCTGTCCGGCAAGCACACCGGCAGGACCGACGTGCCCCTTCTGGAGGAGGGCCGGCGGGGCGCCAAGCTGCTCGGCGAGCGGCTGCACCGGGCGCCGTTCGACGGTCTGAGGGACGTCGAGATACGCACCAGCCCGCTGGCACGCGCGCGGGAGACATGCGAACTCGCCGGCTTCGGCGAGCGGGCCACGACCTGGGACACCCTCATGGAGTGGCACTACGGCGCCTACGAGGGTCTGACGCCCGCCGAGATCCAGGCCGTCCGGCCCGGCTGGCTGATCTGGCGCGACGGCGTCCCCGAGGGCGAGACCCTCGCCGAGGTGACCGCCCGCGCGGACGAGGTCGTCGGCTGGGCGCGCTCGGCCGAGCGGGATGTACTGGTCTTCGCCCACGGGCACATCCTCCGCTCCATAGGGGCACGCTGGCTGGGTCTGCCGCTGGACTTCGCGGCCCGTATCCGGCTGAACCCGACGTCGCTCTCGGTCCTGGGCTGGGCCTACGGCGAACCGGCGATCGAGAGCTGGAACGACCTCGGGCACCTCGCGTAGGGACGGCCTCGGCTGTCTCGGCCGCCCGGGCTGCCAGGCGGTGACGCGAGGGCGGCGCGAGGGAGCCGGGGGGTTCACACCGTCCGCGGTGTCGAGGCGTGCCGTTCCAGGAACGTCGAGACGCCCGCCGCCCGCCGGTGCGGCAGCAGGACCCGCGCCGTTCCGGCCAGCATCGTCTGGATCCGGGACGACTGGACCTGGTCCAGCAGGTCCAGGACGCGCATCCCGGCCACCGCCGCCTCGTCGGGGCGGCCCCCGCGCGCGAGGTCGTCCGCCAGCTCGGCCGTGTACAGCGCGATGTTGCGGGTGAAGTGCGGGTCCTGGAGTTCCGCCGCCCGTCCCGCGTGCCGGGCCGCGCGCGGCCAGTCGCCCAGCGTCGACCAGCACTGTGCCTTGAGCCCCTCCAGCTCGGCCGCGCCGTAGAAGCTCATCCACTCGGGGTCGTCGTCACAGGGGCCGCGGTCGTAGAGGGCCTGCGCGCGGACCAGGGCCTGCTCGCAGCCGGTGCGGTCGGCGAGCCCCGCCCAGCCGCCCGCCTCGCGCAGCGCGAGCAGCGACATCAGGCGGGGGGAGCCCAGCGGGCGGGCGACGCGCTGGGCGGCCTGAGCGGCGCGGACGGCCTCGCGGGGGCGGCCCGCGTCCCGGGCGAGGAACGCCGTGTTGCAGAAGGCGTGCGCCTCCAGCGCCTGGTCGCCGGTCATCCGGGCAGTGGCGAGGGCCTCCGCGTAGTGCGAGCGCGCGTCGTCGAACCGGCCCGAGTCGTGGGCCAGCCAGCCCACGGAGATGGCGAGCTCCCCGGCCCCGGAGTGGAGCCGGTCGGCGGTGGTCTGCCGGGTTGTCCCGGCGTCCAGCAGCGCGTAGGCGGCGCGCAGTGGAGCGGCCGCGCGCCGGTAGAGGCCGTCGGCCCCGTGCCGGTCGTCCAGCAGCCGGATCCGGCGGACCGCTTCTTCGAGGGCGCCCGCCTCGCTCGTCCCCGCGCGGCGCACGGGCCGTGCCGCCGCCGACGCGTCGGGGGCGAGCCCCAGGGGGCCCAGTGTGGCGACGGCCATCGTGGCGCCTCCGCCGGTCATGAATGCGCGACGCAGCACGTCGCTCTCCTCGTCGTTGTGGTGCGTGTCGTACGGGTCCTGCGTGTCATACGGCTCGTGCGCCCTGCCCGTCTCACCCGTGTTCCGCCCGTCACTCGTGGTGCGCTCCGGTCTTGTGGTGTGCGTGGAGGGCGCGTCCTCGGTAATGCGCGCCCCCCGTCCGCGAACGGACGAGCGGGGCGCGAACCCCAGATCGGTCAGCGTGCGGCCGGGGAACATGTGCAGGAACACCCGTTCGTACGCGTAGTTGGGGCAGCGGATCTCCCCCGCCTCGACCCGCCCGATGTAGCGCGCGTCACAGCTGACCCGCTCGCCGATCTCGCGCGCGGCCCGCCGTACGAGCGCGGCGAACTCGGCCGGCGAGCGCCGTCCACGCACCTGCCGGAAGGCGAGGTTGGGCCGGGCCGGCCGGTCGGGCCGAGGTGAGGGCACCGTTGACGACGCCATGGCCGGGTCCTCTCGTGCGAACCGTCGAACCATGCCGGAGTCGGGGTGAGTTGTCCGTGTGGCACCCTTGTTCCCGGCGGGCAAGAACGTACCTGCTGTGCTCGGGCCGTCATGCGCTGTTTGGCTACAAACCGGATATCTCATCCGTGATCTGCCATGAACTGCCATCCTTTGCGGCGGACTTCCGCCGTAGCCCTTGACGCCGTGCCGCGTTGAGCCTTGCGGACTACAGGCGGGCTGCGCGGTGGAGGCCGGGATGGAGACCAGCCAGAGCAACGATCCTTGTGTGCCGTCGGGGGCGGCGTGCGACCTAGTGACGGTGCCGACCCGGCAGGGGCTGGAGGCCGTCGACATCCTGCGGAGGGCATCGGCCGGGGACGGGGTGGGGCCCGTTCTGCACGACGACGGCGGCGGCACCCTCGGCTTCGTGGTCCCGGCCGGCACGGCGGCGGCCTGGGACGTACCGGGCAGCACCTGCACACAGACCGACGGCCGCGGACTGAGACTCGCCCCCGAGCCCCCGGTCAAGGGCTCGGACTGGCTGGTACCCCCCGGCGAGGCGGACCTCGCGACGGACCCGGCGGTGCTGCGCCAGGCGTTGGGCGAGGCGGCCCGAATGATCGAGGCAGCAGACAGCTGCCGCTGAGCCGCACCTGTCACCACTGACGAGGTGGGTGGGCAGTGGGCGCGCGCGGTGTGCTCGCGGCCTGCGCGGGCGTTGGGTGGGGCAGCCTCGGTGATCGCCGCGGCCGGCAGCTGCCGCTGAGCCGCAGCCGGTCGGCACGGGCGCGCCGGGCCGCTGCTGCCCCGCAGCCGGTCGGCAGTCGGCGCGGTACCCGCAGGGCGTCGGCGCCGGAGCCGCAGGCCGTTGTCGCTGTACCCGCAGACCGGGAGCCCGGGCCGTCGCTGCTGTCTGCGCAGGGTGTCGGCGTGGGAACACCGCTGCTCACCGGGGAGCCCGCAGGGGTGGCTCGGCTGGGCGCGCGGGGGGTGTTCGGGGGCTGCGAAAATGTTGTCATGGGAAAGTCCAGGAACACCCGGCGTGAGCGGGACGCCGAAGCCGCTGTCGTCGAGACCGTCGACGGCGGACTCGCCCAGCTCATACCCGACCGGGACCGGGCGCGGGCCTGGAGACTGCTCATCGACGGAGCTCCCCAGTCGCACGTCGACCTCGACGACCCCGCCCACCTCTCCTTCGAGTACCAGCGCCGCCTCGGCCACGTCATCGACCTCACCGCACCGCCCGCCAAGCCCCTGCACGCAGTGCACCTCGGCGGCGGCGCTTTCACCCTCGCCCGGTACGTCGCCGCCACCCGCCCCCGCTCCACCCAGCAGATCGTCGAACGGGACGCGGCCCTCGTCCAACTGGTGCGCAGAGAGCTGCCGTTGGACCCGGGGGCGCGGATCAGGGTCAGGTCGGCCGATGCGCGCGAAGGGCTCGCCAAGGTGCCCGACGGGTGGGCCGACCTCGTCATAGCCGACGTGTTCAGCGGCGCCCGCACCCCCGCCCACCTCACCTCGACCGAGTTCCTCGACGAGGTCCGCAGGGCGCTGAGGCCCGGCGGGCGCTACGCCGCCAACCTCGCCGACGGCCCGCCGCTCGCCCATCTGCGCGGCCAGATCGCCACCGCCGCCGCCCGCTTCCCGGAACTCGCGCTGGTCGCCGACCCCACCGTGCTGCGGGGCAAACGGTTCGGCAACGCCGTACTCGTCGCCTCCGACCTGCCCCTGCCGATCGCCGAACTGACCCGCCGGGCCGCCTCCGACCCGCACCCCGGGCGGGTCGAGCACGGCCGCGCCCTCATCGACTTCACCGGCGGGGCGGTGCCGGTCGCGGACGCGTCGGCGGTGGCGTCCCCGGCCCCGCCGCCGTCGGTGTTCCGCTGAACCTCTAGTACGTGCCCACCTCGACGTGTGGTGGGCCGTCGTGCCAGGTGCAGAACACCGAGACGCGGTCCGCGCCGGAGCTGAACTCCACCCGGATCCATGACTCCGTCTTCCACACCTGCATCGACCAGCCGGCCCCCGGGGTCGCCGAGACGAGGGTCGCGGAGGCCGTGCCGAGGTCGAAGACGACCCGGCCGCCGTCGGTGTCGTAGCTCTTGACCGTGCCGGCGGGGGTGGGGGAGGACGGCTTCGTGGGGGTCGTCGGGGCGGGCGCGGGGGAGGTGCGGCTGGGCGTCGGGGACGCGCTGGACGCACTGGACGGACTCGGTGAGCGCGACGGCGGCCGGCTCGGCGTCGGTGTCGTCAGGGGTTTCGCGTCCTGGGCGGTCGCCTCGCCCACCGTCAGCGGCAGGGCGCGCGGCGGGTCGTAGGCCGTCCCCGCCATCACCGTGTGGACGCCCCACCACGACAGCGTGACCGCCGCGCCCGTGGCGAGCGCCCAGGCCAGCAGGTGTACGAGTCCTCTGCGCATCGCGGGCCATCTTGCCCCACGCGCCTCACCCGTGTCGCACAGATGTCCCCTCCACCACGCGCGGCCGCCATACCGGTTGTCCACAATCGCTTGGTTGTCCACAGGCCCGGATGGGGCTCGGCGGTATGGCGTAGGTTGCGGCGCATGGCAAGTGTGCTCGTGGTCGAGGACGACCAGTTCGTACGCTCGGCGCTCATCCGGCAGCTGACCGACGCCTCGCACACGGTGCGCAGCGTCGGCACGGCGCTGGAGGCGCTTCGCGAGGTCGCCCATTTCCGCTTCGACGTGGTCGTCCTCGACCTCGGACTGCCCGATCTGGACGGCTCCGAGGCCCTGAAGATGCTGCGCGGCATCACGGACGTGCCGGTCATCATCGCCACCGCGCGCGACGACGAGACGGAGATCGTCCGGCTGCTCAACGCGGGCGCGGACGACTATCTGACGAAGCCGTTCTCGGTGGAGCACCTGTCGGCCCGGATGGCGGCGGTGCTGCGGCGGGCCCGGCCCGGCGCCGGGGAGCCCCCGCCCTCCGCCGTCCTGCGGGTCGGCGGCCTGACCGTCGACCCGCTGCGCCGCCAGGCCGAGTTGGACGGCGTGCGCCTGGAGCTCACCCGCCGCGAGTTCGACCTGCTGGCCTTTCTCGCGGGCCGGCCGGGGGTCGTCGTCCCGCGCCGGGAGCTGCTGGCCGAGGTGTGGCAGCAGTCCTACGGCGACGACCAGACCATCGACGTCCATCTGTCCTGGCTGCGCCGCAAACTGGGCGAGACGGCGGCCCGGCCGCGCTATCTGCACACCCTGCGGGGCGTCGGCGTGAAGCTCGAACCACCGGGGGAAGCGGAGCCGGCACTATGAGGTGGGCGCTGGTCAAGGTCTGTCTGGCGGTCACCACGATGGTCGTGGTCGCTTTCGCGGTCCCGCTCGGACTGGTCATCAAGGAGATGGCCCGCGACCGCGCGTTCTCCAACGCGGAGCGGGAGGCCGCGGTCGTGGTCCCGGGGCTGTCCATCACGACCGACCGCGACCAGCTGGAGCGGGTCGTCGCCTCGGCCGGTTCCGACGACGGCATGGCCGTGCACCTGCCGGCGAGCGACGGCCGCGCCGCCGTCGACCTCGGCCGGCAGCGCGCCGCCGACCCCGACATCGCGGCCGTACGGAAACTGGGCCGCGTCTCGACCACCGAGGTCCCCGGGGGTTCCGCGCTGCTCCAGCCCGTCGCGCTGAGCCTGGGGACGGTGGTGATCGAGGTGTACGTCCCCGAGTCCGAGGTGAGCAACGGCGTCGGCACGGCCTGGGCGGTGCTGGCGGCGGTCGGGGTCGCGCTGGTCGTCGGCTCGGTGGCGGTCGCCGACCGGCTGGGCGTACGGATGGTGCAGCCGGCGCGGCGACTGGTCGAGGGCGCGCACGAGTTGGGGGAGGGAAAGCTGGGGGCGAGGGTCCCGGAGGAGGGTCCGAACGAACTGCGCCTGGCAGCGGTGGCGTTCAACGCCATGGCCGACCAGGTGGTCCAACTGCTGGCGAACGAGCGGGAGTTGGCGGCCGACCTGTCGCACCGCCTGCGTACCCCGCTCACCGTGCTCCGGCTCAACGCGGCCTCCCTCGGCGACTCCCCGGCGGCCGAGCAGACCAGGACGGCGGTCGCCCAGTTGGAGCGCGAGGTGGACACGATCATCCGTACGGCGCGGGAGGCGAAACCGCAGACGACGGCCCTCGGTCCGGGCGCCGGCTGTGACGCGGCGGAGGTGGTGCGGGAGCGGATGGCGTTCTGGTCGGCGCTCGCGGAGGACGAGGGCCGCAAGGTGCGCACGGCCGGCGTCGACCGCCCGGTCCGCATACCTGTGGCCCGCACCGATCTGGCCGCCGCCCTGGACGCCCTCCTCGGCAACGTGTTCCGGCACACCCCGGAGGGCACGGCCTTCGCGGTCGACGTCCACAACGGCGAGGACGCGGTGATCGTCCTGGTCTCGGACGCGGGCCCCGGCATACCCGACCCCCGGACGGCCATGGCCCGCGGCCGCGGCTCGGGCGCGACCGGCTCGACCGGCCTCGGCCTGGACATAGTCCGCAGACTCGCCGAGTCGACAGGCGGTGACGTTCGTATCGGCTCATCGGTGCTGGGCGGCACGGAGATACGCGTCTGGATCCAGCTGGACGGGCGGGAGCCGGTGCGCAAGGGGCATCGGGGGGCTGTGCGCAAGCGGAGACGGGCGGTGGTGAGGTGACGCGCGGAGAGGGGGAGCGGGCGGCCGACCTGCTGTGGGAGGACGTCGAGCGGCGCTTCGTACCGGACGGGTCGCTGCCCGATGTGTTCGTGCCCGGAGCGACGGCGCGGGACTGGCATGCGGTGCTGGACCTTGTCGCCGAGAGCGGCTGGGAGTGTGAGTACTTCGAAGGCGCCACGCCGCTTCCGGTTCCGTCGGCGGAGGCCGTGCTGGCTCGCCCCGCGGGCGCGGAGCGTCCCGCCCTGCATGTGTGGCCGACGGCCGACATGCTGGCCATCTTCCGCTTCTACTCGGACGAGGAGATCGACTTCGACGTCGATCTGCGGGAACTCCAAGGGCAGGAGCGGCTCGATGTGTTCTGCGACTTCCTGCGGTCGATCGGGAGGCGTCTGGGCAAGCCGGTGCTGATGTATCCCGAGAGCGGCGGGCAATGTCCTGCGTTGCTCGGATTCGACGTCGACGCCGACCGGGTGGTGCTGTTCGCCGACGGCCCGGCGGATCCCTGATTGGTCTCGACCTTTAACCGCCGCCGATGCCTTCCTTAAGCGCGCCGTAAGTTCGTCAACGCCCGTCCCTATCAGGCACTTTGCCCGTTTGGGGATCGCTAGCGTGCTGCCGCACCCCACGCCCGGATACCTCCGGGAGTGCGGGAATCCCCGTGAGCAGCGAAGGCAGGCACGTGATGGCGCGTACGCATCGGCGCAAGGTCAGTGGCAGGAACAGGGTCGTCGGGGGTGCGGTCGCCGCGGCCGTCGTGGGCGGCGGCGTCGTCCTGGTCACCGGTACCGCGCAGGCGGCCGGGGTGGGGGCCGCGTACACCAGGACCAGTGACTGGTCGACGGGGTACACCGCGCAGTACGTCGTCACCAACAACGGCGGTCGGGCGAAGGCGGAGTGGAAGCTGGAGTTCGATCTGCCGTCCGGGGCGAAGCTGAGCTCCCTGTGGAACGGGGTGTCGAGCGTCAGCGGGCAGCACGTCACGGTGTCGCCGCCCGCGTGGGACATCGACGGGCTCGCCGCCGGGGAGTCCGTCACCGTCGGCTTCGTCGTCAACGGCAGCGGGGATCCGGCGGGTTGTCTCGTCGACGGGGCCAGGTGCTCGGCCGGCGAGGGAGCCACGCCCGAGCCCGGCGGACGTCCGACGCGGTCCACGACCCCCACCTCTGGCCCGTCCCGGACCGCTGCTCCTTCCCAGACCCCTGCCCCTTCCCGGACGGCTGATCCTTCACCGAGCACGAGCACGAGCACGAGCACGAGCCCCGGCACCGGTGGCGCCGCCTCCGCCGGGTTCGCCCCCTACGTCGACACCTCCCTCTACCCGGCCTTCGACCTCCTCGCGAGCGCGAGCGCGACCGGCGTGAAGGAGTACACCCTCGCCTTCGTCACCGACGGCGGCGGCTGCACGCCGAAGTGGGGCGGGGTGACCGACCTCGGGAGCGACGGGGTGGCCTCGCAGATCGGGGCGCTCAGGGCGAAGGGCGGCGACGTCCGGGTCTCCTTCGGCGGAGCCTCTGGCGCCGAGCTCGCCACCACCTGCTCCTCCGCGGACGCGCTGGCGACGGCGTACGGGAAGGTCGTGGACCGGTTCAAGCTCACCAAGGTCGACTTCGACGTCGAGGGCGGTGCGCTGCCGAACACGGCCGCGAACACCCGCCGCGCCCAGGCGATCGCCAGGCTCCAGCAGCAGCACCCGGGCCTCGATGTCTCCTTCACGCTCCCCGTCATGCCCGAGGGGCTGACCCAGGACGGTGTGAGTTTGCTCTCCAATGCCAAGGCCAACGGTGTGAAGGCGGCCACTGTCAACGTCATGGCCATGGATTACGGTCCGGCCTACGGCGGTGACATGGGTACGTACGCCGAACAGGCAGCCACCGCTACTCAGGCCCAGGTCAAGAGTGTGTTCGGGCTCAGTGACAGCGCTGCCTGGAAGGCTGTCGCGGTCACCCCGATGATCGGTGTGAACGACGTCACGTCCGAGGTCTTCAAGGTCGAGGACGCCACTCAGCTCGTCGCTTTCGCGAAGTCGAAGGGTCTCGGCCGACTGTCGATGTGGTCGGCGACCCGCGACAAGCAGTGCCCGGGCGGGGCCAAGAACCAGGCCGACGCCACCTGCAGCTCCATCCTCCAGGCCGACTCCGCGTTCTCGAAGGCCTTCGCCGCCCTCAAATGATCAAGAAAGTGATCAGGGAGGCGGTGAGGGAAGTGATCAAGGAGGGTGGGGCATGTGTGAGCAATAGGTGATCAAGGTGTGTCGATCACGTTTCGACAAATGAAGCCAGCGGCTCTTGACGCACGACCGGACATAAGGCTGTTATTGCGCCACCCCGTGTTCGGTCAAGTTGATTTCTGGTCGATTGAGATCAGCTTTCAGCCATACCTCATGGCCGAACCCCGCGTCAGGAGCCGTTCATGCACCACCTCACCCCCTCCGGCCGCCTCTCCCTCCCCTCGCTGCCCTCGGCGAGTCGCCGCTCCGTGCTGCGCGGCATAGGCGGGGCGGTCGCCCTGGGCGCCGGAATCCCCCTGCTGTCGGCCTGCGGCGGC
Source organism: Streptomyces sp. NPDC031474 (assembly GCF_055581185.1). Taxonomy (NCBI): domain Bacteria; kingdom Bacillati; phylum Actinomycetota; class Actinomycetes; order Kitasatosporales; family Streptomycetaceae; genus Streptomyces; species Streptomyces sp. NPDC031474. The sequence continues at coordinate 255,413 of NZ_JBVIJX010000009.1, forward strand.
AGCGGTACCGCGACCGACTCGAAGACGGTCACCCTCGGCTCCAACGCCTCCGACGCCGTCCCGAAGAACGCCTTCGCCGAGATCTACGCGGCGTTCAAGAAGCAGTCCGGGATCACGGTCGACGTGAACACCAAGGACCACAACACGTTCCAGGAGCAGATCAACTCCTACCTCCAGGGCACCCCGGACGACGTGTTCAACTGGTTCGCCGGCTACCGCATGCAGTTCTTCGCGGCCAAGAAGCTCGCCACCCCCATCGACGACGTGTGGCAGACCATCGGCGGCAACTTCCCCGACGCGATGAAGGCGCTCAGCAAGGGCGAGGACGGCAAGTACTACTTCGTGCCGCTGTACACGTACCCCTGGGCGCTCTTCTACCGGAAGAGCGTGTTCCAGCAGCACGGCTACACCGTGCCCACCACCTGGGACCAGCTGGTCGCGCTCTGCAAGCAGATGAAGAAGGACGGTCTGGTCCCGATCGCGTTCGGCGACAAGGACGCCTGGCCCGCGCTCGGCACCTTCGACCAGATCAACTTCCGCACCAACGGCTACGACTTCCACGTCGAGCTGATGGCGGGCAAGGCCTCCTGGACCGACGCCAAGGTCCGCAAGACCTTCGACCACTGGGCCGAGCTCCTCCCGTACCACCAGGACGGCGCCGTCGGCCGCACCTGGCAGGACGCCGCCCAGACCCTCGTCTCCAAGAAGGCCGGCATGTACCTGCTGGGCACCTTCGTGGCGCAGCAGTTCACCAACAAGGCCGACGCCGACGACCTCGACTTCTTCGCCTTCCCGGAGATCGACCCGACGTACGGCCAGGAGACGGTCGAGGCGCCCACCGACGGCTTCATGCTCTCCAAGGCCCCGAAGAACAAGGCGGCCGCCGTCAAGCTGCTGGAGTTCCTGGGCACCCCGGCGGCCGAGGCGATCTACCTCAAGGCCGACCCGAGCGTGGTGGCCGCCTCCTCCAAGGCCGACACCTCCTCGTACTCCGCGCTGCAGAAGAAGGCGTACGCGATGATCAGCGGCGCCAAGCACCTGACGCAGTTCATGGACCGCGACAGCCGGCCGGACTTCACCTCCACGGTGATGCAGCCCGCGCTGCAGAAGTTCGTCCGCGACCCCAAGGGCATCGACAGCCTGCTGACGTCGATCGAGCGTCAGAAGAAGACGATCTTCGCCTCCGGCTGAGACGGCCGAGACGGCCGAGACGGCCGAGACGGCTGAGACAGCTGCGACTGCCGAACCGGCCGAGACGGCCGGGACGGCTGAGACCCTTCTGCTGAGCGGATGAGCACCGACACCATGACCGTGGACACCACGAAGACCCCGGAGGCGGCAGCCGTGCCGCCTCCGGGCACCGCATCCCCGAAGAAGCGGGCCGTGCAGGGCCACCGGCGCCTGCTGACCCGCCGCGACCGCATCACGCTGGGCCTGATGGCCGGCGTGCCGACGATCCTGCACGTGGCCCTCGTCTGGGTCACCGCCCTCGCCTCGGTCGCCCTGGCCTTCACCACCTGGGACGGCATCGGCTTCGACTCGATCAAGTGGGTGGGGCTGGACAACTTCAAGGAGCTGTTCACCAACAACCCGCAGTTCTGGCCCGCCGTCGAGCACAACGTCATCTGGTTCGTCGTGCTCATCCTGATCCCGACCCCGCTGGGCCTGTTCCTCGCCATCCAGCTGGACAAGAAGATCCGGTTCAGCCGGGTCTACCAGACGGCCTTCTTCCTGCCGGTCGTCGTGTCGCTGGCGGTCACCGGCTTTGTCTGGCAGCTGGTCTACAACCCCGACACCGGCCTGATCAACAGCATCATCGGGGCGAACAAGCCCGGCCACTACATCGACTGGATCGGCGACCCCCACCTCAACCTGTGGGCCGTCCTGGTCGCCGCCTGCTGGCGGCACACCGGCTACATGATGATCCTTTACCTGGCCGGTCTGAAGGGCGTCGACCCGTCCCTGCGGGAGGCCTCGTCCCTGGACGGCGCCAACGAGTGGCAGACGTTCAAGAACGTCATCTTCCCGACCCTGCGGCCCACGAACACGGTCGTCCTCGTCGTCACGATCATCGAGGCCCTGCGCGCCTTCGACCTGGTCTTCGTCTTCAACAAGGGCGCCCAGGGCACCGAGCTGCTGTCGATCCTGGTCACCAACAACATCATCGGCGAGTCCAGCCGGATCGGATACGGCTCGGCGATCGCGGTGGTGCTGCTGGTGATCTCCCTCGCCGTGATCATCCCGTACCTGATCTCGACCTTCCGGAAGGAGCGGAGCGCATGAGCACCCCCACCGCCGCACTCGGCAAGCAGCGCACCCCCGTCCGCCCCGCCCGGATCCTGCTGCACACGTTCCTCGTCGTCACGGCCCTGGCCTGGCTGGCGCCCCTGCTGTGGGCCCTGTTCGCGGCCCTGCGCCCGTACTCGGAGACCAGCACCAAGGGCTACGTCTCCTGGCCCGACAAGCTGAGCCTCGACAACTTCACCAACGCCTTCCAGCAGTCGGACATGCTGCACTACTTCGGGAACACGCTGATCATCGCGGTCCCGGCGGTGCTGCTGACCCTGTTCCTGTCGTCCTGCGTGGCCTTCTACGTCAGCCGCTTCGACTTCCGGGTCAACCTCTCCCTGCTGCTCGTCTTCACGGCCGGCAACCTGCTCCCGCAGCAGGTCATCATCACCCCGCTGTACCGGCTGTACCTGCTCATCGACCTGCCCGGCATCACCATGAGCGGCAAGCTGTACGACTCCGCGCTCGGCCTGGTGCTGATCCACGTGGCGTTCCAGTCCGGCTTCTGCGCCTTCGTGCTGGCGAACTACATGCGCTCGCTGCCGCACGAGCTGACCGAGGCCGCGCTCGTCGACGGGGCGTCCGTGTGGCGCCTGTACTGGCAGATCGTGCTGCCGCTGTGCAAGCCCGCGATGGCCGCCCTGGCGACGCTGCTGTCCATCTGGATCTACAACGACTTCTTCTGGGCGATCGTGCTGATCTCCACCGGTGAGAACATGCCGATCACCTCGGCCCTGAACAACCTCTCCGGCCAGTACTTCACCGACCCCAACCTGGTCGCCGCCGGCGCCCTGCTCACCGCGATCCCCACGCTGATCGTGTACTTCGTACTCCAGCGCCAGTTCGTCAGCGGCCTGACCCTGGGCGCCAACAAGGGCTGAGCAGGCCGAGCTCCTCCGTCCCGTCGTGAAAGAGATCTCCGTGCAGCACCCCTTCACCCACGTCGCCACCGTCCCCGTGGACCCGCGGCGCGCCCGCGTCCACGAGGAGGGCTGGCAGTCCTGGAGCCCCAGCGGCGCCTACGCCCTCGACGCCGCCCCGTACCGCCCGACCAACGCCAACTGGGCGACGGTCTGCTACCGGCCGGGCGTGACCGTGCCCGCCGGGGTCTTCCAGGGGGAGGGACTGCTGGCGCTGGCTCCCAAGGGCGAGGACGGACCGGTCGTCGTGTGCGCGGCGGTCGATCCGCTGCGGTCCGTGCCCTCCATCCGGCTGGAGCTACACGAGGACCGTGCGCAGATCAGCGCCGACGGCAAGGTGGACTTCTACTCCTATCTGGGCCCCGGCGGCATCCAGGGCGCCCTCGCCGACTGGGCCGACAGCCTCGGCCTGGCGGCTCCCCGCCCGGCCCCCACCGTCTGGTGCTCCTGGTACGAGTACTTCACCGCCGTCACCGAGGACGACGTCCACGAGAACCTGCGCGCCATGGACACCCTCGACCTGCCCGTCGACGTCGTCCAGATCGACGACGGCTACCAGCGCGCCCTCGGCGACTGGCTGACCCTCTCCGGCCGCTTCCGCTCCCGCGCCGGCATCGCCGACGCCATCCGCGCCCGGGGCCGCCGGGCCGGCATCTGGACGGCTCCCTTCCTCGTCGACCCGAGCAGCGAACTGGCCGCCGGGCACCCCGACTGGCTGGTCGCCTCCGCCGACGGCGGCTTCGCGCACGCCGGCCACAACTGGGGCCACGACCTGCGCGTCCTCGACACCACCCACCCGGAGGCGGCGGCGTATCTGACGGACGTCTTCCGCACCCTGCGCGCCGAGGGCTACGACTACTTCAAGGTCGACTTCCTGTACGCGGGCGCCCTGGACGGCGTCCGGCACGACCGGACCGCGGACCCTCTGACGGCCTACCGCTCGGGCATCGAACTCATCCGGGCGGCGATCGGCCCGGAGTCCTACCTCCTGGGCTGCGGCGCGCCGATCCTCCCCTCCCTCGGCCTGTTCGACGCGATGCGGGTCAGCCCCGACACGGCGCCGCACCGCCGTCCCGAGGCCGACGACTACAGCCAGCCCGGCCAGGACCCGGCCGAGTTCACCGGCGCCGGCCGCCAGTGGCAGCACGGCCGCCTCTGGGTCAACGACCCCGACTGTCTGATGGCCCGCCCGGCGGTTCAGACCCGTGAGCGGTGGGCGGCGCACGTCGAGGCGACGGGCGGACTGATGGCCTCCAGCGACCGCCTGCTGTCGCTCGACGAGTGGGGCGTGCGCACCACGCGCCGACTGCTGTCGGGAGGCGAGTGATGGAGCGCGCGCTGAACGTCCCCGGTCTCGCCTACGGCGGCGACTACAACCCCGAGCAGTGGTCCGAGGAGGTCTGGGCCGAGGACATGCGGCTCATGGCCGAGGCCGGCGTGACCATGGTCAGCGTCAACATCTTCTCCTGGGCGCTGCTGGAGCCCGCCGAGGGCGTGTACGACTTCTCGCGCCTGGACCGCATCCTCGACATGCTCTACGCCCACGGCATCGCCGCCGACCTGGCCACCCCGACGGCCGCGCCACCGGCGTGGTTCTTCCGGGCCCATCCCGAGGCGCTGCCCGTGGACCAGGACGGCCGGGGACTGTCGTACGGCAGCCGCCAGACGTTCTGTCCTTCGAGCCCCGCCTACCGGGAGGCGGCGCTGCGGATCGCCCGCGCGCTCGGCGAGCGGTACGCCGACCATCCGGCGGTCGTCATGTGGCACGTCCACAACGAATACGGCTGCCACAACGCGGAGTGCTTCTGCGACACGAGCGCGCAGGCGTTCCGCCGCTGGCTGCGGGCCAGGTACGGCGATGACCTGAAGGCGCTCAACGACGCCTGGGGCACCGCCTTCTGGAGCCAGTGGTACTACGACTGGGACGAGATCATCCCGCCCCGGGCGACCGGCGCCGTCCCCAACCCCACCCACCGGCTGGACTGGCGCCGCTTCTGCAGCGACGAACTGCTGTCGCTGTGCACGGCGGAGCGGGACGAACTGCGGGCGGCCGCCCCGGCGACGCCCGCCACCACCAACTTCATGGTGATGTACAACTTCGACGCGCTGGACTACTGGCGCTGGGCGCCGCAACTGGACATCGTCTCCAACGACCACTACCTCCGTTCCACGGATCCCGAGTCGGAGATCGACATCGCGATGAGCGGCGACCTGGTCCGCTCCCTGGCCGGCGGCCGGCCCTGGCTGCTGATGGAGCACTCGACGGGCGCGGTGAACTGGCAGCCCGTCAACAGGGCCAAGACGGCGGGGGAGTTGCGCCGTAACGCGCTCGCGCACGTCGCCCACGGCGCCGACGGCGTCGCCTACTTCCAGTGGCGGGCGGCGAAGGCGGGCGCCGAGCAGTGGCACTCGGCGATGCTGCCGCACGCGGGCACGGACAGTGTGATCTGGCGGGACGTCGTGGCGCTCGGCGCGGATCTCAAGGCGCTGGCGGAGGTGCGCGGCAGCACCGGCACGGCCGAGACGGCGATCGTCTGGGACTGGAACGCGAAGTGGGCGCTGGAACTCCCGTCCCAGCCGAGCGAGTCGATCCGGTACCTGGACCTGGTGCGCGCCTGGTACGAGCCGCTGTGGCGGGCGGGCGTCCCCGTGGACTTCGTCCGCCCGGACGCGGACCTGTCGGCGTACCGCCTGGTCCTCGCCCCGAGCCTGTATCTGGTCGACGACGCGGGCGCGGCGAACCTGACCGCGTTCACCGAGCGGGGCGGCACACTGGCGGTCGGCTTCCACAGCGGGGCGGTGGACGAGAACTGCCATGTGCGGCTGGGCGGTTACCCGGGCGCGTTCCGCGAGACGCTCGGCGTCCGCACGGACGAACTGTTCCCGCTGCTGCCGGGCGAGACGGTCGGCCTGGACGGCGGCGGCGGCAGGGGTTCCCTGTGGTCGGAGCGGGTACGGCCGGCCGGCGCGCAGACGGTGTCCTCGTACACGCAGGGCCCGCTGGCGGGCGTCCCGGCGATCACCCGGCACGGCTACGGCACGGGCACGGCCTGGTACGTGGCGACTTTGCCGGACCCGGCGACGCTGGCGGCGCTGCTGGACCGGGTCCGGGAGGAGACGGGCGTACGGCCGGTGCTGGACGGCGGCGTGCCGACGGGCGTGGAGGCGGTCCGGCGCCGGGGAGACGACGCCGACTACCTCTTCCTCATCGACCACGCCGGCACTGGAGCGAAGGTGACCGTGGCCGGCGAGACGCTCGAACTCCTCACCGGGAACCCGGTGTCGGACGGTTCGGTGACACTCCCGCCAGGCGGAGTCGCCGTCATACGGGAGCCGCGCGGAGCATAGCCGAGAAAGGCCACGACCTGCCCCCGGGGGAAGCCCCCCGGGGGCAGGCCCGGGGGAGGCCCTCTTGTCCGCCCGCCCGGGGTCCTCCTACCCTGCTCTTCCCGCAGGTGTCACCCGTTGACGAGGGGGAACGGCGTTGACCACGGCACCGTCCGACGAGGCGATACTGCAGGCCGTCGAACGTCACATCTCCGAGCACGGAACCTCCGTCGACCTGTCCGCTCCGGGTGCGGCCCGGATCTCCTGGCATTCGGTGTTCGAGTTCCACGTCCATCGCTCCATCGAGAAGCGGTACGAGCAGCAGGGGAAGGCGAAGGGCAGCGACGGGAAAGTCGCGACCAAGCCGACCTACACCGATCTCGAGGCCTATCCCGTCGCACCGCCCGCCGACCCGCAGACCTCGCAGCGGACCAGTCTCGTGCTTCAGGGCACGATCGACGAGGAGTTGTGCGGCGGCTGCGTCGGAGGCAGGAACCAGTGCGGGGCGTGCAAGGGGCGCGGAAGGCTTCCCTGCCCCACCCATGTCGAGTGCGAGGCCTGCCACGGCGGCCCCGACACGTGCTGGGAGTGCGACGGCACGGGAACCCCGCGCACCCGCCGGCGCCGGTCGGGCACCCGGGACCGTGGCCCGGACGCCCCGAAACGGGAGACCTGCAAACGATGCAGGAGCCGGGATGTCGCCTGCCCGACGTGCCTCGGCGAAACGGCGACGCCGTGCCGGGAATGCGACAAGAAGGGGTCCTTGCCCTGCGAGGAGTGCAACGGCGCGAAACATGTGGAGCACAAGCGGTGCGGCGGCACCGGCCGCTTCACGGTGTGGACGGAGGGGATCATCGCCCACACCCCGGACACCGACGAAGTGATCCTGCCGGGCCCGCAGTTCTCCTGGCTGAAGACGGCGAGCCTGGGTGAGTGGAGGCGGGCCGAACTGACCGGCGTCACCGAGAAGCTCCCCGACTTCCTCCAGGACGCCCATCGCAGACTGGTCGCCCCTCACCTCCCCGCGAAAAAGCACGAGGTGAGCCGCCGTATGACGTTCCGTCATCTCCCCATCGCCCGGGTAGAGGTGGTCGCTCACCCCCACCGGGTCTACTACGCCTTCCCCGCCGTCACCGGCATCGAGGTCGCCCGCCGCCCCAGCAGAGACCATGTCAAAGCCCTCGTCTGGACCGCCGCGGCCCTCGCCGCCCTCACCACCGTGGTGACCCTGACCGTGCTGCGGTGAGTCGTCGGCACACCTCGCCGATGTATGCCGTCTCCGTTCCAGCACCCTCGCCGCTCTCCTGCCCGGAAGGCAGCGGGGCGCGGCACGCCCCCACCGCGTGCCGCGCCCCGTTCCCCCTCCCCGGGTCAGGTGGTCAGGTGGTCGGGTGGTCGGGTGCGGGAAGGGTTCCCGTGCGTGCTGCCTCGCCGTACCACCGGGCGCTCGACTTCGGGGTGCGGGCCAGCGTCGCGTAGTCCACGTACACCGCGCCGAACCGCTTCTCGTAGCCGTACGCCCACTCGAAGTTGTCCAGCAGGGACCACAGGTAGTAGCCCCGGACGTCCGCGCCGTCGGCGATGGCCCGGTGGACGGCCGAGAGGTGGCCGTGCAGGTAGGCGATGCGCTCGGGGTCGTGGACGCGGCCGTCGGGGTCGGGCTTGTCGTCGTAGGCGGCGCCGTTCTCCGTCACGTACAGCGGCAGGCCCGGGGCCTCCCGGGTGTAGCGCATGATCAGCTCGTGCAGGCCCGTCGGGTCGATCGTCCAGCCCATCTCCGTGCGGTCGCCGGGCGTCTGGTGGAAGGCGACGTCGTCGGCGGCCGGCCAGGGGGAGTGGTCGCTCGCGCCGTGGCCGTCCGTGCGCGGGCCCTTCACGGTGGCGTCCGCCGCCGAGACCAGCGTGGGCGTGTAGTAGTTCAGCCCCAGCGCGTCCAGCGGCTGGTTGATGCTGCGCAGATCGCCGTCCAGGACGTACGACCAGTCCGTCAGGGACGAGGTCGCCGCCAGCAGGGTCTCCGGGTACGCGCCCCGCAGGATCGGGTCGTGGAAGACGCCGTTCGCCAGGTCGTCGATCTTCCGGACCGCCGCGAGGTCCGCCGGGTCGCCCGGGGAGAGCGGGCGCACCACCGACGAGTTGAGGCTGATCGCCACCGCGTTGCGGGCCGGCATGGCCGCGCGCAGCGCCGAAGTGCCGAGGCCGTGCGCCAGGTTCAGGTGGTGGGCCGCCTTCAGCGAGGCCGCCGGGTCCGTGCGCCCCGGCGCGTGCACCCCGGAGGCATAGCCGAGGAACGCGCTGCACCACGGCTCGTTCAGCGTGATCCAGTTCTCGACCCGGTCGCCGAGCGCCTCCCCGACGATCTGCGCGTACTCCGCGAACCGGTACGCCGTGTCCCGCTCCGGCCAGCCGCCCGCGTCCTCCAACTCCTGCGGAAGGTCCCAGTGGTAGAGGGTGACGGCGGGCTTGATGCCCTTCGCCAGCAGCTCGTCCACCAGCCGGCGGTAGAAGTCCAGGCCCACCTGGACCGCGGGACCGCGCCCCGTCGGCTGGACCCGCGACCAGGAGATCGAGAAGCGGTACGCCGTGAGGCCCAGCTCCGCCATCAGCGCCACGTCGTCGCGGTAGCGGTGGTAGTGGTCGACAGCGATGTCACCGTGCTCGCCGCCGGCCGTCTTGCCCGGCGTATGGCTGAAAGTGTCCCAGATCGAGGGCGTGCGGCCGTCCTCACGCACCGCCCCCTCGATCTGGTACGCGGACGTCGCGGCGCCCCAGAGGAAAGCGGGAGGAAAGGTCACCGCAGTGACGGGCTCAGGCATGGAAGCGCTCCCATGAAAGGTCGTCGAGACCGACGAAGGTTGTGGGGAAGTGGTGCGAAGGGGGCCGGGACGGCGGTGACCCGGCCCCCGGGGACGTCACCGACGGGGGGCGTGGGCGTCGTACGGCGAAGCGGGCGTCGTCACCCCTTCACCGCGCCCTGCATGATGCCGCCCACGATCTGCTTGCCGAAGATCGCGAAGACCAGCAGCAGCGGCAGCGTGCCCAGCAGCGCGCCCGCCATGATCAGGGACTGGTCCGGGGTGTAGCCACGGCCCAGGCCCGCGACCGCGACCTGCACGGTCGGGTTGCCGGTCTGGCTCAGCACCAGGAACGGCCACAGGAAGTCGTTCCACGTCTGGACGAACATCAGCATGCCGAGCACCGCCATCGCGGGACGCGCCGCGGGGAACACCACGTGCCACACCACACGCCAGCTGCTCGCGCCGTCCACCCGGGCCGCCTCGATGATCTCGTCGGGCAGCGCCTGGATGAGGTACTGCCGCATGAAGAACACCCCGAACGCGCTCACCAGCGACGGCAGAATCACCGCCTGCAGCTGATCCGTCCACTCCAGCTTGGCGACCATCATGTACAGCGGGATCACGCTCAGCTGCGGCGGCACCATCATCGTGCCGATCACGATCAGCATCAGCGCGCCCCGGCCCCGGAACCGCAGCTTGGCGAAGGCGAACCCGGCGATCGTCGACAGGAAGACGATCGTCGCCGCCGACGTGCCCGCCACGATCGTCGTGTTGACGAACGCCTTGCCCAGGTTCGCGTCGTTCCAGGCCACGTCCAGGTTGTGGAAGAGGTTGGAGCCGAACACGAACGGCGGCGGGTTCTGCGCCAGCCGGTTGTTGTCCCGGGAGGCGGCGATCGCCGTCCACACCAGCGGGAACAGCGAGCCGATGGTGAACAGGATCAGGATCGCGTACGCGATCGGGCCGCCGTGCATCTGCCCGCCCGCCCGCGCGGACTTCGGCCGGTGCACCTTGCGGGCCGCCGGTGCGGCGTCCTCGGGTTCCACGGTCTTCGCGGTCGTTGTCGTCGTCGTCACGGCCGGTACTCCTAACTACTGGCGCGCAGCCGGCGCGAGATGACGTAGTTGACGATGCCGACCACGATCAGGATGAGGAACATCGTCCAGGCGATCGCCGAGGCCCGGCCCAGGTGCTGGTTCACCCAGCCCTGCTCGTACAGATACAGGCCCAGCGTCTGGAACTGGTGCTCCGCGCCGCCCGACGCGCCCTTGTTGGCGTCGAACAGCAGCGGCTCGCCGAAGACCTGAGAGGCGCCGATCGTCGACACGACGACCGTGAACAGGATCGTCGGCCGCAGCGACGGCAGCGTGACGTGCAGGAACTGCCTCCAGCGGCTCGCGCCGTCCAGCGCCGCCGACTCATAGAGGTCCTGCGGGATCGCCTGCATCGCGGCCAGATAGATCAGCGCGTTGTAGCCCGTCCACCGCCAGATGACGATCGACGACACCGCGATCTGCGACGGCCACTTGTCGTTCTGCCAGTCGATCGCGTCGATCCCGACGAAGTGCAGCGCCCAGTTGATCATGCCGTAGTCGCGCCCGAAGAGCAGCACGAAGACGAGCGAGGCGGCCGCGATCGACGTCGCGTACGGCGCGAGCATCGCGACCCGGTAGAAGGTCGAGGCCCGCAGCTTGTAGTTGAGGATGTGGGCCAGGCCCATGGCCATCATCAGCTGCGGAACGGTGGAGATGATCCCGATCGTCAGGGTGTTCTTCGCCGCGTTCCAGAAGAAGTCGTCGTCGAAGATGCGCGTGTAGTTGCGCATCCCCACCCACGTCATGTCGGTGGGCGCGGTCAGCTCCACCTGGTGCAGCGAGGCCCAGCCGGTGTAGAGCAGCGGAAACAGGCCGAACGCGAGGAAGAGCAGGAAGAACGGCGAGACGAACGCGTACGGGCTCCAGCGCATGTCGCGCTGCCAGCGGCGGGAGAGCCGGGCCCGGCGCCGCTGTTCCGCCTCCGGTGAGACGGCGGGCGGGCGGCCCGGGGCCGCGCCCCCCTCCTTGACGGGGGGCGCGGCGGTGTCGTGGCGGGTGGCCATGCGGGTCACTTGTCCAGGTTGTTGTCGATGGTCTTGGTGGCCGTGTCCCAGGCCTCCTTCGCCGTCTTGCCCTTTGTCACGAGGAAGACGCCGTTGTCGGACAGGCCCTGCTGGATGATCTGGTCCTTCGGGCCGATCACCTGCACCGGGGCGGTCTTGGCGGCCTCGGAGAAGACCGTGCCGACCGGCGAGTCACCGGTCATCGCGTTCTTGGCGCCGGTGACTTCGGGCATCGTGTACGTGGCCGGCGCGCTCGGGAAGTTGCCCTGCACCTTGAAGAGCTTCGCCTGCTGCTCGGGCGCGGTCAGCCACTTGACGAGCTCTTCGGCCTCCTTCACGTGCTTGCCGCTCTTGGGCACGCCCAGGAAGGAGCCACCCCAGTTGCCGGACTTGGGTGCGACGGCCACGTCCCACTTGCCGGCGTCCTCGGCCTTCGCGTTGCCCTTGATGGTGCCGAGCATCCACGGCGGGCAGGCGATGGTGGCGAACTTGCTCTGGGCGATCGTCGTGTTCCAGGCCGGCTGGAACTGTGTCTGGGGCTGGACCAGGCCCTCCTCGGCGGCCTTCGCGGTCAGGTCGAAGGCGGCCTTCACGGCCGGGTTCTTCTTGTAGATGACCTCGCCGGAGGAGTCGTAGAACTTCTCCTTCTCACTGCTGAGGATCGCGTTGATCAGACCGCCGGGGGAGTCCATGAAGAACGTGCCCGCCTTGGCCTTCCTCTTGTACTGCTCGCCGGCGGTGATGAACTTGTTCCAGTCGCCGGCCCACAGCTTGCCGACCGCCTCACGGTCGGTGGGCAGACCGGCCGTCTGGAAGAGGTCCTTGCGGTAGCAGAGGGCCATCGGGCCGACGTCGGTGCCGAGGCCGATTGTCTGGCCGTCCTTGGTGGTGGCCTGCGACCACTTCCAGTCCAGCCACTGGCTCTTGTCGACGCCCGAGACCTTCGACATGTCCTCGAACTTGGCCGCCTGGGTGGCCACGACCTCGGCGATGTTGCCCACCTCGATGGCCTGGACGTCCATCAGGCCGCTGTTGGTGGTGAGGTGGTTGACCAGCGCCGGGTAGTAGTTCTCGTTCTTCTCCGTGACATTTTCGGCGATCTTGATGTCGGGGTGGAGCTTCTCGTACTCGGTGTAGAGGCCGGCTTCCTTGTAGCCGAAGGTGCCGAACAGACCCAGCGTGATCGTGGTCTTGCCCTTGCCGCCGCCCGACGACGCGCCGTCCGAGGCGTTGTCGTCGCCGCTGTCGTCGGCACAGCCGGCCAGCAGACCGGCGCCCAGTGTCGCGACGGTCGCGAGGACTACCGCCCGGCGGGCGGTTCGGGTACGTGCTCGCATTGCGTCCTCCTGTTGCCCTGACGTGCCGACCCCCCGGCCAACTGCATTGTTGGGCCCGTTAGTTACTCGCTGCGGCTCGGGCGGGGAACGTGCGGGATGTGTATGTGTCAGGTACCGTGGGAGCGCTCCCACAGGTGATGTGTTGAAGAGTCGTCGGTTCGGGCGGGGGTGTCAAGGGCGGGGACCCGGAGAGATGCGTTCAGTTATCGGCCCGTTAGCTAACTCGCCCGGACAGCGCTTTCCCGCCAGGGGAGGCCGAGTTGACCCTGTCGCGCGCGGGGCGCCGACGGCCCGCGCGGTGGTGCCGGGGCGCGCGCCGCCCGGCGACGGCGGCCCGACCGGGCCGGATCGGACAGGACTGTTAGATTCCAGGCCAGCGCGAACAACGGCGGGAAGGCGGAGCCCATGGCAAGCCACGGAGCGCGGGGGCGGAGCGGTGGTCGGCCGACCCTCGAAGAGGTGGCCGCACGTGCCGGCGTCGGCCGCGGCACGGTCTCCCGGGTGATCAACGGTTCGCCCCGGGTCAGCGACGCGACCCGCGCGGCGGTGGAGGCGGCGGTCGCCGAGCTCGGCTATGTCCCGAACACCGCGGCCCGCGCCCTCGCCGCCAACCGCACGGACGCGATCGCCTTGGTGGTCCCCGAACCGGAGACGCGTTTCTTCGCGGAACCGTACTTCTCGGACATGCTGCGCGGTGTCGGCGCGGAGCTCTCGGACACCGAGATGCAGCTGCTGCTGATCTTCGCGGGTAGCGACCGCGAACGCCGCCGGCTGGCCCAGTATCTGGCGGCGCACCGGGTGGACGGCGTCCTGCTGGTCTCGGTCCACGCCGACGACCCCCTGCCCGATCTGCTCGCCCAGCTGGAGATCCCGGCGGTGATCAGCGGCCCGCGCTCGGCCGGGGAGACGCTCCCCTCGGTGGACTCCGACAACTACGGCGGCGGCCGCTCGGCGGTCGAGCACCTGCTGTCCCGCGGTCGCACCCGTATCGCCCACATCACCGGCCGCCTCGACGTCTACGGCGCCCAGCGGCGCGTCGACGGCTATCGCGACGCCCTGCGCGACGCGGGGTACGAGGTGGACGAGGGTCTCATCGCCCCGGGTGACTTCACCGAGGAGGGCGGCCACCGCGCGATGCGTGAACTCCTCGCCCGCACCCCCGCCCCCGACGCGGTCTTCGCCGGCTCCGACGTCATGGCGGCCGGCGCCCGCCAGGCCCTGCGCGAGGCGGGCGTGCGCATCCCGGAGGACGTCGCCCTGGTCGGCTACGACGACTCGGCCATCGCCCGCCACATGGACCCGCCGCTGACCAGCGTCCGCCAGCCCATCGAGGAGATGGGCCGCAGAATGCTGGATCTGCTGCTGACCGAGATCGCGGACCGCCGCCCGGCGGTGTCCCGGGGCCTGGAGCGCCGACAGGTGGTGCTGGCCACGGAGTTGGTGGGGCGGGCCTCGTCCTGAGGCCGTCCGGGCGGGAGCATCGCCGGGGCGGTCGGGAGCTCCGGCGCCGGGCGGTGTGGGTCACTGCCGCAAAGGCGACCGCCACCTGATCTCGCCGTCGTGTTCCTCGCCCGTCGGCGACAGTCCTGCCGCCGCGGCGACGGCGGCCGAGGCGTGGTGGTCGGGGTGGATGTGGGCGATGACCGTGTGCACGCCCTGCTCGCGCAGCCACCCGACGAGCCCTCGCGCCGCCTCCGAGGCGAGGCCGCGGCCCTGCCAGGGGGTGCCGGTGACCCAGGCGATCTCCGCGGTGCGGCCCCGGTCCGTGACCGTCGCCTGGACGGTGCCGGTCAGGCGGTCGGCGTCGCGCAGGCGCAGGACCCAGTTGCACCAGGAGACGGCCGGATCCGGGGAGCCGGCGACGAGACGTCCGTAGCGGATGTGCAGGGCTTCGGGGGTGCTGGGGGCGCCGCCGATGAAGGTGTGCAGGGCGGGATCGGCCAGGACGGTCGCCATCTCCGCCGCGTGGTCCACGCGCAGGGGGAGGAGGTCGAGGCGGGCGGTGCTGATCGGTTCGGCGTGGACGGCCGGCCCCATGAACGAACGCTCCCGTTCTCGGAAACACATCAGCCGGCGACCTCCCTTACGGGAAGTCACCGGCTGATGACTCAGGGTGAGTGACGGGACTCGAACCCGCGGCATCCTGGACCACAACCAGGTGCTCTACCAGCTGAGCTACACCCACCACGCCCGGCAGTTGGACTCTGTGGTCTCCCTACCGGCCGAGAAAAAGTGTACAGGGTCCGAAGGGGTGCTCGCGCACGGCTTTTCCGGGCGCCTCCCGCGGCCCCCTACTCGGCGGGCAGGACGTGCTTCGCGGCGATGGCCTTGGCCGTGTCGGAGTCCGGGCCGGGCTGCGGTACGAAGACGGCCTCGCGGTAGTAGCGCAGTTCCGCGATGGACTCGCGGATGTCGGCGAGCGCGCGGTGGTTGCCGTTCTTCTCCGGGCTGTTGAAGTACGCCCGCGGGTACCAGCGCCGGGCGAGCTCCTTGATGGAGGAGACGTCCACGATGCGGTAGTGGAGGTAGTTCTCCAGGGCCGCCATGTCCCGCGCCAGGAAACCGCGGTCGGTGCCGACGGAGTTGCCGCACAGGGGCGCCTTGCCGGGCTCCTTCACGTGCTTGCGCACATACGCCAGCACCTGCGCCTCGGCCTCCGCGAGCGTCGTCCCGCCGGCCAGCTCGTCGAGCAGCCCGGACGAGGTGTGCATCTCACGCACCACCTCCGGCATCGTCTCCAGTGCCTTGGCCGGCGGGCGGATGACGATGTCCACACCGTCGCCGAGGATGTTCAGCTCGGAGTCGGTGACGAGGGCGGCAACCTCGATGAGAGCATCGTCCGACAGCGAGAGGCCGGTCATCTCGCAGTCGATCCACACCATGCGATCGTTCATGCGACCACCCTAAAGCTGACGTCGCCTTTTGGGACGCCCCGCGTTTGTGTGGGCCTTGTCCAGGAGGGCACGTCTGCGAGCGGCACGTCTGCGAGCGGCACGTCTGCGAGCGGTGCGTCTGAGAGCGGTACCTGCGTGAGGGCCGCGTCGAACGCCGGACGGGTCGAGTCGGTCCACCCGTCCGGCGTCACGAGGTGCTCAGCTACCGCTGCGCTGCCCCGGCACACTCGCCCGCGACGTCGCGTACGCCTCGCGCGCGTGCTCGGACGGCAGGGACGCCGACGAGCCCACCGCGCCGGCCGCCGCGGTCGCCGTGCGCCGGATCTGCGGTGGGACCGGCCCCGGCCCCTCCGGGTGCAGCGACGGCGGTGGTGGCGGTGGCGACGACGGCTCGTTGTCCGCCGTGCGTTCGCCCTGCGGCCTGCGCGCCCGGTACGCCGCCCGGTACGCCGCCGGGGACGAACCCAGCTGGCGCCGGAAGTGGCCGCGCAGGGCCACCGGCGAGCGGAAGCCGCAGCGGCCCGCGACCTCGTCCACCGAGTAGTCCGACGTCTCCAGCAGACGCTGCGCCTGCAGCACCCGCTGGGTGATCAGCCACTGCAGTGGCGCACTTCCGGTCAGCGACCGGAAGCGGCGGTCGAAGGTGCGGCGGCTCATATAGGCGCGTGCCGCCAGCGTCTCCACGTCGAACTGCTCGTGGAGGTGTTCCAGTGCCCAGGCGACGACCTCGGCGAGCGGGTCGGCGCCGATCTCCTCCGGTAAAGACCGGTCGAGATAGCGCTCCTGGCCGCCGGACCGTCGCGGTGGGACGACGAGACGCCGGGCCAGCGCGCCCGCCGCCTCGTTGCCGTGATCCGTCCGCACGATGTGCAGACAGAGATCGATTCCGGCCGCGGTGCCCGCCGACGTCAGGACGTCGCCGTCGTCCACGAAGAGTTCTCGCGGATCGACGTGCACCGACGGGTAGCGCTTGGCCAGCGTCGGTGCGTACATCCAGTGGGTCGTCGCCGGGCGGCCGTCGAGCAGGCCTGCGGCGGCCAGCACGAACGCGCCGGTGCACAGGCCCACGATGCGGGCGCCCTCTTCGTGCGCCCGGCGCAGCGCGTCGAGCGCCTCCTCCGGCGGCGGCGAGGTGATCGAACGCCAGGCCGGCACGACGACCGTGCCCGCCCGTGAGATCGCCTCCAGGCCGTGTGGCGCGGTGAGTTCCAGGCCCCCTGTGGTCCGCAGCGGGCCTTCTTCGCCGCCGCACACCAACAGGCGGTAGCGCGGCACGCCGGCGTCCTGGCGGTCAATCCCGAACACCGACAACGGAATGGAACTCTCGAAGATGGGGCCGCCGCTGAACAGCAGCACCGCGACGATCTCCTTGCGGCGTCGCCCGGACAGTTTCCGGGCCGCGGCTTCCGGCGCGGCAGTGGAGTCGTGGCTCATCCTGCTAAGCCCCCCTCGGTGGTCGCGGCTCCTCGGTTGTGTCGCTCCTGCACGTTTCCCCTCGGTCCTGCACGAGTCCCCCGCCGTAGACAGTCAAGATCGAATCTACTGTGTCGCATGATGCCGGCGTGGCCAGTTCACCACCCGGCAGATTGTCGACATGGCAACTTGGCGTGAAGCATTCGATCACGAAGCGTTGCACTAGTGGGCCGTGCAGGGAAGTGCGCCTCGGTGCGGTGGCCAATCCACGTAGGGTGCGCAGGGCCCCGGAGGCCCTTTCCGTGCAGGTGGAACGGGGGGTGGGGGGTGGTTACGGCAAGGAATGCACAGAGTCGGGAAGTTGGCTGAAAAGAAGCGGGTCCGTGCGCGAAAACCGGTCAACCGACCGGTGAGTTTCCCCCAGAGTGACGACCGCCACGATGTGACCCTGTTCCGGTGCGCTGATGGCGCCCCCGGTGGTGCGCCTGCGGCGCACGCTCGTCGTCGAGCAAGCGGGCCGCGCACCGCTCGGACCGGCGCAGCAGCACCCGGCAGACCGCCGTGACGGCGGCGAGGCCGAGGGCGGTGCCGGCGGTGCCGGCCAGCGAGGTGCCGTACCAGAGGAGGACCACCGGGACCAGGACACAGCTGAAGGCCGCCCAGCGCATCAGATCGGTCGTCCGGTCGTCGCGGGGGGCGGTCTCGCGGGCGGCGGGGGACGTGGGCACGGGGCGGGCTCCTTCCTGGGGTGACGGTACGGCGGTCGGTGCGCGGGTGACGGTGTGCGGGCGGCGGTCGGCGGGGTGGTGCGGGGGTGGCGGTGCAAGGGGTTCAACGCCCGTTGGGGCGGTCGGTCACTGTCGGGGGTCGGTTCCGCGTAAATGAATCCTGTGCAAACCGCCTGTACGGGGCAGCAACCATTGCGTTACGGGCGTCCGCTCGTGCATGCTCCCTGGAACCCCCACCGGGGGGCGTGCGGGATCTGGGCCCAGGAGGCGTGCCGCCGTACCCTTGGGGGTATGGGGTTGGGAAGACAATTCCCGGACAGCTCCGCCGCTCACCGCCGTCCCACCCGTATAAGGATCGATACGCCGAGACAGCCATGGCCGGTCACGAATTCTTCGAACCCGCGGACCGCAAGCGGCCCGTCGCCGACCCTACGGCGGCCGAGCCCCTGGCGGCGGAAGACGCACGCCACACCTGCGATCCCGCTTTCAAGCACGGTGTGGTCGTCGGCTTCGACGGCTCCACGTCCAGTGAGCGCGCGCTCGCGTACGCCATCGGCATGGCCCATCGCTCCGGCTCGGGCCTGATCATCGTCCATGTCGCCAACCGGCTGCCCACCACGGTGTGGGCCGGCTGCGAGCCGCCCGTCTTCGTCGACGTGCCGGACCACCGCACCGAGGTGCTCGGTCTGGAGCTCGCGTGCGCGGACTACCTCGCCGAGGTGCCCTGGATCCTGGTCGAGCGCGGCGGCGACATCTGCCACGAACTCGAAGAGGTGGGGCGGGAGTACGAGGCCGACGCGATCGTCGTCGGCTCGACCCACGGCATCGTCGGGCGCATCTTCGGCTCCGTCGCGGGGCGGCTCGCCAAGCGGGCGAAGCGGCCCGTCATCGTCATTCCCTGACGCGCCGTCATCCCGGCGGGACGAGATCCGGGCGCCTCACGCTTCTGCCGTCCACTCCCGTCCGCTGCCGCCGTTTCCGTCTGCTGCCGTCACTCCCCTTGTGCGCAGCGTAATACTACCGACGCGTAGAGGTGTTTGTGCCCTTGTGAAGGGCATATATCGCTCACACACCTGCACATGCGTGAAGCATGAAGCGTGAAGGGAGCTTGCCGTGGACAACGACGTCTCTGCGGGAAGCAGCATCACCACCATCGCCGGCCGACTGGCCCTCGGCGTCACCCTGTTGGCCTTCGGCCTCGGGTACACCGACCTCATCGACGGCGTGACGGCTGCGGACGCCGTATCCATCGCCCACTACGTCGGCGGCGTCGCGCTGTTCGTCGCCGGCCTGTTCGCCCTCCGGGACCGCGACACGGCCACCGGAACCGCCTACACCGTCCTCGGCGCCTTCTGGTTCACCTGGGCGGTCTCCGCCGGGAACCAGGTCTCCGGCAACGCCGCGGGGCTCTTCCTGCTCCTGTTCGCCCTCGTGGCGCTCTCCCTGACCGTCGCGGGCGGCGACCAACTGACCCAGGGCACCTACGGGTTGTTCCTCGTCGGGCTCGTCCTGCTCGCCGTCGCCCGGTTCGCCGGCGGCGACGGGCTCACCAAGGCCGGCGGCTGGTTCGCCGTCGCGGCGGGGGCGGTCGCCTGGTATGCGGCGACGGCGGCGCTGGCTCACTGGCCCACGGCGCTTCCCAGGCGGGCTGCTCGCCCCGGCGTGACGGCCACGGGCTGATCGGCAGCCGCGCCGGGGAGTTGGGCTTCCCCGGCGAACGAGAGCGGACCCCCCGTGACCGGTGGCGTCACGTGGGGGTCCGTTCCGTTCGTCTCGCCTACTCGACCGTTACCGACTTCGCGAGGTTGCGGGGCTTGTCGATGTCCCTGCCGAGGGCCTTCGCCGTGTAGTAGGCGAGGAGTTGGAGGGGGATGCCCATGAGGATCGGGTCGAGTTCGTCCTCGTTCTTCGGGACGACGATCGTCTGGTCGGCCTTCTCCTGGCACTCGTGGGCCACGGCGAGGATCCTGCCGCTGCGGGCCTTGATCTCCTCCAGGGCCGCGCGGTTCTTCTCCAGCAGGTCGTCGTTCGGGACGATCGCGACGGTCGGCAGGGCGGGCTCGATGAGGGCCAGCGGGCCGTGCTTGAGCTCGGAGGCCGGGTAGGCCTCGGCGTGGATGTACGAGACCTCCTTCAGCTTCAGGGAGGCCTCACGGGCGACGGGGTAGCCCCGGACGCGGCCGATGAAGAGCATCGAGCGGGCCTCGGCGAACTCCTCGGCCAGCTTCTTGATCTCCTCCTCGTAGGAGAGGATCTCGGCGATCTGGCCGGGCAGCTTGCGCAGTCCCTCGATGATGCGCTTGCCGTCGCGCACGGAGAGGTCCCGGGTGCGGCCGAGGTGCAGCGCGAGCAGCGCGAAGGCCACCGTGGTGTTGGTGAAGCACTTGGTGGACACGACGCAGACCTCGGGGCCGGCGTGCACGTAGACGCCGCCGTCGGCCTCGCGGGCGATCGCCGAGCCGACGACGTTGACGACGCCCAGCACCCGGGCGCCCTTGCGCTTGAGCTCCTGGACGGCCGCCAGCACGTCGTAGGTCTCACCGGACTGGGAGACGGCGATGTACAGGGTGTCGGGGTCGACGACCGCGTTGCGGTAGCGGAACTCGGAGGCGGGCTCGGCGTCCGCGGGGATGCGGGCCAGCTCCTCGATCATCTGGGCGCCGATCATGCCCGCGTGGTACGAGGTGCCGCAGCCGAGGATCTTCACGCGGCGGATCTGGCGCGCCTCGCGGGCGTCCAGGTTGAGGCCGCCGAGGTGCACGGTGGAGAAGCGGTCGTCGATGCGGCCGCGCAGCACGCGGTCCACGGCGTCGGCCTGCTCGTGGATCTCCTTGTGCATGTAGGTGTCGTGGCCGCCCATGTCGTAGGAGGCGGCCTCCCACTCGACGGTGGTGGGCTCCGCGGTGGTGCGGGTGCCCTCCGTCGTGTAGGTGCGGAAGTCGTCGGCCTTGAGGGTGGCCATCTCGCCGTCGTCGAGCGTGACTATCTGGCGGGTGTGGGCGACCAGCGCGGCGATGTCCGAGGCGACGAACATCTCCTTCTCGCCGATGCCGAGGACGACCGGCGAGCCGTTGCGGGCGACGACGATGCGGTCGTTGAAGTCGGCGTGCATGACGGCGATGCCGTAGGTGCCCTCGACGACGCGCAGCGCCTCGCGGACCTTGTCCTCGAGCTTGTCGGCCTGGGCGCGGGCGATGAGGTGGACGAGGACCTCGGTGTCCGTCTCGGAGAGGAACTCGACGCCGTCCGCCTCAAGCTTCTTGCGCAGGTCGGAGGCGTTGTCGATGATGCCGTTGTGGACGACGGCGACCTTGAGGTCGGCCGACATGTGCGGGTGGGCGTTCACGTCGGAGGGGGCGCCGTGGGTGGCCCAGCGGGTGTGGGCGATGCCGGTCGTGCCCTTGAAGCGCGCCGGGACCTTGGCCTCCAGGTCACGGACCCGGCCCTTGGCCTTGACCATCTTCAGGCCGGCCGTCTTCGGGGCGGTGACGACTATGCCCGCGGAGTCGTACCCGCGGTACTCCAGGCGCTGCAGGCCCTCCAGGAGCAGGGGAGCGACGTCACGCTTCCCGATGTATCCGACGATTCCGCACATATACAGGTATCCCCAAGCTTCGGTTCAGCCGTAGACGATGCGCCGCAGTTGCCTGAGCGTGAGCTCGGGCGGGGCCACCGCACGGTATTTCAGGTCCGCCTCGATCCGTTCGAAGATCTCCGTGTTCACCAGGCCCTGGGCCTGGAGCTCGCGGTGGCGGCGACGGACGTAGTTCTCGGTCGTCTCGTCGAAGAAGGCGAGCACGTCCTGGATCACCCGCAGTGCCTCGCCCCGCTGGAGGGGCGTGGAGCGCGTCAGGTGATCAACAAGTTCGTCGTGCACCCGTAGATCCTGAGGGACGCGAGCCGGTTTCGCAAGAAACGTGCCCGATTTCGGGCAGGCCCCTGATGGAGAGACTTGGGGGAACGTTGAATGTGTTATGAGCCCCTGTTCGCGATCCGTCCATTTGGCGTCTTGCGGCCCGTCGCTCGGGGCCACGAGTTTCAGACGTCATGGACACTCCTCGCATGGGCGTACCCGAGCAGCTCGCCGACCGCATGAGCATGGCCGAGCAGCACGAGTACCTGCGCGCCAAGTTCTCCCGGCGCACGATGATCAGAGGCGGCGCCGTCACGCTCGGCGCCGTCACCGGTGGCGCGTTCGTGACCGGCGCCACGGCCCAGGCCGCCGTTCCCACGCAGCCCCTCACGCACACCGAGTCCGTCGACGGCGCCCTCGTCGCGCCCTTCGGCCGCCACCTCGCCTACGGCAACGACCCGCGCACCGAGATCACCGTCTCCTGGCAGGTCCCGGTCGCGGTGAAGAAGCCCTTCATCCGCATCGGCGCCCACCCCTGGGACCTCTCCCGCAAGATCGAGGCCGAGGTGCGCACCCTGTTCACCCCGGCGGGCGTGGGCGCGAGCGGCAACTACACCCAGTACTACGTGCACGCCAAGCTCACCTGCCTCAAGCCCGGCAAGACCTACTACTACGGCGTCGGCCACGCCGGCTTCGACCCGGCCGAGCCGCACCTGCTGGGCACCCTGGGCACCTTCACCACCGCCCCCGCCCACAAGGCGCCGTTCACCTTCACCGCCTTCGGCGACCAGGGCGTCAGCTACCACGCGCTGGCCAACGACAGCCTGATCCTCGGCCAGAACCCGTCCTTCCACCTGCACGCCGGCGACATCGCCTACGGCGACCCGGCCGGCCAGGGCAAGACCTCCGACACGGTGTTCGACTCGCGCACCTGGGACCAGTTCCTCGCCCAGACCGAGTCCGTCGCCAAGTCCGTGCCGTGGATGGTGTCGTACGGCAACCACGACATGGAGGCCTGGTACTCGCCCAACGGCTACGGCGGCGAGGAAGCCCGCTGGAGCCTGCCCGACAACGGCCCGGACGCGAAGAACCTCCCGGGCGTCTACTCCTTCGTCTACGGCAACACGGCGATCATCTCGCTGGACCCCAACGACGTCTCCTTCGAGATCCCGGCCAACCTCGGCATCTCCGGCGGCACCCAGACCAAGTGGTTCGAGGCGCAGCTGAAGAAGTTCCGCGCCGCCAAGGACATCGACTTCATCGTCGTGTTCTTCCACCACTGCGCGTACTGCACCTCCACCGCGCACGCCTCGGAGGGGGGCGTGCGCCAGGAGTGGGTGCCGCTGTTCGACAAGTACCAGGTGGACCTGGTCATCAACGGCCACAACCACCAGTACGAGCGCACCGACGTCATCAAGGGCAACACGGTCACCAAGAAGCTGCCGATCGGCGGCACGGCCTACTCCGAGACCGAGGGCGTCGTCTACGTCACGGCGGGCGCGGCAGGCCGCAGCCTGTACGCCTTCACCGCCCCGGACTCCTACGAGGGCCACGAGCACGAGGTCGACTCCGTGGCCTCCTTCATCAACCTCAAGGACGGCAAGCAGAACGAGACCGTCACCTGGTCGCGCGTGCGCTACCTGAACTACTCGTTCCTGCGCGTGGACGTCACCCCCGCGCCGAAGGGCCACTACACGACCCTGAAGGTCCAGGGCATCGCCGAGACGGGCGACCGGATCGACCATTTCACGGTGGCCCGCAAGGCCAAGTAACCGGCCGAGTAACCGTGGGGTGTGCGCCTGGAAGGCGGGGCGCACACCCCAGGCCGGCAGGCGGTCCTCACCCGCGCTACATGCGCTTGAGGACCGCCTGTTTGGCCATCGTGAACTCCTCGTCCGTCAGGACGCCGTCGCGGTGCAGTTCGCCGAGCTCGCGCAGCCGGCGCAGCAGCGCGTCGTGGTCGCTGCCCGGCAGCGGGTCCGGCTCGGGCCGCTGGGCCGGTACGGCGTCCTCGGGGGCTGTGGCCGGGTGCGGCAGCCGGGCCTGCACCGCGGCCGCGACCAGCGCCATCAGCGGGTCCTTCTTGAAGCCCCACAGCTGCACCGCGTTGGGGTCGTACTGCGGCGGTGTCGTCGTGACCGCGCCGCGCACCCGGAACCGCAGGAAGCCGCTGTCCAGACCGCCCGCGGGATGCCACTCGACGCCCACGATGTCCTCGACGGCGAGGGTGCGGGCGCCCGCCGAGGACTTTGCATCTTCCGTCTTCCAGTTCCACTCCAGGCGCACCCGCTCGCCGTCGAAGCCGGCCGTGCCGTCCCCGGCGGAGGCCGACAGGGGCACGGCCGGCCCCGGCAGCAGATACCGGTCCACCGGCCCGGCCGGGACCCGGTCCAGCAGCAGCGCGCTGCGCACCTCGTCCACGACGTACTCGGCGACGCCGTACCGGTCGGACTCGACGGTGAGCTGGTAGGGGTCGTGCGGCTCGGCCAGCCGTCCGCCGGTCGCGTGCAGCAGCGGGTCCGCGCCGTCTCGCAGCCGCAGCCTCAGCCGTCCGGTCTTCTTGCCCTGCTCGAACGAGATCCCCGCCAACGCGCCCAGCGGGACGACGAGTTCACCCAGTTCCCGGCGGAGCAGACCGACGTTCCTGTCCCGCCCCGGGGTCAGCCGCAGGGCGTCGCCGTCGAAGACCCAGGTGCCGTCCTTCTGGATGATTTCCGCCATGGGGCGATTGTTCCAAAGAACAGGGCGGGCGCCCCCGAGGACCGTACTCGGGGGCGCCCGCCTGTCGTGATCAGAACCCTGCGACGGGATTCTTCAGGGTGCCGATCAGCTGGAGGGCACCCGACGGGTCGGCCAGGTCCACCATCTGCCTGTTGTCGCGCAGCTGGAGCCGGTTGAGGCAGGACAGGGCGAACTCGGGCGCGAACATGTCGTACTGGCGGAACCTGTCGGACAGTTCGGGGTTGGCGTCCTGGTAGGCGCGGGTGACCTCGGCGACCGTGCGCCAGAAGTCGTCCTCCTCCAGGATGCCCTCGGTGGCGAGGCCGGCCGCGAGGAAGCGGAAGAAGCAGTCGAAGACGTCCGTGAAGATCGACAGCAGTTTCGTGTCCTCGGGCACGTCGACGCGGATCCGCCGGACCTCCGGCGGCAGCACCGCGTCCGGGTCCATGACGGCGATCTCCTCGGCGATGTCCTTGTAGACCGCCCGCTGCACGACCCCGTCCTTCAGCACCAGGATCGTGTTCTCGCCGTGCGGCATGAAGGCCAGGTCGTAGGCGTAGAAGCTGTGCAGCAGCGGGGTGTAGTACGCCTGGAGGTAGTGGCGCAGCCACTGGGCCGGCGCCAGGCCGGACCGTTCGACGAGCGCGCCGGCCACCGACCGTCCCTCGTGGTCGACGTGCACCAGGGAGGCCATCGTGGCGAGCGACTCGCCGTCCTGGAGCGTCGGCACCGGGCTCTCCCGCCACAGCGCGGCCAGCATCTTGCGGTACGGCGAGTAGCGGTCCGTCGCCGCCTCGTACTCCAGGTGCCGGTAGCCGACGGCCGCCCGCTCCCGGATGATCGACAGACCGGTCGACTTCAGCACCGGGTCGTTGTCGATGAGCTGCGCGAGCCAGTCGTTGATGGCCGGGGTCGCCTCCATGTAGGCGGCCGACAGCCCCCGCATGAAGCCCATGTTGAGGACGGACAGCGCCGTCTTCACGTAGTGCTTCTCGGGGTGCGAGGAGTTGAAGAACGTCCGGATGGACTGCTGGGCCAGGTATTCGTCGTCGCCCTCGCCCAGGCACACCAGGTGCCGGCGGGCGATCTCGGCGGCGAAGGTGACGGTGAGCTTGTTCCACCACTGCCAGGGGTGGACGGGGATGAGGAGGTAGTCGGCGGGGGCCAGCCCCTGCTCGCGCAGCCGGCCGTCGAACCGTTCGACGGTGGCCTCGCCCAGCTCCTTGCGTACGAACGACTCGTAGTCGATCCCGACGCCGGCCGTGAACGCGGCCCGTGAGCGGTGCGCGGCCAGCCACACCAGCCGGACGGGGCTCGCCGTCTCCGGGGCGTACGACAGGTACTCGTGGATGCCGAAGCCGAGCCGCCCGTTGTTGGCGACGAAGCAGGGGTGGCCCTCGGTCATGCCGGTCTCGATGGCCTGGAAGCCGCTGCGCACCAGCTCGGCGGAGGTCACCTGGGGCTTGGTGAGCTTGTAGCAGGTGCTGGAGAGGGTGGAGGAGATCTCCTCCAGGTAGACCGGCAGGATCTCGTCGCTCAGGCCCAGCGTCTTCTTCAGCTCGATGAGGAAGTCCAGGGCGGCGACGGGGAGTTCGGCGCCGTCGCGGGTGCGGGTGATCGAGTCGGCGTCCACCTGCCAGTGGTCGAGGGCGCGGCGGACGGCGGTGAAGCGGTAGTACGTCAGTCCGTCGTCGCTGCGGACGACGTACCGGCCGTCCCGCTCCTCGGGAGTGATGAGCCGCTCGTGCGCGAACTCCGCGAGGGCCTTGCGGACGAGGAGACGGTTGGCCTTCTCCCAGCGTTCGGGGGAGAGGTGCGCGACGGCGTCGGCGAGGCTCATATGGTCACCCCCTGCGCGGCGGGGCGGTGCCTGTCGAAGAAGCGCTCCCGGGTGCAGAAGCTCAGCAGGGCCTTCTTCTCCGGCTTCTGGATCTCCCGCTCGGGCACGAACCCGACGGCCTCGTTCAGGGCGTGCACGGCCTTGTTGGACACGTCCGGCTCGACGACGACGCGCCGCACCGCCGGGTCCTCGAAGAGGTGGGCCATGACGGCGGTGATGACGGCCCGGGTGAAGCCGTGCACGGGCGTGTCGGTCGGCGGGGTGAGGAAGTGCATGCCGACGTCGCCGGGCCGCGGCTCGTAGAGGCCGACCAGCTCGCGGTGGGCGGGGTCGTACTTCTCCATCAGGAAGGCGGGGACGCCGTCCTCGTCGAGACCGAGCAGCGCGTGGTGGTGCTCGTCGGCCGCGATGTCCAGGTAGGCGCGCTCGACGTCCACCAGGGTCGCGTCCTGCATCATCCAGAAGGCGGCCTTGGGGTGGGTGACCCAGGTGTGCAGGAGCTCGGCGTCCTTCAGGGGGTCGAGCGGGCGGAAGGCGAAGGTCATATGGCGAACTCCTGGAACGCGATGGTCTTCTCGACCGGGTAGTACTCGCTGCCGAGCAGCTCTCGGATGATGCAGCTGTTGCGGTAGGCGCCCATGCCGAGGTCGGGCGAGGTGATGCTGTGCGTGTGCACGCCCGCGTTCTGAAGGAACACGCCCCGGCCCGTGGTGTCGATGGCGTAGTTGCGGGCGACGTCGAAGCTGCCCCGGGAGTCGTAGCGCAGTCTGTCCCTGACCGGGGCGAGGAACTCCGGCTCGGCGTACCGGTAGCCGGTGGCCAGGACCAGGCCCTCGGACTGGATCTCGAAGTCCTTCTCCTGCTCCTCCTGGCGGAAGGACAGGGTGTACGACCCGTCCGCGTAAGCGGCGTGGGTGAGCGCGGAGTTGGTGAGCAGCCGGGTCGGGACCGGGCCGCCGAGGTTCTTCTGGTAGAGCAGGTCGAAGATCTCGTTGATCAGGTCGCCGTCGATGCCCTTGAACAGGCCCTTCTGCTCGGCCGTGAGGCGGTAGCGGGTGTGCTCCGGCAGGGCGCGGAAGTAGTCGATGTACTCCGGGGACGTCATCTCCAGCGTGAGTTTGGTGTATTCCAGCGGGAAGAAGCGCGGGGAGCGGGTGACCCAGTTCAGCCGGTAGCCGTGGACGTCGATCTCGCCCAGCAGGTCGTGGTAGATCTCGGCGGCGGACTGGCCGGAGCCCACCAGCGTGATCGACTCCTTCTTCTGCAACTGCGCCCGGTGCTGCACATAGCGGGAGTTGTGGATGAAGTCGCCGCCCAGGCCGGCGCAGGCCGGCGGGACGTAGGGGGAGGTGCCGGTGCCGAGGACCAGGTGACGGGCGCGGTACACGTCGCCGGCCGTGGTCCGTACGGCGTACAGCGCGTCGCTCTCGTCGTACGTCACCTCCGCGACCGTCGTCGAGAAGCGCACGCTGCCGAGTTTGCCGGCCGCCCAGCGGCAGTAGTCGTCGTACTCGACGCGCAGCGGGTAGAAGTTCTCGCGGATGTAGAACGAGTACAGCCGCCCTTTCTCCTTCAGGTAGTTGAGGAAGGAGTACGGCGAGGTCGGGTCGGCCAGGGTGACCAGGTCCGACATGAACGGCGTCTGGAGATGGGCGCCGTCGAGGAACATGCCGGCGTGCCACTCGAAGTCGGGCTTGGACTCCAGGAAGACGCCGTCGAGTTCGTCGATGGGCTCGGTGAGACAGGCGAGGCCGAGGTTGAAGGGGCCGAGCCCGATCCCCACGAGGTCATGGACGCGGCTGGCTTCAGGAAGCGCGGTCAAGGGACTCTCCCAGGTACTGCTCGGCGTGGCCGGCGATCAGGTCGAGGACGGCGGCGATGTCGTCGGTCGTCGTCTCGGGGTTGAGCAGGGTGAACTTCAGGTAGTGGCGGGCGCCGACCTTGGTGCCCGCGACCACCGCGTCGCCGGAGGCGAACAGGGCCTTGCGGGCGTGGAGGTTGGCGCGGTCGATTTCGGCCGGGTCGGTGACGGCGGCGGGGATGTGGCGGAAGACCAGGGTGGAGAGCGAGGGCTGGACGACGACGTCGAAGCGGGGGTCGGCGGCCAGCAGTTTCCAGCCTTCGACGGCCAGGTCGCAGACCTCGTCGAAGAGCTGCCCGATGCCGTCGGCGCCCATCGTGCGCAGCGTCATCCACAGCTTGAGCGCGTCGAAACGGCGGGTGGTCTGCAGGGACTTGTCGACCTGGTTGGGGATGCGCTCGGTGACCATGCGGCGCGGGTTGAGGTACTCCGCGTGGTAGGTCGCGTGCCGCAGGGTCGAGGCGTCGCGCACCAGGACGGCGGACGAACTCACCGGCTGGAAGAAGGACTTGTGGTAGTCGACGGTGACGGAGTCGGCGCGCTCGATGCCGTCGATGCGGTCCCGGTACCTGAGGGAGGCGAGCAGCCCGCAGCCGTAGGCGGCGTCGACGTGCATCCAGGCGCCGTACTGGGTGCACAGTTCGGCGATCTCGGGCAGCGGGTCGATGGACCCGAAGTCGGTGGTGCCGGCGGTGGCGACGACGGCCATGGGGACGAGGCCGGCCTTCTTGCAGCGCTCCAGCTCGTGGGCGAGCGCGACGGTCTGCATGCGCTTGTCGTGGTCGACGGGGATGGAGACCACCGAGTCCTGGCTCAGCCCGAGGAGTTTCGCGGACTTCTTCACGCTGAAGTGGCTGACCTCGGAGGCGAAGATGCGCAGTTTGGCCAGGGAGTCGGTCTTGGCCTCCTCCCGCGCGAGCAGCAGGGCCTGGAGGTTGGACTGCGTGCCGCCGGAGGTGAACACCCCGTCGGCGGCCGGGCCGAGGCCGATGCGCGCGGTCGTCCAGTCGATCAGTTTCCGCTCGATGAGGGTGCCGCCGGCCGACTGGTCCCAGGTGTCCAGGGAGGAGTTCACGGCGGACAGGACCGCCTCGCCCAGCACGGCGGGGATGACGACCGGGCAGTTGAGGTGGGCGAGGTAGCGGGGGTGGTGGAAGTAGATCGCGTCGCGGAGGTAGACCTCCTCCAGCTCGTCCAGGACCGCCGCGGTGTCGTGCAGCGGCTGGTCCAGATCGATCCCGTCGATGCGGGGCGCGAGGGCGTCGACCGTGACGCCGGTGAACGGACGGTCGGTGGCGGCGAGTTTGGCGGCCACCCGCTCGACTCCTTCGGTCACGGAGCGGCGGTACTGCTCCGCGGTCGTGTCATTGAGCAGGTGCGAGCGCATGAGGGGCCCTCCGAGGGTCGCTTAACTTAGGTAAGCCTAACCTAACTAACATCGGGGAAGCTCTGTCCCTGTGGTGACCGTGATCACGTCGTTCACTCGCTCTCGCGGAGCTGTTCCTCCGTCAGGCCCTGGCGCCAGTACCCGACGAAGGTGACCCGCCGCCGGTCGACCCCGCGCTCCCGCACGAAGTGCCGGCGCAGCGCCTTCACCGACCCCGACTCGCCCGCGATCCAGACGTACGGGTGCGCGGCGGGCGGGAGCTGCGCTTCCCGGAGGGCGTCGACGGAACTCTCCCCGACCGTCCAGGTGATCTCGGCGTCCGCCGCGGTCGCCAACTCCTGTACGTCCCCGGCGTCATGCACCTGGAGCCACACCCGCACCCGCTGCCCGGCCGGCAGCGACTGAAGGATCGAGGCGATCGCCGGCAGCGCGCTCTCGTCGCCCCACAGCACGACCAGATCGGTGTCCTGCGGCGGCCGGAACCGGATCGCCCGGTTGTCGGCGATCGCGGGGCCCAGCAGGACCACCCGGTCCCCGGCGGCGGCCCGGGCGGCCCACGCGGAGGCGGGGCCGGCCGGTGTGTGCAGCACGAAGTCGATGTCGATCTCGTCGGGCTCACGCCGCAGCGCCCGCAGCGTGTACGACCGCATCACCGCCCGTACGCCGTCCGGCAACTCGCGCCACGCCTGCCACCAGCCGTCCCCGAGCTCGAAGGGAACGGCGGGCTCCGACTGCCCCGGCTGCGGCAGGAAGAGGGAGAGTGACTGATCACGCCCGTCGGAGAAGAAGTACTGCAGGTCTTCGCCGGAGAAACTCACCCGGACGAGAGACGGGCCGAGCCGCCTCGTTCGCGTGACCTGAAGGGAGAAGAAACGGAACGGTGCGGCAACGGCCGTTGTCATGGGGGCTCCCTGGAGTTGTTGGGGAGGGCGGCGTCTTCTGGGGCGCGGGGCTGTGTCGCCTCACCCACGACCTCGAGCCACCCTGATCAGGTGACCTTCTTCGCCTTCTCGAGAGCCTCGGCGAGGTTCTCCAGCAGCGGCACACACTTGTCGTACGAAAGGATCGGTTCCGGCGACCGGGCGATGACCTGCCCCGCGTTCACCGCGGGCAGCTTCTTCCATGTGGCCTCCGTGATCGCCGAAGGCTGGATGGTCGTGGACCTGTCGTCCATCATGATGATGTCCGCCGGGTACTTGTCGACGTTCTCCCAGCTCAGCGACTCGTACCAGCCGCCCCCCTGCTTCTTCGCGCTCTCCGGCGGCTCGACGAAGTTCACGCCGAGCGCCTTGAAGTACTCCAGGTCGATGGAGAGGTTGGTGCCGGAGACGTAGAACAGCTCGGCGCTCGCGGAACCGGCCATCACCTTGATGCCGGGCTTGGCCTTCGCGGCGGCGCGCAGCCGGGCGGCCGCGTCCTCGAACCTCTTCTTCGCGGCGGTGACCGCGGCCGCCGTCATGTCGGCGCCGAGGGACTCGGCCAGCTCCCACATGCGCTGTAGCGGAGCGGTCAACTGACGGTCGTAGACGGAGATGCCGACGCTCGGGGCAAGCTTGGCGATCTTGTCCTTGGATGCCTCGGGGACGTACCAGAGGGTGCCGGCGTCGTCGAACATCGTGGAGATGAGGACGTCGGGCGCGAGGGCCGCGTACTTCTCGACGTTGAACTCGTCCCAGACGTTGCCGAGGATCTCGACCTTGGTGACATCCATGTCGCCGGCCTGGACGTCGGCCTTGCCGGTGGTCGTTTCGGTCGGGCCGAACACGCCCTTGACCTGGATGCCGTAGTCGTGGAGGGCGGCGCCGACACCGGTGAACGCGACGATGTTCGCGGGGGTCTTGTCGAGCTTCACCGTGGTGCCGCGGTCGTCCTTGAACGTCCAGGGGCCGGACTTGCCCGACGTGCCCGCCGACGACCGGGAGTCGCTGCTGCTCGCGTCGTCGTCCCCGCAGGCGGCGAGGACGGCGCCGAGTCCGAGGGCGCCGCCGGCGGCGAGGATGCCGCGGCGGGTGGGACGAGCGGCACTGGCGTTGGGCATGGCTCTGGCTACTTTCGAACGGGGCGGATCACCCGAGGACGGTTCGAATGTAGGTTAGCCTAACCTCAGTTTCTGTCCAGGGGGCGTCAAAAGAGCGGCGAGAGACCGGCAAGAGAGCAAGACAAAGAGCGGCAAGGGCGGCCTCAGGGGGATGCCCTGAAACCGCCCTGCCGGCCCGATCAGCCCGATGTGCTCGATCAGCCCGCCAGGCCCAACTCCCTCGCGATCAGCATCCGTTGCACCTCGCTCGTGCCCTCCCCGATCTCCAGGATCTTGGAGTCGCGCCACATCCGGGCCACCGGATACTCGTTCATGAAGCCGTACCCGCCGTGGACCTGCGTGGCGTCGCGGGCGTTGTCGACGGCGATCGTCGACGAGTAGAGCTTGGCGAGCGCCGCCTCCTTCTTGAAGGGCTCGCCGGACACCAGACGGGAGGCCGCGTCGCGCCAGGCGAGGCGGGCGGTGTGGGCCTTCATCTCCATGTCGGCGATCTTGAACTGGATGGCCTGGTTGGCGCCGATCGGACGGCCGAACGCGTGCCGTTCCTTCGCGTACTTCACCGACTCGTCCACACAGCCCTGCGCGAGGCCGGTGGCGAGGGCCGCTATGGCGATCCGGCCCTCGTCGAGGATCCGCAGGAACTGCGCGTACCCGCGGCCCTCTTCGCCCAGCAGGTTCGCCGCCGGGACCCGCACGTCGGAGAAGGACAGCTCACGGGTGTCCGAGGCGTTCCAGCCGACCTTCGAGTAGGGCGCGGCGACCGTGAAGCCCGGGGTGCCGGACGGCACGATGATCGCCGAGATCAGCGGCCTGCCGTCCGGCTTGCGGCCCGTCACGGCCGTGACCGTGACCAACCCCGTGACGTCCGTGCCCGAGTTGGTGATGAAGCACTTGGTGCCGTTGATCACCCACTCGTCGGTCTCCGGGTCGATCCGCGCCGTCGTCCGGGTCGCGCCCGCGTCCGAGCCGCCGTCCGGCTCCGTCAGCCCGAAGGCGCCCAGGATCTCGCCGGAGCACAGCCGCGGCAGCCACTGACGCTTCTGCTCCTCGGTGCCGAACAGATGGATCGGCATCGCGCCCAGCGAGACGCCCGCCTCCAGGGTGATCGCCACGGACGAGTCGACACGCGCCAACTCCTCCAGCGCTATACCGAGGGCGAGGTAGTCGCCGCCCATGCCGCCGTACTCCTCCGGGAACGGCAGCCCGAACAGGCCCATGCGGCCCATCTCGCGGACGATCTCGTACGGGAACTCATGGCGCTCGTAGAAGTCGCCGATCTTGGGCGCGACGACATCGTGCGCGAACTCCGCGACGGTGCGCCGGAGTTCTTCCAGCTCGGGGGAGAGACGGTGGTCCATGTCGGGTCACTGCTCCTTGTGGGGCTGTGGCGTCCTGCCGAGGGCGCGGACGGTGCGGGACGGGCTGGGTCGGCCCAGTTGGTCGGCCATCCACACGCTGGTGGCGACGAGACGGCCGAGGTCGACCCCGGTGTCGATACCGAGGCCCTGAAGCATCCACACGAGGTCTTCGGTGGCGAGGTTGCCGGTGGCGGACTTGGCGAACGGGCAGCCGCCGAGACCGCCCGCCGAGGCGTCGACGACGGTGACGCCGTGCTGGAGCGCGGCAAGGGTGTTGGCGAGCGCCTGGCCGTAGGTGTCATGGAAGTGCACACCGATCACGTTCGTCGGCACGGCCTGCTCGTTGAGCGACGACAGCAGCTCCAGGACATGGCCCGGGGTGGCGACGCCGATCGTGTCGCCCAGGCTCAGCTCGTCGCAGCCCATGTCCCGCAGCGCCGCGCAGACCCGCACGACCTGGTGCAGCGGGACCGATCCCTCCCAGGGGTCGCCGAAGCACATCGACACATAGCCGCGGACGTGCGCGCCCTCGTCCTTCGCCCGCCGCACCACCGGCTCGAACACGGCGAGCGACTCGTCCACCGTGCGGTTGAGGTTGGCCTTGGCGAAGGACTCCGTGGCGCTGGCGAACACGGCGACGCGCCGCGCACCCAGCGCCAGCGCCCGGTCCAGCCCACGTGCGTTCGGCACGAGGACCGGCAGTGCCACCGGCAGGCCGGAGACGAGCGGGAACAGCTCCTCGGCGTCGGCGAGCTGCGGCACCCACTTGGGGTGGACGAAGCTCGTCGCCTCGATCGTCGTCAGGCCCGCGTCGGCCAGCCGGCGCACGAACTCCGCCTTCACGGCCGTCGGCACGGTCGACTTCTCGTTCTGCAGCCCGTCGCGCGCGCCGACCTCGTGGATCCTGATCCGCGCGGGCAGGTCCGGGGCCGGTACGACCATGGGGAGTGTCACTGGTCCTCCTTGGCCGAGGCCTCAGCCGGTGCCTCTGCCGAGGCCTGTGCGGGGGTGATGACGGCGAGCACCTGGTCCATGGCGACCGTCGTCCCCGGGGTGACGTCCAGCTCGGCGACCGTGCCGTCGTGCGGGGCGGAGATGACGTGTTCCATCTTCATCGCCTCGACGACCAGCAGGCTCTGGCCCGCGGTCACCTCGTCGCCGACGGCGACCTTGAGGACCGTCACCGTGCCGGGCATGGGCGCGGTCAGCGAGTCGGCGCCCGCGTGCGTGGCGCCGGACAGGGACGCGGCGACCGGATCATGGTCACGCACCTGCCAGGCGTCGCCGTCCCGGCCCAGCCAGGTGCCGTCCGGCAGCGCGACGAAGGTGTGACGGACGTCGTCGAGCCGGAAGCCGAACCGGTGTCCGGCCGCGCCCCGCGGGGGCACGCCCCCGGACCCCCGCAGGGGCCGGTCCGCGCCGGGCAGGAGCAGCTCCGTCGCGTCGCCCGGCGTGCTGCGCACGCGCACGGTCACCGGCTCGTGGCCGGCCGCCTGGAGGTGGTGCGGTGTCCAGGCCCGCTCGCCGCCCAGGCGCCAGCCGTCGGCGGCGGCGAACGGGTCCGCCCAGCCGGAGCCGGAGCCGGAGTGAGTGTCGGAGGCGGGGCGGGCGTCGGAGCCGGAGGGGGCGTCGGAGCGGGCGTCGGTGTCGGGGGCGAGCGCGCCATGGCGCAGCAGCGCCGCCGCCGCGTACACCTCCTGCGGCACAGTGTCCGAGATCAGCCCGGCCGCCTCGCGCTCGACCAGCCCCGTGTCCAACTCGCCCGCCACCACCGCCGGATGGGCGAGCAGCCGGCGCAGGAAGCCCGCGTTGGTCTGCACGCCCAGCGTGACCGTCTCCGCGAGGGCCGCGCGGAGCTTGCGGAGCGCGGTGGCGCGGTCGGGGCCGTACGCGATCACCTTGCTCAGCATCGGGTCGTACAGGCTGCCGACCTCGGTGCCCTCGCTGAGCCCGGAGTCGGTGCGCACGCCGTCGCCCTGCGGCTCGTGCAGCTTGAGCACCGTCCCGCCGGAGGGCAGGAACCCGCGCGCGGGGTCCTCGGCGCAGATGCGCGCCTCGACCGCGTGCCCGGTCAGCCGGATGTCCTGCTGTGCGAAGGACAGCGGCTCGCCGGCCGCGACCCGCAGCTGCCACTCCACCAGATCGAGCCCGGTGACCAGCTCGGTGACCGGATGCTCCACCTGGAGCCGGGTGTTCATCTCCATGAAGAAGTACGACGACGGGTCCTCGCCGGGGACGATGAACTCCACCGTGCCCGCGCCCCGGTATCCGCAGGACCGGGCCGCCTGCACGGCCGCCTCGCCCATCGACGCGCGCGTGGCCTCGTCGAGGAGCACGCTCGGCGCCTCCTCGACGATCTTCTGGTGCCGGCGCTGGAGGGAGCACTCGCGCTCGCCCAGGTGCACCACGTTGCCGTGTCCGTCGGCCAGGACCTGGATCTCGATGTGCCGGGGTCGGTCCACCCACCGCTCGACGAGCAGCGTGTCGTCGCCGAAGGAGGCGCGGGCCTCGCGGCGGGCGGCGGCGATCTCGTCGGCCAGCAGTGCGGCGTCCCGCACCAGCCGCATGCCCTTGCCGCCGCCGCCCGCGCTCGGCTTCAGCAGCACCGGGACGCCGATCTCATGGGCGGCGGCGACGAGCTGGTCGTCCGTCAGCCCGCTGCCGCTCGACCCCGGGACGACCGGCACCCCGGCCGCCCGCACGGTCTCCTTCGCCCGGATCTTGTCGCCCATGAGGGAGATGGCGTCGGCGGGCGGCCCGATGAAGACGAGCCCCGCGTCGCCGCAGGCGCGCGCGAAGCCCGCGTTCTCGGCCAGGAAGCCGTACCCGGGGTGGACGGCCTGCGCGCCCGTCCGCGCGGCGGCCGCCAGCAGCCGCTCCACGGACAGATAGCTCTCGGCCGCCGCGGCCGGACCGATCCGTACCGCCGTGTCGGCCTCCCGGACGTGCCGAGCGTCCGCGTCGGCGTCCGAGAAGACGGCCACCGAGCGCACGCCCATCGACCGCAGCGTCCGGATGACGCGGACGGCGATCTCACCCCGGTTGGCCACAAGCACCGTGTCGAACATTGTCGTCATGCCCCTCACATCCGGAAGACGCCGAACTGGGGGTCGCCCAGGGGCGCGTTGGCGCAGGCGGTCAGTGCCAGTCCCAGCACCTGCCGGGTCTCCATGGGGTCGATGACCCCGTCGTCCCACAGGCGGGCCGTCGCGTAATAGGCGTTTCCCTGGCGGTCGTACTGCGCACGGATCGGGTCCTTGAAGGCCTCCTCGTCCGCGGTGGGCCAGGACTCGCCGTGCGCCTCCAACTGGTCCCGCTTGACGGTCGCGAGCACCGACGCGGCCTGCTCGCCGCCCATGACGGAGATCTTGGCGCCCGGCCACATCCACAGGAAGCGCGGCGAGTAGGCCCGGCCGCACATGGAGTAGTTCCCGGCGCCGTACGACCCGCCGATCACGACCGTCAGCTTCGGCACGCGTGTGCACGCCACGGCCGTCACCATCTTGGCGCCGTGCTTGGCGATGCCCCCGGCCTCGTAGTCCCGGCCGACCATGAAGCCGGAGATGTTCTGCAGGAACACCAGCGGGATCCCGCGCTGGTCGCACAGCTCGATGAAGTGGGCGCCCTTCTGGGCGGACTCGGAGAACAGGATGCCGTTGTTGGCGACGATGCCCACCGGGTGGCCGTGGATCCGGGCGAAGCCGGTGACCAGGGTCTGCCCGAACTCGGCCTTGAACTCCGCGAACCGGGAGCCGTCGACCACGCGCGCGATGACCTCCCGTACGTCATAGGGGGTGCGGGAGTCGACCGGCACGGCGCCGTACAGCCCGTAGGGGTCCACCTTGGGCTCGACGGACGGCCGCACCTCCCAGGGGAGGGGACCGCGGGCGGGGAGCGTGGAGACGATGTTCCGCACGATCCGCAGCGCGTGCGCGTCGTCCTCCGCGAGATGGTCGGTCACGCCCGACACGCGCGCGTGCACCTCGCCGCCGCCCAGTTCCTCCGCGGTGACGACCTCACCGGTGGCGGCCTTCACCAGCGGGGGCCCGCCCAGGAAGATCGTCCCCTGGTTGCGCACGATGACGGCCTCGTCGCTCATGGCCGGGACGTACGCCCCGCCGGCCGTGCACGACCCGAGGACGGCCGCGATCTGGGGGATGCCCGCCCCCGACATCCGGGCCTGGTTGTAGAAGATCCGCCCGAAGTGCTCCCGGTCCGGGAACACCTCGTCCTGCATCGGCAGGAAGGCGCCGCCGGAGTCGACCAGGTACAGACAGGGCAGGCGGTTCTCCAGAGCCACCTCCTGCGCGCGCAGGTGCTTCTTCACCGTCATCGGGTAGTAGGTGCCGCCCTTGACGGTGGCGTCGTTGGCGACGATCACGCACACGCGCCCGGCGACCCGCCCGATCCCGGCGATGACCCCGGCGGCGGGAGCCTGTCCGTCGTACATCCCGTCGGCGGCCAGTGGCGCGAGCTCCAGGAACGGCGAGCCCGGGTCCAGCAGGGCGTCGACCCGGTCCCGGGGCAACAGCTTGCCGCGCGCGGTATGGCGGGCCCGCGCCTTCTCCCCGCCGCCCAGCCGGGCCGCGGCGAGCTTGCCGCGCAGCTCCTCGACGAGGACGCGATGCGCCTCCTCGTTGGCCTGCCAGGCCTCCGACGCGGGGTCTCCCGCGCTCGTCAGCTCCGGTGCCTGCTCCATCCTGCGGTTCCCCTCACCCGTGAGACCCGTGTGCCCCGTGAGACCCGCGGTCGCCCGTGATCACCCGTGACTGCCCGTGCTCGGCTGTTAATGAGCGTTAACCATTGCCTTCAGGTTAACGACCGCTAACCTCCCTGTCTAGAATTGCTTTCATGGCCACGAGAACCGACGCCCCCACCCGCCGCGAGCAGATCCTCAAGGAGGCCGCGCGGCTGTTCGCCGAGCGCGGGTTCCACGGCGTCGGGGTGGACGAGATAGGGGCCGCTGTCGGTATCAGCGGTCCGGGGCTGTACCGGCACTTCCCGGGCAAGGACGCGATGCTCGCGGAGCTGCTGGTCGGCATCAGCGGCCGACTGCTGACAGGTGCGAAACGGCGCCTCCAGGAGGCCGACGGCGTGCCCTTCGAGGCGGTCCTCGACTCGCTCATCGAGGGGCACATCGACTTCGCCCTCGACGACCGCCCTCTGATCACCCTGCACGACCGCGAGCTGGACCGCCTCCGGGACAGCGACCGCAAGCTGGTGCGCCAGCTCCAGCGGCAGTACGTCGAACTGTGGGTGGAGGTCGTCCGCGAGGTCTACCCTGCGTTGACGGAGCCGGCGGCCCGTTCGGCGGTGCACTCCGTGTTCGGTCTGCTGAACTCGACCCCGCACCTCGGCCGGCCGGGCGCCCTGCCGGGCCGCGGGGTGACCGCGGAGCTGCTGCACCGGATGGCCAGGGGGGCGTTCGCGGCGGCCGGGGCGTGACGAGCGTTACCCCGGGTGCACCCTGGACGGCCCCTGTACTCGCCGGTACGGTTGTCTGAGCAAGCGCTTAGACACGCATGCGCTTGGACAGGGCGAAGTTCGCGATGCAGGTACGTGGAGGTGGCGGAGAGTGCGCCGTACGGTGTTCAACGAGGACCACGAGGCGTTCCGGGAGACCCTTCGGGCCTTCATCGAGGCCGAGGTCGTCCCCGTCTACGACGAGTGGTTCGCCGCCGGCCAGGCGCCGCGCGACTTCTACTACAAGCTCGCCGAGCTGGGCGTCTTCGGCATCCGCGTCGACGAGGAGTACGGCGGCGCCGGCATCGACTCCTACAAGTTCGAGGCCGTCCTGTACGAGGAGACCGCCCGCGCGGGCGTGACCTTCGGCGGCTCCGGCGTGCACGTCCTGCTCGGCCTTCCCTACATCAAGATGCTCGCGAACGACGAGCAGAAGAAGCGCTTCCTGCCGAAGTTCGTCTCCGGCGAGGAGATGTGGGCGATCGCGATGACCGAGCCGGGCACCGGCTCCGACCTCGCGGGCATGAAGACCACCGCCAAGCTCAGCGAGGACGGCACGCACTACGTCCTCAACGGCTCCAAGACCTTCATCACCGGCGGCGTCCACGCCGACCGCATGATCGTCTGCGCCCGCACCGCCCCGGCCGGCGCCGAGGACCGCCGCCACGGCATATCCCTCTTCGTCGTGGACACCAAGGCCGAGGGCTACTCCGTCGGCCGCAAGCTCGACAAGCTCGGCCTGAAGACCTCCGACACCGCCGAGCTGGCGTTCGTCGACGTCAAGGTGCCCGTCGAGGACCTCCTCGGCGAGGAGAACAAGGGCTTCTACTACCTCGGCCACAACCTCGCCTCCGAGCGCTGGGGCATCGCCTACGGCGCGTACGCGCAGGCCAAGGCCGCCGTCCGGTTCGCCAAGCAGTACGTGCAGGAGCGCACCGTCTTCGGCAAGCCGGTCGCGCACTTCCAGAACACCAAGTTCGAGCTGGCCGCCTGCCAGGCCGAGGTGGACGCGGCCGAGGCCGTCGCCGACCGCGCCACGGAGGCCCTCGACGCGGGCGAGCTGACCCCGGCCGAGGCCGCCAGCGCCAAGCTGTTCTGCACCGAGGTCGCGCACCGCGTCATCGACCGCTGCCTCCAGCTGCACGGCGGCTACGGCTTCATGAACGAGTACCCGATCGCCCGCCTGTACGCGGACAACCGCGTCAACCGGATCTACGGCGGCACCAGCGAGATCATGAAGACGATCATCGCCAAGGACATGGGCCTGTAAGGCCCGCGAAACCTCTCGCACATCCCAGGAAACGACTGGCGGGTACAACTGTCTGCCATGAGCCAGGCACTACAGGATCTCCTCGATCTGCTCGACCTCGAGCAGATCGAGGAGAACATCTTCCGCGGCCGGTCCCGGTCCGCCGTCGTCCCGCGCGTCTTCGGCGGGCAGGTCGCGGCCCAGGCACTGGTCGCCGCCGGACGGACGGTCCCCGAGGACCGTCTCGCCCACTCCCTGCACGCGTACTTCCTGCGCGCGGGCGACCCGGGCGCGCCCATCGTCTACACGGTCGACCGGATGAACGACGGCCGTTCCTTCACCGCGCGCCGCGTCGTCGCCGTCCAGCACGGACAGCCGATCTTCGCGCTGTCCGCGTCCTTCCAGCGGTACGAGGAGGGGTTCGAGCACCAGGCCCCCATGCCCGCCGCCCCGGACCCGGTCACGCTCCCCACCTCCGAGGAGCGACTGCGCGGCTACGGCCACCTGGCCCCCGAGATCGTCGAGAGGTTTCTGGAGGCCCGCGAGGCGGTCGATCTGCGCTACGTCGACGAGCCGCCGTACGGCCGGTACGGCGAGCCGCGCGAGCCGCACTCCCAGGTGTGGTTCCGCGCCAACGGCAAGCTGGCCGACGACCCTCTCCTGCACGTCGTCCTCGCCACCTATGTCTCCGACATGACGCTCCTGGACTCGACCCTCCTCGCACACGGCCGCGGCGGCTGGGCCGTCGGCGACGTCGTGGGCGCGTCCCTGGACCACGCGATGTGGTTCCACCGCCCGTTCCGCGCCGACGAATGGCTCCTCTACGACCAGGAGTCACCGTCCGCGCACGGCGGCCGGGGCCTCGGCCAGGCCCGCATCTACACCCAGGACGGCCGCCTCGCGGTATCGGTGGTCCAGGAGGGTGTCGTCCGCGTTCCCCGCGAACGCTGACGGACAAGCTGACGGACAAGCTGAGGGACAAGCTGGCTGACGGACAACGGAAGCGGGCCGCCGCCCGACATGACGCACGGCGGATGCGGGATTAGGCTCTTGGAGTGAAAGCCGCAGCGCACGGCACGCCCGGCCGACGAGGCTTCCGGACACCGGACCTCAGCCGCAGTGCCGGTCCGCGAGAACCACGAGCGGACGGTCTGCAGGCGTCGGCGGTGAAGCAGTCGTGCAGGTCATGACCCAGCGGTGACCCAGGTCGACGCCGCATCCCTTTTCTCGGCGGCGGCGGCCATTCGCCTCGCGAGCTCCTTCCGGGGCCGCGGGGGACGATGGACGAAAGGGTTCCTCTCATGCGAGCACAGCGCGCGAGGCGTGTCCTCGCGGCGTCGGCTGCCGGCCTGCTGATGGCGGGTGGCGCCGCGATCGGCTCGGCGGGCGTCGCATCGGCGACCGACTCCAACAGCCACGACCACAGCAGCTTCAGTCGGAACTGCGACGACGACAACGGTCACGGCTGGTGGAACAACAACGACGACGACTGCGACAACAACGGCCGTCACGACAACAACCGCAGCGACCACCGCGACAACGGAGACCACGGCAACAGGGACAACGGAGACCACGGCAACAGGGACAACGGAGATCACGGCAACAGGGACAACGGAGATCGCGGCAACGACTACGGTCGGTGACGACTGATCCAACGTCTCCCTGACGCAGTGCGACGTGCGACCCCCAGCGGGCCGCACGTCGGCTGCTTCAGGCCGCCAGTCCCGCCTCGGCCAGCAGATACGCCGTCATCGGGTCGTAGTGGCGGGGGCTCACCACATGGTCGTCGAGGGGGACCGCCACCTGCACCGTCCCCTCGGACTCCGCGATGAACAGCGCCGGGTCGTTGCAGTCGGCGTACCCGACGGAGTCCACACCGTGCTGCCCTGCGTAGCCCGCCCAGCCGTGGTCGGCGACGACGAGGTCGGGCAGCGGCCGGCCCGCCCGCTCCAGAGCGGTGAGGATGGCCTTCATCGGCTCCCCTGAGTGCGTGTGCCACAGCGAGGCCCCGTGTTCGAGGACCGCCACGTCCGCGACCTGCCACACGTACCCCTCGTCCGTCTGGAGCCCGCTCGGGATGACGACGATCTCGCAGCCGGCCGTGCGCAGCGCGGCGGCGGTGGCGCGATGCACATCGAGCAGACCGCCGGGGTGACCGGTGGCGAACAGCACCCGCTGCCGCCCGTCGGCGGCCTTGCGCAGCCGCGCCGCCAGCCGGTCCAGACCGCCGGCCGTCAGCTCGGGGTCGATGGTGTCCTGGCCGTAGCGGTACTCGGGATCGTCGTTCACGCCGACCCGCTCGGCCATCACCGCGAGCACGTCCTGCTCGTCGCTCCAGCGGTCGCCGAGCTCCAGCCCGAGCCAGAAGTTGCGGACGCCGTTCGCGAGTTGGCGGTAGTGGGAGAGATTGTTCTCGCGAGGCGTGGCGACATCCCCGGCGATACGGGTTCTGACGAGGTGGTCGACGAGCTCGACGCGGCTGGGCGTCCCGGGTATCGGCATGCCTCCCATTGTGGGGCAGCCGACTGTGCGCGTCTTGGCTGTTCCGGACGCCGAGACACACGTCAGTGGATGTACGTTCCCTCCACTCCGTGGCTCACAGCTGGACGAAACGTACACTTCGCAGCCGCTTTCCCGCTGCCTAGGGTCGGTGGTCGTCATCGTCATCAGTGCAGTCGCCAGAGAAGCAGCGCAAACGCGACAAGGCGTAAGAAAGAGAGCATTTCTCCATGAGCAGCAACGAGACGCCTCGCGGCCCCGTCGACTCCTCCCGCATCCCGAGGTATGCCGGACCCGCGACCTTCGCCCGGCTGCCCCGCCTCGACGAGGTCGGCCGCGCCGACGTCGCCGTGGTGGGCGTGCCGTTCGACTCGGGCGTCTCCTACCGGCCGGGCGCCCGCTTCGGCGGCAACGCGATCCGTGAGGCGTCCCGGCTGCTGCGCCCCTACAACCCCGCGCAGGACGCCTCTCCCTTCGCCCTCGCCCAGGTCGCGGACGCCGGCGACATCGCCGCGAACCCGTTCAACATCAACGAGGCCGTCGACACCATCGAGGCGGCGGCGGACGACCTGCTGGGCACGGGCGCACGCCTGATGACCCTCGGCGGCGACCACACCATCGCGCTGCCTCTCCTGCGCTCGGTCGCGAAGAAGCACGGCCCGGTGGC
This sequence comes from Streptomyces sp. NPDC031474, assembly GCF_055581185.1. NCBI lineage: Bacteria > Bacillati > Actinomycetota > Actinomycetes > Kitasatosporales > Streptomycetaceae > Streptomyces > Streptomyces sp. NPDC031474. Next base: position 298,153 of record NZ_JBVIJX010000009.1, read on the forward strand.
GCTGCTCCACTTCGACGCGCACCTCGACACCTGGGACACGTACTTCGGCGCGGAGTACACGCACGGGACGCCGTTCCGCCGGGCGGTCGAGGAGGGCATCCTCGACACCTCCGCCCTCTCCCACGTCGGCATCCGCGGCCCGCTCTACGGCAAGCAGGACCTCACCGACGACGAGAAGCTGGGCTTCGGCATCGTCACCTCGGCGGACGTCTACCGCCGCGGCGCGGACGAGGTCGCCGACCAGCTGCGTCAGCGCATCGGCGACCGCCCCCTCTACATCTCCATCGACATCGACTGCCTCGACCCGGCGCACGCGCCCGGCACGGGCACGCCGGAGGCGGGCGGCATGACCTCGCGCGAACTCCTGGAGATCCTGCGCGGCCTCGCGTCCTGCAACCTGGTCTCGGCGGACGTCGTCGAGGTGGCCCCCGCGTACGATCACGCGGAGATCACGTCGGTGGCCGCCTCCCACACGGCGTACGAACTGACCACGATCATGTCCCGCCAGATCGCCGAGGCCCGCAAGGAGAACGACGGCAAGTGACCCACGACCACGACCTGGAACTCCGCCCGACGGCAGCCCAGACGAAGGCGGCACTGAACCCTCCTCCGGGCCGCACTGGCGGAGACCTGGTCGTGGAGACGCTGTCCGGGCTCGGCGCGACGACGGTCTTCGGCCTGCCCGGCCAGCACGCGCTCGGCATGTTCGACGCCCTGCGCCGCTCCTCGCTGCGCTACATCGGCCTGCGGGTGGAGAACAACGCGGGCTTCGCGGCGGACGCGTACGGCCGCATCACCGGCGAGGCGGCCCCGCTGCTCCTCTCGACGGGCCCGGGCGCGCTGACGTCGTTGGCGGCGCTCCAGGAGGCCGCCTCCGCCTCCGCCCCCGTGCTGGCGATCAGCAGCCAGATCCCGACGGCGGGCCTGGGCGGCGGCCGCCACGGCTATCTGCACGAACTCCCCGACCAGGCGGCCTCGTTCCGGGGCGTGGTGAAGTCGGTCCACCAGGTCCGCACCCAGTCCCAGATCCCGTCGGCGATCGCGGAGGCCTGGAAGTCGGCGCTGACGGCGCCGCACGGCCCGGTGTGGGTGGAGATCCCGCAGGACGTCCTCCTCGCCGAGACGATGCTGCCCGTGGTGACGGCACCGGACGCGACCCCGGAGGAACTGGTCCCCCGCCCCGAACTGACGGCGCTGACAGCCCACTTGCTGTCCAGCGCCGCCCGTCCGGCGATCATCGCGGGCGGCGGAGTGGTGAGGGCGGACGCGTCCCGCAAGCTGCGGCAGCTGGCGGAGCGGCTGCAGGCCCCCGTCGTCACGACCTACGGCGGCAAGGGCGCGTTCCCGTGGACGCACCCGCTCTCCCTCCAGTCCTGGCTGGAGGACCGCCACACGACGGACTTCCTTGAGGACGCGGACGTCCTGCTGGTGGTGGGTTCCGGCCTGGGCGAATTGTCGTCCAACTACCACACGTTCAAGCCGCGGGGCAGGATCATCCAGATCGAGGCGGACCTCGGCAAACTGGAGTCCAACCACCCGGCGCTGGGCATCCACGCGGACGCCCGCCTGGCGCTCCAGGCGCTGCTGGAGACGGTGGAGGAACGATCGGACGAGACGGCGAGGAACCGGGTGGGAGAACTCCTGACGAAGGTGGCCGACCGCATCGCCGCGCAGGAACTGACCCTGGAACAGAGCCTGTTGACGTCGATCCGCAGCGCCCTCCCCGCCGACTCCCCGTCCTTCTGGGACATGACGATCCTGTCCTACTGGGCCTGGTCGGCCTTCGACCCCAAGTCCCCCAACACCATGCACTCGGCCCAGGGCGCCGGCGGCCTCGGCTACGCCTTCCCGGCCGCGCTGGGAGCGGCGGCGGCCGACCCGACCCGCCCCGTCCTGGCGGTCTCGGGCGACGGCGGCGCGTTGTACTCCATCGCGGAGTTGGCGACGGCGAAGCAGTACGCCCTCCCCGTCACCTGGCTGATCATCGACGACGGCGGCTACGGCATCCTCCGCGAATACCTGACGGACGCCTTCGGCGAGGCCGCGGCAACGACAACTGCAACGGAACTGACCCGCCCGGACTACGCGGCCCTGGCGGAGTCCTTCGGCGTCCCGGGCGTGCGGACGTCCCCGGAAACCTTGGAGACGGACCTGACGAAGGCCCTGTCTGCCCCCGGCCCGTCGGTGCTCGTGCTCCCCGCGGTACTACGGATGTTCGCGCCTACGCATCTGGACTGACTCCAACGTCACCCGCTGCTCGCGCAGTTCCGCCCACACGGTCTTGCCTGGGGCGGCCGGGCGAGGGACAACGCCCCAGTCGTCCGCGAGGGCGGCGACGAGGAGCAGGCCGCGGCCGGACTCGGATGCGGAGTCGGGGGCCGGGGAAATGGATGGGGGCTGTTTCTCGGCGCGGGTGTCGGTCACCTCGATGCGGAAGGTGTTCTCGGCCAGGGTGAGTTGGAGGTGAAAGTCCCGGCCGGGGACGTGGCCGTGGCGTACGGCGTTGGCGGTGAGTTCAGCTGCGATGAGGGTGAGAGTCTCGTTCACCGGGGTTGCGTAGGGGTGGCCCCAGTCGTCCAGGCGGTGCGAGACGAGTCGGCGGGCGAGGCGGGCGCCGCGCGGCGTTGAGGTGAAGCGCATGGCGAACTCGCGTTCGGGTGCGAGACGCTGTGGCATATGCCCGTTCGGGGGAGTTGCTGACTTCATGGGGTAAACGGTTGCGGACTCTGCGTAGCGTTGACCAGGAGCGACGTGCTGACGGGTGCGGGCTGTACGCGTGGGCGGAGCGCTTGTGTGTGGTGTTGGCGCGACCGGGCGGAGTCCGGTGGCCGGGACGGTCGTACGGGAGGAGTCGCGGCGTGGACGACGAGGTTCAGCAGCCGGAGTACGAGGTCGGAACGGGCATGCTGTGCGTGTTCGGCCGGCAGTTGAAGCTGTTCCGGGACCGGGCGGGCATGGATCGCGCGAGGCTCGGGTCGCTGACCGGGTACTCGGCCTCGACGATCGCGGCGTTCGAGCAGGCGAGACGTATTCCGCCGCCGAAGTTCATCGACCGGGTGGATGAACTGCTGGACGCCGGTGGAGTGTTGAGCGCGAGCAAGGAGGAGGTGGCTCGGGCCCAGTATCCGGCGTTCTTCCGGGACGCGGCCAAGTTGGAGGCCGAGGCGGTTGAGCTTCATGTGTACGACACCCAGCTGGTCAACGGTCTTTTGCAGACCAATGAGTACGCGCGAGCGGTGTTTGCCATGTGGCAGCCACTGCTGGACGAAGCTCAAATCGAGCAGGGAGTGGCCGCACGACTGGCCCGGCAGGAGATCTTGTCCCAACGCTCGGCGCCGCACCTGAGTTTTGTGATCGAGGAGGCTGTCCTTCTCCGGCCGCTCGGTGGGGAGGCCGTCTGGCGAGGCCAGTTGGAGCACCTCAGGCTGATCGCGGAGAAGCGCAACGTCGTGATTCAGGTGATGCCGTTGTCCCGCCAGGAACATGCGGGGCTCGCTGGCCCGTTCACCTTGATGGAGACCAAGGATGGGCGGAGGATGGCGTACACGGAGGTACAAGGCAGCAGTCGTGTCCACACGGAGCGTCTGAAGGTGCGAGAACTTGAGCGTACGTACGGGATCCTTCGCGCGCAGGCCCACACTCCGACAGAATCGCTGGCGTTGATCGAAAAGCTGCTGGGAGAGAGATGAGCGCGGAAAAGACGCGGCCGGACACCGATGCCCTGGCATGGTTCAAGAGCAGTTACAGCGCTGGCGACGGGGGACAGTGCGTCGAGGTCGCCTCCCGCCCCGGCACGGTCCACGTCCGCGACTCAAAGGACACAACCCGCGCCGCACTCGCCGTAGACCCCACGGCGTGGACCGCGTTCGTCGAGTTCGCGGCACTATGACAGGGGTCGGGGCCTTCGTAGGCGGGCCGGTGCCCTCGATCCAGCCTTGGAGCGAGGGCGCCGGTGCGGTGCGGGCCCGTCAGCTCTCGCCCTCCTTCGAAGGGGTGGCCGATGCGGCGGACGCCCACGGCTTCGGCGATACGGCGGGCGAGGTCTTCGACGTCTTGCCTGTAGAGCTCGGGGAGGTCACCGACGACGTGTTCGGCGTCAGGGTTGTACTCCCAGGCCCAGTCGCTCACGCGGCGTCGGCCTCCGCGTCGGCGAGGATGCGGCCGAGTTCGGCGGAGGCGGCGCGGCGGGCATCTTTGTCGTCGCTGGTGGCGACGGTGTGTTCGCATGCCCGGAAGCGGGCGGCTCGTTCGGGCCACCGCTGGACGGCGACCCATGTCCACCAGTGATCGACGAAGTGGCGGCCGGGTAGCAGGCTGAACTCGTCGCGGGCCTGGTTCATGGCTTCGGCCCAGTGTGTGTCGAACTTGGGCAGGGCTTCGGGGCTGAGGCGGGCAACGGCGATCCGGAGGGCGGCGGGGCTCCTGTCCGGCATGGGGATGAGCGGCCCCGCCGGGGTGTCGGTGAGCCTGGTCATGAGCGGCGTTCCTTTGCGGCGGCGGTGTTCGTCAGGCGGCTACGGGGGCGGGCGTGGTCTGCTTGAGTTCGTCACGCTGGGAAGTGGTGACCATGCATGCGTACGGGTGGATCTCGCCTTGGGCGTAGGCGTCCAAAAGGATCTCGCAGAGCGCGGACATTGAGCGAACCTTGTCCTTTGCGCGACGCTTGTCCGCGCCGGTCCACGCGGTGTCGGTTGCGAAGACGGTCCGGCCGCGGCGAGGACCGGCATCCCGCCTGGCGGTGGTGCGGGACAGGGTGAGGGTTCCGGCGGCGTAGTCGGTGAGGGCTCGGCTCATGACCCAGATGAGAGGCAGTCCCTCGCTCTTGGCTCGTTCGCCTGCGCTCTCCCAAACGGCCTTTCCGACATTGGGGGCGCGTTCGCTCTCTCCTGCTGCCGGCATGCTGGGCTCCGGTTCTCGTGACGGCGCTTTCTACCAATCGAAACGGTACTACGGATCAGGGTGCCATCCCACATGCGGAAACGGTGACGGCGTTCCGGTCGGAAAGCACCTCTCCAGCCTGCCGCTGGCGGAACCCTGGCACCGAGCGACGGATGGGGAAGTCGTGGAGGGCGAAGTCGTTGAAGATGCCTGAACCCCGAGGGGGCGGCCGAGGCGGTGGGCGTTGTCGTCATCGCCGCCGGGGGCGGTGATCTGTCGGCGTGAGGGCTCGCCCGTCACCCCGCCTCGCTGCTCATGGCAAACCGCGTAGACCCGTCGAAGTGCCGGACCCCCGGGGCGGGGGCAAGGGGACGATCTCGAGGCGGAGGTTTCATCCGCTCCGTACTCCCAGCTCCTGATCACCTCACGCACCGGCGAGCAGACCTTGGCGTTGGTCGATGACCTCGCCGACATGCGCGCGGCGTACGGCTCCCCGGTGCGGCCGCACGGCGCCCGGGTCGCGGACCTGTGGGACTGCGCCGCGGTGGTGGTTGCCGTCCGGGCCCGGTTCACCAACACCAGTGCGACGGACGTCCGCATGGGCGGGGCGCAGGCGAACACGCCCGTCGTGCGGGAGCTCGCCGCCCAGCTCTCCGGCTACGCCGGCACCGTCCTGATGGTGACGAACCCCGTCGACCTGATGACGCGGCTCTTCGCCGAGACGTCCGGCTGCCTACGAGTCTTCGGCATCGGCTCCAGTCTCGACACCGCCCGCTACCGGCTCACCCTCGCCCGCCTCCTCGGCGTACCCATGGACGCCGTCGCCGGGCACGTCATCGGCGAGCACGGCGACGCCGCCGTGGTGTGTGCCTCTTCCACCACCGTCAACAGGCAGAGCGTTCCCGTTCCCCTTCAGCAGGTACGCGACGAACTCGCCGCCCGGCCCCGCCGGATCAACGCTGGAATCGGCCGCACCAGGTGCGGACCGGCCGGTGCCGTGCTCTCCACACTGCGCCTTGCCCTCGGCGCCGAGGACGGGGTGACCGAGCTGTCCGCGCCCTATGGAGACGGCTGCCTCGGAATCCCGTTGCGGTTCACCCGAGGCCGGCCTCTGCCGTGCGTGCCTGCGTTGGATGAAACGGAGGCCCGCCAACTCGAGGCGGCCCGCATCAAGCTCCGCGACGCCTACCAGGCCGTGCGCGGGATCCCCATCCGACAGCTTCCCGCAGGGAGGAACTCATGACCCACGCCGTACGCCTGGAGTCCGCTGGCGCGTCCATGGCCGTCATCTCCACCGACAAGGCCGTGACCGACTGGACGGCCCGGTACTTCGGGCCGTGGTGGAAGGCGACAGAGGTCCCGCCGGAGAGCGTCTGCGCGGACCCGGTCGTCATCGCCGAGGTCTCGCCCGACCAGTACGCGAGTGCGGCCCTCGCGGTGACGCAGGCACCCAACGAGAACCTGACGTACGCGAAGGCACAGATGCTTCTCACCCGCGACGTCGCGGCCCGGGTGATCCGGGGCGTGCAGCCGGACGAAGGCCTCGCATACCGGTCGGAGCCCGACGCAGGGAAGCTGACCGTCTTCGGCCGTGACACCGAGCCGGTCGCGACCGCGACCGCGCGCCTGGCCCGTGAGGTGATGCGCGGGATGCTGCTCCGCCAGGGCTGGTCGGTGCTGCACGCCTCCGCCGTCGTCAAGGACGGCCGTACGATCCTGACGTTCGGACAGAAGGGCGCGGGCAAGACGACGACCGCCCTCGCGTTGGCGCAGCGGCACGGGATCGGCCTGCTGGCCAACGACCGCGTGTTCGTCCGCGTAAACGGCGCGGGCGGCGTGGATGTGCTGCCATGGCCGTCTGCCGCCGCGATCGGCCTCGGCCTCCTCGATGCCCTGAGCTGGTTCGAGATCACGCGTGAGCGGCTTCAGGGCGGCGAGCAGCTGCACCCGACGCAGAGCGAGCGGGTGACGGAGGCCCTCCTCGCGGGCGATCGCGAGCCGCTGTGGGACGCCGGCAAGGAGTTGAAGACGCAGGTCTTCCCGGACCAGTTCGAGCGCTGGTACAGCGTGCCGCTGGCAACGGGCGGCGAGGCTGCGGCCCTCGTCTTCCCACGCATCGAGGCCGGCGCCGAACCGGCCGAGGAAGAGACCGTGCGGACGCTGACCGACCACGACTTCATGAGCGGCAAGACCGAGGACCGCTACCCCGACGTATTCGCGCTGGCCCGGGTCGACGGCGGCGGCACCGAGGAGTCCCGGCAGGAGGTCGCCAGGCACCTGGGGACACTGCCGCACCACTCGGTGGTCCTCGGCCACGACGTAGTGGCAAACGCTGACTTCCTGGCAAAGCTGACCGGCTGCGCCTGACTTGAAGGCCCCGGTCGTACTGCGTGACGGCGTACGGCCGGGGCGGCCACACCACACCTGATCCGTGGAGGACCACGTGACCGCTCGCTCGATCATCACCGGAGTCCAGGCTGCGTCCTGCTAAGCCGTGCGCCCCCACCCGTCCAGAAGCGCCAGCGTACGCAGCGTTTCGGCCTCGCTGCCGGTGTAGGCGAAGGTGCGCCGGCACCCTCGCCAGGCATCTCTAGAGATATGTGCGAAAGTGCTCGGAAGGTGTCGCCGTCCGGCTGTAGTGCGTGACCCTTGGTGCCTAGGACGTCTAGAGATGATCAGAGGAGAGACCTGGATGAGCAGCCGGGATGCGGGACGTCAGCCCAAGTACCAGCGCATCGCCGCGGAACTGCGTGCGGCCGTTGCTGCGGGCGAGTACGGGCCCGGCGAGCGGCTCCCCGGCGAGAACGACCTCATGGTGGCGCACGGCGTGGCCCGCATGACGGCCCGGCAGGCGCTCGGGGTTCTGCAGGCGGAGGGGATCGTCGAGGCACGTAAGGGTGCCGGGGTGTTCGTACGGGACTTCAAGCCGATCCGGCGGCGGGGCATCGAGCGTCTCGCCCACGCGCGGTGGGGAGAGGGGCGATCCGTCTGGGAGGCCGATGCCGCCGGCCGTGAGCTCCTCGTCGACTCGGTCGAGGTGAGCGAGGAGGACGCTTCCGATGCGATCGCGGGTGTCCTCGACATGGCCGAGGGCGGGGGCGAGAAGGTCTGCGTCCGTCGGCGCCGCTACACCCTCGACGGCAAGCCCGTACTGCTCGCCACGTCCTACCTGCCTGCCGACCTCGTCTCCGACACCCCGATCACCCAGCCCGACACGGGACCCGGCGGCCTCTACGCCCGGCTCGCGGACCTGGGCCGCAAGCCCGTCCGCTTCCGCGAGGAGATCCGCTCCCGCATGCCCAGCGCGGACGAGGCCGAGCGGCTGACGTTGCCTGCGGGCGTGCCGGTCGTGCTGGTCGCACGCACGGCTTTCGACGCCGAGGGCGCTGCCGTCGAGGTCAACGAGATGGTGCTGGACTCGTCGGCGTACGTGCTGGAGTACGGCTTCGAGGCGTGAATTGAAGAATTCAGCGTGAGTCGCCGTCGATTGAATCAGAAATCCGAAGGTAACGCGCCACAAGCGGACTGTCGCCCTCATATGCGAGTAGTCGCAGTTCGTCGCCTCCGGGAGCCTGGTAGTCGAATAATTGCATGCCAGGTCGCCAGCTGGTGCTTCGCACGGCACGCCCACCAACCGGCAGTCGCACGGCCCGCCGAGCCGGACGCTTAAAAAGGGCACCACCTGCGTCACCGCTGAGCTTTCCGTACACAAAAGCCCTACGCCGCAACCCCTTCCGCCAAGAGATACGACAGGGGACGGGGACATTTTCAGCCCGTTCAGATTCCATCGCGCGCCGAGCCGACCGTCTCGCAATAACTGTCCGAGCCGCGGCACCCGCAAGTGCCGCGAAAAGGGCAAACGCAAGAAATTCCAGCATTGAAGCAACCCTTCCAGATGCGGGTCCCGTGTCCCCGGCAATCCCCAGGGAATTGACGATCCTACGGGCGGCGCCGCAGATGGTTTCCGATAGCACTTACCGAATTAGGGGACCGGATCCTCGGCCATGATCGCGTCGCGTGTCACCTCGAAGGCGGCTTCGGCTTCCGGATCACGTTCCATCATGCGCTCCCAGAAATCTCCTGCGATCCATTCCTTCGGCCCCAGGCTCAGCCCGCCTCCCTGGTAGATCTCCACACTCCATTGGGAAGGGATGGCGTCAGAGACCTGCTCAAAGTATCTCTCGCTGTACAGTCCGGCGAGGTTGCCTGGCGAGCTCTCGATTCGCAGGGAAGAAGAACCGTCACTCCGTACATGAAGTTCGAGTACGACGTGTTCTTGCCCTGGGGTGAAATAATATCTGCCATCGGTCGGTTTGGGAGGCCCCTCCGGGACGCCGCGGTAACGAACTCTCATTGCCTCTGTTCTCCGCCCATCTTATAGTGAACTTCTCCAGTCGCATTGTTCATTTGGAAATGGATATCGAAAATTCCCTCACCTCCCGGAGTGTTAATTCGCGGAGTGCCTCACTTAGCCCACTGGTGAACCCCGCCGTGTGCCCGCACAGTATTCTTTCAGGTGGTCGTTCACCATCTCGGAGCCGTCCTGAATTTTCTGGGAACGTGCGATAGTTTCTGCGGTGGGATCACCATCCCTCGTGGGCATTTTAGCCACTGCGGCTGCATCAGCCTCGTACTCTTAGCTGTTTCTGTTTCCCAAGCCGGTTTCCTATTTTGGCTATGACTGGCCCGACAGCTGCAGCGACCGGGGCACCGACCACAGCCACCGTCACGGCTGTGGCAACTCCCAGCACGATTCTCCGCCAGGTTGCGAGCTTCCCGGTGTCTGGCAGATCGTCGGCGTTGGGGTCGTAGTGCGGGTTCGTTGTGCTGGCATGCTGCTGTTCATAGTCGACCGGGCTTCGGTGACCGAGGGCCGAGTGACGCCGCCTGCGGTTGTACCAGGTCACGCGGTCCGGCAGGAAGCACTCTTTCGCTGGTTCGCACACGTGTGTCACCCTGCGTCCACGATGCGTGGGGCGAGGGCGGGGATCTCTTGAGCAAACGCGGTTGGTTGAGCGCCCGGAAGTGGTTCAAGCGTGGGGTCGCTCTCGCCGAGCAGGGAAAACTGACGGAAGCGCGTGACGCGTACCTCCGTGCGGCGGAGTCCAGCAGCGTGAACGCTCAGTACAACCTGGGGCTCGTCTACGTCGATCTCGGTGACCTCGACAACGCGATCCTGTGGTTCCGCCGGGCTGCCGCCGCTGGAGACGCCGGTGCCATGCACAGTCTCGCGCTGAATCTCTACGGCGGGGATCGGAAGGCGGTCGCCGAGGCGCTGCGCTGGTACGCCGAGGCGGCCCTGCGCGGTCACGCGCCATCGCAGTACAACCTGGCTCTCCACTACCACCTGGCGGGTCAACTCTCCCTCGCCGAGCGCTACTACGAAGAAGCGGCGAAGCAGGGGGACCTCGATGCGGAGGTGTCCCTGGCAGGCCTGTGGTACGGCCGGGGCCTCCACCGGGAAGCCGAAAAGATGCTGCGCCGGGCAGTGGTCAAGGAGCATCCCGGGGCGCTCGACTTCATGGGCAAACTGGCCGAGAACCGAGGTGACACCGAGGGGGCCGCCGGATTCTATGCGCGCTCCCACGCGGCGGGATTCTCCGGTGCGGCGGTGAACCTGGGGATGCTGTACCAGAGTCAGCAGCGCGAGGCGGAGGCCGAGGAGTGGTTCCGTAAAGCGGCCGACGCCGGGAACGCCGGCGGCATGTACGCCTTGGGCCGGCTGATCATCGATCTGGACCGGTCGGACGAGGCCCTTGTCTGGTTCCGCAGGGCCGCCGAACTGGGGGACGCGTCGGCGCAGCACGCGGTGCGGGTCCTCACCGCGCGCGAAGAGGAATGACACTTCGCCACACTCCAGAGCGCCGATGTCCCCGAAGGGCCGGGCGCCCTGCCCGAAGGCGAGGCGGAAACGCGCGGCTCCTGTCGGATGGTCGTTGATACCGTCCGGCCATGTCTGAATCAAGTGGATCATCAGGTCCCGGCCCCGGCCCCGTCACCGCCCATGATGTGCAGTACGCCGTCCGGCTGGCCGTCGTCGCGCTTCGAGGTGTCGAGGCCGCGGCCGACTGGGATGCCAACGCGGGCTCGCTGGAGTGGAGTTGTTGGGAGACCGTCGAGCATCTCGCCGATGATCTGTTCGCCTATGCCGCTCAACTCGGGCCCGAGCAGCCGCCGTTGGACGCGGAGGTGCCGTTCGTCTGGAGTCGGAGGAAGCCAGGGGCGCCGGCGAACGTGATCTTTGCCGATCGTGCGGCCGGGCCGGGCGGGCTTGCGCAGGTGTTGGACGCCTGTGGGGCGATGCTGGCGGCCGTGGTGCGGACGGCGCCGGCGAGCGTCAGGGCTCATCATGTCTTCGGGGTTTCCGACGCCGAGGGCTTCGCCGCCATGGGGGTCGTCGAGACGCTGGTGCACCTGTACGACGTCGCCGAGGGGCTCGGGGTCGAGTGGGAGGAGCCGGATGCCGGGCTCTGTGACCGGGTGCTGGCGCGGCTGTTTCCCGATGCGCCCACCGGCACCGACCGGTGGCCCACGCTGCTGTGGGCCACCGGTCGGGGGGAGATTCCGGGGCATGCGCGTCTCACTCGGTGGCGGTGGTACGGCGTTCCCCGGGGCGAGCGGTAAAGAGGCCTCAGCAGGCGCCCGGGCCCACTCCGTCGATCCTGCCGCCGAAGTCGCCCTGGTAGCGCGAGCGCCAGTCGCCGTTGAAGACGTCCCGCTTCTCGACCGGCCCCCAGTTGATGAAGCAGGCGCGGGTGCTGGCCACGAAGGAGCCGACGTGGTCGTGGAGGTAGGGAGGCATGTCGCGGTAGCCGCTGCGGGCGGTCCACTCCCAGCTGCTGCCGCCGAAGTCCTCGCCGCTGTAGAAGCAGACCGAGCCGTCGGGACAGGACGGCGCCGCCGCGGCCGAGGCGTCCTGGGCCGGCAGGACGAGAGCGGTCAGGGCGAGGGCGGCGGCGCAGGACCAGGCGCGAAGTTTCATGAACGTCTCCGGAGGAGGAAATGAGGGTGCTCAGCGCCTCGGCGGACCGCCGAGGCCGCCTTCATGCTTCCGGCCCGGCTCCGCGACATGCCCGGGGTGATGATCCACATCACCGGTGTGAGGGAAGTGGTCAGTTGATATGGAAAGTGGCTTGAATCGGTAAAGGAAGTCCCATACGTTCTCCCTCGCCCCTGCAGTGCTGCATGGGCACATCAACTTCATCAACTTCATATTCGTCAGAGGGAGCTCTGGGGAGAGCTCCAAGGGGGAGACAAGGGAATGACCAACCCTTGGTTCAGGCGGCTTCGTCGTACCCGGACGCTCGGTGTGCTGCTCGGCAGCGCCGTCGTCCTGGGCACGTTGCCCGCCGTCACCAGCGCGGCCGAGGCCGCCGACACCGTAATCAGCAGCTCGGCCGGTACCACCGCCGAGGCGACCGCGTTCGCCGAGGCCGCCGCCACTGGCGAACCGGTGGAGATCGTGCCGCGGCGCACGGAGGACGAGCTCGTCTTCGCCAACCCGGACGGCTCGCTCACCAGTGAGACCAGTGTGCAGCCCCAGCGGGTGCACCGGGCGGACGGCAGTTGGGCCGCCGCCGACGCGACGCTGGAGCGGCGGGCCGACGGAACCGTAGGACCCAGGGCCGCCGTCGTCGACCTGACCTTCGCGGCCGGCGGCTCGCAGGACTTCGTGACCCTCGGCGAGGACGGCAGGTCCTTCACCCTGCGCTGGCCGAAGCCGCTGCCCGAGCCCGTGCTGCGGGGCGACACCGCCGAGTACCGCGAGGTGCTGCCCGGCGTGGACCTGCTCGCCTCCGCCTCGGTCACCGGGTACGCCTACGTGCTGGAGGTGAAGACGCCCGAGGCCGCCCGCAACCCGGAACTCGCCCGGCTGCGGCTGCCCGTGCGGGTCGACGGGCTCGACCTCAAGGCCGCAGCGGACGGCGGGCTGGAAGCCGTCGACGCCTCCGGCGCGCGCCTCTTCGGCGGCCAGGCCCCCAAGATGTGGGACTCCGCGACCGCCGCCCAGCAGCTCCCGGCCGAGGCCGCGGCCGATGCCCATGTCGAGGCCGTGGCCGCCTCCGGGGCCGCCGCCCCCGTCCAGGACGCGCCCGGCGCGGCCGCGAAGGTCGCCGACATGGGCCTCGACGTGTCCGCCGACGCGGTCACCGTCGTCCCGGACCGCACCGTGCTGACCGCCGCCGACACCGACTTCCCGGTCTATCTCGACCCGGAGGCCGGCATGTCCAAGAGCGAGTGGCTGTACGTCTCCAGCGCCCACCCGGGCACCGAGTTCCACAAGTTCAAGGACGACGAGGGCGTGGGCCGCTGCTCGTACAAGTCCATCGGCGGCACGTACTACGTGTGCAGCTCCTCGCCGTACACCAACCGCATGTACTTCCAGTTCTCCACCGCGGGATGGAAGAACCGCACCATCTCCAAGGCGGTCTTCGAGGTCTACGAGACGTTCTCCTTCTCCTGCCAGGCGAGCACCGTCAACCTGCATCTGGTGGACGAGGCCGGCGTCGACTCCGCCACCAACTGGAACAACAAGCCCAAGGACGGCGACCTGATGGTCGACCGCACGGTGGCCTACGGCCGCGGCAGCAGTTGCAGCCCCGACGCGCCCGCCGGCTGGGTCGACTTCCAGGACAGCAGCAAGGAGGACAACGAGAACCTCACCCCCACCGTCCGCAAGAAGGCCGCGGCCGGCGCCCCGATCGCCTTCTCGCTGCGCGCCGCCGACGAGGACGACGCGAACTCCTGGAAGCGGTTCCGCGGCGACAACGCCAAGCTGGTCGTCACCTACAACACCACCCCGGGCAAGCCGTACAACGAGCGGCTGAGCAACCCGGAGGAGAAGACCTGCACGACCGACAACACCAAGCGGCCGTGGATCCGTGACGACACCCCGACCATGGCGGTCAACGGCACCGACGCCGACTCCTACACCGACGGCACCGGCCAGAACCTCACCGCGACCTTCCGCGTCTGGGACCAGGTCGACGGCCGGCCCATGGTGTACGAAGGCAAGGACGGCCCGCAGAACGAGGGCGTGTTCGAGAAGGGCATCCCGATCAGGGAGCTGGCGCACGGCCACGGCTACAAGTGGCACGCCCAGACCTACGACGGCTCCACCGGCAAGCTGAAGGACTCCGGCTACTCGGACTGGTCCGACTGGTGCGAGTTCGTCGTCGACACCGAACGGCCCGACACCAAGCCGCTGGTGACGCCGGCGGACGGCGAGGCCGACCTCCCGGCGGGCGCCGAGCGGCACTTCACCGTCTCCGCCAACGGAAACTCCGACTCGGTCTTCAAGAACGACGTCGAGTACTACGAGTGGGACCTCGGCAACGACACCCCCGGCCGCCACGCCACGCCCGCGAGCCTCGGCGGCAACGCAACCATCGAGGTGGCGCCGTCCACGTTCGGGCCGAACGTGCTCTACGTGCGCAGCGTCGACCGGGCCGGCAACCGCGGCCCGCTGGAGAAGTACATCTTCACCGCCGACCGCGCCTGCGCCGACGCCCTCGCCGACTCGTGCGCGGCGGCCGTCTACGGCCTCGACCAGAGCACCGGCGCCACCGTGCCCGACGCCTCCGGCCACGACCGCACCCTGACCGTCAAGGGCGCCGACTGGGTCGCGGGCAACCACTCCGCCGACCAGCCCGCCGACAAGGCCCTGCGGTTCAACGGCAGCAGCGACTACGCCACCGCCGCCTCCGCCGTCCACACCGGGCAGGCGTTCACCGTGTCGGCGTGGGTGCGGCCCACCTCGCTGAGCGAGAACATCGCGGTGATCGGCCAGTCCGGCGGCCAGGGCAACGGCTTCAACCTCTACTACTCGACGGCGTTCAAGCGCTGGATCTTCGGCCGGCACATCTCGGACACCGCCGACTCCGACATCATCCGCGCCATGGCGGCCAGTGAGAAGCCGGCCGTCGTCGGCAGGTGGACACACCTGGCGGGCACCTACGACCCGGCCGCCCGGAAGTTCACCCTCTTCGTCGACGGCGAGGAGCAGGGCAGCGCCGCCGTCACCGACGTCTGGAACGCCACCAAGGGCCTGAACATCGGCCGCGCCCAGTACAAGGGCGAGTGGCACGACTTCTTCGCCGGCGACATCGACGACGTCCGCCTCGTGCCCGGCCTGCTCTCCGGCACGGAGATCTACCGGCTCGCGAACAGCTGATCACCCGGTGATCACCGGCTGATCAACCGGCTGATCACCGGCTGCACTTCGACGCTCCTGACCAGAGCGTCCGCCACATCACAAACGGGAGGAGCGCGCATGCGCTCAACACGGAGACATCACGCCCGAAAGTGGGCAAAACCCCTGGCCGCGACCGTGTCCGCGGCCCTGACCCTGACCCTGCTCCAGGCCGTCCCCGCCCTCGGCGACGACGACACCCGGGAGCAGCGGCGGCCCAAGACGCAGGACGTGGCCTCCACCCCCGTGGAGGAGGCCGACGGCCCGCGCACCCCGCTCAAGCACCTCACCGGATACGGCGTCACACCCCGCCCGAGAGCCGCCTGGCCCGAGCCGGGCAGCGCCACCGTCACCCTGGGAGCGAGCGGGGCGAGCGGGGCGGGCGGGGCGACCGCGGCGGTCCGCAAGGGGCTGCGCGCGGGCGGTCTCCCCGTCCGCCTCGCGGCTCCCAAGGCCGCCGCCTCGCGGGCGGCCGCACCCACCCGGGCCAAGGTCGACGTCCTCGGTCACGCCGCCGCGCGCAAGGCCGGCATCGACGGCCTGCTGCTGAAGGTCACGCGCGCGGACGGCCGTACGACGGTCGGGGGCAAGGTCTCCGTCCAGGTCGACTACGCCTCCTTCGCGCAGGCCTACGGCGGCGACTGGGCGCAGCGGCTGCGGCTGGTGCAGCTGCCCGCCTGTGCGCTGACCACGCCGAACGCGGCCGCCTGTCAGGGCGTCACGCCGCTCGCCACCAGCAACGACGTCCGGGGGCAGAAGCTCACCGCCGACGTCCCGGCGGCCGTCGCGGGCGCCAAGGCGCCGCTGCTCGCGGTGTCCGCGGCGCCCGCGGGCGGTTCCGGCTCCTACACCGCGACCTCGCTGGCGCCCTCGGCGTCCTGGCAGGTCGCGGGCCAGACCGGCGCCTTCACCTGGCAGTACCCGCTGCGCGTGCCGCCCGCCCTCGCGGGCCCCTCGCCGCAGCTGGGCCTGGCCTACAACTCGGCCTCCACGGACGGTCGTACGGCCTCCAGCAACAACCAGACCTCCTGGGTCGGCGAGGGCTTCGACCTCAGCGCCGGCTACATCGAGCGCGCCTACCGCTCCTGCACGGAGGACGGCCACGACGAGGCCGGCTCCCAGAAGTACGACCTGTGCTGGCACTCCGACAACGCCACCATGAACTTCGGCGGCCGGGCCGGCGAGCTGGTGAAGAAGTCGGCGAACGAGTTCCGGCTGAAGCAGGACGACGGCACGAGGATCGAGCGGAAGACCGGCGGCTTCAACTCCGACGACAACAAGGAGTACTGGGTCGTCACCACCACCGACGGCACCCGCTACTACTTCGGCAAGGGCAAGCGGGAGTCCGAGGCCGCCGACGCCGAGAACACCGGCTCCTCCTGGGAGGTCCCGGTCTTCGGCGACGACAAGGACGAGCCCTGCCACAAGGACACCTTCAAGGAGTCCCGCTGCCAGCAGACCTGGCGCTGGAACCTGGACTACGTCGTCGACGTCCACGGCAACACGATGACCTACTACTACGGCACCGAGACCAACAAGTACGACTCGGTGCGCGGCGACAAGGTCGTCTCCTACGACCGCGGCGGCTGGCTCAAGCGCGTCGAGTACGGCGAGCAGGAGGGCAAGGAGAACACCACCGTCGCCCCCGCGCAGGTCGTCTTCACCACCGTCGAGCGCTGCACGGGCGCGGCGGCCGACTGCGAGCCGGGCGATCTGAAGGAGTCCACCGCCACGCGTTGGCCGGATGTGCCGTTCGAGCAGATCTGCACGTCCGACACCGAGTGCAAGGACCAGTGGTCGCCGACCTTCTTCAGCCGTAAGCGCCTGTCGAAGGTCACCACGCAGGTGCTGGGCGCCGACGGCAAGACGTACACGGACGTCGACGTGTGGGACCTGGCGCACAAGTACCAGAGCGCCGACACCACCCACTCCCCGGCGATGTGGCTGGAGTCCATCACCCACTCCGGCAAGGACGGCGCGAACAAGCTCCCGAAGCTGACCTTCTTCGAGCGGCAGGACGCCAACCGTGTCGACACGGGCGCCGACGACCGGCTGCCCATGTACAAGTGGCGCATCCGGGCGATCCAGTCGGAGACGGGCGGCACGATCTCGGTCAACTACAAGCCGAACGAGTGCACCCCCTCGAACCTGCCCACCCCCGAGACCAACACCAAGCGGTGCATGCCGTCCTTCTGGTCGAAGGAGGGCACGGTCGGCGAGAAGGAGGACTGGTTCCACAAGTTCGTCGTCGACACGGTGATCGAGGACGAGGTCACCGTCACCGGCCCCAACAAGGTCACCTCCTACGACTACTCCGGCGCGGCCTGGGCCTTCGACGACAGCGAGCTCGTCAAGACCAAGAACAAGACCTGGAACCAGTGGCGCGGCTTCCGCTCCGTCACCATGAAGACCGGCGAGGCGGGTTCCAAGCAGCTGCGCACCGAGACCACCTACCTCCAGGGCATGGACGGCGACCGGGAGAAGGAGTCCGGCGGCAGCAAGTCCGTCACGGTCACCGCCTCCGACGGCACCAAGGTCCGCGACGACGAACGCCACCAGGGCTTCCAGCTGGAGCAGCGCACCTTCGACGGCGCCGACGAGATCAACGCCACCGTCAGCACCCCCTGGAAGTCGGCCCCGACGGCCACCGAGGGCAGCGACGAGGCGACCTACGCGGCGGTCAAGTCGACCAGGACCCGCACGGCGCTGGACGGCGGCAAGGTCCGCCGCGCCGCCATCGAGCACTTCTACGACTCCTACGGCATGCTGGAGCGCTCCTCGGACTCCGGCGACCTCGCCGACCCCGACGACGACACCTGCACCACGAACGCCTACAACCGCAACACCGACATCGGCCTGCTTACCCTGCTGAAGCGGGTGACGGTCGTTCCGGTGGCGTGCGACGGCGGCCCGCCGTCCTACCAGGGCGAGGCGATCAGCGACGTCCGCACCTGGTACGACGACCCCGACACCTACGGCGCCACGCCCACCAAGGGCGACGTGGTCCGCAGCGAGAAGGTCAAGGGCTACACGGCCGACGGCACGCCCCAGTACGTGACCACGTCGACCGCGAAGTACGACGCCCACGGCCGGGTGACGGACTCCGCCGACCAGCAGGGCAACACGACGAAGACGGCGTACACGCCCACCCTCGGCGGCCCGGTCACCGGCATGAAGGTGACGGACCCGGCGGGCAACTCCACGACCTCCACGGTCGACCCGCGCTGGGGCCTGGTCACCGCGACCGTCGACGCCAACAAGCAGCGCACCGACCTGGAGTACGACGGCCTCGGCCGGCTGCTCAAGGTGTGGCTGCCGGGCCGCGCCAAGGCATCTCAGACCCCGAGCCTGGAGTACGGCTACCTGGTCCGCAACAACGCGCCCGTCGTCACCACCACCAAGTCCCTGCTCCCCAACGGCTCGGTGGCCACCAGCCACCAGCTCAGCGACGGCCTGCTGCGGCCGCGCCAGACCCAGACGCCGGCGGCGAACTCGGGCCGGGTCGTCACGACCACCGAGTACGACAGCCGGGGCCTGGCCGTGAAGGAGATCGGCCCGTTCTACAACTCGGCGGCCGTCAGCACGAGCTTCGTGAACGTGGTGGACGCCTCCGAGGGCACCCCGCGCGAGACGGAGACCGTCTACGACGGCGCCGGCCGGCCCACGGACGAGATCTTCCGGGTCGCGGGCGCGGAGAAGTGGCGCACGAAGGCGTCGTACCACGGCGACCACACGACCGTGGATCCGCCGGCCGGCGAGACGCCGACCGCCACCTACAACAACGCGCAGGGACTGACGACCAGACTCCTGCAGTTCAAGGGGTCCTCGCCGACCGGTGACGCCGACACCACCACCTACGCCTACGACACGGCGGACCGCCTGACCGAGGTCAAGGACCAGTCCGGCAACGTCTGGTCCTACGAGTACGACGTGCGCGGTCGCCAGACGGTGGCCAAGGACCCGGACACCGGCACCACCCGCATGACGTACAACGACCTGGACCAGGTCCGCACGACGACGGACGCCCGCGGCACCGTCCTCACCTACGACTACGACAAGATCGGCCGCCAGCGCTCCCTGTACAACGGCTCGACGAAGCTGGCGAGTTGGGAGTACGACAGCGCGACCGTGGCCAACGGCAAGGGCCGGCTGGCCTCGGCGACCCGGTGGATCGGCGCCGACGCCTACACCACGTCCGTCGACTCCTACGACGTGGCGGGACGCCCCACGAAGTCCTCGGTCACCATCCCGGCCGCCGAGGGCAGGCTGGCGGGCACCTACTCCGTCACCGCCTCCTACAAGCCGGACGGCTCGCTGAACGACGTCGACCTGCCGGCCGCCGGCGATCTTCCCGCGGAGACCGTCACCACCGGCTACACCGCGACCGGCCTGCCGTCCTTCACCCTGGGCGACAAGACCGACTACGCCCGCGAGACCCGCTATTCCAACTACGGCGAGGTCCTCCAGCTGACCCTGGGCACCGCCAGCGCCGACAAGTACACCTGGCTGACCAACACCTACGAGGAGGGCACCCGGCGCCTGGAGCGCGCCCGCATCGACCGGGAGATCGTGAAGACCCCGGACGCGGACCTCACCTACGGGTACGACCCGTCCGGCGAGATCAGGAAGATCGCGGACACGCCGGAAGGGAAGACGGCCGACGTTCAGTGCTTCCGTTACGACTACCTGCGCCGGCTGACCGACGCCTGGAGCCAGACCGCCACCGACTGCGCCGCGTCCGGCGACACGGCCACGATCGGCGGCCCGGCTCCCTACTGGCACTCGTACGCGTATGACGCCGCGGGCAACCGCACCGGCGAGACCCGCCACGCGACCGGCGCCACCGGTACGGCGGCCATCACCCAGACGACGTCCTTCACCCCCGGCGGCACGGACGCCAAGGGCGGGGTCCACGTCCACGCGCCGAAGTCCGCCGAGGCGCGCACGGTGACGTCCGCCAAGGAGGTCACGGCCGCCCAGTCCTTCGCCTACGACGAGTCCGGCAACACCGTCCGCCGGACGAAGGCGGCGACCGACCTGGCGCCGGCCGTCGACCAGAAGCTGGACTGGGACGACGAGGGCCATCTGGCCGCCGTCACCCCGTACACCTCGGGCGGCGCCCTCGACGAGGCACAGAAGACCGGCTTCGTCTACGACGCCGACGGCAGTCGGCTGCTCCGCAAGGAGAAGGGCGCGGTCACCCTCTACCTGGGCGACCAGGAGATCCGCCTCGACACGGCGAAGAACACCCTCACCGGCACCCGCTACTACTCGCACGGCGGGCAGCAGATCGCCGTGCGCACGGCGGCCGGGGTGACCTGGCTGGTCGGCGGGCAGAACGGCACGGCGGAGATCGCCGTCCGGGCGGCCGACTCGGCGATCGTCCAGCGCCGCACCCTCCCGTTCGGCGAGGTGCGCGGGGCGGGGCCGGCCGCCGGGGCCTGGCCGGGCGACAAGGCCTTCGTGGGCGGCACCGCCGACGCCACCGGCCTGATCCATCTCGGGGCGCGCGAGTACGACCCGGCGACCGGCCGGTTCGTGTCGGCCGACCCGGCGCTGAACTTCGACGACCCGCAGCACCTCAACGCCTACGCGTACGGGCGCAACAACCCGCTGGCCTTCCCGGACCCGACGGGCCTGTACTGGGGCGAGTCCTGGATCAGCCCGATCGGCCACGGCGTCCTCGACGTCGCCGGTCTGGTGCCCGGCTTCGGCGAGCCCGCCGACCTGCTCAACGGCCTCTGGTACACGGCCGAGGGCAACTACATCGACGCCGGTCTGTCCTACGCCTCGGCCATCCCGATCGCGGGCTACGGCGCGAGCGCGGCCAAGGGCGCCCGGTACGTCAACAAGGCCGTGGACGCCGTCGACACCGCGACCGACGCGGCCAAGGCGGCCGACAAGGTCAAGGACGCCAAGAAGGTCGCCGACGACATCACCCCGCCGGCCACGCCGAAGCCCAAGCCGAAGCCCGAACCGGCCCCGCCGGCCAAGGCCAAGGAGGCGCCCGAGGTCAAGAAGGGCGACTCGGGCGGCAAGAAGGGCGACGGCGCGGGCGAGAAGGGCGGCACGACCGGCAAGGCCGACGACGCCGACGCGCCCGGCCCCTCCTGCAAGGTCGGCAACAGCTTCGTCCCCGGCACGACCGTCGTCATGGCGGACGGCACCGAGAAGCCGATCGAGGAGATCGAGCCCGGCGACGAGGTGCGGGCGGTGGACCCCGAGTCCGGCGCCGCCGAGGCCGAGCCCGTCACCGCCGCCATCACCGGCCACGGCGTGAAGAACCTGGTCGAGATCACCGTCGACGTCGACGGCGA
Organism: Streptomyces sp. NPDC031474; assembly: GCF_055581185.1. Lineage (NCBI taxonomy): Bacteria > Bacillati > Actinomycetota > Actinomycetes > Kitasatosporales > Streptomycetaceae > Streptomyces > Streptomyces sp. NPDC031474. Next base: position 319,540 of record NZ_JBVIJX010000009.1, read on the forward strand.
CCGCGGCGAGGCCACGGCGAAGGTGACGGCGACGGACGGCCACCCGTTCTGGGTGCCCGAGCTGCACGAGTGGGTCGACGCCAAGGACCTGAAGCCGGGGCAGTCGCTCACCACCGACAAGGGGGCGCGGGTCGAGGTGGTGGCCGTCGTGAAGACGGTCCGTACCGCCACGGTGCACAACCTGACGGTCGCCGACATCCACACGTACCTGGTCCGGGCCGGCGCGGTGCCGGTGCTGGTGCACAACTGCGGGAACGCGGAGAGGGACCACGGGGTCCAGGGAGCGCATCCCAAGGACCACATCGGCAAGACCGACCAGGAGCTGACCGACCGTGCCGCGAACGACCCGACGGCCGGCGGACGGGCCTCGTCCCTGAACGCCGGTGACGCCCAGGCCCACATCGACACGGCGGTGCAGGCCAACCTGAGCAAGATCAACGAATGGATCCGCAAGCAGTCCACGCCGGTGAGCGCGCGCAGGGAGTTCACCCATGACTTCGGCGCGACCGTGATCGGCAGGAAGGCGGACGCGAGCGGAGTCCATGACGCCACCAAACTCACCCTGGTGGTCATGAAGATCAACAAGGGGACCGGCGGACACAAGGGGGCCTGGGTGCTGTTCACTCTTAAGGCCAACTGACCGCCGCCGCCGTGCCCCACCTCGTCGTTCATGAACCCAGGAGCTTCCAAGTGCCCACTGCCGAGGAGCAGTTCGCCGGTTTCCTGCTGTCGCTGGACCGTTTCCAGAAACAGCTCGCCGAGTTCATGCTCGGGACGTTCCTGTCGTTCGACTTCAGCGGCGACCGCACGGACGACGAGACGGAGCTCCTCCCACAGGTCCTGCTCGATGTCGTGGACGGGGTGCCGCAGGTGACCCTCCATCACGGCATCACGTGGCTGGACCTGACCCGGGACCAGGAGCCCCACGAGTACCGGCTCGCCGTGATCCTCGCCTTCACCGGGGCGGGGATCACGGTGGAGGCGTTCGTCCGGCTCGACCTGGAGCGGGACATGGGCGAGTGGCCGGCCGGGGTGCATGTCCCCTACCGGGAGCGGGCCGAGGGGCTGGACCTCGACGAGGCGGTCGCCTACGTCGAGGCCCGGGTCGAGGAGATGTGCCGCAGGCACGAGGACGCGGCCCGGCTGGGCCTCGCCCGGCGCTGAGCCGAAACGACGCTGAGCCGAAACGGCGCTGAGCCGAAACGACGCAGGGCCCTTCCGGGAAATTCCGGGAGGGCCCTGTGCTTTGTGCCTGTGGTGACGGTTGTGGTGACGGCCGTGCCGTGTCCTACCAGATCGCGTCGACCCACTCGGGGTGGTCGATGAACGGGTTGCGGTTGTGCTGGTAGGTGTCGTAGATGACCTGGTTGCGCTTCTCCTCGAAGGCGCTCGGCGGGTCCTCGTCGTTCCACTGCTTGAGCACGGAGAGCTTGCCGATGTACGGGGCGCTGCCGTTGTTGACCTTCTCGTTGGGCTCAAGGTCGGCGAAGCCGTCGCCGCCGTCGTAGCGGACCGCCATGTAGAGGATCATGCGGGCCACGTCGCCCTTGTCGGCGTCGCGCGGCTCGAAGGAGTCGGAGTCGGTGAGGCTGCCGCCGCCGCCCGAGACCGTGCTGCCGCCGTTGTCGAAGTCCTTGTTGCCGCGGACGCTGTTGACCGTCACGTCCGCGGGCCGCAGGTGGTGCAGGTCGGTGCCGGGACCGGTCACCTCGCCGAAGTCGCCGTGGGACTTGGCCCACACGTGCTCGCGGTTCCAGTCGCCGACGTCGCCGCCGTTGAGGGACTTGCTGCGCGAGACGCCGCTGTACAGCAGGATCACGTTGCTGCTGTTGTTCGGGTCCTGGTCGGTGACCTTCAGCGCGTTCCAGACGGCGGAGTACGAGATCTTCGAGACATTGGCGCTGATGATCGTGTGCAGGGACGACTTCAGGCTCGTACCCGTCTTGCCGACCGCGTTCTTGTAGTACGTCGAGTCGTACGCCGTGGTGGTCGCGGCGGCGGGGGTCGCCGTGAGCGCGGGCGCGGAGAGGCCGACCAGGACGGCAGTGGTGGCAAGCGCCACCGACTTCCATCGGCGTATGCGTGTCGCCAGCATGTGGGGTGTCCGATCTACGCGGGTTGACAGGAGGCGGCAATCGGGAGAGTGACATGCACATGCGGTCATGGCAATGAATCTGACATGTCCATCAGATGACGGGAACCGGCAAACCGCCCTTTGTCTACGCGAGTTGACATGCCGAAACGGCCCCCGACAGGAAAGTCGGGGGCCGTTGGGGGCTGTGCGCGTCAGCTCACGTCGGAGGCGTCCAGCCGGTAGACGGTTGAGGTGTTGGAGGTGTTCGAGGTGCTGGAGGAGGTGGAGGATGTGTCGGCCTCGGAACCGGCCTCGGAACCGGCCTCGGAACCGGCCTTGGAGGTCGAAGTCGAGCTGTACTCGCTCTCCTTCACCGCCGTCCCGTTCTTCTGCACCCAGGTGGTGATCTCGGAGAGGAGGCTGTTGTTGCCGCCGCCGGGGCCGCCGCCGCTGCCGAGCTGGATGTAGTGCAGTTCGCCCTTCTTCACCAGTTCCTTCAGCTTGGCCAGAGTCATCGCGTTGTCGGAGCCGGTGAAGCCGAACATCGAGATGACGGGCTTGCCGGTGCTGAGGATCAGCTGGCCCGCGCTCTGCGAGTTGGAGACCGCGATCAGCCACTCGGCACCGTCCTGGTGCTTCTCCAGGTACGAGACGAGCCCGCTGTCGGCGCCGCCCATACCGCCGCCACCGCCCATACCGCCTCCGGCTCCGCTTCCGCCTCGGGCGGGGAACTCCCCGTTCGCGCCGCCCTGTTGACCGTTCTGGCCGTCGACCTGGCCGTCGCCCTGCGGGAGTTCGCCGTTGCCGCCGCCCGGGGGCATCTGCCCGTCGCCACCCCCGCCGGGGAACTCGCCGTTGGCCTGGCCGCCCTGCTGCGTACCGCCCTGCTGCGTGCCGCCGGGCAGCTGTCCGCCGGGACCGCCGTTGCCGTCGCCGCCCATGCCGCCCCGGCCGCCGCCTCCGCCGGGTCCGCCCATGCCGCCTCCGGTGGAGGGGCCGGCGGTGGGGTTGGTGCCGCCCATCATGCCCGCGGAGGAGCCGAAGGCCGGCGAGGCGGCGTACGCCGTCGGACCCGCGAGGGCCGCCACGATCGCCGCGGCGACGGACACGCCGAGCAGCCGGACCCTGGTGCCGGAGCTCGCGGACCGCAGGACGAACAGCCCCACGATCGCGAGGACCATCACCACCCCGACGGCCGGCCACAGCCAGGTGTTCCAGCCGGTGGCCCGGCGCAGCAGCACGATCGCCCAGATGGCCGTGACGGCCAGTCCCGCGGGCAGCACCCACGACCAGCGGGCGTCGCCGCCGCGGAAGGCGCGCCACAGCATGACGCCGCCACCACCGGCGAGCGCCGCGATGCCGGGGGCGAGCGCGGTCGTGTAGTACGGGTGCATGGTGCCCTCGGCCATGGCGAAGGTCAGGTAGTGCAGCACCAGCCAGCCGCCCCACAGGACCAGCGCGGCGCGGGTGACGTCCGTGCGCGGGGCGCGCCCGCACAGGACCAGGCCGGCGACGAGCGCGATGCCCGCGAAGGGGATCAGCCAGGAGATCTGGCCGCCGAGGATGTCGTTGAACATCCGGCCGATGCCCGCGGTCCCGGCGAAGGTGCCGCCTCCGCCGCCCCCGCCGCCTCCGCCGTTGCCCTCGCCGCCGAGGACGCGGCCCAGGCCGTTGTAGCCCATGATCAGGTCCCAGGCGCTGCCGTCGGTCGAACCGCCGATGTAGGGGCGGTCGTCGGCGGGCACCAGGGACACGGCCGTCGCCCACCAGAAGCTGGAGACGGCCAGTGCCGCGGCCGCGAGCAGCAGGTTGACGGCCTTCTTCCGCCACCCCAGCCTCGACGCGTACACGTAGACGGCGAAGACGGCGGGCAGGGCGATGTAGCCCTGGAGCATCTTGGTGTTGAAGGCGAGCCCGAAGCACACGGCGGAGCCGATGAGCGGCAGCAGCCTCTCGTCACGCGTGGCGCGCAGCGCGAGGGCCGCGCCCGCGACCATCAGCAGCACCAGGACGGTGTCCGGGTTGTTGTCGCGGTTGATGGCAACGGTGATCGGGGTCAGCGCGAGCACGAGCGCCGCGACGGCGGCCGCCGCATGCCCGAACACCCGCTTCACGGACGCGTGCAGGATCCAGATCGTGCCCAGCGCCGCCGCGACCTCCGGCGCCATCATCTGCCAGGTGCCGAAGCCGAAGATCCGGCAGGACAGGCCCATGATCATGAGCGCGAACGGCGGCTTGTCGACGGTGATGAAGTTCCCGGCGTCCAACGAGCCGAAGAACCACGCCTCCCAGCTCTTCGTACCGCTGTAGACGGCGGCGCTGTAGAAGCTGTTGAGGCTCGAACCGGACAGGTTCCAGGAGTAGAGCACGCCGGCCAGCAGCATGATCGCGATCAGCGCGGGGAGCGACCAGCGCGGCGCCTTGTCCGGCGGGGGCGCCGCGGGGGCCGCCGTCGGCGGGGGCCGGTCGGGGGAGACGGTCGTGTGGGGATGCGGATCGGTGGCTGATGTCACTCGGGCATCGTGCAGAGCGGGGGTGGGTGCGCGCTGTGCCGTAGCTGGCCCTCAGCTGTGGAAACGCAAAAGGGATCCGCAAAGAGACCTGTACCCCGCGCCCGACGAGAGACCTCGGCGTATCGGGACTAGCCTGGAAAAAGGGCCTGTACCCGCTCCCGTACAGGAGGCAAGGCGATGCCCGAGCACAGGGTCGGCACACCGGAGAAGTTCGAGGCAGCCCGGCAGGAGCTGCTCGCCGAGGAGAAGGAACTCACCCGGCGGGGCGACGAGCTCGCGCGCAAGCGGAGGGAGCTTCCCTGGGTACCGGTCGACAAGGACTACACCTTCGAGACCGAGGGCGGGACCAAGTCCCTCGGGGACCTCTTCGACGGGCGCTCGCAGCTGCTCGTCTACCACTTCATGTTCGGCCCGCCGTACGAGGCCGGATGCCCGGTCTGCTCCTCGATCGCGGACACCCTCGACCCCAACGCGGTCCACCTCAAGGCCCGCGACGTGACCCTGATCTGCTCCTCACGGGCGCCGGTCGACAAGCTCCTCGCCTACCGGGAGCGGATGGGCTGGAGCTTCGACTGGGTCTCCGCGGGCGGCGGCGACTTCCACCGCGACCTCGGCTTCACGTACTCCGAGGACGAGTTGAAGCCCTTCCTCGAGGGCGGGATCCCCCCGACGGTGAGTCAGATGGCGCAGGCGTGCGGCACGGACGTCCTCCAGTACGTCACCGAAGGTCCCGGTCTCAGCGCCTACGCGCTCTCGGAGGGCACCGTCTACCGGACGTACGTCACCACCGCCCGAGGCCTCGAGCCCGCCATGGCCTACTACGGCCTCCTCGACCGCACCCCGATGGGCCGCCACGAGGAGGGCGAGGCCACCCACTGGCTGCGCCGCCACGACGAGTACGTGGGCTAGGAGCGGAGGCCGCCCCGCTTGACCGCGTCGACGAACGCCGCCCAACCGGACGCCGAGAAGGCCAGGGCGGGGCCGTGCGGGGTCTTGGAATCGCGGACGGGGACGCCGCAGGGGTGGTCGTCGAGGACTTCGAGGCAGCTGTCGGCGTTGGGGCTGCTGTACGTGGACTTCCGCCAGCCGCTCAGCGCGGCAGCGTTGCGGATGGTTCGGTCAGTCATGGTGTCCGTAGTCCTTCGCAGTGGCCCTGAGTAGGGTGACCGACTCCCTGAGAGGGAGGGCGTCGCTCAGGGCGAGATCGTAGCGACTCTGCAACTCGCGGACCATGGACGGGGAATCATGCAGTTTTCCGAACCCATGCCCCTCGGCGTAGGCCAGTGGTGGCTGGTCCTCGAACCACATCAGCGTGAGCATGCTGCCCATCAGCGGATGATGCCCCAGACCGAACGGCAGCACATGCACGCGGATACGTCCAGTTTCGGTGAGGTGGACGAGGTGCATGATCTGCTCCGCCATCACGTCCTCGCTGCACACGGGACGCCGTAGCGTCCCCTCATCCAGCAGCACCCAGACTCGGGGCGTGAGTGGGCTTTCGAGGATCTTCGCGCGTTCGAGACGTGTGACAAGGCGTCTGTCACACTCCTCCTCGTTCACCGGAGGGAACGCCGCGCCGAGAACCGCATGCGCGTACCTTTTCGTCTGGAGAATGCCCGGGAAGTACGCCAAGGCGAACTCCCTGATCTCTACCGCCTGTTGTTCGAGCTGACGCACCGCCTCGAAGTAGTCGGCGACCGCCACCTCCTCCTGCGGCAGGAAGCTGCTCAGCACATTGCCCGTGTTCAGCGCCTTGTCCAGCCTCCGCGCGTCCTCCTTCGACGGCAACCGTCGCCCCGCCTCGATGTGGGCGATGTGCGAACGCGTCATCACCGTCATGTCGGCCAGCTGCTGCTGAGTCAGCCGCGCTGCCTCCCGTTGCTGCTTCAGCCAGTCACCGTACGTGCTGGTCATGGGTACTCCTTTGTGACGAATGACTGGTCACACCCGACCCCCTGGCGAGCCTAGACCGGACCGTCTCACTCTGTGAGTGGATCGCTACAGAACGCGAGACCCCCGAGACCGAGCGACCGGTCCGGGGGTGTGGCCATCAACGAACCCAACGGAGTTGACGACATGCCACTCGGCCCGCCGCCCCTGCGCGGCGATTACAACGCGATCGTCCGCCCCTACCTCGTCGCCCACGAGCGTCACGACATCGGCCCGCGTGTCATCCACGGTGTGGAGGTGACCGCGTGATTGGGAGTCAGGACGGAGTGTTGCGGCTGTTGCCATGGGTCGGTCCGGAGGGCAAGCCGTGTTATCTCGTCGGTGACGGGATCGGGCGTCTCTCCCGGCTTGCCGACACGGTCGAGGCCGTACAGCTCGGCATGGCGTGCGAACTCCTCGACCACGCCGCCGACATGCTCGCCGATCGCAAGGCCACGTCCGCGCAGTTGCATTTCCTGGCCGCCCGCATGGCCGAGGCGCTGCGGGATGTCCACCGCATCGCGGAGAGCAGGGGAGCCCGCCTTCCCTCACCCGAGTACGACGATCCCGGTGTACGCGACGAGACCGACGGCGACGATTGAGGCTCAGTCATGTCCGCGGCTCTGTGCTGTTACAAACGGACTCTCCAGAACGTGAGTACAACCTTCGTTCACCTGTGCGTGTCAACGAGGCATGACTCACCGGACCACCAGAAGCAGAAGACTGCTCGGCGCCGGGCTCACCGCCGGCGTCCTCATAACCGGCGTGGCCGCCGCTGCACCCGCCGCGGCCGCCGCCGCCCCGACGGTCAGCTGTACCTCCGCACGGGCGGGCCTGGCCGTCAAGTTGCAGAAGGACATCACCGCGGCGCTGGCGAACCGCGCGGGCACCGTCGCGGTCGGCCTGTACGACCGCACCACCAACACCACGTGCACCCTGCGCGCGACTTCGGCCTACGACTCCGCGAGCGTCGTCAAGGTCACCGTCCTCTCCGCGCTGCTGTGGGACGCCAAGAAGCACAACCGCTACCTGACCACCAGGGAGACCACGCTCGCCAAGGCCATGATCACGCAGTCGGACAACAACGCGACCACGACCCTGTGGAAGCAGCTCGGCATGACGAAGATCAAGGGCTTCCTCACCGCCGCCGGTATGACCCGGACCGTGCCGGGCGCGAACGGCTACTGGGGCCTGACCCAGATCAACGTCACCGACGAGCAGAAGCTGCTCAAGCTGATCACCGCCAAGAACACCGTGCTGAGCGACAACTCCCGCGCGTACATCCTCAAGTTGATGAACCAGGTCATCTCCTCGCAGCGCTGGGGTACGCCGGCCGGGGCGCCCTCGACCGTGACGGTGCACGTCAAGAACGGCTGGCTGCAGCGCTCCACGCACGGTTGGCGCGTGCACAGCGTCGGCACGTTCAACGGCGGCGGCCACGACTACATGATCACCGTGCTCACCCATGGCAACAGCACCATGAGCTACGGCGTCACCACCATCCAGAACGTGGCCAAGGCCATCCACAAGGACCTGGTGCCGACGACCGTCGCGAACAGTGCGACCATCCAGCGGTACGTGCCGACGGACAGGCCCCAGGAGGCGATCCCGGCGGTGCCTTCGAGCGGCTGACGCTCTCCGCCTTCGACCGTCGGCCTTCGCCAGGCCGACGCTTTACGCGGCGGCCGCCTCCGCGTCACCGGCCCGTTCTACGGTGACGGCCATGCGCCTGCGAACCGTACTCGCCGCCCTCGCCGCCGGCCTGGCGGCGGCCACCACTGTGGCCGCCGCCGGGCCCGCCAGCGCCCACCCGACCACGACCAACGCCTGCTCACCGTCCGTCTCCCTCGACCGCTTCTCCGACGCCCTCGACAAGACGACCTACGACGGCACGTTCGTCGGCAACCTCTCCGCGCTCGCCGTCGACCTCCCCCACTCTCGGCTTCGCTCGAGCGGGGGGACCCCCATCGGCTCCCTCGCGGCCCTCTCCGACCGCTCCGCCCTCTTCGGCCTGGACGCGAGAACCCTCGCCCCGGAGTCGGTCGTCCCGCTCGCCGACGAGAACGGCGCCGCCCTGGACAGTGAGGGTCTCGTCGTCGACCGGGACGGCACCCGTCTGATCACCTCCGAGACGGAGCCGTCGATCCGCCGCTACAGCCGCGAAGGCCGGATCCTGGACCGTCTCCCGGTGCCGTCCTCGCTGCTCGTCGCGCCCGCCGGCCGCGCCACGTCCAACCAGACCTTCGAGGGCCTGACCCTCCTGCCCGGCGGTCGCACGCTCCTCGCCTCGATGGAGTACGCGATAGCCGGGGACAGCGCGGGCATCGTCCGCTTCCAGACCTGGAACCGGACCAAGGGCGGCCGCTTCGCGCTCGGCGCGCAGTACGCGTACCGCACGGACTCCGGCCTCGGCGTCCCCGAGGTCCAGGCCACCCCCGACGGGCGCCTCCTGGTCCTGGAGCGCGGCTTCACCGTCGGCGTCGGCAACACGGTCCGCCTCTACCTGGCCGACCCGCGCCACGCGACGGACACGAGCGGTGTCGGGAACCTCACCGGCCAGGACGGCGTACGCCTGGTCAAGAAGACCCTGCTGACGGACCTGGTGACCTGCCCGTCACTGGGAGCGACCGCCAAGCAGCCCCAGCCGAACCCGCTGCTGGACAACATCGAGGGCATGGTGATCACAGGCCACGCCAAGAACCGCCTCAAGGTGCTCCTGGTCAGCGACGACAACCAGAACGCTGCCCAGACGACCCGCTTCTACGACCTGCGTGTACGTGTCTGACCGACGCCCCCGTTTTGTTGCGGCGGGATGAAATCCGCCCCGTTCGGCGTTGGTGCCTTCCGGAAGATCAGGTCTGTTCGACGTCCGAAGGAAGGCATCCGCGTGGCAGCGCAGCAGGGGGAGACATCGCGAGGCTGGGCACGCCGCCTGGCAGGCTACGCATGGCGTCACCCGACGGACGTCGTTCTCGCGCTCGGCTCCTCCCTGGCCGGCATGGCCGTCATGGCCCTGGTCCCGCTGGTCACCAAGGTGATCATCGACGACGTCATCGGCGATCATAGCCGTGACATGGCCCCCTGGGCGGGAGCCCTCCTCGGCGCCGCGCTCCTCGTCTACGTCCTCACCTACATCCGCCGCTACTACGGCGGCCGGCTCGCCCTCGACGTCCAGCACGACCTGCGGACCGCGATGTTCGAGACGATCACCCGGCTCGACGGCCGCCGCCAGGACGAGCTGTCCACCGGGCAGGTCGTGGGCCGCGCCACCAGCGACCTCCAGCTGATCCAGGGCCTGCTGTTCATGCTCCCGATGACGATCGGGAACCTGCTCCTCTTCCTGATCTCCCTGGTGATCATGGCGTGGCTGTCGCTGCCGCTGACCCTGGTCGCCCTCGCCGTGGCGCCCGCGCTGGCGTACATAGCCAAGCGCAGCCGCACCAAGCTGCACCCGGCGACCTGGTACGCGCAGGCGCAGGCGGCGGCGGTCGCGGGCGTGGTCGACGGCGCCGTCAGCGGCGTCCGCGTGGTGAAGGGCTTCGGGCAGGAGGACCAGGAGACGGGCAAACTGCGCGAGGTCGGCCGCCGGCTCTTCGCGGGCCGGCTGCGCACGATCCGCCTGAACTCCGCCTACACCCCCGCCCTCCAGGCGGTCCCCGCGCTCGGCCAGGTCGCGATGCTGGCGCTGGGCGGCTGGCTGGCCGTGCGCGGGCACATCACCCTCGGCACGTTCGTCGCGTTCTCCACCTACCTCGCCCAGCTCGTCGGCCCGGTGCGGATGCTCGCGATGGTCCTCACGGTGGGCCAGCAGGCCCGCGCGGGCACCGAGCGCGTCCTGGAGCTGATCGACACCGAGCCGTCGATGACGGACGGCGCCAAGGAACTCCCCGCCGACGCCCCCGCCACCGTCGAGTTCGACGACGTCTCCTTCGGCTATGACCCCGACCACCCGGTCCTCGACGGTCTCACCTTCGAGATCCGCCCCGGCGAGACCCTCGCCGTCGTCGGCTCCTCCGGCTCCGGGAAATCGACGGTCTCCCTCCTCCTGCCCCGCTTCTACGACGTCACCCGGGGCGCCGTCCTCGTCGGCGGCCACGATGTCCGCGAGCTCACCCAGGACTCCCTGCGGGCCGCGATCGGCCTGGTCCCGGAGGACTCCTTCCTCTTCTCCGACACGGTCCGCGCCAACATCGCCTACGGCCGTCCCGACGCCACCCAGGACGAGATCGAGGCCGCCGCCCGCGCCGCCCAGGCCGACCGGTTCATCGCCGAGCTGCCCGACGGCTACGACACGACGGTCGGCGAGCACGGCCTCACCCTCTCCGGCGGCCAGCGCCAGCGCGTCGCCCTCGCCCGCGCGATCCTCACCGACCCGCGTCTGCTGGTCCTCGACGACGCCACCTCCGCCGTGGACGCTGCCGTCGAGCACGAGATCCACGAGGCGCTCAGGCACGTCATGCAGGGCCGCACGACCCTCCTCATCGCCCACCGCCGCTCCACCCTCAACCTCGCCGACCGCATCGCCGTCCTCGACGCGGGACGCCTCGCCGACCTCGGCACCCACGAGGAGCTCCAGGAACGCTCCGCGCTCTACCGCCGCCTGCTCACCGACCCCGACGGCCTCGGCGGTGTCTCGCCAGGGCACGCCCAGCCGGTCGCGCCCGGCGAGGACACCTCCGTCCGCGATGAGCTGGACGCCGAGTTCGACGCCGAGCGCGGTGTGACGCCCCGCCTGTGGACCGGCGACCGCGAGCCGAAGGACACCGCCCTGTCCGGGATGCCCGCCACTCCCGAACTCCTCGCCCAGGTGGAGGCGCTGCCCCCGGCCGCCGACACCCCCGGCATCGACGAGGGACGGGCCGTCCAGCCGGAGGAGTCGTACGGCCTGCGCAGGCTGCTGCGCGGCTTCGGCGCGCCGCTGCTGGTCAGCCTCGGCCTGGTCGCCGTCGACGCCGGGATGAGCCTGCTGCTGCCGGTGATGATCCGGCACGGCATCGACCAGGGCGTGACCCGCGCCGCGCTGGGCGCCGTCTGGGCCGCCTCGCTGCTGGCGCTGCTCGCCGTGCTGGTGCAGTGGTTCGCGCAGACCGGCGAGATCCGGATGACCGGCCGCACCGGCGAACGCGTTCTCTACACCCTCCGCCTGAAGATCTTCGCCCAGCTCCAGCGGCTCGGACTCGACTACTACGAGCGGGAGTTGACCGGCCGGATCATGACCCGGATGACGACCGACGTCGACGCCCTGTCCACGTTCCTGCAGACGGGGCTGGTCACCGCCTTCGTCTCGGTCGTCACCTTCTTCGGCATCATGGTCGCCCTGCTGGTGATCGACGTACAGCTCGCGCTGGTCGTCTTCGCGACGCTCCCGCCGCTGGTCGTCGCGACCTTCTTCTTCCGCCGGGCGAGTGTGAAGGCGTACGAGCTCGCGCGCGAGCGGGTGTCGTCGGTCAACGCCGACCTCCAGGAGTCGGTGTCCGGGCTCAGGATCGTGCAGGCCTTCCGGCGCGAGCGGGACGGCGGGGCGCGGTTCGCGGAGCGCAGCGACAGCTACCGCCGGGCCCGTATCAGGGGCCAGTGGCTGATCTCGGTCTACTTCCCGTTCGTGCAGCTGCTGTCGTCGGTCGCGGCGGCGGCGGTGCTGATCGCGGGCGCGGGCCGGATCGAGGCGGCGACGCTGACGACCGGCGCCCTGGTGGCGTATCTGCTGTACATCGATCTGTTCTTCGCGCCCGTCCAGCAGCTCTCCCAGGTCTTCGACGGCTACCAGCAGGCGACCGTCTCCCTGGGCCGCATCCAGGAGCTGCTCCAGGAGCCGACGTCCACGAAGTCCGCCGACGAACCGCTCGACGTCCTCTCGCTGCGCGGCGAGATCGCCTTCGAGGACGTGCACTTCGCGTACGGCTCCACCGGCGAACCCGAAGAGGCCCTGACCGGGATCGAGTTGAGCATCCCCGCGGGCCAGACGGTCGCGTTCGTCGGCGAGACCGGCGCCGGCAAGTCGACCCTCGTCAAGCTGGTGGCCCGGTTCTACGACCCCACCGGCGGCCGGGTCACGGTCGACGGCACGGATCTGCGTTCGCTCGACCTCACGTCGTACCGCCATCGTCTGGGCGTCGTACCGCAGGAGGCGTATCTCTTCCCCGGCACCGTCCGTGACGCCATCGCCTACGGCCGGCCCGAGGCCACCGACGCCGAGGTGGAGGCGGCGGCGCGGGCGGTCGGCGCGCACGAGATGATCGCGACGCTCGACGGCGGCTATCTGCACGAGGTCGCCGAGCGCGGCCGCAACCTCTCCGCCGGTCAGCGTCAGCTGATCGCGCTGGCCCGCGCGGAACTCGTCGACCCGGACGTCCTGCTCCTCGACGAGGCCACGGCCGCCCTGGACCTGGCGACGGAAGCCCAGGTCAACCAGGCCACGGACCGTCTCGCAGGCCGCCGTACGACCCTGGTGGTGGCCCACCGCCTGACTACCGCGGCCCGCGCGGACCGCGTCGTGGTCATGGACCACGGCCAGGTCGTGGAGGACGGCACCCACGACGAGCTGCTCGCCCTGGACGGGCGCTACGCCCGCCTGTGGCGGACCTTCGTCGGCGAGGTCGAGCCCGAGGAGCCGGTGGGCGCGTCCCGGTGACGGCCGTGCAACCATCCGACACACGTCCTGCGTCCGTACATCTGTACGGCAATCGCGCGTGAGGCCGGGGGGACGCGGCCGTCGCGTACGGCGAACGTGGGAGGGGACGGGGACCGTGGGCAAAGGTGCGAGGAGTGCGGCAGTGCGGCGGCTGGGGGTGGGACTGGCCGTGCTGATCGCGGGCGTACTGCTGGCCGTCGTGGCGCCGGGCAGCGCCCAGGCGGCGCCGTCCACGACCTGCGCGGGCCACAAGGTGCGCACCCTGTCGTTCTCCACCGGCTCGGTGCTGGTCTACAAGAACAACAACCTGGTCTGCGCCGTCACCGTCCAGAAGCACCCCGGCACGGTGCGGCCGATGTCGGTGAGCGTGCAGGCACGCGGCCATGTCGCCGTCACCAAGTCCTGGAAGCACACCCGTACCTCCCCCTCCGTGACCGTCTACGCGGGACACCGGTGTGTGCGGGTGACGGGAGCGGTGGGCGCCGGCAGATACAGCTCGGGCTGGCTCCTCTGCTGACGTCTCCGCTGACGTTTCTGCTGAGGTTGATCCACCAAGTCCCTCTGGTGTGACGGGTGTTGTCGACGATAGTTTCCGGCGACGCACATCTGTCTCACAGGGAGGGTGCACGCGCATGCGCAAGGCGCTCAGATGGCTGCTGGCGCTCACCGTGCTCATAGGCACGTTGAGCACGGCGGGCGCGGCCACCGCCGCGGAGCCGGAGCCGGCCGACATCAAGGACCGGCTTCTCTCGATCCCCGGCATGAGCCTGATCCAGGAGAAGCCGTATCCCGGCTACCGCTACTTCGTCCTGAACTACACCCAGCCGGTCGACCACCGGCACCCGTCCAAGGGCGCCTTCCAGCAGCGGATCACGGTGCTGCACAAGGACGTCAGCCGCCCCACCGTCTTCTACACCGGCGGCTACAACGTCTCCACCACCCCCGGCCGCCGCGAGCCCACCCAGATCGTGGACGGCAACCAGGTCTCCATGGAGTACCGCTTCTTCAACCCCTCCCGCCCCGACCCGGCCGACTGGTCCAAGCTGGACATCTGGCAGGCGGCGAGCGACCAGCACCGCATCTTCCAGGCGCTGAAGAAGATCTACAGCAAGAACTGGATCTCCACCGGCGGCTCCAAGGGCGGCATGACGGCGACGTACTACGAGCGCTTCTACCCCAAGGACATGGACGGCGTGGTGGCCTATGTGGCCCCCAACGACGTCGTCAACGACGAGGACTCCGCCTACGACCGCTTCTTCGCCGGCGTCGGCACCAAGGAGTGCCGCGACCGTCTGAACGGCGTGCAGCGCGAGGCGCTGGTGCGCCGGGAGCCGCTGGAGAAGAAGTACGCGGCGGAGAACGGCTACACGTTCACCACGATCGGCACCCTGGACCGCGCCTACGAGGCCGTCGTCCTGGACTACGTCTGGGGCTTCTGGCAGTACAGCCTGCTGTCCGACTGCGACACGATCCCCGCGAACGCGGCGACGGCGACGGACGACGAGATCTGGACGTCGGTCGACACGATCTCCGGCTTCTCCGCCTACACCGACCAGGGCCTGGAGACCTACACCCCGTACTACTACCAGGCGGGCACCCAACTGGGCGCCCCCACCATCCACTTCCCGCACATCGAGAAGCAGTACATCCGCTACGGCTACCAGCCCCCGCGGAACTTCGTGCCGCGCTCGATCCCGATGAAGTTCCAGCCGTGGGCGATGCGTGACGTCGACACCTGGGTCCGGCACAACGCCCACCACATGCTCTTCGTCTACGGCCAGAACGACCCCTGGGGCGCGGAACGCTTCCGCCTGGGCAAGGGCGCGAAGGACTCCTACGTCTTCACGGCCCCCGGCCTGAACCACGGCGCGAACGTGGCCGGCCTGGTCGCGGACCAGAAGTCCCTGGCGACGTCCCGGATCCTGGACTGGGCAGGCGTCGCACCGTCGGCCGTGACCCAGGCCAAGCCCCTCGCGAAGTTCGACGCGAAGCTGGACGTCCGGGACGTGGAACGGGAGCCGGCGCTTCGGCCGTGACCTCGGTGAGCGGAGGGTTCGGCGGCGGTGTCCGCGTCCCACAGACGCGCCGTCCTCCGCATGTCACACCGGCCGGGCGCACCCCACCGGGTTCGGGGCGCCGCCGAGTTGGACGTACAGGGCCGTGGACGGTGGGCAGTTCGCGCGGGTCGGTACCGCCTTCGTCACCTTGTACTGGGGGGTTCGCGTGCCCGAGCCGTCGCAGGCCGTTTCGCGGACCCGGCCGTGGCCCGCGCCGTAGACGCAGTCGCCGACGATCGTGCGGGGGCCGCCGCCGGCGCCCGCGTCGCCGGGGTGGGGCGGCTGGAGGGTGCGCATGCAGGCGTAGCCCTGCGGGATGGTGCCGGCGCCGGTCTCGGCGGGCTGTTCGCCGATGTGGAGGACGAAGTCGGTGGTCGGCGGGCAGGGCGGGCCCTCGGCGGCCGTCCCGTCGTGCCGGGCGACGACCCGCGCCGCCGCCCGTTCCCCGCCGCACGGCACCTCGGTGAAGCTGGTCGTCCCGAAGGAACTGCACTCGCCGACGGCGAGGAAGAGCGGCCCGAAGCCGGAGACGGGGGCCAGGGAGGAGGGAGGCGTTCGTGCTGTCGTAGGCGCGCTGCCGTCGGATCCGTCATCCGAGGACAGCAGTTGACATGCCGTCAGGAGCAGGGCGGCGGCCAGCGCCCAGCACGCCACCCCCACGGACCGGCTCCCGCGCATCGGCATCCCCCACCCGCCCCGACGAACAGGGCCTGACCAGCGTGACCCGCGCCGCCGGGCGCACGCCAGCCGCGTGGGGTGCTTTGCGCGTGGTGCGGGGCGCACGCCCGGCGCTCGCCGTAGGTCCAGTACGCCTAGTACGCCTAGTACGTCAGGCCGTGGCCGATCGGGTAGAGCACCTGCGTCGGATCGTCCGCCCGGCGCACGGGCACCGGCAGTTTCCCGCGCGGTGCGACCGTCCCGGCGATCACCCGGGCGGCGGCCCGCAGTTCGACGTCGGTCCAGGAGTAGGCCGCCAAGTGGGCTTTCACCAGCGGCAGTCGGGCCGCGTCGTACGGGTTGCGGATCGACACCGCCACCAGCGGACGGCCGGTCGGCGCCAGGTGCTTCGCCAGTTGTTCCACCAGCGTGCGCTGCCCGCCGTCCGCCGTCACGTTGTACGTCGTCACCACCACGGCGTCGGCCGTACCCGCCGCCGTGACCGCCTGGGCGATCGTCTCGGGCGGCGGGGCCGTGCCCGTGGACAGGGCCGTCGCTGTGAAGCCCAGCTCGGTGAGGGCGGCGGCCAGAACGCCGGTGGGCGGGCCCGTGGTGCCGGTGGGGGAGGCCGGGTCGGCGCCGACCACCAGGACACGGGGGTGGGTGCGGGGGGACAGGGGCAGCACCTGCCCCTCGTTGGCCAGCAGTGTCGTCGTCCGCTCCGCCATCGCGTCGGCCGCGGCGAGGTGCGCCCGCGTGCCGACCGTCCGTCCGACCTCGGCCGGGTCGACGTACGGCTCGTCGAAGAGCCCCAGCCGGGCCTTCAGCCGCAGGATCCGCAGGACCGACTCGTCGAGCCGCTGCTCGGTGAGCTCCCCGTCCTGGACGGCCTTCAGGACGGCGTTGAAGGCCACGTCCAGCCTGGGCGGGTTGAGGAGCTGGTCGACGCCCGCCTTGAGGGCGAGCACGGGCACCCGGTCGTCGCCGTACTTCGTGCGCACGCCCGCCATGTCGAGCGCGTCGGTGACCACGACCCCGTCGTAACCGAGCTTCTCGCGCAGGAGGCCGGTGACGATGGGACGGGACAGGGTGGCGGGGTCGCCGGAGGCGTCGAGGGAGGGGACCAGGATGTGGGCGGTCATGAGGGAGTCGACGCCGGCCGCGATCGCCGCCCGGAAGGGCACCGCGTCCAGCGTCTCCCACACCTTGCGCGTATGCGTGATGACGGGGAAGCCGGTGTGGCTGTCGACGGCCGTGTCCCCGTGCCCGGGGAAGTGCTTGGCGGTCGCCGCCACCCCCGCCGACCGGTAGCCCTCGATCTCCGCCGCGACCAGCGCGGCCACCGCGTCCGGGTCGGCGCCGAAGGAACGCACGCCGATGACCGGGTTGGCCGGGTTGACGTTGACGTCGGCGACGGGGGAGTAGTCCTGCCGGATGCCCATCGCCCGCAGCTCGCGGCCCGAGAGCCGCCCGAGCGTGCGGGCGTCGGCGCGCGAGCCGCCGGCCCCGATCGCCATCGCGCCCGGGAAGAGGGTGGCGGGCCTGCCCACCCGGCAGACGGCGCCGTGCTCCTGGTCGGTGGAGATCAGCACCGGCAGACCGCGCGGCTGCCCGAGCGAGGCCCGCTGGATGCCGTCGGAGAGCTCCGCGAGCTGCCGCGGGTCACGGATGTTGTGCGCCCACGTGAAGTAGATGATCCCGCCGAGCCGGTAGCGGGCCAGCAGCTCGGCGGCCGTGCGTACGCCCAGTTCGGTGCGGTTGGCGTCGACGTCGGCCTGGTCGGGGGCGGTAGCCGAGTGGCCGTACACCCGTGAGACGAAGACCTGGCCGACCTTCTCCTCCAGCGTCATCCCGGCGAGGAGGGCGCTCGGGTCACGGTCGCTCGCGGACGCCGCCGCGCCCACGGTGAACGCGGCGGTGAACGCGGCGGTGACGCCTGCGGTGGCGGCGAGGACGGTGCGTCGGGAGGGCATGTGCGCTCCTTACCGGAGGCCGAAGGCCGGGAGGGGGGTCCGGGTGGGGGTCCGGGTGGGGGTCCGGTGGCGCACGCTACCTGGAGCGGCGCCGCCATCGGCGCATTGGAGGGGGGCGCGCCGATGACGGCTCGACTGCCGGTTCGCGGTGCGGCGGAGAGGGTGGGTCAGCGATCGCAGCCAGTGGCGAGGGCCGACACCGCACCGAGGTGACTCATCCGACAGCCTGCGAGTGGGACGAGCGGGCCTCGGACAGGGTTCCCGCTCACGCCCGGATTTCCGGAAGTCGGTACGGGCGAGACATGAGCGGACTTCCGGGACTCAGTGGGCCGACACCCGCGGCCACTGCTCGCGCAGCACCCGCACCGTCTCCGCGATCGCCGGCCGCCGCGCCGCGCCCGTGCGCCACAACGCGTACAGCCGCCGTACGGGAATCGGGTCGAGCGGCACCTCCACCACCCCGGGCGGCAGCGGGCCGCGCCCGAGCCGGGGGATGAGGGCGACGCCGAGGCCGGCGGCGACCAGGGCGACGAGGGTGGGGTTCTCCTCGGCGGTGTGGACGACGTCCGGCTCGTGCCCGGCCGCGCGCAGGGTGCGCATCAGCCAGTCGTTGCAGACCCGGCCGGGCGGCTGGCAGATCCAGCGCTCACCGCCCAGCTCCTCCCGCCGTACCGCCGTACGCCCCGCGAAGGGGTGGCCCTCGGGGACCAGCAGGTCGCACAGGTCGTCCCCGATCACCGCCTGCTCGACGCCCGCCGGGGCAGGCAGCGGGGCGATGTCCCAGTCGTGGGCGACGGCGAGGTCCACCGCGCCCTTCGCGACCAGGTTCACCGACAGATGCGGGTCGACCTCGCTGAGCCGGGCGTCGAGGGCGGGGTGCGCGCGGGCCAGTTCGGCGAGGACGGACGGCAGCAGGCCGCGGGCCGCCGAGGGGAACGCCACCAGGGTCAGCCGCCCGGCCGGCACCCCGCGCCGCTCCTCCAGCTCCATCTCCGCACGCTCGACGATCGCCAGCAACTCCTTTGCCGTGTCGGCGAGTTGGAGCGCCTCGTCAGTGAGCCGGATACCGCGCCCCTCCCGCTCCAGCAGCACCGTCCGGGTCTCCCGTTCCAGCTTGGCGATCTGCTGGGAGACCGCCGACGGGGTGTAGCCGAGGGCGGCGGCCGCGGCGCCGACCGTGCCGTGGACGGAGACGGCGTGCAGGGCGCGGAGGCGTTGGAGATCAAGCACCGCAGGTCCAATCGGTAGTGTCGCTTCATCCAACCGTGCAGTAATCATCGCTGGTGCTTCACGGTCCGCACCAGTGATCCTCGACGTATGCGACCCGCCCACGTCCTTCTCGCCGTTCTCGTCGCCGCCGTCTGGGGCGTGAACTTCACCGTCGTCGAGATCGGCCTCGACCACTTCCCGCCGCTGCTCTTCTCGGCGCTGCGCTTCCTCACGGCGGCGCTGCCCGCGGTGTTCTTCGTGGGCCGCCCGAAGGTGGCCTGGAAGTGGATCGTGGCGGTGGGCCTGGTGCTGGGCGTCGCCAAGTTCGGGCTGCTGTTCGTCGGCATGGACGCGGGCATGCCGGCCGGACTGTCCTCCCTGGTCCTGCAGATACAGTCGGTCTTCACCGCCGTCATCGCCTTCGCCGTACTCGGCGAACGCCCCACCCGGGTCCGGGTGCTGGGCATGGCCGTGGCCCTCGCCGGCATCGCGGTGGCGGCCGTCGACGAGGGCGCCTCGGGCCCGCTCGGCGCGTTCGCGCTCGTCATCGCGGCCGCGGCCTGCTGGGGCGTGTCCAACGTCCTGACCCGCAAGGCGTCCCCGCCGGACTCCCTGAACTTCATGGTCTGGGTGAGCACGGTCCCGGTGCTGCCGCTGCTCACCCTCTCCCTCCTCATGGAGGGCCCGTCCAGGGACCTGGCCGCACTGCGCGGGCTCGACTGGCAGGGCGTCGGAACGGTCGTCTACGTCGCCTGGGTCACCACGGTCTTCGGCTTCGGCGCCTGGGGCCTGCTGCTGCACCGCCACCCGGCGTCCACGGTGGCCCCCTTCTCCCTCCTCGTCCCCGTCTTCGGCATGACGTCCGCCGCGCTGTTCCTCGACGAGTCGGTGAGCGGCCTGCGCTGGTGCGCGGCCGCGCTGCTGGTGGGCGGGGTCGCACTGACGGCACTGGCGCCGGCGAAGAGGGCTGTTCCCCCGGCCGTTCCCTCGTCTGTTCACCCACGGGACACCGCCCCGACCGTCGTCCATCCCGTGGACGTACCGGCAGCGGGGCGTACCGGCGCGGGATCATGAGGGGCATGGCCCTCGTCGACATCCCCGGTTCCAAGTCCATCACCGCCCGCGCCCTGTTCCTGGCCGCGGCCGCCGACGGCGTCACCACCCTCCAGCGCCCCCTGCGGTCCGACGACACCGAGGGGTTCGCCGAGGGCCTGACGCGGCTCGGCTACCGCGTCGGACGGACCCCGGGCGCCTGGCAGGTCGACGGCCGCCCGCAGGGGCCGGCGCTCGCCGAGGCCGACGTCTACTGCCGGGACGGCGCGACCACGGCCCGCTTCCTGCCGACCCTCGCCGCCGCCGGCCACGGCACCTACCGCTTCGACGCCTCCCCGCAGATGCGCCGCCGCCCCCTCCTCCCGCTCACCCGCGCCCTGCGCGACCTGGGCGTGGACCTGCGGCACGAGGCGGCGGAGGGCCACCACCCGCTGACCGTGCGGGCGGCCGGAGTCGAGGGCGGCGAGGTGGTGCTGGACGCCGGCCAGTCCTCCCAGTACCTGACCGCCCTCCTCCTGCTCGGCCCGCTCACCCGCACCGGCCTGCGCATCACGGTCACCGACCTGGTCTCGGTCCCGTACGTCGAGATCACGATCGCGATGATGCGGGCGTTCGGGGCGGAGGTGGGCCGCGAGGGGAACACGTACGTCGTCCCGCCGGGCGGCTACCGGGCCACGACCTACGCGATCGAGCCCGACGCGTCGACCGCGAGCTACTTCTTCGCGGCGGCCGCGGTGACCGGCGGCGAGGTGACCGTGCCGGGCCTCGGCGCGGGCGCGCTCCAGGGCGACCTGGGCTTCGTGGACGTCCTGCGGCGGATGGGCGCCCGGGTGGACGTCGGCGCCGACCGTACGACCGTGGCGGGGACCGGCGAACTCAACGGCGTCACCGTCAACATGCGGGACATCTCCGACACCATGCCCACCCTCGCCGCGATCGCCCCGTTCGCCTCCGGACCCGTACGCATCGAGGACGTGGCGAACACGCGCGTCAAGGAGTGCGACCGGCTGGAGGCCTGCGCGGAGAACCTGCGGCGGCTGGGCGTGGAGGTGGCCACGGGCGACGACTGGATCGAGATCCGCCCCGCCACGGGCGGCTCTCCCACGGGCGGCTCTCCCACGGGCGCCGACATCAAGACCTACGGCGACCACCGCATCGTCATGTCCTTCGCGGTGACCGGTCTGCGCGTCCCCGGAATCTCGTTCGACGACCCCGGCTGTGTCCGTAAGACTTTCCCCGGTTTCCACGAGGCGTTCGCGGAGTTGCGGAAGGACTTGATCGGGTGACGTTCACACTGCGGGGGCCGGTCCTCGAGGGCACGCTGGTCCGCCTGGAGCCGCTGGAGCGGCGGCACGCGGCCGGACTGGCGGTGGCGGCGGCGGAGAACCGGGAGACGTACGGCTACACCCAGGTCCCCACGGCAGACGGGATCGTCCGCTACGTCGACGACAAGCTGACCGCGGCGGCGGCCGGGCGGATCATGCCCTACGCGCAGATCTCCCTCGCCTCCGGCCGCGTGGTCGGCGCCACGGGCTACTGCGAGCCGCGCCGCTGGCTCTCCGACGACCGTCTCGACGCCGTCGAGATCGGCTTCACCTGGCTGGCCGCCTCCGCCCAGGGCACGGGTGTGAACACGAACGCCAAGCTCCTGCTGTTCCGGCACGCCTTCGACACGTGGGGCGTCTCCCGCGTCGACCTCAAGACGGACGCCCGCAACGCCCGCTCCCGGGCGGCCATAGAGAGCGTCGGCGCGCGCTTCGAGGGCGTCCTGCGCAACTGGTCCCACTCCTGGGCCCCGGGCGAGGACGGCCGCCTCCGCGACTCCGCGATCTTCTCGATCACGGCGGACGAATGGCCCGAGCGCCGGGCACGGCTGGAGGAACGGGTGGCGTCCAAAGCACTGCAAGCACCGCAAGCACCGTAAGAACTGCAAGAACTGCAAGAACTGAAAGCAGCGGGGTCATGACCACACGTTCCTTCCTCATCCTCCACGGCTGGCAGAACCACCGCCCCGAGGACCACTGGCAGCACTGGCTCGCCGACCGCCTCACCGAGCTCGGCCACGATGTCGTCTACCCGCAGCTGCCCGACCCGGACGACCCCGTCCTGCCGGAGTGGCTGGGCGAACTGGAGCGGCGTCTAAGGGAGTTGCCGGACGCCGACGACCGTGTGGTGGTCGCCCACAGCCTCTCCGTTGTCCTCTGGCTGCACGCCGTCGCGCGGGAGACACCGGGGGTCGGCGACGTGGACCGCGTCCTGCTGGTGGCTCCGCCGTCCGGCCCGGTGCTCGCCGGCTACCCCGAAATCGCGGAGTTCGTGCCCCCGCCGCTCGACGCCCTCGAACTCCCCACCCCCACCCGGCTCGTCGCCGGCGACGACGACCCGTACTGCCCGGAAGGCATCCAGACGGTCTACGGCGACCCGCTGGGCCTCACCGCCGAACTCCTCCCCGGCGCAGCCCACCTCGACCTGGACGCTGGGTACGGCCCCTGGCCCTCAGTGCTGGAGTGGTGCGCGGACGGGGAGGCGAAGTTCAGGGTGCGGTAGTTCAGGTCGCGGTGGTTCAGATGCGGCCTGCGGTGCTCACGCGGAGTCGTTGAGCAGTCGTCCGAGGTGCTTGCGCCCGTCGTCCAGCAGCTCCGGCAACGGCTGGGCGGCCTCGTACCACCGCTTCTCGTACTCCCAGCACAGCCAGCCGTCCCAGCCGTGCCGCGTCAGCACCTCCACGCACTCGGCGAGCGGCAGCACCCCGGCGCCGAGCGCCAGCGGAGTGGTGTCCTCGGCCGAGGCGATGTCCTTGACCTGCACGTACCCGAGATACGGCGAGAGCGCGGCGTAGGTCTCCAGCGGCTGCTCGCCGCCCAGCCAGGTGTGCATGACGTCCCACAGCGCACCGACCTGCCGATGCCCGACCAGCCCGAGCACGCGCATCGCGTCCGCTCCGGTGCGGTGGGAGTCGTGGGTCTCCAGCAGGATGCGTACGCCACGGTCGGCGGCGTGTTCGGCGGCCGTGCCCAGTCGGCGCGCCGCCACGGCGTCGGCGTCGGCGGCAGACTGTCCGTCGGCCCCGCCCGGGAAGACGCGGACGTACGGCGCCCCCAGGTCCGCGGCGAGGTCGATCAGCGTCCTGACCTCCTCGACGACCGCAGCGTCGTCTCCGGGAGCCGCGACCCGCGCGTACCCGGCGATCCCGAGCACCTCCACCCCGGCGGCCCGGAACGCGGCGGCCACGGCCGCCCGCTCGTCCGGGCCGATGCCGGGATGGACCGGTTCCTCAGGATGGGCGCGCAGTTCGACGCCGTGGTAGCCGTGCGCGGACGCGAGCGCCAGTACCTCCGGTACGGACAGTCCTGGAACTCCGAGGGTGGAGAAGGCGAGCTTCATGCCTCGGACCCTACTCGCCGTAGATCCAGTCGCCAGTCCTGGCCCACCAGGTCCTTGCCGAAGGAGTGGTGGGGGCGTTCGGCGGTGAGCGTGAAGCCGTGGCGGCGGTAGATGTGCCGAGCGGTGGACAGGATGTCGTTGGTCCACAGGACGATGTCGTCGTAGCCGGCCTCGCGGGCGAACGCGACGACCGCGCCGACCAGCCGGTCCCCGATGCCGTGGCCGCGCGCGTCCGGCTCGACGAGCAGCAGCCGCAGCCGGGCGGTGCCGGGCGCCTCGTCCCGTACGCACATCACGCAGCCGACCGCCCGCCCGGCCAGCTCGGCGATCCACACCCGCTCCCGGCGCGGATCGTGGTTCTGGGCGAAGTCGGCGACGATCCGGGCGACGAGCCCTTCGTAGTCGGCGTCGAAGCCGTACTCGGCCGTGTAGAGCGCGGCGTTGCGCTGCACGATCCACCCGAGGTCGCCGGGCTCCGGCTCGCGCAGCAGGACCTCCTGGGCCTCCGGTGGCTGTTCGCCTCGCTGTTCGCCGAGGAGGTGGCGGATGGTCCGCATGGCCTCGGAGAGCCGCGCCCGGTCGGCGGGCGCGACGCTCTCCAACAGCGTGCCGGTGCTGTCCTGGGCCCGCTCGTCGAGCAGACCGGCGGCTTCCCGGCCGCGCTCGGTGAGGACGACACGGCGCCGCCGCGAGTCCTCCTCGGACGGCACCCGCTCCACCAGCCCGTCCTGCTCGAACCGGTTGAGGATCCGGCTCAGATAGCCCGAGTCCAGCGAGAGCGCGGCCCGCAGATCGGCCGCGTCCGTGCGGGGCGCGTGCGCGAGTTCGTACAGGACGCGGGACTCGGTGAGGTTGTAGGGGGCGTAGAGGTGGCGTCCGTAGTCGAGGGCGCCGATGACGTTCGTGTAGAAGCGGTTGAAGGCACGGAACTCCTGGACTGTCTGGACTGTCTGCCCTGTCATGACCGACCCGATCCCCTCGCCGTGGAGACATCTCTGACTCAGTCAGAGAAACCGTCCCGCCGAGCGTAACCCCAAAACCCAACCGCCCTCCAGTGCCCCCGCCCCTCACGCCACCGGGGCAGAGTTCGACCCCGGTCGCCCGGTGCTCCGCGAGGTCGGCGTGGCCGAGGAGGTCGTCCGCCATGCCGAGGGCGCCCGCAGCACCTGCCTCACCTGTGCCTTCGCCGATGAGGCGATCCGCTGCAGTGCACCGCGCGTCTCCTCGTCCAGCACCACCGGCACTGCCGCACATCGCCCAGACCCCTCGGTCATGAGCAATGATCACGGCCGGGGACCGGTCAGGGGCGGCAGGATGGGGTCGTGCCGATGAACCCGCCCGAGTCCATGCAGCACCACTTGCGCCAGCGGCTCAACACCCACGCCACCGAGCACTGGCCGCAACTCACCCGGGTCCACGTCCGATTCCGAGCTGGATTCGCCTACGTAGACGGCGAGTTGAAGGACGGCGAGCGGCTGCCGCTGTGCCGCCTGCGCTTCACCGGCGTCCTGCACACCTGGGGCTTCGCCCTCTACGAGGCCGGCGACGACAGCTACCGGGACAGCATCCTCCCCAGCGGCCTGCCGGCCGGCTCGGCGGAAGAGGCCCTGGACTGCGCGGGCGACCGCTACCTCGAACCTCACCCGCTGGGCGGCTCCAGGCCGACCCGCGTCCCAGCGGGACTCGTGCTCCTCGTCGGCCCACCGGCTTCCGGCAAGACCAGCTTCGTGCGAGCACTGATCGCGCACGGCCAGATCGACGCGGACGCCGTGGTCTCCAGCGACGAGATCCGCACGGAACTCTTCGGCGCCTCACCCACCGACGCCGACCCCGACGCGGCGGACGCTCGAATCTTCGAGGAACGCGACCGCAGGATCGTCGCCCGGCTCGCCGCCGGACAAACCGCAGTCGCGGAGTCCACGAACGTCACCCCACAGGCGCGCACCCGACTCATCGCCATCGCCAGGCGCTTCAACGCCCCGGTGACCATGCTGCGATTCACCCCGGACCTCGGCCTTCTCCTCCAACAGCACGCAGAGCGAGGCCGTACCGACATCACTGCCGCAGACATCCGCGGCTACGCCGCGGTCATGGCCCGCCACGCCGGGGCTGACCAACTGCGCGCCGAGGGCGCAAACGCCGTCCATGACGTCCCCGGACGCCTTCAAGGGGCCACGCCCGCCGAGGCCGCAGCCCACTTCTCATTCACCTGACGACCCGACGCATCCAGACTCGCCTTCCCGCGGCCCCCCCCCACGAACTTCTGCGGAGCAGCACCGGTAGGACTCCGTTAGGTTGCTCTGGGTCTTGGGGGAGGCGGTCGTCGTTTTCCCCGCCGGCGTGGAGCGATCGGATCCCCCGCCGCCTTCTGTGCCTCCGGGCGCGGCCCGGTCACCCCTCCGCGGCTTGTGAGCCTTCCAAATGGGCCAGGACCAGTTCCAGTAGGCCAGTCAGCGTGTCGACCTGCTCGGAGTCCAGAGCGTCAAGGAGAGTAGCCCGGACGGTACGGACATGACATGGGGCCGCCCGTGCGAGCAACTCGGCCCCCTCATCGGTGAGTTCCACCATGATGACGCGGGCATCGTCTGCCGAGGAGCCCCGCCGGACGACTCCAAGGCGTTCCAGCCGGTCGACCTGGTGGGTGAGCCGGGTCCGGGGGATCTGGGCGACGCCGGAGATGGTCGACATTCGGGCCGCACGGCCGGGCGACTGCGAGAGCAGAGCAAGGATCGCGTATTCATTGTGCGAGATGCCCCCGTCGCGCCGGATCTGCTCGCCGACGCGGCGTTCGATGCGCCAGCTCACATCGATCCAGGCCTGCCACAGCCGTTCCTCCGCCGAGGACAGCCAGAGTCCCTCCTGCTCCATGATCGCCTTCCTTCATGTATTCCAACATTGGATTACATGCTATCGTCCCTCTAGATAGTCCAACCTTGGCCTATCTGGGGGCTCCTGCGCCCCGCGCAATGGAAAGGACGAATACCCCATGAAGCTTGCTCGCGCTTCCCTTGTCGCCGTCCCGTTGGTTCTCGCTCTGGGTGCGGGTACGACCGCCGCCTTCGGCGTCTCCAGTGATGCCGGCGCACCGCAGCCGGCCGCTCGGCCCGCTCATGACGGCTCCCGGACCGGCGTTGAGACCGACGCCGTGCTTCCCAGTGTCGGTCAGACCTGGCTGGCGGACTTCGGCGACGACACCCCCTTCGGCGGCCCATTCGCTGCGGAGATCACGTTCACCTCCGCGACCCAACTGAACTTCGTCGTCACCAAGGGGGCGCTGAAGGGGGCGACGGACAGCGTCACCTACACCACCACCCGGATCCGGCCCGGCCTTTACATGGTGCGCTGGCACGAGCCCAAGTCGGGCGCCAACGTCACTCATGTCGAGGACTTCAGCCAACACGTCGTCGTGTCCAGCATCGTCGCGGGAGACCAGTTCGTGCAGATGGAAGGCAGCCTCACCAGGCACAAGTGACCCGTTGCGGGCGGTGTCCGAGTCGTCGCGCCACGGCCGAAGGGGCAGGCGCTGCCATCATCGCCGCTGCCGAGCGGTACGGCCTCCGGGAGTGCATCGAGCAGACAGGTGCGTCGAGGGAGAACGAGCTGTCGCTGTCACGAAACTGCTCAAGGTGGACCACCCGGTGGTCATCCTGGGTGAGCGGACAGGCGGCTGAGCCCGGCCGGCTCACTCCGGCGCCTCGTCGGGTGGCCGGAGTATGCGGGCTGTCGCTGCTCGGTCTCGGGACGATCTTCGGTCATGCGTCCTGCCGCTGGCTTGCGAGTAGCGGCTCTTGGTGGTTTCCGGCGGGATTCAGGTCCCATCGGAGGAGAGGCGGTGGCGGAGCAGTGGGAACCCGGCTCGGCCGCGCATCTGCCTCATGATCCGCTTGGTTCGCGTGTCGACCCCCTCAGTGCGGCCGTTGTCGTAAGGCGGGGTGAGGCCGCCGCCGACGGCAGCGCGGGCCGAGAACGGGCCGCTGAGGGCTGATCCGGAGCACGCACCACCACACGCTCAATCGTCCAGCTCGACGCCGGCCAGATCGCATAGCAGTGGGAGGAGCGTGCCGGTTCTCTCCTCGCCGAGTTGATCGACGGTCCATTGGTTCACGCGCGCGACTGCCGGTTCCACCTCGCGCAGCAGCGCGTGCCCTTCCTCCGTGATGTGGACGATGTGACGCCTGCGGTTGAGCGGGTCGGGTTCGCGGTTGACCCAGCCCCGTGAGGAGAGCCGGTCCAGCAGGGTGGTCATGGTGGACCGGTCGATGGCAGTGGCCAGACCGAGGGCGGACTGGTCGATCCCGGGACGCTCCGCGAGCGTGGCGAGAGCCGCGTACTGGGGGGCGGTCAGCTCGGGCACCTCCGCCTGCCAGACCGCGGTGACCCGCTGAAGCGCGCGACGCAGCAGGTGCATCGGCTGGTCGATGAGCTGTTCGGGTTGCATGGCGTGCGGACTCCGTTCGGGCGCGGGATGAAGATCCTGTCACACGACTCACACCTCCCCGATACCCGCAGCAGGCAGGCATGTGGCATTGTTCAGTACACAGACATTCCGCGTACTGACATTCTCTCGAGGAGGACGGGATGAGCCATCCCGCGGACCTGCGTGAACACATCAAGGCACTGGAAGCCCTGGGAGACCTCGACCGGATCGAAACCGAGGTCGACTGGAATCTGGAGGCGGCCGCGCACACCCGCTACAGCACCGAGAACCGCCTGCCCGCCCCGCTGTTCGAGAAGGTGACCGGCGTTGCCGACGGCTTCCGCCTCCTGGGCGCACCCGCCGCGCTCAGTGCCGCCCCCGGCAAGCCCTTCGCCCGCGTCGCGCTGAGCATCGGACTGCCGCCCGAGGCCACCGGCCGGCAGATCATCGACCACCTGGCCGCCACCCAGCACCGCCCCGGCATCCCGCCGAAGACGGTCAGCCGCGGCGAAGCCGCGGTCAAGCAGAACGTCCTGCTCGGCGATGACGCGGATCTCACCCGCTTCCCGGTGCCGTTCGTGCACGAGGGCGACGGCGATCGCTACGTCAACACCTACGGCGTGATCGTCGCCCAGACTCCGGACGGGTCCTGGACCAACTGGTCCATCGCCCGGATCATGATGGTCGACGGCAAGACCATGACCGGGCTGGTGATTCACCCGCAGCACATCGCCCAGATCTGGCAGCAGTGGGCCGACCTCGGCCGGCCCATGCCGTATGCGCTGGTCCAGGGCGGCGACCCGGCCATCCCGTATGTCGGCGGCATCCCGATCGGCGACGGCGTCGCCGAGGCGGACTTCATCGGCGCGCTGATCGGCGAGCCGCTCGCCGTCGTCAAGGCCGAGTTGTCGGACCTGCTGGTCCCCGCGAGCGCCGAGATCGTCATCGAGGGCCACCTCTCCGTCGAACGCACCGGCGTCGAGGGACCCTTCGGCGAGTTCGCGGGCTTTATCCCGTCCGGGACGACCCTCCAGCCGGTCTACAGCGTCGAGGCGATCACCTACCGCGACGACCCCATCTGGCCGCTGGTCGCGGAAGGAAAGCCGACCGACGATTTCCACACCGTCACCGGGCTCGGCGTGGCGGCAGGCACCCTGGACGTGATCCGCGCGGCCGGACTGCCCGTCACCACCGCCTGGTCCTCCCTGAGCAGCGCCAGCCACTGGCTGGTCGTGTCCGTCCCCGGCGACTGGCGCGACCACCTGCCCGGCGTCACCACCGAGGAGTTCGCCCGCCGGGTCGGCGAGGCGATCCACTCCACCAAGTACGGGGCAGCCCTGCCGAAGGTGTTCCTGCTCGACGACGACGTCGATCCCGCGAACGATACCGACCTGATGTGGGCGCTGGCCACCCGGGTCCACCCCGTCGACCGCACGGTGCGCTTCGAGGACGGCCCCATTCTTTCGCTGCTCACCTGCTACACCAAGGAAGAGCGCCAGGCAGGCCGCGCCACCAAGGTCGTACACGATGCCCTGCTCCCCGCCCCGGCCGAACGCGATTCACTGAGCGACTTCGCGCACGCCTACCCCGCCGCGGTGCGCGCCAAGGTTCTGGCCAGGCACCAACACTGAGACCGCCGGATCCGCCGGGCCGCGCCCTGAACGGGCGGTGCCAGCCGCACAGGACGCGGCCCGGCCCGCGCACAAGAAAGGGCAGTTGCGATGCGATTGATCGTGGGGATGACGGGTGCCACGGGGGCCATCCTGGGCATCCGGTTGCTTCAGGAGCTCGCCGGCCAACCGGACGTGGAGACACACCTGGTGACGAGCCGTTGGGCGCGGGCGACCATTGAGCTGGAGACCGGCTGGTCGGCGCGGCAGGTCGCTGACCTGGCCGATGTCGTCCACGGCCCGGATGACCAGGCGGCCTCCATATCCAGCGGCTCGTTCCGCACCGACGGCATGGTGATCTTGCCGTGCAGCGCCAAGACGCTCGCCGCGATACGGGCCGGCTACGGCAGCGACCTTGTCTCGCGGGCCGCGGACGTCATCCTCAAAGAACGGCGTCCCCTTGTGCTCGGCGTACGGGAAACCCCGCTGTCGACCATCCACCTGGAGAACATGCTGGCCCTCTCACAGATGGGGGTGACGATCCTGCCGCCCATGCCGGCCTTCTACAACAAGCCCGCGTCCGTGGACGACATCGTCGACCACCTGGTCGCCCGGGTCATGGACCAGCTCGGCCTGGACAGCGAACGCGCCGTGCGCTGGCAGGGGCCCGCCACCGCACGCCGCAGCGACCGACGCACGCCTCCCGACTCCGACGTGCCGACTCCCGTAGCGCCGTTCTCGCGCTGACGTTGCGCCGCCGAAACCAGGGACAGGCGGTGTCATCTGTGCCCTGTCCCGAACCGGCCCCACTTCAGGGTGGTGACCTGCCACGGTTGCGCAGGAACGCCGCCTTCGGCGGACCGCGCCCACGTGGCGGTGGCGTCCCGGGGCGGCAGGGATCGGCCACAAAATCACCCGCCAACCATAATATTATATTTGTCATACCATGGATGAGAATGGGATGCGGGGCAATGGCCCCGCGGAGTTGACGGAGGATCTCTGTGGCCCGCTATACCCAGCAGCACAAGCAGGTGACGAGGCAACGGATCATCGAGCGGGCCGGCCACCGGTTCAAGCAGGACGGGATAGACGGCTCCGGCATCTCCATGCTGATGTCGGACGCCGGGCTCACCAACGGAGCCTTCTACGCCCACTTCGACTCCAAGGACGACCTCGTCACCAACGTCGTCGCCGACCAGTTGCGCACGCAGGTGAAGAAGTGCGGCGCGCTGCGGCCCGGTCGCGAGGGACTCGAGGACTTCCTTCGCGAATATCTGTCGCCCGAGCACCGGGACAACCCCGGCGACGGATGCCCGTCCGCCGCCCTGCTCGACGAGATCGGCCGCTGCGGCGGCGGGACCAAGGACGCCTACACTGACGGCGCCAGGGCCATCGTGGAAGAGCTTGCCGTCCGACTGGCACCAGAGGATCCGCAATCCGCCCGCGGTAAGGCCGTCGGGCTCTTCACCATGGCGGTGGGAACCTTGCAGTTGTCCCGCGCTCTCTCCGACCGGAAGTTCTCCGACGAGGTCCTTGAGAAGGGAATCGAGAACGCCCTCGCCTTCATGCGCTGAGGGGAAAGGTCGTCGGTTCCTGCTGTCGAAGTCGGTGGCCCCTGCTCGCAACAGGGGCGCCGTCGTGTTGGCGTCGGCGCCCGAAAGGCCACCATGGGTGAGTTCGAGCACGATCCCGCCCAAGTCCAGTGGACCGCGCAGGCCACGACCGCCCGCACACGCTGGAGGTATGCCACGGCCGGTGCCGGTGGCCTGCAGCCAGGCGGTCTCCCGAGCGGTGGGGGGGGGAAGTCGACCGGGTCGGTTCCGTCATCGTCGATGAATCCGACGTGCGACCGGTCGTTCGGTGCCCTCGACCTGGCGCAGGATGCTCGGCCTGTCCGAGCTCTGTGGCACTGATGCCGACCGCCGCCCCCCCCGGCCGGAAGTAGCGCAGGTTGCGGTCCGGAGCATGCGGCCTTCGCCGGAGCGGCAGCGCCTGAGGGCTGGCCGGCCGCTGTTCCCGCAGCGCCGTCCATGTCCGGCGTCCGCTGCGGATGGCCCCGGCTGCGCCTCCCTGACCGGTCACTGGCTCGCCGGTCGTCCTGGCAGTCCGACCCGCCGTCACACGCGCCGGACCGGCAGCCGCGGCGTGCAATCGGCCTGGCCTGCGAGGGGGCGCACGGTTGTTTCTTCCTACCTGCGACCTGTGCCCGCCCGGCAGGCGTACGTGCCTTCTGGCTGGTGATAGTAAACTCAGCTATACGGTGCAGGCCGCGGGGCGTATGTGGTCACCGGAACGAATACCCGGCGTCGATGTGGAGGTGAGTGCTGTGCCGTCAGGAAGGCACGTGTCCGGCCCCATGGATGACGAGCCGGCCTGCTCGATGGAGCGGAGCCTGCAGATACTCGGCGAGCGGTGGACTCTGCTGGTGCTGCGCGAGGTCCTCTACGGCAGGCACCGGTTCGCTGAGATTCAGTCTTCTCTCGGTATCGCGTCGAACCTGCTCAGTGACCGGCTCAAGGTTCTCGTCGACGCCGGAGTGCTGCGGACACTGGCCTACCAGGAGGCCGGCAGCAGGCCCCGGCAGAGCTACCATCTGACGCCGGCCGGGCTCGAACTGCAGCCCGTCCTGGGTGCGCTGCAGCAGTGGGGTGACCGTCACCGTCCGCGGCCCGCGGGTCCCTCCGCCTGCCGGCGGACCCGCTCCACGGGGCGGGCCGTCCACGTGGGGTTCCTCGATGAGGACGGTCGCGAGGTTCCCATGGAGGATGTGTCGCTGATGGAGGCACCCGACCCTCAGGACTCACCCCTCGGCCAGTCCGGCTGAACGCAGCCTCCGCCAACGAGTTCCCGATCCCGCCCAGCCGAATGCAGCGGTACCCGGAATGCGGCGGAACGGCGGGGGAACCGGCGGCTCGCAGGACCCGCGCCGCGGCGGTACACGGAGAGCCTGCCCGCACTCCAGTGAGCACTCCTGGGTCCATGGATCTCTTGACGGCCCGGGGCGGTCACCGGGGCTCCCTCCTGACACTCCCTGCTGCCGCCCGCGTCAGGCTGCGCGAGAGCTTCGCGGACTGCGCCATGAACAGCAGCAAGAACCCCACCCCTCACCTCCCCTCGGGCGGCTCGCGGCGCCATCCGCGCAGCCGGACGACGGCAGTGCCTGCTCAGCACCGTTGCGGGTGACACTCCGGCGTGGTCGGACTCGCCGCTTCCCTCGAACGTGGAGCCAGAGGGCAGAGTCACATCCACGCTGGATTGCATTTTTAAAGCTAGACCCTCTAGGGTCACCCCCATGAGCAATCCCTCGCAGTTTCAAGTGCATGCGGTGTCGCCGTCCTACTGGAAGGTGACCTTCGAGAACGACCCGATCAACCTCATCGATCTGGACACCGTCGAGCAGCTTGGCGATCTGGTGACCCGTATGGAGCAGGACCCCGATCTGACCGTCGTGGTGTTCCAGAGCGCCAACCCCGACTTCTTCATGGCGCACTTCGACCTCCGGTCCGACATGCAGCGCTTTTACACCACGGCGCCGGGTCCCACCGGACTCCTCCCCTACTCGGACAGCCTTCTGCGCCTCAGCAGGGTCCCGGCTGTCACGATCTCGGCCATCAAGGGCCGTGCCCGAGGAGCGGGAAGTGAGTTCGTCCTGAACACGGACATCCGCTTCGCCGGCAGCAACGCCATCCTGGGGCAGCCCGAGGTGGGCTTCGGCGCCGTACCCGGCGGCAACCCGATGGGGCGACTGGCCGAGCTGGTGGGCCGGGGCCGGGCGATGGAGATCGTGGTGGGAGGAGACGACTTCCCGGCCCAGCTCGCCGCCGAATACGGCTACGTCAACCGCGTTCTTCCCGAGGACGAGCTGGACGACTTCGTCGACACCTTCGCCCGCCGCATCGCGGGCTTCGACAAGGCCGCGGTCTCCGGCACGAAGGAGTTCGTCGACTCGGCCACCGCAATCCCCGCGGGCGACTACGCGGCCGCTCTGGCCGCCATCAGGCGCACGGGGGGGCGTCCGGAGAACGCGGATCACGTGCGCAGCCTCTTCGAACGCGGCTTGCAGCAGCCCCAGGGAATCGAACTCGATCTCGGCAAGCACGTCGCCGAGAGGTTCTGAGCCTCCCGGGCGTTCGTACCGTCACCTGCTCCATGGGGGCATGCGCGGACGGACGCCCGCGAAGCGCAACGCAACCCGGAACATGGCGCCGCGTGCGAACGGCCGCGCCTGCTTGTGATTCAAATTTGAAGCACGATGTCCCGCGGGCATCACACCCACCCCAGGGTTCACGCCGAGGCGTGCACCTCGGCCCAAACGACAAGGCCCTCCCCCATGTTCTCGATCCATCCCCGACACTCCGCGGTCCGCTTCGGCGTGATCGGAGTGTCCGCCGCGTCGCTCGTCACCGCCATCGCGATCTCCACCGGGGGCGCATCCGCTGCCACCGGCGGTGACCCGGGCTTCACCCGCCACACGATCACCCAGAAGGTCTCACTCACCGGCAGCGGACCGGCTGACCAGACACTGAGCGCCGTGGAGTACGAGCCGACCGGAGTGCGCGTCAAGGGCATTCAGGTGATGGTCCCGGGCGTCACCTACGACCACCGGTACTTCGATCTCAAGACAAGCCGCGGCTGGGTCTCGCAGGCGCGCGAAGCAGCCAAGGACGGCTGGATCTCCGTCGCCGTCGATCGCCTCGGAACCGGCGACTCCAGCAGCCCGGCCGCGGACCAGCTGAACGGCGCGACCCACTCCGCCACCATCCATCAACTGATCACCAAGCTGAAGGCCGCCCATAAGGGGCTGCCGGTCGCATTGGTCGGCCACTCCATGGGAAGCGCGGTGGCCATCAGGGAGGCCGCGACCTACAAGGACGTCGACGCCTTGGTCGTCACCGGATTCATGCACCATTCCGGCTCCGGGCAGCTGGTGTTCAACGCCATGATGCACCCCGCAGCCGAGGACGCAGCCTTCAAGGGCCGCACGATACCGGATGGCTCCCTCACCTCCAGGGACGGCATGCGCCACCAGTTCTACTGGCCGTTCAACGCCGACCTGAGCACCGTCGAGGGCGACGACGCGGTCAAGCAGATCACCACCCAGGGAGAGTTCACCGCCTTCGGGGACGAGCTGACCAACGACACGTTCGGCAAGAACGTCAATGTCCCGGTCCTGTCGCTCGTGGGCGAGCACGACGGACTGTTCTTCGACCCCGCGGACCTGAAGAAGGCCCTCGCCGCGGAGCCGGCCTCCTACGGGTCCAGCCCTGACGTCGACGTGAAATCCGTTCTCAATGCCGGTCACGACCTGGCTCTCCAGCGCAACGCCGACAGCACCACGAACACCATCAACAAGTGGCTCTCCAACAAGCTCTAGTGTCCTGCGCCGGAGATCCGTTGGCAGAAGCAGGCGAGGGAGTCGAGGATCTCTTCGGCTGTTTTGGTCCAGATGAACGGCTTGGGGTCCTCGTTCCAGTCCTTGACCCACGCGCGGATGTCGGCCTCGAGAGCCTGGACGTTCTTGTGTGCGCCGCGGCGGATCTTCTGGTCGGCCAGGAAGCCGAACCACCGCTCGACCTGGTTGATCCAGGGGGAGCCATCAACGCCGTACTGGACCATCGGATTGCGGTGATTTGGCTCACGGCCGATGGCGTGGGTGTAGGTGCTGCGGGGCAGATACGCGGCCACCTGGCGGCCCGTGGCACAGGCCGCCCCGATCAGCAGGGCGGCGCCAGGTGGGGTCTCGGGGCCGGAGCCGTCGACGACAATGCGCGCCGAGCTGAGAGCGGCGTCCCAATCCTGGCGTGCGGCCGTGATGGGTTCGGCGGCCGCGAAGCGGGTCGGGCCAAGGATGGTGGCTCCCGTGATCGTGGTCAGGCCGGGGAGGGCGTAATGGGCTGCCGTGTACGGGGATGGCTCGACGTACACGGTGCTGGAGTCTTGGGCGGGGACGGACATTGTCGGGGGTCGGGCGGGGAGTTGGAGGGCGGCGTCGACGCATGCCTCTGTTGCGTACTGGGCTTGGGCGTTGTTGCGGACGACGTAGTACGTCGGGCTGCCTCCTGCTGCTGGTCAGGAGGGGGCGCGGGGTGGGGCGGGGAGGGTCAGTGGCATGTGGGCGGTGTGCTGGCTGGCGGCCTGTACGGCGCGGTCGAGGGCTGCGGCCGGTGGGAGATGCCGTGCGCGGTGGGCGAGGTAGGTGCCGGCCAGAGTTCCGTCCCCGCCGGGCAGGCCGTACAGAGTGCCGCTGACCGGGACGAAGAGCTGAAGCGGCTGCGGAAGCCGGCCGCCGAGCAGGCGAAGACAAGCTCCATTCGCCTCATGGACCGCGAGTCGACGCGTGCCCGACGAAGTGCCGATCGTCCAGTCGTCCGAGGGCGTGACACAGGGTTCCGACGCGATGACGTGCCCACCGGAGCGGAAAGCGTCCGGTGGGCACGTCATGGGCTCGATTCGGCTCTTCCTTGTTATCTGACGAACACGAGGTTCCAGCTTTGGTCGAGGTTACCGTTCTCCTGCTGTTGCACCGCGAGCGCGCCTTCGGACGTTGATCCGTCCTTGATGCCGAGCGCCTTGGAGCTGTATCGGTTGACCAGCTTGTAGGTGCCATTCGCCGACGTCACCAGTTGCCACTCGTGGTCGGCTGTTCCGTTGTCCGACCACTGCAGGGCTTGCGCGTCGTCAGCGGTCGACATGCCGCTGATGCCGAGCACCTTGCCGGAGTTCACGTTCGTGAGCTCGTAGTTGCCATTGCTCAGCTGGGTGAATGTCCACTCGTGGTCGGCTGTTCCGTTGTCCGACCACTGCAGCGCCTGGGCGCCGTCGGTCTTCAACATGTTGGTGATGCCGAGCACCTTGCCGCTCTTGGCGTTCTGGATCTTGTAGACGTGTCCGCTCTGGATCGTGGTTCCGCTGCCCGCGGAGAAGGTGATGTTGCTGGTGTAGTTCCCGATCACGAATCGCCCGGCGGCGGCATTCGTCACCACGGCTCCATTGACCTTCAGGTTCTCGAAGGCCACGTTCTGGGTCATCCGGGTCGCGTCGTAGCCGTAGATGTTGTTGTCGTACTGCAGTGTGCCGTTGTACGAGAAGTTCTTGACGGTGACGCCGTTGATTCCGCGACCGACCGACAAGCCGTATCCCGGATTCTTGTAGGTGATCACGTCCAGGAACTTGCCGACGAGCACGTCCTCCCACCGGATGTCCGTGAGCAGGACGTTCGTCACGAGGTTCGAATCGCTCGCGGTGAGAGAAATCGGCGAGACGGCAGACAGCGGGTTGTGCGTCAGGATGTCCACGTTGGAAATCGTGATCCCGCTGATCGTGTCGGGGTCGTCCGGATTGCCGTGTGTGCCCACGTTGACCGGATGCGCTTTGCCAGGCATGAGGATCGAGTTGGTCACATTGAAGACGTTCGTGCTTCCGAAATACCCAAAGCCGGTATCGCCACGCGAGCCGTAGATCCCGATGCTGTCGTCACCGGTGCGGATGTAGGAGTCGTTGACGTTGATGTTGTTCGACGCCATCGCGTCCACTCCATCGGTCCACTTCCTGTACGCCAGCAGCTTGACGTTGTTGATGGACACGTTGTTCGAGGATCCGAGGTCGACTCCGTAACCACCGTTGTTCAGGTTGCCGTAGTCGTTGACGATGATGCCGTCGACGGTCACGTTCGTCGAGCGATCGACCGAAACCCCCTCGCCGTCGGGGTGGTAGAGGATGCCGCGCCCCCTGATCGTCACGTCGGAGACGTTGTCCGCGATGACGCCGCCCCTGATCACGGCTCCGCCGGCGATGTACAGCGTCTTGCCGCTCGGGACGGTGATGTTGCCGGTGTCGTAGAACCCGGGGCCGTAGTAGATGACGTTCGGATCCGACGCGCTGGGCACGTTGGTCTCCAGCGGGTTGGCGAAGATCATCAGGTCCTGGTCGACGTTGTCGTTCACGTCAACGACGAGCTTCATCGGCCCCGAGATCGTGAAGGTCGAGGTATTGCCGCTGATCGCCGGTGTGACGCCTTTGGCCGAGGGCTTGACCTTCACCGTCGACACGGCCCCCAGGTTGTAGGTGACGGACAGTTCGACGGGACCGTTGGTGTCGAAGTAGACGAACGAGGCGAACGACGCCCTTGAGGGTCCTCCGACCCGAGTCTGGTACTCGTCCAGGTCGGTCCAGGTTCCGCCCGGGGTGCGCACCTTGACCGTGTAGTCGGTGCTCAGGGGGTTACCGGCAGGCGCCGGGTAGGTCGTCAACGTCGTCGTGGCGGCGTGAGCGGGTATCGCGACCACGAGCGACATGAACATCGCTGTGATCAGACACGAGATGAAGGCGGCGATCCTGCCTCCGCGATGCAAGGACATCTGTACCTCAATTCGCTATAGGACCAAAGAGGGGAGTGTGTTCACACAGTGTTTACAGACCGTGACCCCGGCATGCGGCGGACGGTAGCCAGGTCCACGGTGTGGAGTCAGCGCACCAGTCGCACCTCGCGCAGTCGGATGGTGGTTGCAGGGCCGACTGCTTCGAATCGAACCTCGATGGGCCCGGCGGAACCGTCCGCGTCGAAGGGGAACAGCCGGGAGATTTCCTCGCCCTCGGAACCCGGCGAGGCTGGCAGCGTGGCCAGCGCATGCCCGTCGACCAGCACGCGGGTCGGTCCGGCACTTACGTCCGAGAGGTGGATCACCTGAAGGCCGGTGGCGGTGCCGTCCGGGTCTGTCAGGCGGTAGGACCACCATCCGGTGGCGGCCCGCCACCTCAGCCCGTCGGTGAGGCCCGACCAGGTGTCCTGCCCCTGGAAACCGTGGTCGCTCTCGGGTTGCTGCTCGCCGGCGGCAACGGCGTCAACGGTGCGGTCGTGCAGCGCGAGTGCCGCCTCGTCGGCCGCGCGCAGCTCTGCCCGCCGCTCGTGGAGCCGCTCTGGTTCCGACAGCGGGAAGTAAAGGTGGTAGCGGGAGCTGTGGATGCCGGCGAAGGGGACGAGGGTGATGGTCTCGCCCGGTGGCGCGTCCACGCGTTCCAGGGCAAACGCCAACCCGTCCGATGCGAGTCGGCGTACGTCGGCTGCCGGATCGGAGGAGTTCCGGGCGAGTACGACGGGCAGGTGCTCCAGGGGGCGCAACGGGCCGCTGGCGACATGCCCCATCCTGGAGTCGTCGGCGAAGAGACCGACCAGATCCTTCCGGTCGCCCTCGGCCGCGAGGACGCTGGGCCCGAAACGGAACGACACCCATGGCGAGCCGTCGGGCAGCAGCTCGGCGCTGATGCGTGGGTGCAGCCGCATGGTGACCGTGTCCCCTTCGCACCACCGGCGCTCGAGACGCACGTAGGTCAGGGACTGTTCACCTGCCCCGCGGCGGATCGTGAGCGGGGTTGGCCCGTGCTCGGGCGGCGTGCCGTTGATGTGGATCTGCGGTGTTCCCTCGTGCCAGCTGGGGACGCGCAGGTGGATCGCCACAGGGACGGCCGGAGCCCCGCGCACCACGAGTCTCACCTGGTTGTCGTAGGGGGCCGTTCCGGTCTGCTCGAGCACCAGGTTCTGTTCGGGCCGGCTGAGCCGGGAGGCGATGAAGAGGTTGACGAACAGGTCATTGCCTTCGGTGGTGTACACCAGCTCGCCGTACTTCGCGTGGTTCTCCAGCCCGGTCCCGACGCAGCACCAGAAGCAGTCCTGGGGCGTCGACACCACGCGGTAGTGCCCCGGTCGCACCGGTGTGAAATACACCAGCCCGCCGTCCGGATGCAGGGACGACAGAATGTGGTTGACCGTCGCCCGCTCGTAGTGATCGAGCACCTCGGCATCCGGCTCTTCGAGGAACAGCGCGCGACTCAACTTGAGCATGTTGTAGGTGTTGCAGGTCTCGGGGCCCTCCGGCGACTGGAGCGCGGAGCTGAAGTCGTCGCGGGGATGCAGGTGCTCGCGTACGGAGTTGCCGCCGAAGGAGAACGTGCGGTGCCGGGTCATGGTCTGCCAGAAGAACCGTGCGGCGCCCCGCAGACCGGGGTCGCGGGCGACCTCGCCGAGCCGCTGGTATCCGACGGCCTTGGCGATCTGGGTGTTGGCGTGCATGCCGTCGAGGACGTCGCGGTGCTCCTGCAACGGGCGGAGCAGGGACTGGTCGAGGAACCGTCGTGCCAGGGCGGCGTACCGGTCCGTGCCGGTGACGTCGGCGAGGTCCGCCAGCACCTCGCACATCCCACCGAACTCCGTGCGGAGCATGGCCTCGTGGGTGTCGTCGTCCATCCCCGCCGCCAGCTGGTCCCACCAGTCGGCCAGCCGTCGGACGGCGGTCAGCGCCAGGTCCGAACCAGCGTACCGATGGGCGTCGAGCAGGCCGGCGAAGAGCTTGTGCAGGTTGTACCACGGCACCCAGGCACCACCGAGCTCGAACGAGTCCCGCTCCACCTGCCCTGCGGCCACCCGCTGCCACAGCCGCACACCGTCGGGGATGCCCCCGACGTAGCCGGTGCCCAGGGCGTCCTGGCACTCGACAATGCCCTGCACCAGGCGTTCGACCATGACTCTTGGCCGGGGATCGTCCGTCACCACGCTCATGAGAGCGGCGCCCGACAGCGCGTGCCCGACGGTGTGGCCGTCGAGACCCGAGCTTTCCCAGTTGCCGTAGGACTCGGCAACCGGCGGCAGGCCGGCCTCGCGCCGCAAGGGCGCGAGGAGCCTGTCGGCGTCGAGGGACAGCAGGTAGTCGAGAGCGGTGGCCTGCGCGCTCAGGAACGGACCGGGAAGGAGGCGTACGGCGCTGCGGGGGACTGTCTGCATGGATGTTCGTTTCCGTCGTTCGAACGCTGCGGCCTGCGGGGGAAGCGGCGTCGTGGTGGCGGCGGGCCGGCTCGCGAGCGGGCCGCTCAGCCGATGGGTCGTGGTCGGCGTGAGCCGCATCACCGGTCCGGCCCCTTGGGAGGGAGGATGGGAGCCCCAGGGACTTCGTCG
This sequence comes from Streptomyces sp. NPDC031474, assembly GCF_055581185.1. Lineage (NCBI taxonomy): Bacteria > Bacillati > Actinomycetota > Actinomycetes > Kitasatosporales > Streptomycetaceae > Streptomyces > Streptomyces sp. NPDC031474. The sequence continues at coordinate 359,992 of NZ_JBVIJX010000009.1, forward strand.
CGGTCGCACACGAGGGTGTCTCCGCTCACACCCGCAGGCGGGCGACCTGGATCGAGCTCCGGCGGTCGTCGTGGCTGCTGTGGTCCCCGGAGCCGTCGTCGGATCGCTTCGGGTGCGATGACGGGCACGTGGTGATCGTGGTCAGCCCTGCTGGCTCGTCAGCCGGATCATGTTCCAGGACATGGGCTCGAGTTCGGCGCGCAGTACTCCTTCCGCGACGGTGCTGCCGGTGGCAGCGCGCGGGGTGACACGATTCGGCTGGTCCGCGGTGTTGCGGGCCTCGGGGTCGGTGTCAGCCAGGACCAGGTGCTCCACCACGGTGTGGGCCTCGATGCCCCGAAGGTCGATCTCCAGGGGCAAAGTCGTGTCCTGGCCGCGGTTGACGGCGAAGACGGTGACGGCACCGGTCTCGTCGTCGGTGACGGCGGTGGCGTGCAGCAGCGGGACGTCGCCGAAGCGGGTGGTGGGGTAGGTGGGGCTGTCGACCTCGACGCGGAGGACCCGGCCGCGGCCGTGGGCCGACGCCTGGGCGAAGGGGAAGAACGTGGCCTGCCGCCACGCGAGTCCGCCCGGTTCGGTCATGATCGGCGCGATGACGTTGACGAGCTGGGCGAGCGAGGCCGCGGTGACCCGGTCGGCGTGCCGCAGCAGGGCGATGAGCAGCGAGCCGAAGACCACGGCGTCGGTGACGGTGTAGACGTCCTCCAGGATGCGTGGTGCCTGCTGCCAGTCCTCCACGGGGTGCGGGTTGGGCCGCTGCTGGTACCAGACGTTCCACTCGTCGAAGGAGAGGTTGATGCGCTTGGTCGCTTTGAGGCGGGCGCGGACATGGTCGCAGGTGGCGACGACCGACTCGATGAAGTGCTCCATGTCCACGGCGGAGGCCAGGAACGAGGCGCGGTCGCCGTCGATCTCCTCGTAGTAGGCGTGCAGGGAGATGTGGTCGACCTCGTCGTAGGCGGCCTCCAGGACCGTGGCCTCCCAGGCGGCGAACGTGGGCATGGACGACGCCGAACTGCCGCAGGCGACCAGTTCCAGCTCCGGGTCGATCAGCTTCATGGCGCGGGCGGTCTCGGCGGCGAGCCTCCCGTACTCCTCGGCCGTCTTGTGGCCGATCTGCCAGGTCCCGTCCATCTCGTTGCCCAGGCACCACATCTTGATGCCGTACGGCTCCTTGGCGCCGTGGGCGCCACGGCGGTCGGACAGTTCCGTACCGCCCGGGTGGTTGCAGTACTCCAGCAGCCGCAGGGCGTCCTCCACCCCGCGGGTGCCGAGGTTGACGGCCATCATCGGTTCCATGCCGGTCTTGGCGCACAGGTCCATGAACTCGCCGAGGCCGAACTCGTTGGTCTCGGTGGACTTCCAGGCCAGATCGAGGCGGGTCGGCCGCTCCTCGCGCGGGCCGACACTGTCCTCCCAGCGGTAACCGGAGACGAAGTTGCCGCCGGGATAGCGGACGGTGGTGACGCCGAGCTCGCGGATCAGCTCAAGGACGTCCTGCCGCAGGCCGTCCGCGTCGGCCATGGGGTGGCCGGGCTCGTACACGCCTGTGTAGACGCAGCGGCCGAGATGCTCGACGAACGATCCGTACAGCCGGGGGTTGACGCCGCCGACGGCGAACGCCGGGTCGAGGGTGAACCGTGCGGTGGTGCCGGGGTGGGACATGACTGCCTTTCATCGAAAGGTGGGGAGAGTTTTGAAGGCGACGCCTGTCAGGTGGGGTTACTTCAGTCCGGAGGTGGAGATGCCCGCGACGAAGCCGCGCTGGAGGATCAGGAAGAGCACCAGCACCGGCACGACGTACATCAGGGTTCCTGCCGCGACGAGGTTGTTGAGCTGGCCCCCGTGCGAGTTCTGGTAGCCGACGGTGAGCTGTACCGCGAGGGTCGTGCGGCTGGTGTCGAGCAGCAGAGCGGGCGCGATCCAGTCGCCCCATGTCCAGGAGAAGGACAGGATCAGGCTGGTGGCGATGACCGGCCACGACTGGGGCAGGAAGATCCGCCAGAAGATGCGGAACTGCCCGCAGCCGTCCACGATCGCGGCCTCCTCCAGTTCCTTGGGCATGTTGGAGAAGAACTGCCGGAACAGGAAGATCAGATACGGTGCGCCGGCCAGGCCCCACAGCACCCAGGGTATGTAGGTGTTGAGCAGGCCGATCTTGCCGAACAGCAGGTAGGTCGGGATGAGGGTGATGATCTGCGGCATCATCATCGTCGCCAGCAGCACGCCGAAGATCACTCGTTTTCCGGGTGCTTCGAGCCGGGCGAAGCCGTACCCGGCCCACGCCGAGGCGAGGGTCGCGAGGACCGAGTAGATGACGGCGATCGTCAGGGAGTTGCGGGCGTAACCGAAGTAGTCCCAACTGGTCAGCGCATCCACGAAGTTCCCCGGGCTCGGGAGGTGCGGCCACCAGTGGATGGGGACGGCACGCAGCTCGGAGGGGTCCTTGAACGCGGTGATGACGAGCCAGGCGAAGGGGCTGAGCATGAGGACGAGAGCGCTCACCAGGAGCATGTAGACGACACTGCGCCGGGAGAGCACCATCACGCGCCTCCGATCGTGCGGGGCTTGGTCTTCGCACGTTCCGGCTCCACGGAGTAGAAGACCGCGCCCTTGCTGAGTTTGAAGACGAGGAAGGTGACCGCGACGATGATCAGGAAGAGCACCCACAGCAGGGCGGAGGCGTACCCGTAACGGCTGTCGACGAGGTACTGGTCGAGCACATGGATCATGAAGAGGTTGTTGCTCTCCGGGACGGCCGCGAGGCCTTTCGGGCTGGGGTCGAGCGAGATGAGCAGCGGTGCGAAGGTCTGCAGCGCGGCGATGATCCCGGTGACGACCTGGAAGAAGATGACGGGCGAGAGCAGCGGCAGGGTGATCCGGGTGAAGGACTGCCAGAAACTGGCGCCGTCCACCCGGGCCGCCTCGTGCAGTTCCCTGGGGATGTCCTGCAGTCCCGCCAGCGAGATGATCATGACGTTGCCCACGCCCCACAAGGTCAGGACGATCAGCACCCAGCGGGCGTAGGGATCCGCCAGCCACGCGATCCCGTTGACGCCGAAGAGGTCCAGCAGGCCGTTGGCCGCCCCCGAGTCACGGTCGAAGATCATCCTGAAGGTGAGTGCGGCACCGACCGGCGGCACCACGGCGGGCAGGTACAGCAGCGTGCGGAACAGGCCGCGGGCCCGTATCGGCTGGTTCACCAGCACCGCCAGGAACAGTCCCGCCACAATCGTCAGCGGCACGGTCAGCGCGGTGAACACCCCTGTGCGGGCCAGGGAGTGCAGCGTCTCCGCGTCCGAGAAGACCTCCTTGTAGTTGTCCAGGCCCACGAAGCGGGTGTTCGGGGACAGTCCGTCGGAGTTGGTGAAGCTCAGCCAGAGGGCGTACCCGAGCGGAAAGGCCGTCAATGTCAGGAAACCCAGCACCCAGGGGCCGGTGAAGGCGTAGAAGGCCCAGGCTCTGCGCGCCGTCCGGGAGCGGCGCCGGCGCGGCGGCCCGGCGGCCGCCGTCCCGGCCGGGGCCGGGGTCTGCGCGCCCGGCCGGGCGGTGGTTCCGGTGAGCTGTCCGGTGCTCACCCCAGCACATCCTTGCCCTTGGAGAGCAGGTCGTTCATCTGTTGGTTCAGCGCGTCCGCGACCTTGCCCGCCGACGTGCCGGACTTGACGGCGCCCGGCAGCACCTTGCTGATCACTCCGTCCAGGGCCGTCAGCTGGGCGTACGGGGTGAAGGTCAGGACCGAGAAGTGGGCGAGCTCCTGCTGCTGCACGTCGAAGGCCTGCTTCTGGTAAGGCTGGTTCTGCGGCATCTTCGGGCGCAGCGGCTTCAGGGTGGGGATGCCCCAGCCGCCGGCGGCCCGGGCCTGGGCGGGCGCGCCGCCGAAGAACCACTCGAAGAACTTCCAGGCCGCGTCCTTGTTCTTGGCGTCCCTGGGCATCCAGAAGCCGGTGGCGCCGAAGCATGCGCTGACGCGGCTGCTGCCCAGCTGGGGCGCGGGCGCGAAGCGCGAGACCGCGGCGACCTTGGGATCACCACCGATCGCCCCGCCGAACCAGTAGCCGTCGGTGGCCATCGCCATCCGGCCGGCCTGATAGGTGGGCCAGTCCCAGCCGTCCGGGTTGGGGTTGGCGACGCTCGGCCCGATGTCGGCCTTCGTGTAGTCCAGGTACCACTTCAGCGCCTTGAGCGCCTCGGGGGAGGAGAAGTCCACCGAGGCCAGGTCCTCGGCGAACAGCCTGCCGCCGGCCGACGCGGTCATGCCCATCAGCTGGGAGAAGTATCCGAGTCCGGAGGCGTTCAGGCCGTACACCTTCACCTTGCCCAGCCGGCGCTTGGTCAGGCGCTTGCCCAGGTCCAGCCACTCGTCGGCGGACAGCGGCTCGGTCTCACTGGGCAGGTCCAGCTTCGCGGCCTCGAACATGTCGGTGCGGTACCAGAACATCTGGTCCTGCGAGTAGTCCTTGGCCATGCCGTAGCGCGGGCCCGCGCCCTGCTTGCTGCCGTCGTACCGCCACAGGTCGTTGACCGGGTCGAGGTCGGCGGGCTTGAGCACCGTGCTCTTGGCGAAGTACGGGTCCAGGTCGGTCATCAGCTTGCGGGCGGCGAAGTACGGGGCTTCCACAGCGCCGAGCCCGCGGACCACGTCCGGCGGCGTCTTGGCGGCCAGCAGTGCGTTGAGCTTCGTGGTGTCGTACTTGAGCCACCTGATGTTCACGCCCAGTGCCTTCTGGGCGGCCTTGATGTCGAAGTCGTCCTTCTCACCCATGACGGTGAGCGTCTTCTTGCCGTCGCCTCCGCCCGAACTGCTTCCGTCGTCGACGGAGGCGGCACATCCGGACAGAGCCGTGACGGCGAGCGCGGCACTGGCGGAGATGGTGAGGAATCGGCGTCTGTCGAGGGACTCTGCGCTCGGTATGGACATGCTGGACAACCTTTCGTGCGGGGCGTGCGGAGCTGCCGCGGGAAGGAGAGCGGCTGAGCGGGACTCGGGGATGGGCAGGGGCCGGGTGGGGAACGTCGGGCTCGCTCGGCCCGAGAGAACCGGGTCTGCGCGAACCGGCAAGGGTGAGCGAAGACCGCTGGCGTGGGGCGCGCGAATCGTCGCTGCCGGAAGGCCGGTGAGTGGTCGGCGCTGCGATCCCGGTGTGGGTGCCCGGGATGTGCGGGGGTGCGTGGATCAGGGGTGAGGCAGTGCGTGGAACGCCACGGTGTCGCGGTCCAGCAGCAGGCGGTCGCCGTCGGTGGTGACCCGTGCCAGCTGGACGACGGAGCGGCGTGGACCCGGGCCGTGGCCGCCCGCCGGAGCCGTGTCCCGCTGCGGGTGGGTGAAGTAGAAGACCCAGGCATCCTCGGGTCCCGTGACGACGTCGGCGTGGTGTCCCACGCCCTGGTCGTCCATGCGGGTGCCGGACCCGTCGAGGATGCGGCCCGCCGGGGTCCAGTCGTCGAGGTCGGCGGAGCGGAAGACGTCCTGGCCGTCCCAGCAGTCGACGATCATCCAGTACCGGCCGCCCAGCTCGAAGACGTTGGGCCCCTCGTGCTGCCGGTGCTCCAGGACCGGGCCCCGCACCTGCCAGTCGTACAGATCGGCCGAGTCCGCGGCCCAGGTGTGCGAGCCGTGGGCCTCGTCCTTGTACCACATGCGCCACCCGGAGCCGTCCGGCACCGGGTGGACGCAGGCGTCGATGACCTGGCGGGAGCTGAGCGGCACCGGTCCGACGTGGGCCCAGTGCCACAGGTCGCGGCTGGTGTAGTGGAGGATCTGCCGGTCGTGTCCCTCCCAGCGGTCCGGCACGCCTTGGATGTAGCTGACGTACATGTGGAACACCCCGTCGGGCGCACGCACGACCTCCGGAGCCCAGAAGGTGTTGGTGCCGGGCTCGAACGGGAGGCTGTCCAGGACCCCGCGGTAGAGCCAGTCGTGGCCGTCGGCGCTGGTCGCCACGCCGATCGCGGTGCCATGCACCCAGGCGACGCCGGGCGCGTCCACGTCGGCGCGACGCTGTGTGTAGAACATCCACCACTGCCGGCCGTCGTGCACGACGACGGGATCGGTCGGGCCCACGTGGACAGGGTCTTCGTACAGGGGTGCCGGGGCTGGAACCAGGGAGGCCATGACGGACCTTCTTCTGCCGACGACCGCCGGCTTCGTAACGGAAGAACGCGCCGAAACCGGTAAACCGGGTGTTACGGCTAGGAAGCGGGATCAGAATGTCCGGCGCGTTCATCGTCGTCAACCCCTTGGGATCAACCTTCTTCCCGATCGGCCTCGGACCGCCCGCCGCCCCACACCTCTTCGATCCGCTATTTACGCAGTTCAACAACGCCAAGTCCCGCAGAGCCCTCAGCACGGAGCCTGCCCGACTCGATGATCTGACGCCTATGCGATGTCCTGGCTCTTTGACAACGATGAATCTCCAGTGCGATGCTGCCGCCGCTTAGGTCCCGCACACGAGGAGACACCACCCCGTGCCACAGAGCACTCACGTCAGACGGCCCGCCGGTCACCTCTTCGCCTACTTCACCGGCGAGCACCACCCGGACGGCGAGCGGATCCGCTTCGCACTGTGTGATGGCCCCGGCATGGTCCGCTGGACGGAGCACGCCGCCATCCCACCGCTCGCTCCGGCCGACGGCGGTGCGCGGGACCCGTTCCTGATCCGGGCCGCGGACGGCAGCGGCTTCCATCTGCTCGCCACCGACCTGCGCATCCACGGCAGTGCCGGCTGGGAGCAGGCGATCGCGCACGGCAGCCGCAGCCTGCTGGTGTGGGACTCGGCCGACCTGCGCGACTGGGAGGGACCACGCCGGGTGGAGGTCATGCCGGAGCAGGCGGGTTGTGTCTGGGCGCCCGAAGCCGTCTACGACCCCGGCCGGGAGGAATACCTGGTGTTCTGGGCCTCCACCGTCTACCCGGACGACGACCCGGGGCACGAGAGCCCCTCGTACCAGCGCATGTACTGCGCGACCACCAAGGACTTCCGCACGTTCGGCGCCCCGCGTGTGTGGCTGGACAGGGGCTACCCCGTCATCGACTCCACCGTCGTCGAGCACGACGGATGGTTCTACCGGTTCACCAAGGACGAGCGACTGCCCGGCACCCCGGACGCCCCCGACGCCAAGTTCGTCTTCGTGGAACGCTCCCGGGACCTGATCGCCCCGGACTACGAGCCGGTGACGCAGGGCGTGGGCCGCGGCGCCGGAGGACTGCCGGGGCTGGCGCACGCCGAGGGCCCGATCGTGCTCCCGGCGCCCGACGGGCAGGGCTGGCTGCTCCTGCTGGACGAGTTCGGCGGCCGCGGGTACGTGCCCTTCCGGGCCGACCGCCTGGACAGCCCGGTGTGGCTTCCCGCGGCAGACCCGGACGTCTGCGCCCTGCCTCCGGGCCTGCGCCACGGCTCCGTACTGCCGCTCACCGAGGCGGAATACGCCACGCTGCGCACCCTGATCCCCGCCGAAGCCTAGAGTTCGGTCATGTCCACGATGCATGACGTGGCCCTGCGGGCCGGGGTGTCATTGAAGACCGTCTCCCGGGTGGTCAACAACGAGCCGAGCGTCAGCGAACCGACCCGGCAGAAGGTCAACGCCGCCATAGCGGAGCTGGGCTTTAGGCCCAACTCGGTCGCCCGCAACCTGCGCACCGGCCGGATCGACGTGGTCGGCCTCGTCCTGCCGCAGTTGTCCCAGCCGTACTTCTCCTCGCTCGCCGAAGCGATCATGCGGGAGGCGGAGCGCCACGGGCTCACCGTGCTGATCGAGGTCACCGACGGGGACGCCGAAGCCGAGCTGGCCCTGGTGCGCGAACACGGTCCGCACCTGGGCGGGCTGCTGATGTACCCGGTCGGACTGTCGGACGCCGAGGCCCGGACCGTCGCACGAATCGTGCCTACGGTGTTCATGTCCGAGCGTGCCTACGACGCACCCGTCGACCGGGTCGCCATGGCCAACCGGGAAGGCGTCCGGGCCCTCGTCGGGCACATGGTGTCCCTGGGATACACCCGGATCGCGGCTCTCGGCGCCGATCACAGCGACCTTCCCGAGCGGTCGGCGGCCCACCTGCGCCTGGCGGGCTACCAGGACGGGCTGCGCGACGCCGGCCTGCCCTGCCTCCCCGAACTCGTCATCGACACCGACCCCCACTGGGGCCGCCAAGTGGGGGCCGCGGGCATCCGCCGGCTGATCGAACGGGGCGTCCCGTTCGACGCCGTGGTCGCCTTCGCCGACGCGCTGGCGCTGGGCGCCCTGCCTGCCGTGCGGGAGGCAGGGCTGCGGGTTCCCGCGGAGGTGGCCGTCGCCGGGTTCGACGACACGGACGAAGCCCGCTACTCCTATCCGTCGCTCACCTCTGTCGCCCCCGGCACAGCACAGATCGCCCGGGAGGCGCTGGCTCTGCTGAACGACCGCATGACCGATGACACCGCCCCGGACGCGGGGCGGCTCGTCGTCGCCGACTTCGAACTGATGCTGCGCGAGTCGACTGTGGGAGGGATGGCGGCATGGGGCGGAGCGTGACCATGCGTACGGTGGCCGAAAAGGCGGGCGTGTCGGCCAAGACGGTCTCCAACGTCATCAACGGCACCGGCTCGTTCAGCGCGGAGACGGAGCACCGTGTCCGCGCGGCCATTGAGGAGTTCGGCTACAAGATCAACCCCTTCGCCCGCGGTCTGCGCTCGCGGCGCACCGGCACCATCGCCCTGGTCCTGCCGAACGTCCACCAGCCGTTCTACGCGGAGCTGGCCGAACAGATCATCACGGGCCCGGAGACCCAGGGACTGAAAGTGCTGGTGGAGACCACCCGTGCGAGCGCCGACCGCGAGCGAACCGTGCTTTCCACGTCGCACGGGGAGCTCGTGGACGGGGTGATCTACGTACCGCAGGCCCTCACACCGGAGGAGTACCTGGCCCTGCCGGTCACTCAGCCCACGGTCGTCCTCGGCGAGCGTCCCGCTGGCGCGGCAGGACTGAGCCTGGACTACGTCGAGATCGCCGACGAACAAGGCGCGCACGCGGCCGTCAGCCATCTGCTCGCCCAGGGCCGTCGCCGGATCGCCGCCATCTGCGAACAGGCGGAGCCACGAGCCGGCGCCCGGCGCCTGAACGGTTACAGCAGGGCCCTCGCGGAAGCCGGGATCCCCTACGACGACTCCCTGGTGATCGGCGTGACCGATGCCGATCTATGGAGCTCAGGGGCCGGTGCGGTGACCCGGCTGCTGCGCACCCGCGTCCGCTTCGACGCCCTGTTCTGCCACAACGACGTCGTCGCCATCAGCGCGCTGTCGGTGCTCGAACGCAGCGGCGTGGCCGTACCGGACGACGTGGCGCTGACCGGCTTCGACGACATCGATGCAGCCCGCTTCACCTCGCCGTCCCTGACCACCGTCGACCCCCAGCGGGAGTCGATCGCCCGCACGGCTGTGGCGCTGCTGCGCTCCCGCATGGACGCGGAGGACTTCCGGGAGCTCCCGGGCCGCCGTGAGAGCACCGGGTTCGTTCTGCAGGTGCGCAGCTCCTCCTCCGCCGCTTCGCACACACCCGCCGCCGCGGAGGCATGACCAGGCGGATGTCGCTGCGCGCCCGTACCATGCGGATCAGGTCGTGGCAGCGGGGCCGGGCGGCAGGTGGAGGCTCTCGAGGCCGACATCCGCGCGTGGGTCAAGGACTGGAACGAGGACCCCAAGCCGTTCATCTGGACCAAAACAGCCGAGGAAATCCTCGACTCCCTCGCCCGCTTCTGCCAACGGATCTCCGGCGCAGGACACTAGCAGGACTCCGTCAGGTTGCTCTGCTTCTTGGGTTCTGGCTGGTGGTGGATGTTCTGGGCAGGGGCCGGTGCAGGTGAACCGGCGGGGCGTTTCGGTGGGTCTGCGGGGACGCCGGTATCCGGGAAGGGCCCGGGGGATCCGGCGCGTCGCGATGAGTTCTGCGGCGTCCGGCGGTCGTAGTGTCGAAACCCGTCACCGAGGAGGACTGCCGATGCGCAGCGTGAGCTATTCGATGAGCGTCTCGCTCGACGGCTACATCGTCGGGCCGGACGGCGGCTTCGACTGGTCGGCGCCCGACGAGGGGGTCTTTCGGTTCTGGATCGACGACATTCGAGAGGTCGGCGTCCACCTGTTGGGACGACGGCTGTACGAGACGATGCTGTACTGGGAGACCGCCGAGCAGGATGGCTCGCTCGACGACTCGGAGCTCGAGTTCGCCGCGCTCTGGAAGCCGCTCCCGAAGGTGGTGTTCTCCACCACGCTGTCGGCGGTGCAGGGCAATGCCCGTCTGGCCTCCGGCGGCCTCGCGGAGGAGATCGAGCGGTTGCGGGCCGAGCCGGGGGAGGGCGACATCGCGATCGGCGGCGCGACTCTCGCCACCGAGGCGGCCGCGTCGGATCTGATCGACGAGTACCGGGTCATGGTCTACCCGGTGCTGGTGGGCGGTGGCGTCCCGTTCTTCGCGCGGCAGGAGCGCCGGGTGGACCTCGAACTCGTCGAGACCCGCACCTTCAGCTCGAAATTCGTCTACCTCCGCTACCGCGTGGCGCGCTAGCCGGCTCGTCCCCCCGAGCCTTTTTTCGGCGGCCGGAGAGAGGGCCTGCAATCCCCCCATCCCCCTCTCCGGCCACCGCCGCCGAGCCCTACGCCGTGTGCTCCAGGAACCGGGCCGCCGTCTCCGCGAGGACCTCGCGGCCGTCGCGGGCCCACAGCCCGTCGTTGAAGAGTTCGACCTCGATGGGGCCGGTGTAGCCGGCCGCCTCCACGTAGCCCTGCCATGCGCGCATGTCGATCGCGCCGTCGCCGATCTGACCGCGACCGTTCAGGACGCCCTCGGGCAACGGGGTCGTCCAGTCGGCGAGTTGGAAGGTGTGGATGCGGCCGGACGCGCCGGCCCGCGCGATCTGGGCGGGGGCCCGGTCGTCCCACCAGATGTGGTACGTGTCGACCGCGACGCCGACCTGGTGGGCCGGGAAGCGTTCCGCGAGGTCAAGGGCCTGGGTGAGGGTCGAGACCACGCAGCGGTCGGACGCGTACATCGGGTGGAGGGGCTCGATGGCCAGCCGGACGCCGTGCCGCTCCGCGTACGGGCCCAGCTCCCCCAGGGCGTCCGCGATGCGCTCCCGCGCGCCGTGCAGGTCCTTCGAGCCGGCCGGGAGGCCGCCGGAGACCAGGACCAGCACCTCGGTGCCGAGGGCCGCGGCCTCGTCGATGGCCCGGCGGTTGTCGGCCAGGGCCGCCTTCCGCTCGGCCGGGTCGATGGCCGTGAAGAAGCCGCCCCGGCACAACGTTGTCACCGTCAGGCCCGCGTCGCGGACCAGCTTCGCGCTCGCCTCCAGACCGTGACTCTGGACCGGCTCACGCCACAGGCCGACGTTCGTCACGCCCAACTCGCGGCAGGCGTCGGCCAGTTCGGGCATCGACAGCTGCTTGACCGTCATCTGGTTGATGGAGAAGCGGGACAGGTCCCCGAGAGCGCTCACTGGTTCACCCCGTACAGCGACAGCAGGTTCTTCATGCGTTCCTCCGCCAGCTTCGGGTCCGGGAACAGGCCCAGACCGTCGGCGAGTTCGTACGCGCGGGCGAAGTGCGGGAGGGAACGGGCCGACTGCAGGCCGCCGACCATCGTGAAGTGGGACTGGTGGCCGGCCAGCCAGGCCAGGAAGACCACGCCCGTCTTGTAGAAGCGGGTGGGGGTCTGGAAGAGGTGGCGGGAGAGCTCGACCGTGGGGTCGAGGAGGGTGCGGAAGCCCGCCTTGTCGCCCGTGTCGAGGACGCGCACCGCCTCCGCCGCCAGGGGGCCCAGGGGGTCGAAGATGCCGAGGAGGGCGTGGCTGAAGCCCTTCTCGTCGCCCGCGATCAGCTCGGGGTAGTTGAAGTCGTCGCCCGTGTAGCAGCGGACGCCCTGCGGCAGCCTGCGGCGGATGTCGATCTCGCGTCCGGCGTCCAGCAGGGAGACCTTGATGCCCTCCACCTTGTCGGGGTGGGCCGCGATGACCTCCAGGAACACCTCCGTCGCCGCGTCCAGGTCCGACGACCCCCAGTAGCCCTCCAGCGCCGGGTCGAACATCGGGCCCAGCCAGTGCAGGATCACCGGCTCGGCGGACTGGCGCAGCAGGTGGCCGTAGACGTCCAGGTAGTCCTCGGGGCCGGCGGCGGCCGCCGCCAGGGCCCGGGACGCCATCAGGATCGCCTTGGCCCCCGACTCCTCCACGAGGGCGAGCTGCTCCTCGTAGGCGGCGCGGACCTCGGCGAGGGAGGCCGGGGCGGTGAGCTGGTCGGTGCCGACGCCGCAGGCGACGAGCCCGCCGACGGACTTGGCCTCGGCGGCCGATCTGCGGATCAGTTCGGCCGCGCCCGCCCAGTCCAGGCCCATGCCGCGCTGGGCGGTGTCCATCGCCTCGGCGACGCCGAGGCCGTGGGACCACAGGTGACGGCGGAAGGCGAGGGTGGCGTCCCAGTCGACGGCGGCCGGGGAGTCCGGCGACACGTCCGCGAACGGGTCGGCGACGACGTGCGCGGCGGAGTAGACCGTGCGGGAGGTGAAGGGGGCGCCGGTGGTGACGGCGAGGGGTTCCGTGCGGGGCTCGTACGACCGCAGGGCCCCGGTGGGGTTCGGGAGTCGGATCGTCACAGCGTGACCTCCGGGACGTCGAGGCGGCGGCCCTCCGCCGAGGACCTCAGGCCCAGCTCGGCGAGCTGGACGCCACGGGCTCCGGCGAGGAGGTCCCAGTGGTAGGGGGCGTCGGCGTAGACGTGCTTGAGGAACAGCTCCCACTGGGCCTTGAAGCCGTTGTCGAAGTCCTGGTTGTCCGGGACCTCCTGCCACTGGTCGCGGAAGACCTCGGTGGCGGGGATGTCGGGGTTCCAGACCGGCTTGGGGGTGGCGGACCTGTGCTGGACGCGGCAGTTGCGGAGTCCGGCGACCGCCGAGCCCTCCGTGCCGTCCACCTGGAACTCCACCAGCTCGTCGCGGTTGACGCGGACCGCCCAGGAGGAGTTGATCTGGGCGATCGCGCCGCCGTCGAGCTCGAAGATGCCGTAGGCGGCGTCGTCGGCGGTGGCGTCGTAGGGCTTGTCCTGCTCGTCCCAGCGCTGCGGGATGTGGGTGGCGGTGAGGGCCTGCACGGACTTCACACGGCCGAACAGCTCGTGGAGCACGTACTCCCAGTGCGGGAACATGTCGACGACGATGCCGCCGCCGTCCTCGGCGCGGTAGTTCCAGGACGGGCGCTGGGCGCTCTGCCAGTCGCCCTCGAAGACCCAGTAGCCGAACTCGCCGCGGATGGACAGGATCCGGCCGAAGAAGCCGCCGTCGATGAGGCGTTTCAGCTTGAGCAGGCCCGGCAGGAACAGCTTGTCCTGGACGACGCCGTGCTTGATGCCCTTCTCGTTCGCGAGGCGGGCGAGCTCCAGGGCGCCGTCGAGGCCCGTGGCCGTCGGCTTCTCGGTGTAGATGTGCTTGCCCGCCGCGATCGCCTTCTTGATCGCCTCCTCGCGGGCGGACGTCACCTGGGCGTCGAAGTAGATGTCGACGGTCGGGTCGGCGAGGACCGCGTCCACGTCGGTGGAGACGTTCTGCGGGTCCAGGCCGTGCTGCTCGGCCAGCGCCTTCAGCGCGTACTCGCGGCGGCCGACGAGGATCGGTTCCGGCCACAGCACGGTGCCGTCGCCGAGGTCGAGGCCGCCCTGTTCGCGCAGGGCCAGGATGGAGCGGACGAGGTGCTGGCGGTAGCCCATGCGCCCTGTCACGCCGTTCATGGCGATTCGCACCGTCTTGCGTGTCACGTCGATCCCTTCGTAGGCGTCGTGCGCAGCGTGCCTGCGCTATTCGTACGCGGTTGTGCGCGCCGCGTACGCCTCTTCCTGATCAGCGTTACAGCAAGCGCTTTCTATCCAAGGAGAAGCTAGCCTCTGACCAGCGGTCCGGACAAGACCGTGTCCATCCCGAGTTGTTCGAGGGGGCGAACGGCAGGGGTGCGGGGCCGTAAGGTCTGCTCGACACGCCCGGAACCGCGCCGTCACGGCGACTGTCTACCAGGGCGTACGACGACGTACGACAACGTATGACGTATGACGAGATGCGCGACCGGAGGACGACGAAGATGACGGTGACCCTGGCGGACGTGGCGGCCCGCGCGCAGGTCTCGCCCGCGACGGTGTCGCGCGTGCTGAACGGGAACTACCCCGTCGCCGCAACCACCCGGGAGCGGGTGCTGCGGGCGGTCGACGAGCTGGACTACGTGCTGAACGGGCCCGCGAGCGCGCTGGCGGCGGCGACGTCCGACCTCGTCGGCATCCTGGTGAACGACATCGCCGACCCGTTCTTCGGGATCATGGCGAGCGCGATCCAGCAGGAGATCGGGGGGCCGGGCGGCCGGGCCGGGGGCGAGCGGCTGGCGGTGGTCTGCAACACCGGGGGCTCGCCCGAGCGTGAGCTGACCTATCTGACGCTGTTGCAGCGGCAGCGGGCCGCGGCCGTGGTGCTGACGGGCGGGGCCATGGAGAACGAGCCGCACGCGGCGGCCGTGGCGGCGAAGCTGCGCAGGCTGGGCGAGGCGGGGACGCGGATCGTGCTGTGCGGCCGGCCGCCGGCGCCGGAGACCTCGGCGATCGCGCTGACCTTCGACAACCGCGGCGGCGGACGGGAGCTGACCGAGCACCTCATCGGGCTCGGCCACCGGCGGCTCGGCTACATCGCGGGCCCGGAGGAGCGGACGACGACCCGGCACCGGCTGGAGGGCCACCGGGCGGCGCTGGCCGCGGCCGGCATCGAGGAGGACCCGCGCTGGACCGTGCACGGCCGCTACGACCGGCGGGCGGGCTACGAGGCGACGCTGGAACTGCTGCGCCGGGACCCGTCCCTGACGGCGGTCGTCGCCGCGAACGACTCCGTCGCGGTGGGCGCGTGCGCGGCGCTGCGGGAGTCGGGGATGCGGATCCCGGACGACGTGTCGGTGGCGGGCTTCGACGACCTCCCCTTCAGCATCGACGCGGTGCCCTCCCTCACGACGGTGCGGCTGCCGCTGGCCGAGGCGGGCGCCCGGGCGGGCCGCATCGCCATGGGCCGCGAGGAGCCCCCGCCCGGCGGCATCGCCACCGTGCGGGGGGAACTGATGGTGCGGGGGTCCACGGGGGCGCCTCGCGGGTGAGGGTCGGGGGCCGGTGGTTTTCTGGGGGCCGGCGGGACTGGAGGCCGGCGGGGCTGAAGGGCGGCGGGACTGGAGGCCGGCGGGGCTGAAGGGCGGCGGGGCTGAAGGGCGGGGTACCGAAGGCCGGGGGGACTGAAGGCCGGCGGACCGGAGATCGGCCGGACCGGAGATCGGGCAGGACCGGAGACCGGGCAGGACCGGAGACCGGGGTACCGAGGGGCGGCGGACTGAAGGTCGACGGGGCCGGAGGCCGGGGCGCTGAAGGCCGGCGGGACCGGGGATCGGGCGGGACCGAAGGTCGGGGTACCGAAGGTCGTCGGGACTGAAGGGCGGGGGTCAGGCAGGGAGGCGGTCCAGGAGCCAGGTGCAGAGTTCCTCGGTGATGGCCGTGTGGGCGGTGGTCGTGGACGAGCAGAGGAATTCGTCCAACTCGCTTTCGTCCGGCGGGAGTTCGTTGATGTTGGTGTACAGGTCCGGCTGGCGTTCGACATCGCGGACGGCGACCGCGCTCACCGACGGGACGAAGCACACCTCCCCGTGCCGCAGGTCCACCGTGCCGCCGAGCTTCCGCAGCGTCTCGGCGAGGATCTGGTACGTGTGCAGCGTGCCGCCGGGCGCGCCGTCCAGCTCCGGGAAACCGCTGGTGGTGATGGTCTTTTCCGCCTTGGGGAATCTCCGGTTGAGGTAGGCGACCGTCACGTCGTCGCCCTGGGCCTGGGTGTAGAAGGTGGTGCCGGGGTAGATGCGGTCGATGCGCAGCGCGACGTCACCGGGCGGCATGTCGGGCAGGCCGACGCCGTCGCCGCGACCGTTGGCCACGGCGACCCTCAGCGGGATCTGCGGCCAGCCGCCGAGCCGCTCCAGTGCGGCCAGGAAATCCGTGCGCTCCTTGGCGACCCCGATCTTCCCGGTCTCCTTGTCGTAGTGCCGCCACAGCATCTGGCGCGCGGCCGGGCTGTCCATCTGCTTCGCGAAGTCGTTCGGGAACGGGATGAAGTACGAGAACGCCTGCACGCCGACCGGGATGGAGGCGCCCCGGTGCGGGCTGTCGTAGGAGAAGTACAGGCCGGTCCGGTGGTCCATCCGCTGGGCCTCCATTCTGGCCAGCGCGTAGCGGGTGACGATGCCGCCCATGCTGAAGCCGCCGACCACCAGCCGGGCGCCGCCGAACTGCTGGGCGGCGGCCCGCATGATCGCGGCCTCGACCGCGTGCGCGTTGTCCAGGATGGACGCGCTGCGCTCCTCGAAGCCGAGCAGGATCACGTCCCTGCCGCGCCGGCGCAGCTCGGTGACGAACGGGAAGCCGCCCTCCAGTCCCTGGTAGAGCTTGTCGAGCTCGCTGCGGCCGAGATTGAAGCCGTCGGCCATGATCACGGGCCGGACGAGACGGCCGTTGTTGCCCTCGCCGGGGAAGACCCAGGCGAAGCCGTTCGGCAGCGCCCATTCCTCGTGCTCCGGTACGGCGACCGGGTGGGCGGGTTCGACGGTCAGCGGGTCGCCGAGGGTGAACGCGCCGATGTTGGGTTCGGTCGTCTCGGACATGGTCGTACTCCTCGCGGAAGAGGCGGCAGAGACGACGTCAGGATGCTGGACGAACCGGGCGAACCGCCCATGCAGTCAGGGGTGTTCACTACAACTGATGGAATATGCACGGAAATGGTTTGATGCGTCCGGCATGTGCCATTGGCCTGTTCTCTTCGCTTACCTGTTCCTCGCCGATCCCATGCCGAATACTCTCCGAAAAATTTCCCGCGGACCGCGCAACCCTTACCGTCCTGTGGCTGTCGTACATGGCATCAGGACTTCTGGAGGGGGATCCGGGGGGATCGCGGGGGTTCTGGTACGGAGGGGAAAAGCCGAGGGGGCCTGGTCGACGGACCAGACCCCCTCGAAGCTTCTCCGGACGCCTCGACTCAGCAGTGCGAAAGCTGCTGCTTCCAGGTGCTCGGGCCCCCGGTGTCCAGGTACAACTCCGTTGTCTGACAAGGCGATCCCGGCCCTGGTGTCGCGCCCCTCCGGGCCGCTATGGCGTGGTGCCACAGCTACTGCTACCGAACACTTGCCCAGTGCTCCACCCTTCAGGGCGGAGGTGTAGGGCATCCGTCGGCGTCCGGGTCGCCGGTGGTCCAGCACTCGACCTTTTGCCGCAGCGGGCCACCGCCGTGGAGCCGTAGCGCGGCTCGGTGCGCATCACGAGGGCGATTCCTCCCCGGCGTGGACGCCGGAGCCTCCTCGCAAGAACCAGGTGAAGTCTCAGGGTGCCGCGCGCTGCCGAGGCTTCCGCGCGTGCTGGGCCTCCGTCAGAAGAACACCCCGCACCGCAGCAGTACGTTCGCGTAGGGCCGCGCCTCACCCGTGCGCACCACCAGCCGCGCGCCCGCCGACAGCCTCTTCAGCTCCTCGTGCGAGACCAGGGCCAGCTCGGGGAAGTGCCCGTCCAGCAGTGCGGCCGCCGCCGGATTCGCCGCCCGGACCTCCGTCGCCGCCGTCGCGCCCTCCACGACCAGCTCGGCGAGCAGCCCCTCGACCACCTCCGCGAACGACGGCACCCCCGCCCGGAACGCGAGGTCCACGATCCGGGGACCGTCCGGTATCGGCATGCCGGCGTCGCACACCAGCACCCCGTCCCCGTGCCCCAACTCGGCAAGCGCACCGGAGAGCTGACGGTTGAGGATCCCGGCCTTCTTCACAGAAACTCGCCTCCCTGGGACTCTTCGGCCCCGTTGCCCGACTCCTGGTCCAGCGAAGCCACCTCCTGCGCCGTCGGGAACGACTCCTGCGCGCCGCGCCGGGTCACGGCGACCGCACCGACCCGCGCCGCGTACGCCGCCGCCTCGGCCAGGGACGCGCCCGCGCCCAGCTTCCACGCCAGCGCCGCCGTGAAGGAGTCGCCCGCACCGGTCGTGTCCACGGCCGTCACCTTCACGGACGGCACCCGCACCACACCCTCCGCCGAGGCCACCAGCGCGCCCTCCGCGCCCAGCGTGACGACCACCGACTTCGGCCCCTTCGCGAGCAGCACCCGCGCCCAGTCCTCCGGCCGGTCGCCGGCCTCCGCGTCCCCGAGGATCACCTTCGCCTCGTGCTCGTTGACGATCAGCGGGTCGCAGGCCGCGAGCAGCACGGCGGGCAGCGGGCGCGGCGGGGAGGGGTTCAGCACGAAGCGGCTGTCCGGCGACAGGCTCGCCGCCACCGCAACGACCGTCTCCAGCGGGATCTCCAGCTGTGCCGACACCACCCGGGAGGTCTGGAAGAGGCAGGCGGCGGCGCGTACGTCCTCCGGCGTCAGCCGGCCGTTCGCGCCCGGCGACACCACGATGCTGTTGTCGCCCGACGGGTCCACGGTGATCAGCGCGACGCCGGTCGGCGCCCCGCCCACCAGCACACCCACCGTGTCGACACCGGCCGCCCGCTGCGAGTCGAGCAGCAGCCGGCCGTTCGCGTCGTCGCCGACCCGGGCCAGCAGGGCCGTACGGGCCCCGAGGCGGGCGGCCGCGACGGCCTGGTTCGCGCCCTTGCCGCCGGGGTGGACGGCCAGGTCGGAGCCGAGGACGGTCTCCCCGGCCCCCGGCCGCCGCTCGACGCCGATCACCAGGTCGGCGTTGGCCGACCCTACGACCAGCAGGTCGTAGTCGTACATGAAGCAACTCCCCTTATACGTGGCCTGATAGGTGGCCTGATACATGGCCTGATACGTGGCTCGGGGCGAGCGCCCCCTCACCGAGGTGACCGCCCGCCCGCCCGTCCACCGAACACCGGCCGATTGCCCCGCCGAACGCCGCCCGACCCCCCACCGGGCCCGGGCTGATTGTCACCCCAACCCCGCGGGACCCCGGCCGCCGGATCCCGGGTGCCATACGCCGGACCCCGTTGCCGGATCCCCGGTTGCCGGTCCCGTAAGCCGGTCCCGGACCCTGGACCCGGGGTGCCGGTCCCGTACGCCGGACCCGGGGGCCGGACTCCGTACGCCGGACCCGGGGGCCGGACTCCGTACGCCGGACCCGGGGGCCGGACTCCGTACGCCGGACCCGGGGGCCGGACTCCGTACGCCGGACCA
>NZ_JBVIJX010000009.1:379280-379482 GCF_055581185.1 Streptomyces sp. NPDC031474
CGAGGGCCGGACTCCGTACGCCGGACCCGGACCCCGAGTGCCGGACCCAGACCCCCGGACCCCGAGTGCCGGTCCCGTAAGCCGGTCCCGGACCCTGGACCCGGGGTGCCGGTCCCGTAAGCCGGTCCCGGACCCTGGACCCGGGGTGCCGGTCCCGTAAGCCGGTCCCGGACCCTGGACCCGGGGTGCCGGTCCCGTAAGC
>NZ_JBVIJX010000009.1:379580-463660 GCF_055581185.1 Streptomyces sp. NPDC031474
GCCGGTCCCGGAGGCCGGACCCGGGGGTCGGTGCCGGACCCGGCCCCCGGCCCCCGGCCCCCGGCCGCCGAACCCCGGCCGCCGGACCCCGGCCGCCGAACCCCCGGCGCCGGACCCGCACGCCAGCCCCTGGCCCCCGGCCCGGCCCCCGCCCCCGCCGAATGTCAGCCGCTGAACCCGTTCACGTTTTCCTTCGTGACCACCTTCACCGGTACCTTCACCGTCTGCTCGACCTTCTTGCCCTGCAGCGCCTTCAGCGCGTTGTCCACCGCGATCCTGCCCAGCTGGGACGGCTGCTGCGCCACGGACGCGTACAGCGTGCCCTGTTCAACGGCCTTGAGACCGTCGGGGGTTCCGTCGAAGCCGACGACCTGGACCGACTTGCCGGCCTTGGAGCCGAGCGCCTTGATCGCGCCGAGCGCCATCTCGTCGTTGGCGGCGATGACGCCCTGGACGTCCGGGTGGGCCTGGAGCAGGTTCGACATCACGTCGAGTCCCTTGGTGCGGTCGAAGTCGGCCGGCTGCTGGGCCACGACCTGGATGCCGGGGTAGGCCTTCAGCCCCTTGGCGAAACCTTCCGCCCGCTCCCGCGCCGCCGACGTGCCCGCCTGGCCCTGCAAAATCACGATCTTGCCGGCGCCGCCCAGCTTCTCGGCGACCGTCTTGGCGGCGAGCTCGCCGCCCGCCACGTTGTCGGAGGCGACGAGCGCGTCCACCGTGGCCTTGTTGACGCCCCGGTCGACCGCGATGACCGGGATCTTCGCCTTGTCGGCGGCCTTCACCGAGTTGCTCGCCGCGTCCGAGTCCACCGGGTTGACGATGATGGAGTCGTAGCCGGAACTGGTGAAGTTCTGCAGCTGGTTGGCCTGCTGCGAGGCGTCGTTCTGCGCGTCGGTGACGGTCAGGTCCACGCCCAGCTTCTTCGCCTCGGCCTTCGCGCCCGACTGGATCTGCACGAAGAACGGGTTGTTGAGGGTGGACAGGGCGAGCCCGACCTTCGGGTTCGCGGTCGACGAGCTGCCGCTGTGCAGGAAGGAGGTCGCGCCGACGATCGCCACGGTGACCACGGCCGCGAGACCGTACGTCGCCGCCTGCTTCCCCTTGCCGCCGCCGATGCCGACCCCGGCGCCGGCCGCCGCCGGGCTCGCCCCCGCCTTGCGGCGCAGGGTGTCGAGCAGCACGGCCAGCGCGATGACGACACCGATGACGACCTGCTGCCAGAACGCGGAGACGGACAGCAGGTTCAGGCCGTTGCGCAGCACCGCCAGGATCAGCGCGCCGATCAGGGTGCCCGACGCCTTGCCCGTGCCCCCGGCGAGGGAGGCGCCGCCGATGACGACCGCGGCGATCGCGTCCAGCTCGTAGCCGTCGGCCGCCTGCGGCTGCGCGGAGGACAGCCGGGAGGCGAGCACGATGCCCGCCGCGGCGGCGAACACACCGGACAGCGCGTAGATCGCGAGCTTCTGCCGCTTCACCCGCAGACCGGAGAGGCGGGCCGCCTCCTCGTTGCCGCCGATGGCGTACATCGAACGGCCGATGTACGTCCGGCCGAGCACGAACGCGGCGATCAGGCCCATGACGACCATGACCAGCACCGGCACCGGCAGCCAGCCGCCGAGCGTGTCGCCGAGGTGCGAGACGGAGTCGGGGAAGGCGATCGGCGAGCCCTCGGAGATCACCAGCGACAGACCGCGCCCCACCGACAGCATCGCGAGCGTCGCGATGAACGGCGGCAGCTTGCCGTAGGCGATGAGGAAACCGTTCACCAGACCGGCCGCGACACCGGTGGCGACGGCCAGGACCACCGCTATGACCACCGGCACGCCCTGCTGCGTGGCGCTCCACGCCAGCACGGTCGCCGACAGCGCCGCCACCGAGCCGACCGACAGGTCGATGCCCGCCGAGACGATCACGAAGGTCACGCCGAAGGCGAGGATGGCGGTCACGGCCGCCTGGACACCCACGTTGAGCAGGTTGTCCGTGGTCAGGAAGTCGCCCGACAGCGCCGACATGGCGATGACGAGGACGATCAGCGCGGTCAGCGCGCCGTTGTCGAGCAGCAGACGGCGGACCGCCGCGGCGCCGCCACCGGCGCCCGTCGTGCTCAGATGCGTGTCAGCGGCCACGGCCGGCCTCCACTTCAGTGGTCGGAGGGGTGTCAGGGGTGTCAGGGGTGTCAGTGGCACTGGAGGTGCCGGGGGTACTGGAGGTGCCGGGGGTACTGGAGGTGCCGGGAGTGCTGGGGGTGCTCACGGCCAGGGCCATCACGGCGTCCTGGGTCGCGTCCTGCGCCGACAGCTCGCCGGCGATCCGGCCCTGGGCCATCACCAGCACCCGGTCGCTCATGCCGAGCACCTCGGGCAGATCGCTGGAGATCATCAGGACGGCGGCCCCGGCGGCCGTCAGCTCGTTGATCAGCTGGTAGATCTCGACCTTCGCGCCGACGTCGATGCCGCGTGTCGGCTCGTCGAGGATCAGCACCCTGGTGTCGGCCAGCAGCCACTTGCCGATGACGACCTTCTGCTGGTTGCCGCCGGACAGGGTGCGCACCTGCTGGCCGAGCCCGGCCATCCGCACGCCGAGCTGTTCGGCGATCCGCGCCGCCGCCTCGTGCTGGCCCTTGAGGTCGACGAGTCCGCCACGGGTCGCGGTCCGCATGGTCACGAGCCCGAGGTTCTCCTCGACCGACTGGTCGAGCACCAGCCCCTGGCCCTTGCGGTCCTCGGGCACGAGCCCGATCCCGGCGGCCATCGCGGCCGGCACGTCATACCCGGGCAGCCGGTCGCCCCCGACCCGCACGGCTCCCCGGTCGTACGGGTCCGCCCCGAACACGGCCCGTACCACTTCGGTACGGCCCGCGCCGACGAGCCCGGCGATGCCGACGACCTCACCGGCGTGCACCTCGAAGCTGACGTCGTGGAAGACGCCGTCCCGCGTCAGCCCCTCGACGGACAGCAGCGCGGCCCCCGTCCCGGCGCGCTCCCTCGGATACTGCTGCTCGATGGAGCGGCCCACCATGAGCCGCACGAGCTCGTCCTCGGGCGTCGAGGCGGGCACCTGGCCGACCGACTTCCCGTCCCGGATGACCGTGACCCGGTCGCCGAGGGCGGCGATCTCCTCCAGGTGATGCGTGATGAAGACGATGCCGACGCCGTCCTCGCGCAGCCTGCGCACGATGGCGAAGAGTTTCTCGACCTCCTCGGAGGTCAGCACGGCGGTCGGCTCGTCCATGATCAGCACGCGCGCGTTCAGGCTGAGCGCCTTGGCGATCTCGACCATCTGCAGCCAGGCGATGCCGAGTTCACGCACCCGCGCGCGGGGCGACACGTTCACCCCGACCCGCTCCAGCAGGACGGCGGCGTCCGCCTCCATCTTCTTCCGGTCGATCATCCCGAAGCGGCGCGGCTGCCGTCCCAGGAAGATGTTCTCGGCGACCGTCAGATCGGGTACGAGGTTGAACTCCTGGTAGATGGTGGCGATGCCGAGGCGCTCGGAGTCCTGCGCGCCATGGATGCGCACCTCCTCGCCGCCGGCCAGGATCCGCCCGGCGTCGGGCCTGTAGGCGCCGGAGAGCATCTTGATGAGGGTGCTCTTGCCCGCGCCGTTCTCACCGAGCAGCACATGCACCTCGCCCCGGCGCAGGTCGAAGTCGACGCCGTCGAGCGCGACCACCCCGGGGAAGGACTTGCGTATGCCTTCGATGCGCAGCAACTCGTCCGCGTTGCTCACGTCTGGCTCCTGTTCGTTACGGGGGACTCGCCGCACGAGCGGCGTACGACGAGACGGGCGGCGAAGGTGACGGACTGCGGGGGGCGTCCCTCGATGCGGTCGACCAGGGCCCGTACGGCGGCCCGGCCCAGCTCGCCCGTGGGCTGGGCGATGGCGGTGACCGGCGGATCGGTGTGCACGAACCACGGGATGTCGTCGAACGCGGCCAGCGCGAGATCCTGCGGAACCCGCAGCCCACGCGCGCGTACGGCGTCCAGTGCGCCCAGTGCCATCAGGTTGTCGGCCGCGAAGACGACCTCGGGCGGCTCGGGCAGGTCGAGGAAGCCCTCGGTGACCCGGCGTCCGCTCTCGGCCTGGAAGTCGCCCTGCCCTATGTAGGCGTCCGGGAGGGGAAGCCCGTACTCGGCCATGGCGGCCCGGAAGGCCTCCACGCGCTCGCTGCCGGTGGTGGTGGCGGCGGGGCCCGCGATGATGGCGAGCCTGCGGTGCCCGAGCCCGTGCAGATGCGCCACGAGGTCGCGCACGGCGGTCCGGCCGTCGGCCCGTACGACCGGCACGTCGACGCCCGGGATCCACCGGTCGACGAACACCATCGGCGTCCCCGCGCGCGCGGCGTCCAGCATCAGCGGGGAGCCGCCGTCCGTGGGGGAGACCAGCAGGCCGTCGATCCGGCGGTCCAGCAGGGTCCGTACGTGATGGTCCTGAAGGTCGGGCCGCTCGTCGGCGTTGCCGATGATGACGCTGTACCCGAGCGCGCGGGCCTCCTCCTCGACGGAGCGGGCCAGCTCGGTGAAGTAAGGGTTCATCACGTCGCTGATGACCAGACCGAGGGTGCGGGTCTGGTCGGTGCGCAGCGACCGGGCGACGGCGTTCGGGCGGTAGCCCAGCGTCTCGACGGCGGTCAGCACGCGCGTGCGTGCGTCCTCGCTGACCGACGGATGGTCGTTCAGGACGCGCGACACCGTGGCGACGGAGACCCCCGCCTCGGCAGCGACGTCCTTGATGCTCGCCATCGCCGCTCCACCTCCTCGTGGACTCGGTTCATGAACGTCATGAAGTTGTGGAATCGATTACATCGACGTGTATGGAGGATTGGAATCGATTACATGGGGGTTAATCAAGCCTCAGGCGTGGCTGAAACCGGATCGTGATGAACGCCCCGGCGAAGCGATCTAGGCTTCCCCTGTCCGTCACGGGTGGCATGCCCGTGCCAATCAACAGGGGAGATTTCAGTTATGCGCGTTGGGCGGATACTCGGTGCGTCCATGGGTGCGGCCGCCCTGGTCGGGACCTCGTTCGTGGCCGCCACCCCCGCGGCGGCGGCGGGCTGCACGGCCAAGGCCCTCGAGACCGTGATCATTCGGTCCACGACCAGCACCAGCGGCACGGCCCTCGCCCAGATCAACAAGGGTTCGAGCGCGTCGGCGTCCTGCTTGGACTACTTCGGCACCTCCTCGTACGAGAAGTGCGGCATCGTCAGCAAGCGCTGGGTGAAGGTCACGAGGAGCGGTGTCACCGGCTATGTGGTCGGCACCTGCGTGATTCTCGACCAGGTCTGACCGAACTCCCGGCGCCGAGCCCCCCGGCACCGAGCCTCCGGCCGCCGACAGGATCGGCCGCGGGGCGGGCCTGTCGGTGCCGGGCGGTACCGTCGGATCATGACCGATCAGGCGGGGGCCTCCCAGGCGGGAGAACGGCGACTGGCCACCCTCGAAGGCGTGCTCGAACGCATCACGTACGCCAATGAGGACAACGGCTACACGGTCGCCCGGGTCGACACCGGCAGAGGCGCCGGCGACCTTCTCACGGTCGTCGGCGCGCTGCTCGGCGCGCAGGTGGGGGAGTCCCTGCGCATGGAGGGCCGCTGGGGCTCGCACCCCCAGTACGGCAAGCAGTTCACCGTCGAGAACTACACGACCGTGCTGCCCGCCACCGTCCAGGGCATTCGTCGCTACCTGGGATCCGGCCTGGTCAAGGGCATCGGCCCGGTCTTCGCGGACCGCATCACGCAGCACTTCGGCGTGGACACCCTGACGGTCATCGAGGAGGAGCCGAAGCGCCTGATCGAGGTGCCCGGCCTCGGCCCGAAGCGCACCAAGAAGATCGCCGACGCCTGGGAGGAACAGAAGGCGATCAAGGAGGTCATGCTCTTCCTCCAGACCGTCGAGGTGTCCACCTCCATCGCCGTGCGCATCTACAAGAAGTACGGCGACGCCTCCATCTCCGTGGTGAAGAACCAGCCGTACCGGCTGGCGGCCGACGTCTGGGGCATCGGGTTCCTGACCGCCGACAAGATCGCCCAGTCCGTCGGCATTCCGCACGACAGCCCGGAGCGCGTCAAGGCGGGCCTGCAGTACGCGCTGTCCCAGGCCACCGACCAGGGCCACTGCTACCTCCCCGAGGAGCGGCTGATCGCCGACGCGGTGAAGCTGCTGCAGGTCGACACCGGCCTCGTCATCGAGTGCCTGGCCGCTCTCGCGACTCCCCCGGAGGAGGGCGAGGACCCCGGGGTCGTCCGGGAGAAGGTCCCGGCGCCGGACGGCGGGGAGCCCGTCACGGCCGTCTACCTGGTCCCCTTCCACCGTGCCGAACTCTCCCTCTCCGCCCAGCTGTTGCGCCTGCTGCGCACCGGCGAGGACCGGATGCCGGCCTTCCGTGACGTGGCCTGGGACAAGGCGCTGGCCTGGCTGAGGACCCGTACGAAGGCCGAGCTCGCGCCCGAGCAGGAGGCCGCCGTCAGGCTGGCGCTGACCGAGAAGGTCGCCGTGCTCACCGGCGGCCCGGGCTGCGGCAAGTCCTTCACCGTGCGGTCGATCGTGGAGCTGGCCCGCGCGAGGAAGGCCAAGGTGGTGCTGGCGGCCCCCACCGGCCGCGCCGCCAAGCGCCTGGCCGAGCTGACCGGCGCGGAGGCCTCCACCGTCCACCGTCTGCTGGAGCTCAAGCCCGGCGGCGACGCCGCCTACGACCGCGACCGCCCGCTGGACGCCGACCTGGTGGTCGTCGACGAGGCGTCGATGCTGGACCTGCTGCTGGCCAACAAGCTGGTCAAGGCCGTGCCTCCGGGCGCGCACCTGCTCTTCGTCGGGGACGTCGACCAGCTCCCCAGCGTCGGCGCGGGCGAGGTGCTGCGCGACCTGCTCGCCGACGGCAGCCCCGTCCCGGCCGTGCGCCTCACGCGCGTGTTCCGCCAGGCCCAGCAGTCGGGCGTGGTGACCAACGCGCACCGGATCAACGCCGGGCAGCATCCGGTCACTGACGGCATGAAGGACTTCTTCCTGTTCGTCGAGGACGACACGGAGGAGGCGGGCCGCCTCACGGTGGACGTGGCGGCCCGTCGCATTCCGGCCAAGTTCGGTCTCGACCCGCGCCGGGACGTGCAGGTCCTGGCGCCCATGCACCGCGGTCCGGCAGGCGCCGGCGCCCTCAACGGCCTGCTCCAGCAGGCCGTCACGCCCGGCCGCCCCGACGTTCCCGAGAAGCGGTTCGGCGGCCGGGTCTTCCGCGTCGGCGACAAGGTCACCCAGATCCGCAACAATTACGACAAGGGGAAGAACGGTGTCTTCAACGGCACCGTGGGCGTGGTCACCTCGCTCGATCCGGTCGACCAACGCCTCACCGTGCTGACCGACGAGGACGAGGAGGTTCCGTACGAGTTCGACGAACTGGACGAACTGGCCCATGCGTACGCGGTGACGATCCACCGTTCACAGGGAAGTGAATATCCCGCCGTGGTGATCCCCGTCACCACGGGAGCATGGATGATGCTCCAGCGGAACCTTTTGTATACGGCCGTCACCCGCGCGAAGAAGCTGGTCGTGCTCGTCGGGTCACGCAAGGCGATCGGCCAGGCGGTGCGCACGGTGTCCGCGGGCCGCCGCTGCACGGCCCTGGACTTCCGGCTCGCCGGGCAGTGAGCGGGCGGGCGCCGGGTAGTGAGGCTTGTGCGGGTCGGGGTGGGCTTGTCGGGTCGGTGTGGGCTGGTGGGGCCGGTCAATGAGCGGTGGCCACAAAAAATGATCGATCAAATGAGTCACAAAGGTCACAGGGCTCTTCCACAACCGTGACCAAGGCGTCAGGATGGGCTAGTTGGCGGCACTGAGTGCCGCCGATAAGCCCAATGGTCGACCCCGAGTGCACTCTCCTGCGCCAAATGGGGGATGGTAGAGACAGTCAGGGCAACCTCGAAGAAGAGGCACAACGTCGGTGAGGGATGACGTGAGCGACAACTCTGTAGTACTGCGGTACGGCGACGGCGAGTACACCTACCCGGTGATCGACAGCACCGTCGGCGACAAGGGCTTCGACATCGGGAAGCTTCGCGCCCAGACTGGTCTGGTGACCCTGGACAGCGGCTACGGCAACACCGCCGCCTATAAATCCGCCATCACCTACCTTGACGGCGAACAGGGCATCCTCCGGTACCGCGGCTACCCGATCGAGCAGCTGGCCGAGCGTTCGACCTTCCTCGAGGTCGCCTACCTGCTGATCAACGGCGAGCTGCCGACCGTCGACGAGCTCACCGTCTTCAAGAACGACATCACGCAGCACACCCTGCTGCACGAGGACGTCAAGAACTTCTACCGCGGCTTCCCGCGCGACGCGCACCCGATGGCGATGCTGTCGTCGGTCGTCTCGGCGCTGTCCACGTTCTACCAGGACAGCCACAACCCGTTCGACGAGAAGCAGCGCAACCTCTCCACGATCCGGCTGCTCGCCAAGCTTCCGACGATCGCGGCGTACGCCTACAAGAAGTCGATCGGCCACCCGTTCGTCTACCCGCGCAACGACCTCGGCTACGTCGAGAACTTCCTGCGCATGACGTTCTCGGTGCCGGCGCAGGAGTACGTCCCCGACCCGGTCGTCGTCTCGGCGCTCGACAAGCTGCTGATCCTGCACGCGGACCACGAGCAGAACTGTTCGACGTCCACGGTCCGCCTGGTCGGCTCCTCGCAGGCGAACATGTTCGCGTCGATCTCGGCCGGCATCAACGCCCTGTGGGGCCCGCTGCACGGCGGCGCCAACCAGTCCGTCCTGGAGATGCTGGAGGGCATCCAGGCGAACGGCGGCGACGTCGACTCCTTCATCCGCAAGGTGAAGAACAAGGAAGAGGGCGTCCGCCTGATGGGCTTCGGCCACCGGGTGTACAAGTCCTTCGACCCGCGCGCGAAGATCATCAAGGCGGCGGCGCACGACGTCCTCTCGGCCCTCGGCAAGTCCGACGAGCTGCTGGACATCGCGCTGAAGCTGGAGGAGCACGCGCTCTCCGACGACTACTTCGTCTCGCGCAACCTCTACCCGAACGTCGACTTCTACACCGGCCTGATCTACCGGGCCATGGGCTTCCCGACCGAGATGTTCACGGTCCTCTTCGCCCTGGGCCGCCTCCCGGGCTGGATCGCCCAGTGGCACGAGATGATCAAGGAGCCCGGCTCCCGCATCGGCCGCCCGCGCCAGATCTACACCGGCGTGGTGGAGCGCGACTTCGTGCCGGTCGAGCAGCGCTGACACCTGCCGCTGGGGGCGCCGCGTCACGGGGTGCCCGTCACTTGGTTTTCCGACTGCCCGGGATCTGCGTCCCGGGCAGTCGCATGTGCGGGTCCTGGGGTGCGTGTCAGGGTGCGGATGGGTGGGGGCTGGTCGCGCAGTTCCCCGCGCCCCTGAGGCCGGGACGGCCGGCCCGTCTCAAGGGCTCCCGCGTGCGGGCATACGGAAGGCGCCCCGGCGCCAGTCCCCCCACGGGCCGACGACCAGGGCGCCTTCCCATGTCCCGGTGCGGATTCCCCCCACGGGATCCGGCCGGGCGTTGTGAGGACAGCGCCTGAATTCGCTGTTTTCGTAACCATCTTCGGTTGTCGTGCCTGCGGTGAGCAGAACGAGCAGAACTCGCCGTACCACCGTTGTGTGCGATCTGCCGGGACAGCGCACGCTGGGAGGGCCGCTCAAAGCTTCCCGGTGTACTGCCCCGGCAACGCATCTCTGAGGAAGTCCCCCAAGACATCCCCAGATGTCAGGTCACGCCCCCCAAGACGCTTCCTGACATCGTCAACTTAGACCTTCGAGCCCCTTCGATGGTTACGTTCGCATCACTGTGATCTGTGTCTCTTGCATATGTCCGTTAAATGCGCAAGAGACCGGATACAGCGATCGGGGCCCATGCGTAAGGATGATGCGCGAGCCTTGTGAAGAGCTTATGTGAGGCTCGCGCAGGACTCCAGGGGGTCTCTCCTAAAGGCGCGGTATTAGTCGTACGACTCGTTACTCCGCGGTTACTTGAAGGCGCGCAGCCGAAGGCTGTTCGTCACGACGAAAACCGACGAGAACGCCATCGCCGCCCCCGCGATCATCGGGTTCAGCAGTCCGGCCGCGGCCAGCGGCAGCGCGGCCACGTTGTAGCCGAACGCCCACACCAGGTTGCCCTTGATCGTCGTCAGGGTCCGCCGGGACAGCCGGATCGCGTCAGCGGCCACCCGTAGATCCCCGCGTACCAGGGTCAGGTCGCTCGCCTCGATCGCCGCGTCCGTGCCCGTCCCCATGGCCAGCCCCAGGTCGGCGGTGGCGAGCGCCGCCGCGTCGTTGACCCCGTCCCCGACCATCGCGACGACCCGGCCTTCGCCCTGCAGCTCCCGCACGACGTCGACCTTGTCCTCGGGCAGCACCTCGGCGATCACCCGATCGATCCCGACGGCCTCGGCGACCGCCTCCGCGACCGCCCGGTTGTCCCCGGTCAGCAGCACCGGAGTGAGCCCCAGCGCCCGCAGCTCCCGCACCGCCTGCGCGCTGGTCTCCTTCACCGCGTCGGCGACCGCGAGCACTCCGCGCGCCTCGCCGTCCCACCCCACGAGGACGGCCGTACGACCGCCCCGCTCGGCCTCGTCCTTGGCGCGCGCCAACGCGTCCGGGACGGTCTCGAAGAGGCGCCCCACGGCGACCTCCCGGCCCGCCACCCGGCCCCGCACACCCCGCCCGGGCACGTTCTCGAACCGCTCGGCCGCCGGCAGCTCCCCGACCCGCTCCTCGGCGCCGGCCGCCACCGCCCGCGCGAGCGGATGCTCGGAGGCGTGCTCCAGGCCGCCCGCGAGCCGCAGCAGCTCCTGCTCGTCGGTGCCGTCGACGACCGTCACGTCCTGGAGCGTCATGCGTCCCGTGGTGACGGTCCCGGTCTTGTCGAGGACGACCGTGTCGACGCGGCGCGTGGACTCCAGCACCTCGGGGCCCTTGATCAGGATGCCGAGCTGCGCGCCGCGGCCGGTGCCGACCATGAGCGCGGTCGGCGTGGCGAGCCCGAGCGCGCAGGGGCAGGCGATGATCAGGACGGCGACGGCCGCGGTGAACGCGGCGGCCGTGTCACCGGTGGCGACGAGCCAGCCGCCGAAGGTGGCGAGCGCGATCAGCAGCACCACCGGCACGAAGATCCCGGAGATCCGGTCGGCCAGCCGCTGCACCTCGGCCTTGCCGGTCTGCGCCTCCTCGACCAGTTGCGCCATGCGCGCGAGCCGGGTGTCCGCGCCGATCCGGGCGGCCTCGACGACCAGCCGGCCGCCGGCGTTCACGGTGGCCCCGGTGACGGCGTCGCCCGGTCCGACGTCGACCGGCACCGACTCGCCGGTCAGCATCGAGGCGTCCACGGCGGACACGCCCTCCACGACCGTCCCGTCGGTGGCGACCTTCTCCCCGGGCCGCACCACGAACCGGTCCCCGACCGCCAGCCGGTCGACGGGAATCCGCACTTCCCTGCCGTCCCGCAGTACGGCCACGTCCTTCGCGCCCAGCTCCATCAGCGCCCGCAGGGCCGCCCCGGCGCGCCGCTTGGAGCGGGCCTCCAGGTAGCGGCCGAGCAGGATGAAGGCGGTGACGCCGGCGGCGACCTCCAGATAGATCGCCGACGCGCCGTCCGTACGGGAGACCGTGAGCTCGAAGGGGTGGCGCATGCCGGGCATGCCCGCGTCGCCGAAGAACAGCGCCCACAGCGACCAGCCGAGCGCGGCCAGCGTGCCGACGGAGACCAGCGTGTCCATGGTGGCCGCGCCGTGCCGCAGATTCGTCCAGGCGGCCTTGTGCAGCGGGCCGCCGCCCCAGACGACCGCGGGCGCCGCGAGCGTCAGCGAGAGCCACTGCCAGTTGTCGAACTGCAGCGACGGGACCATCGCGAGCAGCACGACGGGCGCGGCGAGCAGCACGCAGACGAGCAGCCGGTGCCGCAGGGAGGCGAGTTCGGGATCCTGTGGGGCGTCGTTGGGGACCGGTTCCGGCGCGCGCACCGGCGCGGGCTCCTCGGCCGTGTAGCCGGTCTTCACGACGGTCGCGATCAGCTCGGCGACCTGGATCCCCGCCGGGTAGCTGACCTTGGCCTTCTCCGTCGCGTAGTTGACCGTCGCGGTGACGCCGTCCATGCGGTTGAGCTTCTTCTCGACGCGGGCCGCGCAGGAGGCGCAGGTCATCCCGCCGATGAGCAGTTCGACCTCGGAGGTCGAAGCGGCTATCGGCGTCTGTGCGGTGGCGGTGCTGGTCATGTCCGTACTCCAGGAAGCGGACCGGACCGTACGGAACCAGTATCAGCTGGTCGGCACGGCCCGGTGGGTGGAGGAAGGGGGGTGTCGAGGGTGCCTCAGGCCTGGCCGACCAGCTCGAAGCCGGCCTCGTCGACGGCGGCGCGGACGGCCTCCTCGTCGAGCGTGCCGACGGAGACGACCGTGACCTCGCCGGTCGAGGCGACGGCCTGCACCGAGGTGACCCCGGAGAGCTCGGAGAGCTCGCCGGAGACGGCGCCCTCGCAGTGGCCACAGCTCATGCCGCTCACCTTGTAGACGGTGGTGACGGAGCCCGGGGTGTCGGTTTGCGCGGTCATGTCGTTCTCCTCGTTGCTGCGCAGGCGGTAGCGGCAGGTGGGGCGGGGGGCTCTTTGAGGGCCTCCCGTCAACCAACACTATACCCCTAGGGGGTATTTCCCAAGGAGGGTCGGCCGTGTCGACGGGCGCGACCGGCGACGATGTACCCGAACAACCGGGCGGAACCCGCGGACGAGAACGGCGATGGGAGCGCAGATGCGAGCGGTGGTCTTCGAGCAATACGGTGAACCCGCCGAAGTGCGTGACCTGCCCGACCCCCGACCGGCTCCCCACGGCGTGGTCGTGCGCGTGGAAGCCACCGGTCTGTGCCGCAGCGACTGGCACGGCTGGATGGGCCACGACCCGGACATCGCACTCCCGCACGTGCCGGGACACGAACTCGCCGGCGTGGTCGAGTCGGTCGGCGCTCGCGTCAGCGGGTGGCAGCCCGGTGACAGGGTCACCGCCCCCTTCGTGTGCGCCTGCGGAACCTGCGGCGCCTGTGCCGCCGGCGACCATCAGGTGTGCGAGCGCCAGACCCAGCCCGGCTTCACGCACTGGGGCTCCTTCGCCCAGTACGTGGCCCTGGACCACGCCGACGTGAACCTCGTCGCGATCCCCGACGACCTGTCGTACGCCACCGCCGCCTCCCTGGGCTGCCGGTTCGCCACCGCGTTCCGGGGGGTCGTGCAGCAGGGCCGGGTCGCCGCGGGGGAGTGGGTGGCGGTGCACGGCTGCGGGGGCGTGGGCCTGTCGGCGGTGATGATCGCGGCGGCCTCGGGAGCGCGGGTGATCGCCGTGGACGTCTCCCCGACGGCGCTGGACCTGGCACGGAAGTTCGGCGCGGCGGGGTGCGTGGACGGGGCGCGGGTGCCGGACACGGCGGAGGCGGTCCGCGAGCTGACCGGAGGCGGCGCCCACCTCTCCCTCGACGCCCTCGGCTCCCCCGCCACCAGCGCCGCCTCGGTCAACGGCCTGCGCCGCCGGGGCCGGCACGTCCAGGTCGGCCTGCTTCCCTCGACGGACGGCACGACCCCCGTCCCGCTGGCCCGCGCCATCGCCCTGGAACTGGAGATCCTGGGCAGCCACGGCATGGCCGCGCACGCCTACCCGCGGATGCTGGAGCTGGTCCGCACAGGGGTGCTGCGCCCCGACCTCCTGGTGACGTCGAAGATCCCCCTGGGCGCCGCCCCGGACGCGCTGGCGGCGCTGGGGACGGCGCCCGGAGCGGGGGTGACGGTCATCGAACCGTGGAGCTGAGGGCCGACCGCCGTCCCTGGGTCCTCCCGGTGGAGGTCAGTCGAGTCTGCGGCCCCGGTTGCCCGGCCGGGAGGCGACCCAGGCGCGGACGGTGTCGGCGTACCAGAAGGGCTTGCCGCCCTCGACGCGGTCGGGCGGGGGCAGCAGTCCGTGCTTGCGGTAGGACCGTACGGTGTCCGGCTGCACCCTGATGTGAGCCGCGATCTCTTTGTAGGACCAGAGCCTTCGGTCGGTCATGAGCTGCACCTCCCTGCGCGCGAGGGGGCGGCGGCCGGGAGGCCGCCCGGGGGAGCCCGGCGCGCGCTGGCGATCACCAAGCCTGTGCCCCGTGAACGACGCTCGGTGACGGTGAGGAAGTGGCTGTTGACCATGTGTGACGCAAGACCCGCGTACACGGGACATGTGTGACGAGAAAGGGGTTTTTGTGACACGAGTGACGCAAAGGCGTACGTGGTGCCCGTCGACAGGGGTCGGGCCGGCCCCGCTGCGACAGGCCCGGCCCGACCCCGTTCCCCGCCGTCCCCCCGGAGCAGCCGGAGCAACCGGATCAACTGGCAGGACCCCAGCGTGTATTCAGCCGGCGTGCCCGGTCTTGGAAAAATGCGCACCCGGTCCGGACCAATCGTCGTGCGGGGCCGGCAGGACCAGACTCGTCGCCTCGCCGCTCACCCGGTCCGCCACCGGC
This sequence comes from Streptomyces sp. NPDC031474, assembly GCF_055581185.1. Lineage (NCBI taxonomy): Bacteria > Bacillati > Actinomycetota > Actinomycetes > Kitasatosporales > Streptomycetaceae > Streptomyces > Streptomyces sp. NPDC031474. The sequence continues at coordinate 394,080 of NZ_JBVIJX010000009.1, forward strand.
GACACCGCCGCGGGGAGCCGCCTGGCCTGCGTGAACTCCCTGGGGGTGCATCCCGTCATCGCCTTGAACTCGCCGCTGAGATGGGCCTGGTCGTAGAAGCCGCAGAGCGCCGCGGTCTCCGCCGCGCTCTGCCCCTGCGCGAGCAGCCGACGGGCGCGTTGCAGGCGCAGCACGCGGGCCGCCGCCTTGGGGCCGAGGCCGATCTGCTCCCGGAAACGGCTCTCCAGCTGCCGTACGCTCCAGCCGACCTCCTCGGCCAGCCGCGGAACCGGCATCACGCCGTCCGTGCGCACCAGCAGCGACCAGGCCCGCGCCACCCGCTGCGAACACGGCGTCCCGGCCTGCTGCCAGCGGCCGAACACCTCGTCGAGCAACGCGAACCGCCGCTCCCAGCTCGGCAACGCGGCCAGCGCACCGGCGAGTTCACCGAGGGGCGAGCCCAGGGCGTGCGGCAACTCGTCCGGGTCCACGGTGCGGTTGACGAGCTCGTACTGCGGGGTGCCGAACAGCGTGAACGCGGCCCACGGCGCGAGCAACACCTCGATGCCCGACATCCGCCCCCCGTGCTCACCCACGGCCGGCGTGGTCGTGGGCCCGCAGTACAGGGACACCAACGTGTCCGGGGGCCGCCCCGCACGCGTGATGCGAACGGGCTCCCCGAACCCCAACAGCAGGGTCGAGGCCCCGATCGGCGTCTCCAGCCGTCGGCGGGGCCGATTCATCGCAAGCCGGACCCCGCGATAACTCATCACCCCGGGCCGCAGCCGGGGATGGGGCAGGGCGAGGGCGAACTCCCAGGACCCGCCGGTCCCTTGTCCCGCCCGTATGTGCACGGCGCTGGCAACCATGGGCCCCCATGCTAGGAGCGGCGAGCGCGGTTCCCCAGGGGCGCGGCGCCGACGCGCGCGGTGGGGCCCCGGTCGTGGCCCTCGCGCGCGTGGGTCTGCTTCGGGTCAGGGCTTTCGGGTGGCCCGGTGCACGAAGGCGGGCGGCAGGTTCGGCCACACCACCCTCGAACGCTCCAACCGGCCGAAACGGCAGGCGAGTTCGGCGGTGAAGTGACGGGCGGGCGGAGTCCAGGCCGCATGCAGATACGCGAAGGTGGTGAACCGGCCCCCGGGCGCGAGGACTTCGGTCACGGCGTCCAGGATGCGCCCGCGCTGTTCCCTCGGCATGACCGTCCACGGCAGCCCGGAGACCACCGCGTCGACCGGTTCGCCCACCGCGGCGGCCAGCTCGGCGGCCGAACCCTGCACCACGGTCAGCCGTGTGTCACGGCGGGTGTCCGACAGCCGGGCCGCGAGCACCGGGTTGAGCTCGACCGCGACGACCCGTGCGTCGGGCGCGAGCCGGGCGAGGATGGCATCGGTGAACACCCCGGTCCCCGGGCCGAGTTCGGCAACGATCCGGGCCCGTTCCAGACCGATGCCTTCGGTCATCGCGTGCGCCAGCCGCCGTGAACTGGCCGCCACGGCCCCGGTCATGAGGGGCCGCCTGAGGAACTCGGTGGTGATCGACATGGCGGCCATGCTGGAAGTGCCGCGGGGAGCCGCGCGTCCTATCCCCGGCCGGTGCGTGTACGACCGCGGGAGGACCCCGTGACGCCCCGCAGGACGATGTGGGGGAGCGGGCCCCGGCCGTAGCGTGAGGTGGTGCATCGGCTGATGGAGACCCTGCCCCGCTTGCGCCGCGGCCACCCGTGGCTGACGGACCTCCTGCTGGTCGTGCTGGTGGCCGTGCCCCCGGTGATCCGCCCGCAGCCGGGCTGGCGGCCGGTCTGGGTGCAGGCGGGCGTGTACGTGGCTCTGGTACTGCCTCTGCTGTGGCGCCGCCGTCGGCCGGTGCTCGTCGCGGCGTTGGTGACGGCGGCGTTCTGGGCGCAGTTTCTCGGGCAGGTGTGGGGACAGGAGCCGGGACGCGGCACCGTCGCCCTGGCCGCGGTCCTGGCCACCCTCACCGTGCGTGGCCTGCGCCGCGCCGCCGCCGCGACGGTCCTCTGCGCCGCTGTCTGCGTACTGCTGTGGATTCCCGCGTGGCAGCGGGACTACGGGGGCCAGGGCGCCCGCGGCGCCTGGCTCACCCCGCTCGCGGTGGGGCTTCTGCTGGCCGGGGCCTGGGTGTTCGGCGAGTACGTGCGGGCCCGGCGCGCCTATGTCGCCGAGTTCGAGCGGCGGGCCGCGCTGGCCGAGTCGGAGCGCATCGCCCTGGCCCGGGTCGCCGTCGCCGAGGAGCGGGCGCGCATCGCCCGCGAGATCCACGACGTCCTCGCGCACAGCATGAGCGTGATGGTGTTGAACGCCGAGGGCGGCAGGCTGATGCGGCATGTCGACCCCGCTGTCGTCGACCGCACGCTCGGCGTCATCAGCGCGACCGGCCGTGAGGCCCTGGGTGAACTGCGCCGGCTCCTGGAGGTGCTGCGCACACCCGTCGAGGACGCCTCGGCCGCCGGCCCCGGCCCTGGCCCCTATCCAGGACGGGCCACCGAGTCCGCCGAGTCCGTCGGGTCCACCGAGTCCCTCTCGGCCGATCTGCGGCGGCTGGTCGGGCGCCTCAACACGAGTGGTACGCGCGCCCGGCTGGACCTTCGCGGAGAGCGCGGCGGCCTTCCGGCGGATCTCACCGTGCAGACGTACCGCATCGTGCAGGAGGCCCTCACCAACGTCGTCAAGCACGCGTCGCCGGACGCCACGATCCGCATACGGGTCGACACCGGGACCCAGGGGCCCGGGCGGCTGGTCCGCGTCCGAGTGGAGAACTCGGCCGGAGCCGGAGGAGGAGCCGCCGCCGTAGAGCACCCCGCGCCGCTGCTCTCCTGCGGTCACGGACTCACCGGCATGCGCGAACGCGCCGCCCTGTACGGCGGGAGCGTCGACGCCGGGCCCACGCCCGACGGCGGCTACCGGGTCGCCGCCACCCTGTGCCTCACCCGGCCCGAGCCCACCACGGCGACCTCATGACCGACCCGGCCCCGACCCCGGCCCCGCCTCCGACGCCGTCTTCGCCTTCGTCATTGTCCCGAGTGCTGATCTGCGACGACCAGGAGCTGATCCGGATGGGGCTGCGCATGGTCGTCGACAGCCAGCCCGACCTCACCGTGGTCGGCGAGGCCGCCGACGGCGACGCGGCGATCGCGGGCGTGGCCGCCCTGCGGCCGGACCTCGTCCTGATGGACGTACGCATGCCCGGTCTGGACGGGCTCGCCGCGACCGAGCAGCTGTGCGCGCAGCCCCATGCGCCCCGGATCCTCGTCGTCACCACCTTCGACCTCGACGAGTACGCCTACGCGGCGCTGCGGGCCGGCGCCAGCGGCTTCCTCGTCAAGGACGCCCCCGCCGAGGAGATCCTGGTGACCGTCCGGGCGGTGCTGCGGGGCGATGTCATGGTGGCGCCCTCGCTCACCCGGCGCCTGGTCGAACGGTTCGTGCTGAACGCCCCCGCGTCCGTGCCCGCCCAGCGCGGCCGCCTGGCGGCGCTCACCGAGCGGGAACGAGAGGTCCTCGCCCTGGTCGCCCGGGGACTGGCCAATGGTGAGATCGCCGACAGCCTCTTCGTCGGGGAGACGACCGTCAAGACCCACCTCGGCCGCGTCCTGACCAAACTCGGCCTCCGTGACCGTGTCCACGCGGTGATCTTCGCCTACGAGAGCGGACTGGTACGGGTCGGGGACTGACCGGCGCCGGGGTCCAGCAGCCGGCGGATGCGCTCGTACTCGGCGGCCATCTCCGGTGTGGCGAGGAAGTCGTCGAGATCGGCGGAGACCTCGTAGTCGACGTCCTCGATGGAACGGATCGCGAGTTCGTAGAGCTCGCCGCGCAGGTTCTGCTCCAGGTAGCTCTGCCAATGCTCCAACGCGCTGATGACGGTGAGGATTTTGGTGTCCAGACCGTCTTCGACCAGGATGCCGTCGTAGACCGTCGCCAGCTTGTCGTGCAGCTCGGCGGCGCTGATCGTCAGGACGTCTCCGCAGACGGCGGCGAGTGTGGCCTGGGCCTCTTCGGTGAGTTCGTCCTCGGCCGCATCGCGGAGCAGCTCCGGCCGCACCAGACGAGTGACCGTTTCCTCTCCGAAGGCACGAACGCCGTCCTCGGTGGCTTCGACGATCAACTGGTGTATGTCCGCTTCGAGTTCGCTGTAGTTCACGCCCGCAGCCTAGGCAGTCGGGGCGTGTCCGGCGGATCGGGCGTCGCTGTTTTTCTCGCGACCCGATCCGCCGGACAGGCCCCGGGCGGCTACGCCCCGCAGGAGCGGAGGAACGCCCGGGTCCGCTGGGCGATCGGCAACGGCTTGTCCGGCTCGCACGGGTACATGTCCTGCTCGACGATCGCGAACAGATCGACGTCCAGCTTCTGGGCCGCCTGAAGGACGGGCCCGAGCGCCGGCACGCCCGCGGGCGGCTCGCACATCACGCCCCGCGCCACCGCCGGCCCGAACGGCACCTGGTTCGCCCGCACGTCGGCGAGGATCTCCGGGTCGACCTGCTTGAGGTGCAGGTATCCGATCCGCTCCCCGTACGTCTCGATCAGCTTGACGCTGTCGCCGCCGCAGTACGCGTAGTGCCCGGTGTCCAGGCACAGCGACACCAGGTCGGAGTCCGTGCCGTCCAGGAACCGGACGACGTTCTCCTCGCTGTCGATGTGGGTGTCGGCGTGCGGGTGGACGACGATCTGCAGCCCGTACCGCTCCCGCACCTCCTTGCCCAGCCGTTCGGTCAGCGAGGTCAGGTTGCGCCACTGCTCGGGCGTCAGCGTGTCCGGCTCCAGCACCTCACCGGTCTTGTCGTCCCGCCAGAAGGACGGGATGACGACGAGGTGCCTGGCGCCCATGGCCTGGGCGAGCACCGCGTTGTCCGCGACGTGCGCCCAGGTCTTGTCCCAGACGGCCTCGCCGTGGTGCAGCCCGGTGAAGACCGTGCCCGCCGACACCTTCAGGCCACGCCTCGACGTCTCCTCGGTGAGGACTGCGGGATCGGTCGGCAGGTACCCGTAGGGGCCGAGCTCGATCCACTCGTAGCCGGACTGCGCGACCTCGTCGAGGAAGCGCCGCCAGGGAACCTGGGCGGGATCGTCCGGGAACCAGACGCCCCAGCTGTCGGGGGCCGAACCGACCCGGATACGGGAAAGTGAGGACTGAGGTGACAACGACGTCATGGGCGTCAGGGTGCGGTCTCCCCGAAGGGGGTGTCAAGGGCTGGTCCGAATGTCTGGACAAAACATTGACAGGGTCGGTCGACCGGGGCTACAAAGCCGTGAGAGCCGATACGGGGACGTGGGCCGGGACGCGCCACGAGCGGCGTCACGGGGCCGAGCCGATACGAAGGGAACTCGATGGCGTACGACCTGATCACCATGGGGCGGATAGGAGTGGACCTCTATCCGTTGCAGACGGGCGTCCCACTCCCGCAGGTCACGTCCTTCGGGAAGTTCCTGGGGGGATCGGCCACCAACGTCGCCGTCGCCGCAGCGCGGCTCGGCCGGGACACGGCGGTGATCTCCCGTACCGGCGACGACCCCTTCGGCGTCTACCTGCACGAGGCGCTGCGCGGCTTCGGCGTCGACGACCGCTGGGTCACCTCGGTGCCCGGCCTGCCGACGCCCGTCACCTTCTGCGAGGTCTTCCCGCCGGACGACTTCCCGCTGTACTTCTACCGGCAGCCCAAGGCGCCGGACCTGGAGATCGACGCCCATGAGCTCGACCTCGACGCGGTCCGCGAGACCCGCGTCTTCTGGGTCACCGGCACCGGCCTGAGCGAGGAGCCGAGCCGTACGGCGACCCTCGCCGCCCTCGCCCACCGGGCCAAGGCCGCCACCACGGTCTTCGACCTCGACTGGCGGCCGATGTTCTGGTCCGACCCGGACGCGGCCCGCCCGTTCTACGCCGAGGCCCTGAAACACACCACCGTCGCCGTCGGCAACCTCGACGAGGTGGAGGTCGCCACCGGTGTGCGCGAGCCCCAGGCGGCCGCGCAGGCACTGCTGGACGCGGGCGTCGATCTCGCCGTCGTCAAGCAGGGACCCAAGGGCGTCCTGGCCGTCAACAGCAAGGGCGAGTCCGCCGAGGTCCCGCCGCTGCCGGTGACCGTGCTCAACGGTCTCGGCGCCGGTGACGCGTTCGGCGGCTCGCTGTGCCACGGCCTGCTGGAGGGCTGGGACCTGGAGAAGATCATGCGTCATGCCAACGCCGCCGGCGCCATCGTCGCCTCCCGGCTGGAGTGCTCCTCCGCGATGCCGACGCCCGTCGAGATCGAGGACGCGATCGCCGCCGGAGCGGTCCTGTGAAGCGGCGTCGTGGGGCGACGGACGAGACCGACGACACGGGGTGTGCGGGCATGACGGTGGGACCCCGCCGGAGCGACCTGCCGACGGTGGACGTCGCCGAGCTCGTCCGGCTGCGCACACGGCACCCCGAGGCCATCGCCGAGGCGGCCGCCCGCCGCCCGCGCAGGGCGCTCCTCAACGACTCCGGCCGGCTGATGATCGTCGCCGCCGACCACCCGGCCCGGGGCGCGCTCGGCGTCGGCGACCGCAAGCTGGCCATGGCCAACCGCGCCGACCTGCTCGAACGCCTGGTCCTCGCGCTGTCCCGCCCCGGCGTGGACGGCGTCCTCGCGACCGCCGACATCCTCGACGACCTGCTGCTCCTCGGCGCCCTCGACGGCAAGGTCGTCATGGGCTCGCTGAACCGGGGCGGCCTCCAGGGCTCCGTCTTCGAGCTGGACGACCGCTTCACCGGGCACCGCCCCGAGGACATCGAGCGCCTGAACTTCGACGCGGGCAAGCTGCTCCTGCGCATCGACTACGACGACCCGGGCTCCCTCACCACCCTGGAGTCCACGGCCCGCGCCATCGACGACATGGCCGGCCGCAAACTCCCCCTCTTCGTCGAGCCGTTCATCAGCCGGCGCACCCCCGACGGCAAGGTGCGCAACGACCTCTCCGCAGAGGCCGTCACCAAGTCGATCGCGATCGCCTCGGGTCTGGGCGGCACCTCGGCCTACACCTGGCTGAAGCTCCCCGTCACCGACAACCCCGACGACATGGCCGAGGTCATGCAGACGTCCACGCTGCCCGCCGTCCTGCTGGGCGGCGAGGTCGGCGACGACCAGGACGGCGCGTACGAGAAGTGGCGCGGCGCGCTGCAACTCCCCACCGTCCGGGGCCTGGTGGTCGGCCGCTCGCTGCTGTACCCGGCGGACGGGGACGTCACCGCCGCCGTGGACACCGCCGTAGGACTGCTGTGAGGGCCGCATGACGAACCGAGAGCCGCACCACGACCTGTACGTCCCCAAGGGGGCGACCGCCGGCGCGCACTACGCGCTCGACATCGACCCCGAGCGGGCCGGCTGGACGTACAGCAGCCTGCGGATCATCGAGCTGGAGCCGGGGGGCACACACCTCTTCACCACCGGCGACAGCGAGTGGATCGTGCTTCCGCTGGAAGGCGGATGTACGGTGCACACCGCGAATGAAGAGTTCCAACTCCTGGGCAGGGAAAGCGTGTTCGCGTCGGTCACCGACTTCGCGTACGTTCCCCGCGACGCCCGGGCCACGATCGCCTCCGGCGCGGGAGGCCGCTTCGCCCTGGCAGGAGCGAAGTGCGAGCGACAACTCCCCGCCCGCTACGGCCCCGCGCCGGAGGTCCCCGTCGAAGAGCGCGGCAGCGGCACCCAGTTGCGTCAGGTGCGCAACTTCGCCTCCGCCGACGCCTTCGACTGCGACAAGCTGATCGCCGTCGAGGTGATCACCCCGGGCGGCAACTGGTCCTCGTACCCGCCGCACAAGCACGACGAGCACCGGCCGGGTGAGGAGGCCGAGCTCGAGGAGATCTACTACTTCGAGATCGACGGCCCGCACGGCTTCGGCTACCAGCGGGTGTCCCCCTCGCGCGCAGGCGGCGCCGACGTCCTCGCCGAGGTCCGCTCCGGCGACGCCGTCCTCGTCCCCGACGGCTGGCACGGCCCGTCGATCGCCCAGCCCGGGCACGCCATGTACTACCTGAACGTCATGGCCGGACCCGGCGAGACCCGGGAGTGGCGGATCTGCTTCCACCCGGACCACACGGAGGGTTACCGATGACCATCAGGCTTACGGTCGCCCAGGCGCTCGTCCGCTTCCTCGCCGTCCAGTACACGGAGCGCGACGGCGTACGGCAGCGGCTGATCGGCGCGACCTGGGGCATCTTCGGCCACGGCAACGTCGCGGGCCTCGGCCAGGCGCTGATCGAGTACGGCGACGACATGCCGTTCCACCAGGGCCGCAACGAGCAGTCGATGGTGCACGCGGCCGTCGGGTACGCCCGCCAGTCCAACCGCCTGTCCACACACGCCGTGACGACGTCCATCGGCCCCGGCGCGACCAACCTGGTCACCGGCGCCGCCCTGGCCACCGTCAACCACCTGCCGGTCCTGCTCCTGCCCGGCGACATCTTCGCGACCCGCGTCGCCGACCCCGTCCTCCAGCAGCTGGAGGTCCCCTACGCGGGCGACGTGTCGGTCAACGACTCCCTGCGCCCGGTGTCGAGGTACTTCGACCGGATCACCCGGCCCGAGGCCCTGATCCCGGCCGCCCTGCAGGCCATGCGCGTCCTCACCGACCCCGTGGAGACGGGCGCGGTCACCCTGGCGATGCCGCAGGACGTCCAGGCCGAGGCCTACGACTGGCCCGAGGAGTTCTTCGCCGAGCGCACCTGGGCCGTACGACGTCCGGGCGCGGACCCCGCCGAACTCGCCGAGGCGGTCCGGGCGATCAGGTCGGCCAGGCGTCCGCTCCTCGTCGCGGGTGGCGGCGTGCACCACAGCCGCGCCGAGGAGGCTCTGGCCGAGTTCGCCGAGGCCACCGGCATCCCGGTCGCGTCCACCCAGGCCGGCAAGGGCTCCCTGCGCTACGACCATCCGCAGGACGTGGGCGGCGTCGGCCACACCGGCACCGCCACCGCCGACGAACTCGCCCGCACCGCGGACCTGATCATCGGCGTGGGCACCCGCTACACCGACTTCACCACGGCGTCCAACACCCTGTTCCAGGGCGACGGCGTGCGCTTCCTCAACCTCAACATCGCCTCGTTCGACGGCCACAAGCTCGGCGGTCTGCCCCTCGTCGCGGACGCCCGCAGTGGCTTGGGCGAGCTGACCGAGGCCCTCCAGCTGCACGACCACCGGGTCGCGGAGGCGTACGTCAGCGAGTACTCCGAGGACAAGGAGCGCTGGGAGCAGCGCGTCGACGCCTGCTACGAGGCCGACGAGCCCGACGTCCGTCCGACGCAGTCGCAGGTGCTCGGCGCGCTCGACGCCCTCGCCGACGAGTCCGACGTGATCATCAACGCGGCCGGTTCGCTCCCCGGCGACCTGCACAAACTCTGGCGGACGCGCTCCCGGGACCAGTACCACCTGGAGTACGGCTACTCCTGCATGGGGTACGAGATCCCGGCCGCGATCGGCGTGAAGCTGGCCGCTCCCGAGCGCAACGTCTGGGCGCTGGTCGGCGACGGCACCTATCTGATGATGCCGACGGAGATCGTGACGGCCGTGCAGGAGGGGATCGCGATCAAGATCCTGCTCGTGCAGAACCACGGCTACGCCTCGATCGGCGGGCTCTCGGAGTCCGTCGGCGGTGAGCGGTTCGGCACCGCGTACCGGTTCACCTCCGAGGACGGCACCTTCACGGGCGCGCCGCTCCCCGTCGACCTGGCCGCCAACGTGGCGAGCCTGGGCATGCGCGTGCTGCGCGTGAAGACCGTCCGCGAACTGCGTGAGGCCCTCGCCGAGGCACGCCACGCCGACACTCCCACTTGTGTCTACGTCGAGACCGAAACGGCCGACACTGTGTCGGGCCCGCCGCCGGCGCAGGCCTGGTGGGATGTACCTGTCGCCGAAACCGCGACCCGACCGTCCGCGGTGAAGGCACGAGAGCTGTACGAACGGCACGTCTCTACCCGACGCCACCATCTGTGAAGGAGTACTCGGTCATGACGAAGATCGTCAACCACTGGATCGGCGGCAAGCCCGTCGAGGGCGCGTCGGGTACCTACGGACCCGTCACCGACCCGGCGACCGGCGCGGTCACCACGAAGGTCGCGTTCGCGACCGTCGACGAGGTCGACGCGGCCGTGGCCGCCGCCAAGGACGCCTACGCCAGCTGGGGCACGTCCTCGCTGGCCAGGCGCAGCACCATCCTGTTCAAGTTCCGGGCGCTGCTGGACGCCAACCGGGACGCGATCGCCGAGCTGATCACCGCCGAGCACGGCAAGGTGCACAGCGACGCGCTGGGCGAGGTCGCGCGCGGCCTGGAGATCGTCGACCTGGCGTGCGGGATCACCGTGCAGCTGAAGGGCGAGCTGTCGACCGAGGTGGCCAGCCGCGTGGACGTCTCGTCCATCCGCCAGCCGCTGGGCGTCGTCGCCGGCATCACGCCGTTCAACTTCCCGGCGATGGTCCCGATGTGGATGTTCCCGATCGCCATCGCGTGCGGCAACACGTTCGTGCTGAAGCCGTCCGAGAAGGACCCGTCGGCCTCCCTCAAGCTCGCCGAGCTGCTGGCCGAGGCAGGTCTGCCCGACGGCGTGTTCAACGTCGTCAACGGCGACAAGGTGGCCGTCGACCGCCTGCTGGAGCACCCGGACGTCAAGGCCGTGTCCTTCGTCGGCTCGACCCCGATCGCCCGCTACATCCACACCACGGCCTCCGCGAACCACAAGCGGGTCCAGGCCCTCGGCGGCGCGAAGAACCACATGCTGGTCCTCCCGGACGCGGACCTGGACGCGGCCGCCGACGCCGCCGTGTCCGCCGCCTACGGCTCGGCGGGCGAGCGCTGCATGGCGATCTCCGCGGTCGTGGCGGTCGGCGCGATCGGCGACGAGCTGGTGGAGAAGATCCGCGAGCGCGCCGAGAAGATCAAGATCGGTCCGGGCAACGACCCGACGAGCGAGATGGGCCCGCTGATCACCGCCGTCCACCGCGACAAGGTGGCGTCGTACGTGACGGGCGCGGCGGCCGAGGGCGCCGAGGTCGTCCTCGACGGCACCGGCCACACGGTCGAGGGCTTCGAGGACGGCCACTGGATCGGCATCTCGCTCCTCGACAAGGTGCCGACGACCGCGAAGGCCTACGAGGACGAGATCTTCGGCCCGGTGCTGTGCGTGCTCCGCGTGGACACCTACGAAGAGGGCGTGGCGCTGATCAACAGCTCCCCCTTCGGCAACGGCACCGCGATCTTCACCCGGGACGGCGGCGCGGCCCGCCGCTTCCAGCTGGAGATCGAGGCCGGCATGGTCGGCGTGAACGTCCCGATCCCGGTCCCCGTCGGCTACCACAGCTTCGGCGGCTGGAAGGACTCCCTCTTCGGCGACCACCACATCTACGGCAACGACGGCACGCACTTCTACACCCGCGGCAAGGTCGTCACCACCCGCTGGCCCGACCCGGCCGACGCCCCCGCGGGTGTCGACCTGGGCTTCCCGCGCAACCACTGAGGCGGCACGGTGTCCTGCCTCTCCGAAGGGGAGGCAGGACACCGCCGTGTCCGGGTTCAGCTCTGGTGCTTCTGGCTGTTCTTCATCGCCTCGGTGAGGTCGGCGGTCTGCGCGGCCGGCGGGGCCTTGACCGCGGCGGTGGCGCCGAACTTGTCGAAGTCCATGGTCACGTTCACCTTGCCGATCCGCTCCTTCAGGCGGACCGGCAGGTCCTTGCCGTCGAGCCACACGTCCAGCGTCATCGATGCGGCGCCGCCGGTCAGCGAGCTCATGCCCTCACTGCCGTAGGCCTCCTTGAACTTCCCCATCTGCGCCTGGTCGACGACGGCCCGGTAGTGGGTCGTACTGCGCCCGTCGACGGTTTCTTTGCCGAGGTCCTCGACGTCGTTGGCGTACTTGAGGGACTTCATCGAGGCCGCCGGGTTGCCCCCGCCGCTCCCGGTGAACGCCTGGGCGCCCTTGTCGCCGAACAGCACCGACGCGTCGATCCTCATCCACTCCTTGCCCTTGAGCGGGCCGGAGGGCTGGGGGTCGACGTCGTAGTAGTAGGCGCCGTCCACGAACAGCATCCGGATCGTCGCACTGTCCTGGAGCTGCTGCATGTTCGCGCCCTTGGTGTCCATCTGGATGTCCATCGCCACGCCGTCGCCCCAGGAGTAGGTGCCGTTCATGGCGACCGGGGTGCCCGTGCCGACGTCGGTGCTCATCCTCACCTCGGCCGAGCCCAGCTGGTCGGTCCGGTCGGTCGCCCGCGCCAGCGCCGCCCTGATCGCCGCGCTCGGGTCCACGGCCTTGGCCGCCCCCTTGGCAGCCTCCGTGCCGCACCCCGCGGTCGTCACCAGCACCGCCGCCGTGACCCCTGCCCAGGCAGCACCGTACTTCAGCTTCATTCGTCCCCACCCCTGTGTGTCGTCTGTGACCCGGCGACTCTAGTGGGCCACACTGACATGTCCGCGTCCTGAATGTCCGCAGGTTTTCCCGCCGCCCGTCCCCGCGGACGCGCAGGTCCGGTACTGCGGCTGGAGTACGCAGGCGGGGGCGCGTACGCCGCGGGGAGGGCCCGCAGTTCGGTCCCCGGTCGACAACGCCCCGACAGTTTCACCCCGTACCGTTGAAGCATGGATCTTCGACCGCCCCGCCTGCGAGGGCTGCTTCGGGGGCCCCGGAGGCTGCTGGCCGCCGGGGCCGCCGTCGTCGTGCTCGCCGGCGCCGGCACATGGACGGCGGCCGTCGCCTCCGACGACGCACCGCAGGTACACCGCGCCGACCGGGTCATGGCGGTGGACGGCGTACGCCTGGACACCTCCTACTTCACCGCCGGCGGCTCGGGCCGCCGCCCCGCCGTCCTCCTCGGACACGGCTTCGGCGGCAGCAAGGACGACGTCCGGCAGCAGGCCGAGAAGCTCGCCCGCGACGGATACGCGGTGCTGACCTGGTCCGCGCGCGGCTTCGGCGAGTCCACCGGCAAGATCGGCCTGAACGACCCGAAGGGCGAGGTCGCCGACGTCTCGAAGCTGATCGACTGGCTGGCCGAGCAGCCGCAGGTCCAGCTCGACAAGGCCGGCGACCCGCGCGTCGGCGTGGCCGGCGCCTCCTACGGCGGCGCGATCTCCCTGCTCGCCGCCGGGTACGACGCCCGCGTCGACGCCATCGCCCCCTCGATCACCTACTGGAACCTCGCGGACGCGCTGTTCCCCGACGGCGTCTTCAAGAAGCTGTGGGCCGGCATCTTCTTCAACACCGGCGGCGGCGCGGCCCACTTCGAACCCGCGCTGGCCGCGATGTACGACCGGGTGGCCGAGTCCGGCGCCCCCGACGCCGCCGCCCGCAAACTGCTCGAAGAGCGCTCCCCGTCGGCCGTCGCCGACCGCATCAAGGTCCCCACCCTCCTCATCCAGGGCCAGACCGACTCCCTCTTCACCCTCGCCCAGTCCGACGCCGCCGAGAAGGCGATCCGCGCGAACGGCGCGCCCGTCGACGTCGACTGGATCGCGGGCGGCCACGACGGCGGCGACCTGGAGGCGAGCCGCGTACAGAACCGGGTGCGGTCCTGGTTCGACCGGTATCTGAAGGACGACAAGTCCGCCGACACCGGCCCCGCGTTCCGCGTCACCCGCACCGGAGGAGTCGACTCCACCGACGGCGCCGCCCTGCTCAGGGGCGCGAGCGCGGACAGCTACCCCGGCCTGGAGAGCGGCGAGCGCACCTTCGCCCTGACCGGCCGCCGCGAGGAGCAGTCCTTCGCCAACCCGGCCGGCGCGAGCCCGCCCGCCGTCTCCGCCCTGCCCGGACTCGGCGGCGGCGGCCTCTCCCAGCTGTCCTCCCTCGGCGTCGGCGTCTCCCTCGACTTCCCCGGCCAGTTCGCCGCCTTCGACTCCGCGCCGGTCACCGGCGACCTGCGCATCACGGGCGCGCCGACGGTCACCGTCCACGTGCGGTCGACGTCCGACCAGGCCGTCCTCTTCGCCAAGGTCTACGACGTCGGCGCCGACGGCACCCAGCAGGTGCTGCCCTCCCAGCTCGTCGCCCCGGTCCGCGTCGAGGGCGCCAAGGCCGGCAAGGACGTCACGATCACGCTCCCGGCGATCGACCACAAGGTCGACGACGGCCACCGCCTGCGCCTGGTCCTCGCCTCCACCGACCTCGGCTACGCCTCCCCGGTGACCCCGGCGACGTACACCGTGTCCCTGAAGGGCGACCTCGAGGTCCCGACCGCCCGGGCCGTGACGACCGCGGCCGCCCCCCTCCCGTCCTGGGTGTGGTGGCTGCCCCTCGCGGGCGCGGCCGTAGCGCTGGCCCTGCTGCTGACGGCCCGCCGCCGCACCGCCATGCCGGCCCCCGACCCGGCGCTCGCCGAGGTCCCGCTGCAGATCACCGACCTGAGCAAGAAGTACGCGGGCGGCGACCGCTACAGCGTCCGCGACCTCTCCTTCCGCGTCGAGAAGGGCCAGGTCCTCGGCCTGCTCGGCCCGAACGGCGCGGGCAAGACGACGACGCTGCGCATGCTGATGGGCCTGATCAGGCCCGACGGCGGCGAGATCCGCGTCTTCGGCCACGCCATCCGCCCGGGCTCCCCCGTCCTCTCCCGCGTCGGCTCCTTCGTCGAGGGCGCCGGCTTCCTCCCGCACCTCACCGGCCGGGAGAACCTGGAGCTGTACTGGCAGGCCACCGGCCGCCCCGCCGAGGACGCCCACCTCGCGGAAGCCCTGGAGATCGCCGGCCTCGGCGACGCCCTCGCCCGCGCGGTGCGCACCTACTCCCAGGGCATGCGCCAGCGCCTGGCCATCGCCCAGGCCATGCTGGGCCTGCCGGACCTGCTCATCCTCGACGAACCGACCAACGGCCTCGACCCGCCGCAGATCCGCGAGATGCGCGAGGTGATGATCCGCTACGCGGCCGCCGGCCGCACGGTGATCGTCTCCAGCCACCTTCTGTCCGAGGTCGAGCAGACCTGCACGCACCTGGTGGTCATGGACCGCGGAAAGCTGGTCCAGGCCGGCCCGGTCGCCGAGATCGTCGGCTCCGGCGACACCCTCCTCGTCGGCACCGCCACCCCCGTGGACGAGCCGATCGTCGAGAAGATCGCCGCCCTGCCCGGCGTGGCCTCCGCGGCCTCCGCCGACGAGGGCCTGCTGGTCCGGCTGGGCGCCGACGGCACCGCCCAGCGCCTGGTCGCCGAACTCGTCCGGCTCGACGTGCCCGTGACGTCGGTCGGCCCGCACCGCCGCCTGGAGGACGCCTTCCTCACCCTGATCGGAGGTTCCGCATGAGCACGCTCACCGAGGTCGCCTCCGGCTACCAGGCGGGCCACACCCTGCCACTGCGCGTCGAACTGGTCCGCCAGCTCAAACGCCGCCGCACGCTGGTCATGGGCGGCATCCTCGCCGCCCTGCCGTTCGTCCTGCTCATCGCCTTCGCGATCGGCGGCGAGCCCAGCGGCCGCAACGGCCAGGTCACCCTGATGGACACGGCGACGGCCTCCGGCGCCAACTTCGCCGCGGTCAACCTGTTCGTGTCGGCGGGCTTCCTGCTCGTCATCCCGGTCGCCCTGTTCTGCGGGGACACGGTTGCCTCGGAGGCCGGCTGGTCCTCCCTGCGCTACCTCCTCGCCGCACCCGTGCCCCGGGCCCGCCTTCTGTGGTCCAAGCTCGTCGTGGGCCTCGGCCTCAGCCTGGCCGCGATGGTGCTGCTGCCGGTCGTCGCCCTCGCCGTCGGCACCGCCGCCTACGGCTGGGGCCCACTGGAACTCCCCACGGGCGGCTCGCTCGACTCGGGCACGGCGGCCGGACGGCTCGTGGTCGTCGTCGGGTACGTCTTCGTCTCCCAACTGGTCACCGCGGGGCTGGCGTTCTGGCTCTCGACGAAGACCGACGCCCCCCTCGGCGCGGTCGGCGGCGCGGTCGGCCTGACCATCGTCGGCAACGTCCTGGACGCCGTCACCGCCCTCGGCGACTGGCGCGACTTCCTGCCCGCCCACTGGCAGTTCGCCTGGGCCGACGCCGTCCAGCCCACCCCCGAGTGGTCCGGCATGATCCAGGGCACCGCAGTCTCCGTAACGTACGCCCTGGTCCTGTTCGCCCTGGCCTTCCGCGGTTTCGCCCGCAAGGACGTCGTCTCCTAGGTCACCGGAGGATCACCCACCGGTCTCGAAGGCGGGCCTTCGTGCCCACTTCGAGACATATCCGAAACACCCCGTGGCGCACGTTCCGGCCCCCTGCCCCGTCACAGTCACAGACGTCGACGGAAACAGGGGGCACAGGACATGAAGACGCACCGCACGGCACGACTGCTCGCGTTCACGGCGGCCACCGCCCTGCTCCTCACCGGCTGCGGCGCGGGCGACTCCAGCGGCAGCAAGGCCTCGGACGGGGCGCGGGGCGGCCGGGCCCTCCCCGCGCCGAGCGCACCCCGCGGCACCGAGGACGACGCGGCCGAGAACGACAGGGCCGACCCCGACCACCTCTCCACCTTCGCCCTCGACGTCGACACGGCGTCCTACGGCTACGCCCGCCGCACCCTCGCCGACGGCCGCCGCCCCGAGCCCTCGACCATCCGCCCCGAGGAGTTCGTCAACAGCTTCCGCCAGGACTACGAACGCCCCGACGGCAACGGGTTCTCGGTCACCGTCGACGGCGCCCGCACCGGCGACGACGACTGGTCCCTGGTCCGCGTGGGCCTCGCCACCCGCCCCGCCAAGAAGCAGGGCGAACGCCCGCCCGCCGCCCTCACCTTCGTCATCGACGTCTCCGGCTCGATGGGCGAACCCGGCCGCCTGGACCTGGCCAAGTCCTCCCTGGACACGATGACGGACCGCCTGCGCGACGACGACTCCGTCGCGATCGTCACCTTCAGCGGCGAGGCCGAGACCGTCCTGCCCATGACCCGCCTCGGCGACCACGGCCGCGACCGCGTCCACCACGCCGTCGACGGCCTGGAACCCGACGACTCCACCAACCTCGGCGCCGGCGTCGAGACCGGCTACGCCACCGCCGTCGAGGGCCTGCGCAAGGGCGCCACCAACCGCGTCGTCCTCATCTCCGACGCCCTCGCCAACACCGGCGACACCGACGCCGACGCCATCCTGGAACGCATCGACATCGCCCGCCGCGAACACGGCATCACCCTCTTCGGCGTCGGCGTCGGCAGCGACTACGGCGACGCCCTGATGGAACGCCTCGCCGACAAGGGCGACGGCCACACCGCCTACGTCGCCACCGAGGCCGACGCGACCAAGGTCTTCTCCACCGACCTTCCGCAGAACGTCGATCTCACCGCCCGCGACGCCAAGGCCCAGGTCGCCTTCGACCCCGAGACGGTCGCCGACTTCCGCCTCGTCGGCTACGACGACCGCCGCGTCGCCGACGACGACTTCCGCGACGACCGCGTCGACGGCGGCGAGATCGGCCCGGGCCACACGGTCACCGCCCTCTACGCCGTCCGCACCAAGCCGGACGCCGACGGCCACCTCGCCACCGCCACCGTCCGCTGGCTCGACCCCGACACCCGCACCCCGCACGAGACCACCGGACAGCTGGAGACCGGCGCCCTGCACGACGATCTCGCCGACGCGTCCGCCCGCTTCCAGGTCACCGCCACCGCCGCCTACTTCGCCGACGCCCTGCGCGGGGGCGACCACCGCCTCCCGGACGCCCCCGGCCTGTCCGAACTCGCCGACCGCGCCGACGCGTTGGCGAGGAAGACCGAGGACAAGCAGGTGAGCGACCTCGCGAGCGCCATCGGCCGCGCCCGCCAACTCGGGGTCTAGCCGCACGCGGGACGACACGCGAAACGGCGGGTCATCGGAAAACCGATGACCCGCCGTCTCGCGGTACGCCAGGTGCGGTGGCTCAGCCGTTGTGCACGCCATTGGCCGAGAGGAACGAAATGTCGTCCAGGACGTGCGAGAGCGGGTCGTCGCCCTTGGCCTGGGTGGAGTTCTCGGCACACTGCTGGTTCTGCGACGACGACAGGATCGGGACGTCCTGGAGCAGCGCCCCGGGGCCCGGGCTCGTGGCAGTGTTGATCTTGCTCGGCAAGGCGAGGCAGGGCTTGTTCAGCGAACCCTGAATCAGCGAGAGCTGCGGGCTCTCGTCACCGAACGTAGCCGAGTTGCCGAACTGCGACGAGGCGCCGTTGCCACTGGCGGAGGTGGTGCCGCTGTCGTCGCCGACGGCCAGGGCCTGAGGCGCGGCCGCGACCGCGATACCGGCCAGGGATGCGGCGACCGCCGCGGTTGCCCACAGCTTCTTCATGTTCTTTCCCTTCGAAAAAGCGGACTCCGGGGGAGGAGCTGCGTGATCACCAACGCGCCGCCCCCGCCCGGGGTTGCGTGCTGTGCCCCGATCGGCCCAGCGCATGGCGTGCGACGGCGGCGCGCCCCTCACACGCACGCGTACGAGCTCCCGCGCACCGCCACCGTGCTGCCGAGGACGGTCGGCGGGTCGTTCGGCGCCGGGTCCGCACCCTTCGCCATCAGCGGCCGGTCCTCGCGCACCTGCGCGAAGAGCGCGTCCGTGCGCTTGCGGTCCCAGACCAGCGCCGCGCCGATGCCCAGCTCGGGCGGGGTGAACCCGGAGATCGGCACCGTCGTGAACTCCGTCGCCGAGGCAGGCAGTCGGTGCAGTACGGCCGCCAGCTCCACGAGCTCGGCCACATTGAAGCCCTGGGGACCCGACCCGAGCAGGGTGCGCACCAGGTGCCCCGTGCGCACCGGGTCGGTGAGCAGCCTGCCCGCCTGGAGCCCCCGCAACGTCTGGACGAGGAACCGCTGCTGACGCTGGATCCGGCCCAGGTCGGCACTGTCGTCGACATGCCGCGAGCGGACGTACTGCAGGGCCTGCCCGCCGCGGAGCCGGTGCGTGCCGGGTGCGAGGTCGAGCTTGGTCGCGGAGTCCTTGAGCCGCCGCGGTGTGCACACCTCGACGCCGCCGACCTCGTCCACGCTGTCGATGAACCGCCGGAAGTCCACCTGGACGAACCGGTCGATGTTCACCCTGGTCATCGACTCGACGGTCCGGATCGCGAGCTCCGCACCGCCCTCGTGATAGGCCGCGTTGATCTTCGCCGGATGCGCAGGCCGTTGCACGCCGCCCGCCCCGGCGGGGTGCGGCGGGATCTCCGCGGCGGAGTCGCGGGGAATGCCGATCACGCTGACGCGGTCCCGGCGGGCCGAGAGATGGATCAGCATGAGGACGTCCGTGCAGCCGCAGGGCTGTCCACCGGCGTGGAACTCGTGCTTCTCGGTGGCGCTGATGGTGTCCCGTTCGTCAGTGCCCATCAGCAGGATGTTCATAGCGCCCGGAGCGTGTTCCCGGCCCGGGAGTGCGGAACTGCCGAGCAGCACGCCGGTCGTGATCAGGACGATTCCCGGAATCATCAGACGGCGTGGCCAAAGGTTCTTCTTCGTTGTCACACGCCGCACGCTAGAACAGCGGGCCGCCGATGATTCGGCGGCCCGCTGTCCGGGCGGAGAAAATACCCCGGGGGCCGGGAAAAAAAGACCCCGTTCAACGCTTGGGGTCAGTGGTTGCCCGCGCCATTGGCCGAGAGGAGCGCGATGTCGTCCAGAATGTGCGAGAGCGGGTCGTCGCCCTTGGCCTGGGTGGAGTTCTCGGCACACTGCTGGTTCTGCGACGACGACAGGATCGGGACGTCCTGGAGCAGCGCCCCGGGGCCCGGGGACGTGGCGGTGTTGATCTTGGTCGGCAGGGCGAGGCAGGGCTTGTTGAGGGAGCCCTGGATGAGCGCCATCTGCGGGCTCATGTTGCCGAAGGTGGCCGAGTTGCCGAACGACTGGCTGGCGCCGTTGCCGCTGGCGGAGGTGGTGCCGCTGTCGTTGCCGGTGGCGAGCGCGGGGGCGGCGGCAGCGGCGGAGGCGCCGACGACGGAAACGGCGACCGCGGCAGCGGCCAGTACCTTCTTGATCACTTGACTAAGTCCCTTCGATGAGAAGCCCCGTCCACCGGAGCGTGCTGACCAACTTCCGGCCGCCCTCTTTGGTTCCTCGACTTCACCCCAATGGCCCATTGAAAAAAAATGTTTCCACCCCACCTCCGAAGGCGTTCGAGTGATCTCTCCTCGTCACGCGTTTGTCCGTTTATCGCAGCGTCTATCTCTCGTCCGTAGCCTGCAGGTCATGGTGCGAGCTCTTCCGGTTGTGCTCGCTCGGTTCTTTCGACCGTCATCACGGCATGACCGCAGAGAAGGGAAAGACATGAAGAAGACCGCTGCAGTTGTCGCAGGTCTTGTCCTGGCCCTCGGAGGAGCCGCCCCGGCCTTCGCCGACGCCGACGCCAACGCTGCTGCCGTCGGTTCCTCGGGATTCCTCTCCGGCAACATTTTCCAGATGCCGATTCATCATCAGGTCAACGTGTGCGGCAACAGCGCGTCGGGCCTTTTCGGTCTGCTGAGCCCGAGTATCGGCACCGTCTGCGTCAACGACTGACGACGCCGTCACTCCAGCCGTCCGGCTGGGTCGAGGTCGGCCTTGGACAACCTGCTGTGCGTTCCAAGGCCGGCTTCCTCCTGTGCGGTGCCGCCGCCCTCGCCGACTCGTGCGGAGCGCAGTACGGCGACGACGACTCGGGCTACCGCGACGACGGGCCGGGGGGCGACTGCGGAGGCTGCTGCGACACGTGCAGCCGGTGGGCACGCCCCGCCGGCTGCACGTGTCGCACACCGGCGGTGACCGCGCAACGCTGCCGGCCGCCTCGGATGTCAGCGCGTTGCTCATCGGGGGCGGCGCCGTCCTGTACCGGCGAGGCAGGGCAGCGTCCCGTCGCTGAACGTGCCGGGTGCCGGACGCCCTCGCGGCCGGCACCCGTGCGCAACCTCGCTCAGCCCCGTACGGCCTTCGTCGCCCCGTGTCGGCCCGGCGCCGGGATCACGCCGCTCGGCACGCCGGTGCGCAGCCGGCGCCGGACGCCTCGGACGAGGGCGCCCGCGGTGAACGTCGCGCCGTGGACGAAGCGCATCGCCGGGCCGAAGCCGGCCGCCGTCACCAGGCCGGCCATGAACAGGCCGGGGTGGGACGACTCGAAGTCCCGGCCCACCTCGGGGGAGCCGTCGGCCACCGTGGCCAGCGCGCCGCGCAGATCGCCGGAGAGCAGCCCGAGCCGGTCGCGGGTCGCCTTGAAGCCGGTGGCCGCGATCACATGCTCGGTCTCGAAGGAGTCCGCTCCCGTCACCTCCAGCCGTACCCCGCCCGACACGGCCCGCGCCGCCGTCACCTCGTGGTCGAGGCGCACCTCCACGGAGCCCTCGACCCGGTCCCGCACCCACCACGCGCCGGCGGGTCCGAGTGCCGTCGCCGCGATCCGCGCCCGGGTCGGCTCCGGCAGCCGGCGGTAGAGGCCGGGGCGCTCGGCGTAGAACCAGTTGCGCCAGCCGGGGCCCAGACCGCTGTGCGGGGAGCGGGCCGACTGCCACCACGGGCGCTCCCAGGGCGGCGGCACATCGTTCCAGCACAGCCGGTCGGCGCGGGCCAACACCCTTACCCGGGTGTCCTGTTCGGCGAGCAGGGCGGCCGTCTCCAGGGCCGCCTGGCCGCCGCCGATCACCGTGACGTCCCGGCCGCGGAAGCGCCCGAGGTCGCCGTGGTGGCTGCTGTGCGTGACCAGGTCGGGGGCAAGGCCGCGCAGGGCGGCCGGGATCTCGACGAACGGCATCACACCGATGGCGAGGGCGACGGTCCGGGCCTGGACGCTCTCGCCGTCCTCGGTGACCGCCTCGAAGCCGCCCGGCACTGCGGCGATCCGGGTGACCGTGCGCTCGTCGACGTCCGGGACGGCGTTGCGGGCGAACCACAGGCCGTACTCGGCGAACATCTCGACCGGGATGGGCTCCCCGTGCCGGGCTGTGACGCCCTGGGTCTCGCAGTAGACGTCGAGCCGCCAGCGGGCGGCGGGGTCGGAGAGGTTGGAGGCCCACGGCTCGGACTTGAGGAACATCCCGCCCGGCATGTTGTCGCGCCAGGAGGCCATCGGCCGGCCGAAGACGCGCAGGCTCAGCCCGGCGGCCGCGGCGTGGGACGCGATGGACAGGCCGTACGGGCCCGCACCCACCACCAGCAGGTCGTACATCAGCAACTGCTCGCTTTCTCGTCGTCGGTCGGTTCGGTCGGTTCGGTCGTTTTGGCCAGGTCGGCCAGGTCGGCCAGATCAGCCAGGCCGGTCAGATCGGTCAGGTCGGTCCGGGACGCCGGGGGCGGGGGTGCCTGGCGGATGACGCGAGGGCCTGCTCCGACCGTGCTCGGCGGGCCGAGCCGGCGCGCCCGGTCGAGCAGTCGGCGGGCGACATGGGCGCCCCACAGGCCCCACATGGCCCGGCCCGGTGCGGTGTCGTCGGCCGCGTGCCAGGCCAGCTCGCGGCCGGCGCGCGCCCGCCGCAGTGCGGCCAGCGGCGCGTAGTTCTCCACCACGAACGACCGCCCCGGCAGCGGCGCTCCGGCGGGTAGCGGACGGTGCGTCAGATCCAGATGCTGGGCGCGTACGACGTCCAGCCCCGCGCCGTCGGCGAAGAGCCGGAACTGGGCGCCGGGGCGCGGGTTGAAGTCGAGCAGGTGGTAGTCGCCCGTCTGGCCGCAGCGGCGGAAGTCGAGATCGAAGATGCCCCGGTAGCCGAGGTGGCCGGTGAGCCGCTCGGCCAGCGTCCGCACCTGCGGGTTCTCGGTCCACTCGCCCACCGCGGTGAGCCCCGCCCCACGCGGCCAGGCGCACAGCTTGCGGCCCGGACCGCCGCCGCCGACCGCGCCGGAGCGGTCGACGTACCCGTGGAAGAACCAGTCGCGGTCCGGCCCCGGCGGCAGGAAGGTCTGCAGCAGCAGCCGGCTGCCGGCGTCCTCGGTGCGCAGGAACAGATCGCGCGCCTCCTGTGGGGAGCGCACCACGACCGTGCTGCGCAGTCCCGAGTCGGCGGGCAGCAGCCAGGGGCGGCTCCATTTCGCCACCACAGGCAGGCCGAGCCGCCAGGCGGCGGAGGCGGCCTGCGTCGCGCTGTCGGGGACGACCGTGAGCGGGTGCGGCACGTCCGCCGCCGCGCACAGATCGGCCAGTTCCGCTTTGTCGGCGACCCGTTCGGGCACCGCGCCGGGCTGTTGCGGCAGCAGGTAGGCGGGCGCCAGCTCCGCGCGCAGCCGGCCCACCGCGACCGCGCCCGCGTCGTCCATGGGGATCAGGACGGCGGGCCGTTCGATGCGGGCGGCCACCCGCATCAGGACGGCGGCGATGTCGTCGTCGGCGGCGCCGGGGGGCGGCGGGGGATGCAACTGGCGGACGAAACGGGATGTGCGTACGGGGCTTCCCGTGGAGTCGGCGACCACGTGCACGTCGATTCCGGCTCTGCCGAGCGAGCGCACGGCACCCAGCGTTCCGTGGTGAAAGGGATTCCGGTCGATCCGCAGGAGAACGGCGGGGACGCGGGTGTCGAGCAGCGACTCGGGCATTTTTCTCCGGGTCCTTCGGTTCGGTTCACCGATTCGGGCGATCGAGGCGCTCGAAAGCCCTAATGGCGGTGGCGAGATTCCTTTTCTTGTGACTTTCATATGACTGTATGTCAGTAATGCGCGGGCAGTGCGCGTTACGCGAGAGTGGAGAAGGGAGCAGGCATGGCCCCACAGCAGCGATGCGCGCGCACCCGGCGGCTGGCCGTCGTCGCGGCGGCGGTCGCGGCCTCGGCCGCCCTGGCGTCCGGACCTGGATTCGCCGTGGGCGCGGGGGTGGTGCGGGTCGCCGATCCTCCCGCTCCCACCCCGACCGTCCCGAACATCCCGGCGCCCGCGGCCGTCGCACCGGCGCCCGTGGCGGCCGACCCGGTCGTCCCCGTGCCGAGTGCGACGCCTGCGGCCCAGGTCACCCCGGCCGCACCGGTGACACCGGTGGCCCCGGCGTCCGCGTCCCTTCAGGCGTCGGCGACCCCGGCGGAGACCTCCACCCCGGCCCCCACCGCCACCACCCTGCCGGCGAAGGTCGCCCCCGCCTTCGGCGCCTACCTCGACTACGACGCCCGGGGCGTGGCCCGCATCGCCCAGCTCAGCGCCTGGCTGGGCGGCGCTGAGCTGCGAGTCGCCCACACCTACCTGCCGGGCGACCGCTGGCGCAACATCGAGGGCCCGCCCGGCTTCCTCGACGCGTGGGCGCGCTGGCGGCTGGCGAAGGACGACCGGATGTTCGTCCTCAACGTGCCCATGATGGAGCGCAACGAGGAGGGCGTGTCCGACACCGAGGTGCGCAGACTGCTGCGGCTGGGCGCGGCCGGGGAGTTCGATCACCACTTCAGGGCTCTCGCCGAACGGCTCGTCGCGCTGAAGGTGCCGGACACGGTGATCGTGCTCGGCTGGGAGATGAACGGCATCACGTACACCCATCGCTGCGGGCCGGACCCGGAGGCATGGAAGAAGTACTGGAACAGGATCGTCTCCACGATGCGTTCGGTGCCGGGCCAGAAATTCAGGTTCGACTTCACGCCGACCCGCGGCAAGGACGCCGTTCCCTGGACCCAGTGCTATCCGGGAGACGACACCGTCGACATCATCGGAATGGACTCGTACGACCAGCCGACCGGGCTGTCCTTCGACGAGCAGGTGAAAGAGCCCTACGGGCTCCAGGAACACGTGGAATTCGCCAGATCCCACGGCAAGCCGATTTCCTATCCCGAATGGGGCCTCTTCCGCAACGGTGACAACTCCGAATACATGCGGCGCATGCTCGCCTGGATGGACGAGCACAAACCGCTGTACAACACGCTGACCGACTACTGCCCGCACGGCGTCTGGCAGTGCCGGCAGAACCCGCGGTCTTCCGAGGTGTACCGCTCGTTCCTGTCCGGCCGCACCGACGACCCGACCCCGGTGCCCACGGACCCCATCACACAACCGCCCACGACCGAGCCCACCACCGAGCCCTCGACCGAGCCCACCACCGAACCCCCGGTGAACTGCGCGCCGATGGACCTCGGCGACTGGGTCGAGTACTGGCTCGGCGGCAAGCTCTGCGTCCGCCTGGACTGGTGGTCGCGCAACTGGTGAACCGCGGTGCGGTGGCGGCCGGCCCACGTCAGGACCCGCCGCCACCGTCACGCTCCTTCCGCTGCTCCAGCCGCAGCAGCAGCTCCTTGCCCCGCCGCCGGGCGGCCACGTCGCAGACGACCGCCGACAGCAGCGGCGCGGTACGCCGACGGGCCAGCAGCAGCCGCTGGTTGACGACGGGCTCGGGCCGCCAGTGATGCTTGTACGGCTCGTTGCCCCGCAGCAGGCTCAGCGCGGCGCGGCCGCCGCCCCGGGTGTGCTCGGCGCAGGCGTCGAGCAGCATCACCGCCACGTCCGCCTTGCGTTCCCGCAGCCGTGGATGGGCGCCGTAGAGATAGCCCCCGGCCAGGCGGCGCGACAGCAGCGTCAGATCGACGGCCACCACGTCGTCGTCCAGCCGGAACTCGGTGACCACCGCGTCCCCGGAACGCACCATTGGGCCGACCGAGCGCACCAGGTGCTCACAGAAGCGGGAGCGCAGGTGCTCGCCGGTCACCTTCCGGCCCTGCCACTGCAACTGGTGCAGTTCCAGGAGCCGGCGCAGCGCCGAGTCGACGTCCTCCGGGCGGACGACCTGACGCTCCACGCCCAGCGCGGTCAGCTTGCGCAGCTTGGCGCGCACCCGCTGGGCCTTCGCCGACGGCAGCCGGGCCACCAACTCGTCCATGGGGACGGCCGGCAGCTCCAGGCACACCGAGTCGCTCACCCGGCGCCGCGGCCCGTGCCAGCGCTCGTAGACCTGCTCCACCGCGCCGCCCGGCCGCACCTCGCGGAAGTCGATCAGCGCGGTGCGGGCGGCCGTCGCGAGGCCCTCGGTGAGCGCGGCGACGGCCCGCTCGCCGTGTGCGTCGTCGACGAGGACGTCCCCGTAGTCGGAGATCGCCCCGCCGAGCGGCACCAGCGCCGGCAGCGGCCGGCGGACGGCCGTCAGCGGGGCGGCTGCGACGAGGTCACCGCCGTCGCGGACCAGCAGCAGACGCAGTCGCCCGCGCCGGCCGTACGACAGCCACCACGAGTGCAGCCAGGCGTGACTCTGGAACGGCGTGGCCGTCGCGCACCTCTGGTACAGGCGCCCCCAGGCGGGCGCGAGGGCGGTGAAGGCCTGTTCGTCCGTGACGAGTTCGGTGGTGAACGTCGGTTTCACAGCGTTCCGTGGGCGTCGGCGGCGACGGCTGGGCCGGGGACGGCGGCAGGACGTGCGGCCTCCTCCTCCCGGGCCCGCTTCGGCCGCACCAGCAGCACCAGAGCGCCGAGCAGCCCGCCCGCGCTCGCCCCCACCGAAGCGGTCACCGCCCAGGACGCCGAGGAGGGGGCGGTCGGCTTGACCGCCCGGGCGAACTGCTGGAGCTCGACGTTGGTGGTGGCCCGGGAGCTCTTCGCGTGCTGGGTCAGCGAGCGGGAGACCGCGTTGGCCATGTCGGCGGCCAGGTCGGGACGCGAGGAGGTCGCCGTGATCGAGACCATCGGGGCGTCCGGCGAGGTCGCCGTCTGCACACTCTGCTGAAGCGTCTTCACCGGCACGCCCGCCCACACCTGCGCGTCCCCGAGCACCGCGAGCTGGGTGGCGACCCGGCCGTAGGCCTGCGCGAAGCCGAGCGCGGACGCCGGGTCGGACTTCTCGGTGGGGACGGCGACGACATAGGCGGTGGCCGTGTACACGGGCGGCTCGACGGCCCCGTACACGCCGCCGAGCAGGCCGCCGGCGACGGCGCCGGCCGCGAGCAGGGACCACGGCGGGAGCGTCCTGGCGCGGCGCAGGGCGGCAGGACGACGGGGGTTCTCGGTCATGGGGAACTGACTCCCTGGGGTGTCGGGGTAGTTGGGGAGAGCAGGGGCGGTCCGGACACGGTGGCCGCGTACACGTCCATGAGCTGGGCGGCGCTGCGGGTGATGTCGTAGTGGCGGGCTGCCTCGGGCGCGGTGCGCGGGCCGGAGGGATGCGCGCGCGCCTCGGTGAGCGCGCGGACGAACGCCTCGGCGCCGCCGCTCACCCGGCGGGCGCCCGCCGTCGCCCGGGCGGGCAGGTGTTCGATCGCGGGGCAGGAGGCGTAGAGCACGGGCAGTCCGCAGGCCAGCGCCTCCACGATCGCCAGGCCGAAGGTCTCCTCGGGGGAGGGGGAGACGAACAGGTCCATGGCGCAGGTGAGGGAGGGCAGGTCGGGGCCGGGGGTGCCGTCCGCGACGCTGGGGCGTTCGCCGGTGAACAGGACGCGGTCGGCGACCCCCGCCTCGTGCGCGGTGCGCCGCAGCACGTTCTCCTCGGGGCCGCCGCCGACCAGCAACAGCCAGTGGTCGGCGGGGAGCCGGGCGAGGGCGTGGAGGACGACGTCGAAGCGTTTGGCGGCCGTGAGGCGTCCGATGCCGCCGATGACGCAGGCGTCGTCGGGCAGGCCGAGGCGCCGTCGGGTGCGGTGCCGGGCTTCGGGGTCGAAGCGGAAGCGGGCCAGGTCGATGCCGTTGGGGACGACCTCGATCCGGGGGGCCGGGACGCCCCAGCTGCGCAGCCGGTCGGCGACGGTCGGGGAGACGGCGACCGTGGTGCGGCCCAGCCGCTCGCTGGCGAGGTAGAGCGCACGCACCCCGGAGGTCAGCTTCCGGCCCTCCAACTGCGAAGCGCCCAGGGAGTGTTCGGTGGCGACGACGGCGCGCACTCCCGCGAGCCGCGCCGCCAGCCGGCCGTAGACGCAGGCCCGGTAGAGGTGGGTGTGGACGAGGTCGTAGCCGCCGGAGCGGATGAGCCGGACCAGCCGTGGCAGCGCGCCGAGGTCGCGGTTGCCGGCCATGCCGAGGTGCACGACCCGCACCCCGTCCGCGGTCAGCCCGTCGGCGACCGACCCCGGGTTCGTCAGCGTCACCACGTCGCAGTCGACCGGCAGGTGGCGCAGCAGCAGCCGCAGTTGCTGCTCGGCGCCGCCGACGCCCAGCCCCGTGATGATGTGCAGCGCCTTCACCGCAGCCCCTCGACGGGACGCCGGCGCAACCGGTGCAGCCGGTACTTCAGCAGCAGGCGCAGCGCGTTGTCGTTCTCCCCGATGTGTACCCGGGGCAGGGCGTGCAGGCCGTTCAGCTTTCCGGGGTCGATCGCACAGGCGTAGCTGTAACCGGCTTCGCGTACGGCGTCCATGGCGCGCCGGTCGATCGTCCCGTACGGGTAGCAGAAGCCGGCGATCTCGGTGCCGAGGAGTGCGGTGAGGGCGGCGCGGCTCTCGACGGTCTCCGCCTTGAGGGTGAGGTCGTCGGCCCGGGTGAGGTCGACGTGGGTGAGGCCGTGCGAGCCGATCTCGACGCCCTCGTAGGCCGCGCGGCAGATGCCGTCGGCGGTCAGCAGGGGCTTGCGCGGGCCCAGCGGGTCCCAGGCGTTGTCGCCGCCGAGCCGGCCGGGCAGCACGAAGAGGGTGGCGTTGCAGCGGTGGCGGCGCAGCACGGGCAGAGCGTCGGTGAGGAAGTCGGCGTAGCCGTCGTCGAAGGTGAGACCGACGAGATTCTGGCCCTTGCCCTCCGCGCGGGCGGCGAGGAGCCGGCTCATGGAGACGCCGCGCAGTCCGTGCCGGCGCAGCCACATCAGCTGCTTCTCCAGCCGTTCGGGGGTGACGGTGATCTGGTACGGGTCCTCGGGGCAGTCGTCGACGGAGTGGTACATCGCCACCCACGGGACGGACGTGCGTCTGCTGGTGTCAGAAGCGGCCATGGGAGAGCCTTCGGGTCGCGGAACGTACGGAACGGAGGGCGGAGACGATGCCCTGGGCGCCCAGGGCACGGCCGAGCAGCAGATAGACGGCGGTCACGGTGAGAGCGCCGGCGGCGAGACCGGCGAGCGGGTCGGCGAACCGCGCGGCGGCGAAGCCCCCGGCCAGGGCCGCCGCCAGGGCCGCCGACACCGGCCGGCTCAGCTCGCGCAGCACGCCCGGGACACTGACCGGGACGCTGCGCGGACCCATCCCGGCCAGCAGCACCAGCGCGGAGACGGTGATGCCGGTCGCGTTGGCGGCGGCGATCCCGTACACGCCCCAGGCGTGGACGCTCAGCGCGCCGATCAAGGAGGTCACGGCGATCCCGGCGGCCATCGAGCCCACCGGGTACCAGGAGCCGCGGCCCGCCGAGAAGTAGGAGCGGACCAGGACGCCCACCAGGGTCTGGCCGAGCAGTCCGAGCGCGTACACGCGCATCACGCCGGCCGTCGCCGCCGTGTCCCGCGCGGTGAACGCGCCCCGCTGGAACAGCACCTCGACGATCTGCGGCGCGCACGCCACCACGGCGGCCGCGCCCAGCAGCACGATGCACGCGGCCAGCGCCAGATCCCGCTCCACGCGGCCGCGGGCCCGCTCGGTGTCGCCCTCGGCCAGTGCCCGCGCGACCACCGGGAAGGTGACCGTGCACACCATCACCGACAGGATCATCGGCATCTGCGCGACCTTCTGCGCGTAGTTCAGGTGCGAGATCGCCCCGGCCGGGAGGTGCGAGGCGAGAAAGCGTTCGATGAGGACCTGGGACTGCCGGCACAGGGCGAACAGGAGCACCGTCGTCAGCAGCGCGGTGTCCAGCGGCCGCGGCTCCGCCTGCCCGGCGGCCACCTCCCCACCCGCCTCCGCGCCCACCTCCCGTTTCCTCAACTGCCCGAGTAGAGACGGCAGTTGTACGACGACCATCAGCAGTCCGCCCACCGCGACCCCGACCGCCGCCGACCGCACCCCCCAGCGCCCGCCGAGCACGAACATCCCGGCGACGATGCCTACGTTGTAGGCCACGTAGATCGCCGCGGGCGCCAGGTACCTGCGGTGTGCGCGCAGGGCCGCGCTGCAGTACCCGGCGAGCCCGAAACTCACCACGCAGGTCGCGGTGAGCCGTGTGCAGTCGACGGCGAGCGCGGGGTCGGGCAGACCGGGCGCGAGGGCCCCGACCAGCTGCGGGGCGATGCCGATGAGCAGGGCGCCGACCGCGACGAACGCCAGCGACAGCCGGGGGAGCGTGCCGGCGACCAGCGCGCGGACCGGGTCGCCCGGGGCGCCCTGGGAGCGGCGGGCCAACGCCATGCTGAACGCGGGGATCAGGGCGAACGCAAGGCCGTCCTCGATGAGCAGCGTGGCCGCGAACTCGGGCACGGTCCACGCGACGAGGAACGCGTCGGTGTCCCTGCCCGCCCCGAACAACCGGGCCAACGCCTGATCCCGCACCAGCCCGAGCAGCGCCCCGGCCACGGAGAGCACGGCGGTGACAAGAGCGGCCCTGGCGAGAAATCCCCGCGGGGGCGAAGAAACACCGGCACCGCCCGCGCCCTCGACCGCGACCGCGCCCGCGTTGCTGCTCACGTCCTCGCCCGCGTCGCCGCCCGCGACCTCGCCCACGTTGCCGTCCGCGTCGCCGCTCACGTCCTCGCCCGCGTCGCCGCCCGCGACCCCGCTCATGTCGCCGCCCGCGACCTCGCCCACGCCCCCGCCCGCGACCCCGCTCACGTCCTCGGCCGTGTTCCCGCGCCGAGCCACCTCCCCTGTACCGCCTGCTCCTCGGGCTGCTCCTCGGGTCGGCTCTCCGCCGGGGTTCCCGAGTACCTTCGCGGCCACTTCTTCAGCTGCCGCGCCGACCGTGCTCCCGATCGTCTCCGCGGCCGTGTCCCTGGCCGTCGCCGTCTTCCTGGTCGTTCTCTTGGACGCGCCTTTCGGCCGGGGTGCGGGTCGTGCGGGTGGGACGGTGGTGGGGTCGGTCGGGTGGGGGGGCCGGGAAGGCGTCGGGTTCATCGGGTGCGGGCCTCCTCGCGGGGGCTGCCGCCGGCATCGGCGCCGACCAGCGCCCACCAGGCCGCCACCCCGAAGACGACCGCGGTCAGGACGGTGGAGGGGCCGCCGATGTCGGCGTACATGAAGTCGATCAGCTGCCAGAGCAGCAGTCCGCAGGCGACGAGCGCGCAGTCGAGGCCGGGGCCGCCGCGCCGGACGCGGAACCAGCCGCGCAGCCCGCACGCCAGCAGCGCCAGCCAGCCGCCCGCGAGGGCGAGCAGTCCGATCAGGCCCTGCTCGGCGAGGACCAGCAGGTACATGTTGTGCGGGGAGAGCAGCGGCTGCCGTACGAAGGCCGAGCCCGCGCCCTCGGTGTCGCTGCCGGAGGACAGTGCGAGAGAGGCGTGCGTGTCGCGGTGTTCGGGGAAGTCCTTCAACCCGACGCCGGTGAGCGGCTGTTCGCGCCACATGCCGACCGCCGCCGCCCACATCGTGTACCGGTCGGTGACCGACTGGTCGGGAGCGTTCGTGACCCGGGTGATGCTGCTGACGCGCTGCTGGAGCATCGCCGAGCCGACGCCGAAGCCGCCGACCAGGATCACGCCGGCCGCGACGGCGACCGCGCCCACCTTCAGCGCGCGCCGCAACCCGGCGAGGACCAGCTGGATCGTGCAGGTCAGCGCGGTCGCGATCCACGCGCCCCGGCTGAAGGACAGCGCGAGCGGCGTCAGCAGCGCGAGCGCGCAAGCCGCGGCGATCGCCCGCTGCCGCAGCGAGGTCCGGCCGAGCGCCAGCCCGACCGCGCAGATCAGCCCGAACGACACGACGGTCGCCATGCCCATCACGTCCTGCGGTCCGAACGTGCCGACCGCCCGGATGTCCTCACCCTGGTAGGAGGCGCCGGTCCCGGTGACGAACTGATGGACGCCGACCGCCCCCTGCCACCCCGCGAGCCCGACGAACGACCAGGCCAGCACCCGGAAGTCGGAGCGGTCACGGACGAGGAGGACGACGGCCGCGGGGACCAGCACGAAGATCTGCAGATAGCGGCCGAGCCCGGTGAGCCCCGCGCCCGCCGGGGTCGCGCCCAGCGCGGCGAGCGCGACCCCGACGACCGGCAGCCCGAGGATCACGGCGGCCCTCCGTGACAGGGGGCGCCGCCGCTGCCGCAGCAGCCGTACCGCGCAGAACAGCACGACCAGCGCGGACAGCGCGTCGGCCGGCCCGGCGCCGCCCTCGGTGCCGGGGGCGGGCGGCAGTCCGAGCAGGGCGACCACCACGACCAGGGGCAGGACCGGTGACAGGGCCCGGGCGCGCGGCACGGACAGGGCGAGGGTCATCGGCGGGTCAGCTCCCGGTCGGTCGCACGAGGGAGGCCGCGGTGCGCAGCAGGATGCAGACGTCCTGCCACAGCGACCAGTTGTCGATGTAGGCGTTGTCGAAGCGGGCCCGGTCCTCGATGGAGGTGTCGCCGCGCAGTCCGTGGACCTGGGCGAGGCCGGTGATGCCGGTCTGCATCCGGTGGCGGGCCGCGTAGCCCGGGTAGGTCTGGCTGAACTGGCCGACGAAGAAAGGGCGTTCGGGTCGCGGCCCGACCAGGCTCATGTCGCCGCACAGGACGTTCCACAGCTGGAGCAGCTCGTCCAGCGAGGTCCGGCGCAGGAAGCGGCAGAAGGGGCTCATCTCCCGCTCGCCGGCCACGCTCCAGCGGGTCGCGGCCTCGTGCTCGTCGACCGGGCGGTGGGTGCGGAACTTCAGCAGCGTGAAGGGCCGGCCGTCCTTGCCGATGCGCTCCTGCCGGAAGACGATCCCCGGCCCGTCCGTCAGCCGCAGCACCGCCGCGCACACCAGCAGCAGGGGGCTCACCAGCAGCAGCAGCGTCCCGGAGGCCGTGACGTCCAGCAGCCGCTTGCCTAGGCTGCCCCGGCGCCTGGCGCCCAGGTCGAGGCGTCGGCAGGAGAACCCGGCGAGCTGCTCACGGCTCGCGTACGAGGGGATGTCGGCGTCGACCTCCCACACCGTGCAGCCCGACTCGGCGAGCGCCCGCAGCAGCGGGCCCTGCACGGTGCGCACGGCCGGGTGGACGCACAGGACGTCGCGGACGCCGTTCTGGATGAGGGCCCGCTGCACCTCCTGACCGGTGGTCAGCACCGGCAGTCCGTCGGCGCCGTCGGGGCGCTCGGCGACGATCCCCACCGGCCGCACCCCGCAGCGCGGGTGGCGCAGCACGGCGGCGGCGACGCGCTGCGCGGTCGTGGCGGGGCCGATGACGAGCGCGGCGTGCGGGCGGCGCAGCAGCGCCCGGTGGCGGCGCCAATGCACGACCGCGCGGCCGGCGCACGCGGCCACGGCCTGCGCCGTGCACCCGAGGAGCAGGGTGTGGGCCGAGAGCGCGTGCGCGGGGATCCACGCCGCGACGAACGCCCCCAGCGCCAGCCAGGCGACGGCGATCCGGCCGCAGACGGCGGGCAGTTCGTCCAGCACTCCCGTCACCGGGCGCGGACGCTGCGGGCGCAGCAGCATCGTGGCGGCGACCAGCAGGGCCACCAGTAACGGGCGGCGCTGCGCCCCGGTCAGTGCCAGGGCGCCCAGCGACGCGGCGAGGCCGTCGGCGAGCAGGAGCGGCAGCGGCGACACGGGCCGCGCGGAGGGCCGCCGGGTGGGGAACCGGAATCCCGCTGCGCTCTCCAGCCGCGGAATGACCGAGACGGGTGAGTATCCGGGCTGCGCGCCCGGGGAGGGGACGGTGCTTTCCGCAGTCACGAGTGGATGGACTCCCTGCACTCAGGGGGCGCGACGCGCGCCCCTTCCGTGGTCGTGAGCAGCTCTCGGTACACGTCCGCGACCGCCTCGGCGGTGCGCCGCACGTCGTGCGCGGCCAGGACGTGAGCGCGTCCCCGATGGCCGAGCGACTCGCGCAGCAGCGGGTCGAGGAGCAGTGCGGTGAGGGTGTCGGCCAGCGCCGCGGGGTTCTCGGCGGGCACCAGACAGCGGGCGGCGAGCGGGTCGGGCAGGCTCTCCCGGGCGCCGTCCACGTCGGTCACCACGACGGGCCGCCCGCAGGCGAGCGCTTCGAGCGGGGCTAGCGCCATGCCTTCCCAGCGCGAGGGGAGTACGACGAGGTCGGCGGCCTGGTACCAGGGCACGGCGTCGGCGACGGCGCCGGTGAACAGCACGGACTCCGGTGCTCGGGAGCGCAGTTGCTCCCCGTCCGGTCCGTCGCCGACCAGCACGAGCCGGGCCCCGGGCACCTTCCGTGCCACGTCCGCCCACGCCGCCAGCAGCACGTCCTGTCCCTTCTGCCGGCACAGCCGCCCCACGCACACCACCAGGGGTGCGGCCGGGGCGAGCAGCGGGAGGAGGCCGGCCCGTACGGTGTCGACGGGGGCCGGGTGGAAGCGCTCGGGGTCGATGCCGTTGGGGACGACGCTCCACCGCCCGGCGATCCGGGCGCGTTGCCCGGTCGCGCGCTCCGCCTCGCTCACACAGAGCAGCCGGTCGGCCCAACGGGCCCCGTACCGTTCCCAGGTGAGTGCGAGGGCCGCGGTGGGGCCGCCGACCGCCTCGAAGGACCAGGCGTGCGGCTGGAACACGGTCGGGATCCGCCCGCGCACCGCGAGCCGTCCGGCGAGTCCGGCCTTGGCGCTGTGCGCGTGCAGCAGATCGGGGCGTACCTCGTCGAGCAGGCGTTTGAGCCGCCGTACCTCACCGGGGAGCGAGGGTCCCGGAGCCCGCGTCGCCGCCCAGTGCCGTACGTTCGCGCCCAGCGCGCGCAGGTTCTCGGAGAGGGGGCTGTCGGGGCAGGCCACGGTGAGGTGCAGGCCGGCCGCGAGCTGGGCCCGCGCCAGGTCCGTGACGACCCGGGCGACCCCGCCGTCCACGGGCTGGGTGAGGTGCAGGACCCGGGGTCTGTCGTCGGGTTCTGGCTGGTGCATGGCGCGGTTTCCTCGCTCACGGTGGCACTCGGGACGTGCGGGAACGCGCTTGACTACTTCTTTCGTGTGTCGACGGCGACGAAGAGCGCCCCGGCCCACGCCGCGTCCCGGGTGGCAACGAGCCGAACGGCCAGCTGGTCACCGCCACGCCGCAAAGCCCGGCCGAGATCGAACACGTCGGAGTCGTAGCCGAGGGTGTTGACGTACGCCGGTACACGCGCCGCCGGAGCCGCCCCCGGCTCGCTGATCGTGGAGTTCAACACATCGTCAGATGGATTGACCGGGTTCGTGAGCGCGGTGGCCGCCCGTCCACCGGTCGAGAACATGAGCGAATCACCCGTTCGGCCGCGGTCGCCGTCGTACCCGACGAGCCCGGCCCGGCCGCCCGCACCCGCGGGGATGTCGAGCCCGCGCAGCCGGATCTCCTTCGGGGCGGTGGCGCCGGCGGCGGAGCCGGAGGGGGAGCCGAGGGTGTCGAAGCCGTCCCACAGGGCCAGATGACGCAGCGGCTCCGCCGGGTTCTCGTACGCCACCACCAGCGTCCAGCCGCCCCAGGCGCCGGCCGCCGACCTGCCCATGGCCACGTTGATCTGCGCGACCGTGTACAGGCCCTGACCGCTGTCGCGCACCAGGTCGGTGACGTCGGCGGAGGCCTGGAAGGCGTCGGCGCCCTGGGCCACCCGGTGGCCGACGACCGTGTCCGCGAGCACCGCCTTGTACTGTCCGCCCGGCTCGGCGATCAGCACGCGCGCGTTGTCCGCGGGCGGCTTCTGCTCGCCGACGCGCAGGTTGCCGCCCCAGTACAGCCGCGCGTACGACACCCGCGCGCCCCGGGGGAGACGGACCTCGGCGCTGGAGGAGTTGTAGGTGTTCGGGTCGTCGTCGACGTCGACGTAGAACATGTCGAAGCCGCTGTTGACGCCGGTGCCGCCCTTGCGCACGGCCGGGCAGGCACGGGCGGCCCGAGGGGCCGGCGAGGTGCGGCAGCTGATCGCCGCGTTGGCCGCCCGGACGATCCCGCCGTGCTGTGTCGCACGGTAGCGCTGCGCGAAGTGGATGCTCTCCGCCTCGGTGATGGGCGGGGCGCCGATCGCCCGC
Source organism: Streptomyces sp. NPDC031474 (assembly GCF_055581185.1). Taxonomy (NCBI): domain Bacteria; kingdom Bacillati; phylum Actinomycetota; class Actinomycetes; order Kitasatosporales; family Streptomycetaceae; genus Streptomyces; species Streptomyces sp. NPDC031474. The sequence continues at coordinate 429,809 of NZ_JBVIJX010000009.1, forward strand.
GCGCTGCCCAGCGCCCAGACCGAGGCGAGGGCGAGAACTCCGGCCGTCGTGCCGCGCAGCAGCGGACCCAGGGAAATGCGCATGACCGGCGGTGCCCTTTCGAAAAGACCGTGGAGTCGGTGTCTGTCGATGTCCATCGATGTCTGCGGTGCTATTTGCTGGCCGTAGGAGTGCAGCGGGCGAGGCGCAACTCTAACCAGTATCTGGACTAATGCACTGATACCGGTCAAGTGTGTCGGAATCGTGAAGTCCGGCCCGTCGTGGCGTCACTCGAATGGCTGCGCAACTCCGGGGAATCGCGTGCGTTGACCTCAGTGCCGGGCACCCCGCCCGGGTGTTTGTGTCAAAACCTCAAGGAGCACCTCTCCATGTCGCGTATCGCGAAGGGCCTGGTCCTGACCTCCGTTGCCACCGCGGCCATCGCCGGCGCCTCTGGCATCGCCGTTGCCGACAGTGGCGCGGAGGCCGTCGCCGCGCACTCCCCTGGCCTGCTGTCCGGCAATGTCATCCAGCTGCCGCTGCACCACCAGACCAACATCTGCGGCAACTCGACCGACGTAACCGGCCTGCTGAACCCGGCGTTCGGCAGCATCTGCGTCAACGACTGACGCCACGCCGCGCTTCTTCGAGCGGCCGTCCTCCCCCAGGAGGGCGGCCGTTGGCGTTGTCCCGAAGGGCGGCGGAGCCAGGACCCCGGCCGAGAATCCTCGACGGGCCGCTCATGGCAGGCCTTCTGACCGCTCCTTGAATTCAGCACCCGGCAGGGCCTTCTCGCTTGGGGAGGGGGCCTTTGCCGGGGGTGCTCGAGATTTCCCGCACACGGGGTTTCCGCTTCCGGCGGGACTCGTTGTGCATGGCGTCAGACTTCCCCCGGTGACTTGAGTTGCCGAGTCGCCGAAGAAAGGAACCCGATGAAGTCCCTGAAGGCCGCCGCTGTCATTGCCGGGTCCATGGTCCTCGCCGGTGCCGCCGCGCCCGCGTTCGCCAACAGCACCGCCGATCTCACGCCCACCAGCCTCACTGGCGCAGTGAACACGCTCACCAAGGGTCCCCTCGCCCTCGACGGGGCGGACGTGACGCGGCTGCAGCACCAGTCGAACGCGCTCGACACTGAGAACAAGGACTCCGTGCTCAGCACCGTCAAGGGCGCGACCGGCGCTCTCAACAGCCCCAAGCCGCTCCTTGGCGGACTGCCCCTGAAGAGCTGAGACGTTCTTCCCGCAGGGCCGGCGCCGTGTCGTACGGGCCGGCCCTCGGTGCGCTGTTCGAGCCGGGTCGGGAGACCGTCCCTCGTTCGTGTGGAGCACTGGTGGGGCGTCCTCCGTACGGGTGAGAACGCGCCCGGCCGCCCCCCGGGCCGTCGATAAAGTCGCGCGGTGACCCCAACCCCAAGCGCAACCCTCCCCTTCCGCGCGGCCGACCTGGGCACCCTCGTCGTGATGCCATGGAGTGGCGAGGCCCCGGACGGCGGCGACATGCCCTACCTCCTCGCCTACTCCCTCGGCGACGCCGCGGACGGCCCCGAGGCGACGACCGCGGCTATCGAACGTCTGCTCACCGACCACGGCTTGCCCGTCGGAGGAGACCTGGTCGACGGTGCCGTCCGGCCGAGCCTGCCGGTGACCCTCCTCGTCGAAGCGGGCCAGGCCGTCCTGAACGCGCCGAGCTTCAACGCCCAGTGCCTTCCGCCGCCCGAGTGGCTCGCGGCCGTCGAGAAACGCGGCTACGCCTATCTCGTCTTCACCACCCGGCCGTGGCCCGAGGCTGTGCCCGGCAAGCCCGTCGAGCCCGAGGAGCTGGCCGCGTTCGCGGGGGCCGAGGAGACTCTCACGGCCGCGGCACACGCCGTCCTGCCGGCCCGCAGCCTGCGTAGATGATGACGGGAACCGGGGGTGACAGCAGGGCGGAAGACGCGGGCGGCAGCCGCGCGCGCATCGCCGGGAGCCGTCGAGCGTACGCCCTGTTCCTCGTCCTCACCGGCGCGGCGGGGCTTCTGGCCTCCTGGGTCATCACCATCGACGAGTTCAAGCTGCTGCAGGAACCCGGATTCACCCCGGGCTGCAGTCTGAACCCGGTGGTGTCCTGCGGCAGCGTCATGAAGAGCGACCAGGCCTCGGCGTTCGGCTTCCCCAACCCGATGCTGGGCTTGGTGGCCTACGGCGTCGTCGTCTGCGTCGGCATGAGTCTGTCGGCCCGTGCAGCCTTCCCCCGCTGGTACTGGCTGACCTTCACGGCCGGCTGCCTCTTCGGTGTGGGGTTCGTGTCCTGGCTGCAGTTCGAGTCCCTGTACCGGATCAACGCGCTGTGCCTGTGGTGCTGCCTGGCGTGGGTCGCCACGATCCTGCTGTTCTGGTACGCCGTCTCCTTCGACGTACGCCACGGGTTCCTGCCGGCGCCGGCAGGGTTGCGGACGTTCTTCGACGAGTTCACCTGGGTGCCGCCCCTTCTGCACCTCGGGGTCGTCGGCATGCTGGTCCTGACCCGATGGTGGGATTTCTGGACGGGCTGACCATTCGGCCGTTGCCCTGCCGATGCGGGAGCGCCCGAGGAGCCGCACCCTGTCGAGGGCCGTCTGATCCCGGAGCGTGTCGTCCGGCAGTTGCCTGTCGGCGCCGGAACGCCGGGGGCGGGCCTTGCGTCCGGCGCGGACCTCGGCGTGGCTGAGGGACTGTCGCGAGACCCGGAGCACAGCGGCCCGGACGTCCTGTCCGGGCGGTCCGCGCGCTTCTGACGGGTGATCGGGCGCCGGGTGGTGACCAGACGGACCGCCAAGCGGTTACCGCTACGGACAACCGAACAGGACGAGGAGCACACCATGGTCGCCAACGCCGACGGAGTACCCGTCACCGCGGTTCCGCTGGGGGCGGTGAGACAGCGCCGGGCCCGCGGCACTCGACGGAACCTGCTGCGCGGGCTGCTCGGCGCCGGCGCCGCACTCGCGCTCGCCCCGGTCGTCGCCGCGTTCCAGTCCCCCGGCCCGCAGGACGGGTCCGCGGACATCCCGCCCGGCTCCTTCGAGGAGATGTACCGCGGCAGGCGCCTCCGCGGCGTCCTCACGCCGGCGGATCGCGCGCCCGGCGACGGCCCCCGGTGGGAGGTCACGGTCGACGGCCGTCCGCTGCATCTCATGCGTCGCGCGGACGGCACCTGGCTGAGCACGGTGGACCACTACCGCTCGTACGCCACCCCACTGGAGGCGGCCCGCGCCGCCGTCGACGAACTGGGCCCGGGAGAACAGCTGCGCGCCACCGGCGCCCCGAGGGACCGCCCGCACCACGGACCGGACGGAACACGAGGGGCAGACGGGAAACGCGGGACAGACAGGACGGACGGATCGCACATGGGGGGACACCATGGTCTACACGCGTAAGGACGTCAGCACGCTCACCGGCGCCGAGCGGCGGCGGTTCGTGAAGGCGCTGCTGGAGATCAAACGACGGGGCGAGTACGACGAGTTCGTCCGAATGCACATCGAGTACTACGTCTCCGACGGCGAAAACGGCCTGCGCACGGCCCACATGGCGCCCTCCTTCCTGCCCTGGCACCGGCGGTTCCTGCTGGAGCTGGAGAAGGCGCTGCGCCGGGTCGACTCCTCGGTGACGGTGCCGTACTGGGACTGGACGCGTGACCGTTCCAAAACCTCCGCGCCGTGGACCGATGACCTGCTCGGCGGTGACGGTCGGCGCTCCGATCGCCAGGTGACGACCGGGCCGTTCGCCTACCCCGCCGGCAACTGGACGATCAAGGAGGGCGTTACGGACGGGGAGTTCCTCACCCGGGACCTCGGCCGCGCCCGCGACCCGATCGAACTGCCCACCAAGAGCGAACTGGAGTGGGCGCTGAAGGACCCGGTCTACGACACCGCGCCCTGGGGGTCGACGGTCACACAGGGGTTCCGCAACAAGCTGGAGGGGTGGGGGACCGGCCGGGGAAGCGTCGCCTGGCGTAACCACAACCGGGTGCACCGGTGGGTCGGCGGGGCGATGCTCGGCGGCGCCTCCGTCAACGACCCTGTGTTCTGGCTGCACCACGCCTTCGTGGACCTGGTGTGGACCCGCTGGCAGCAACGCCACCGCGACCACCGCTACATGCCCGCTGAGCCGCCGGGACCGGGCGACGGGCAGTACCGCCGGGTCGTCGCCCGGCACGAGAAGCTGCCTCCGTGGGACGTGACGCCGGACCAGTTGGAGGAGATCGGCAGGATCTACCGGTACGCGTGACGTGCCGTGTTCACGCTGTGCCGTGCGCACCACAAGAGCCCCGGCGCCTTGAGCGCCGGGGCTCTTGTGGTGCGCACAACGGGCTGGTCAGTCGCCGTAGCCCGAACCGCTGCTGTGCCGACCGCCCTTGTCCTCGTAGCCCTTGTCATGGTGGCCCTTGCCGAGGCCGCCGCCGTTGACGCAGGTGTGGCCGAAGGTCGGGTTCAGCAGACCGGAGACGCCGGTGCTGTTGCCGCAGACGTTGAGCTGCGTGTTGACCGGAATCTGGACGACGTTGCCAGAAAGGACACCCGGCGAGCCCACAGCCGCGCCCTGCGCACCCGCGTCCGCCATGGCCAGGCCGGCCCCGGTGACGACCACGGCGCTGGTGCCGAGGGCAACTGCGGCTGCCTTCGCGATGCGAGACATCACGTTCTCCTTAGTGAATTCGGATCGTGCGGCAGCAGGACTCGCCGCCGCACTCCCCGTTCAACGCCGCCGCCCTGGACGAGTCACGGCATGTCCGTATGGATCACCCATTTTGAACAAGGAGGACGTACAACCGGATGCCTATGTGGGCTGGAGGTGTGTCGTGACGAATTCGGCGAGGGTGGCGATGGACTGCAGGCTGTCCAGGTTCAGGTCCAGGGCGGCCACGTCGACGCCGTAGCGTTCGTCGATCGTGCCGAGCAGGGTCACGCCGGCCAGCGAGGTGAGGCCGATCTGCGGGCCGAACAGGTCGGTGTCGGCGGGGAGTTCGGCGACGACCGCCTCGTCCAGGCGGGCGGCCTCGGCGATCAGCGAACGGAGCTCTTGTTCCACCGTCGCCCGGTCTCGGGTCTGCGTCACGCGTCGGCGTCCTCTCGGTCGGATACGTGCAGCCAGGCCGGCGGCGCCGGCAGATCGCCGTGGAGGGTCCTGCCCAGGACCGCGGAATCGGCGTGGGCCGAGTGGGCGTCGTCCGTGCGGCGCAGACCCGCCTGGCGGAGCAGGATGCGCATCTCCAGGTTGGCGTCGGTCGGGCGCAGGGTCACCCGGAATTCCTCGGCGCCCGCCGCACGGGCCCGCTCCATCAGCCGGAACAGGAAGGCCGCCGCCGCGCCCCGGCCGGCGACCCGGCAGGACAGCGCGAGCAGCGGGACGGACCGGACGGCGGGGGCGGTGCGGTCGACGAGGGCGGCGCCGATGATGCCGTACGCGCCGAAACGGTCCGTCATGCGGGCCGTGTACAGCTCGTGTCCTGCCGAGGCGGCCAGCTCGCGCAGCCCGTCGGGGGTGAGGCCGGAGGAGTTCAGGCGGTGGGTGCGGGCGGCGAGTTCCAGGGCGCGGGGGATCTCGTCGGGCGTGGCCAAGCCGACCGTGAGGCGCATGTCGCACCAGCGCAGGAACTCCTCGCGCGAGCCCTGGAAGCGCTCGCCCTCGGCCCGGCGGGTCTCCTCGGTGCGGTAGCGGTGCACGCGCTCACGGGACTCGGGGGTGACCTCCCGGCCCTCGAACGCGGCCGCCAGCGCGGGCACGTCCTCGGGGGCGAGGGTGCGCACGCCCGGCAGCAGGGCCTCGACCTCGGCGCGCTCGTACGGGGAGTCGTCGACCAGGACCAGGGCGTCCACCGCGATGCCGAGGTCCTTCGCGATCCTGCGCAGCGACTCGCTCTTGTCCTGCCAGGACACCTGCGGGGCGAGGAAGCGCGCACGCAGCTCCGGTACGGCGTCCAGCCGGTCGAGCACCGACGGCGCGCTGCGGCTCGCGATGCTGCTGAGCACGCCGTGGGCGGCCAGCGCGTCGACCGCGGCGAGCATCCCGGGGCGGGGCGTGGGCAGCTCGTCGGTGGGGGACTCGACGGCGATCCCGTCCCACAGGGTCCCGTCGAGGTCCCATACGACGCACTTGACGCGGTCGGGGTCGAATGCGGTCACCGGTCCCCCTCGGGCAGGAACAGCTTCATGGACAGGCTGGTGGGGTCGAAGCCGAACTTGCGGTAGACCGTGCGCATCGGGACGTTGCCCACATGCACCCGGCCGACGACCTCCGTGATGCCGTTCGCCAGGCAGAACTCCAGGCCCGCGGTGAGCAGGAGTTCCGCGACGTCACTGCGGTTGTCCACCGGGGAGACGGCCAGGGAGCGGAAGTTGGCGTAGCGGTCGCCGGTCATCGCGTTCTGGTTGATGCTCACCCAGCACCAGCCGACGGGCTCCTCGCCCGGACCGTGGGCGACGATCATGCCCTCCTTCGACTTCTCCATGGCCCGGCCCAGCCGGGACGCCCACCGCTCGGGGTCGTCGATGGCGTCCTCACCGAAGGAGACCCGGGCGATCTCGGCCTCGAACCGCCCGATGGCCGGCAGATCACGCTCGTCGGCCTGACGGGTGACGTACGGCCGCGCCCGCTCGGCGAGAGCCGCCCGGTCGGCGTCGGACGGGGCGTGCCAGCCGGGGGTGCGAGGGGTGGCGGCGACGACGGCGGGAGCGGCGGTGGGCGCGGGGGCGGGGGCCGGGGGCGGGGTCGGGGGCTGCTGGGGCGCCGGGGGTGTCGGTTCGTCCGTCGGGACCAGGCGGCCGGGGCGGAAGGGACCCTTGCCGCAGTTCGGGCAGCCGTCGGCGCGCAGGGCGGCGACCGAGGTCCAGCGGGCGCCGGGGCCGACGCGCAGCCGCGCCGCGCACGCCACGCACGTGTACTCGCGCTGCCGGGTCCGCTTGTCGCCGGTATAGAGGGGGCCGCTGAACTCGCCCTCGTGGGAGGGGGCCGTCGAGGTGGTGGTGAGGAGGTGCTGGAAGAAGCCGACCCCGCCGAGGATGCCGCTGCCCTCGTACTCGTTGAAGTTGCGGATGTAGCCGTTGGTGACCAGGCCGAGCGCCATGATCTCCCGCTGCACCTCCAGCATCTCGTCGGGGCTCTTGCCGCCGAAGGAGAAGAAGACGCTGTGCGCGGGGCCGGGGCGCAGGCCCTCCACGGCACGGGAGAGGAAGAGCCGGGCGCCCTCGGGGGTGTACGGCGGGTCGGTCATGGCCACGTCGTGCTGCTGGTGCAGTTCGGCGGGCAGCGGCAGACGCAGGTCGTGCCGGACCGTCTCCACGCGGGTGCCGAGACCGGCCGACACCTTCTGGATGTAGTGGAGGATCTCCGGCGAGATGTCCACGACGGTGACCCGCTCGACGATCGGGGCGCCCAGCACGTCGCCCACCACGGCGACGGCGAGGGAGACGAGGTCGTCGTCGCCGATCAGCAGCAGCGAGCCGCCCGGCAGCGCGCCCGCCGTGAGCAGCGCGAGCACCCGGCGCACCTTGGTCTCGGCCGTGCAGTGCGACTGGTCGATCGCCATGTCGGCGGCGGGACCCGCCTCCATGAGCGCGCGCAGCCGCGGCACGGCCTCGTCCAGCACGTCGGGGATGACCAGCTCGCGCCCGTCGCAGGTGCGGCAGGTGGCGTCGAGGGCGAGGTCCATGCCGAGCCGGGCGACGAGGTCCCGGCCGCTCTCCGTCAGCCGGGACGGACGCTCCTTGGTGACGAAGCCGCGGCGGCGCAGCTCGTTGCCCAGGGCCGCCACGATCGGGACGGGCAGGCCGGTCGCGCGGCTGAGGTCTTTCGTGGAGGCGGGAGCGAGGCGGCGCAGGGCGCGAAGGACCGACCGCACTCCGGGCGGGCCCTCCTGGAGCCGGACGGCGTCCGCGACTTCCGTGAGCACAGAATCGGCGGTGGTACTCCGAGGGTGCCGACGCGCGTTCGTCACAATGCTGCTCCAGGCAAGCTGATTGATGGATTCCGGGACTATCGAGTATACGGGCTGGTTCAGAGCCGTCCGGACCCGCTCGGGCGGCCGGGAAATAGCGGGAATTCCGATGGAATTCCAGTGCGGGAAAACAAATGCCGCGATATTCGTTCCGGAAGGCTTTTCCTAAAGGGTTTGCGTGCCGCGGTGCGCCCCGGATGCTACTCTGGGCACCACCGAGCGCCTATGTGAAAGGAGACGGGGGCAACGGTTCGTCACCCCCGGTTCCCCATGACCAACTCCGCCAGCCTCGCCACCGAGGGTATAAACGTCGACGATCTGTGCTCTTATGCCGTCGACGTATGGGTGAGCGACCACAGCATCCTGACCGACGAGGAGCGCCTTCTCCAGGTGCTGCGCACGGCCGCCGAAAAGGGAAACGCCACGGTACTCGGTGAGGCGTCGCACGTTTTCCCGAACGGCGCCGTCACCGCGATTCTCCTGCTTTCCGCCTCGCACCTGAGCATTCACACCTGGCCCGAATTCAGCCTGGCCAACGTGGATCTGCTCGCCTACGGCCGGCTGAACGGCGAGCGCATGATGCAGAGCGTCGAACTCGGCCTGTCGCCCACGCGCATCAACGTGACGCGCATGCTGCGCGCCGTGCACTGACCGTTCCCTCCGCCAGTCCCCGGGCCGCTCTCGTGTTCTCCGTGCAGGTCTCGTGGGCGCGTCTCGGCGACGCCCACGAGGGCCTGCTGCGGCTGCTGGACCCCCGGGAGCGCGGCCGCCACGACGCGACCGTCCGCCCCGACGACCGGGCCCGCTTCCTGGTCGGCTGCGCCCTGAGCCGGCTGCTGCTGGGCGAACTGCTCGGCGTGGCCCCGGCGGACGTGCCCCTGCGGCGCGTGTGCCCGCGCTGCGGCGGGCCGCACGGGAAGGCCCGGCTGGACGTCGCGGACCCGCCCGCGCCCTACGACTTCTCCGTCACCCACAGCGGTGCGGTCATCGGCGTCGCCGTGTGCCGGGGCGGGCAGGTCGGCCTGGACGTCGAGGAGGACGGCAGTCCCCTCGACGTCGACAGCGCGGCGCGGGCCGCTCTCTCCGACCACGAACTGGCCGCCCTGAACGCCCTGCCCCCGGCCGAGCGGCGGCCCGCCTTCCTGCGCGTGTGGACCCGGAAGGAAGCCGTGCTGAAGGCCCTCGGCGTGGGCCTCACCGTGTCGCCGCGCGAGCTGGAGGTGTCGGCGCCCGGCCTGCCGCCGGCCGTGCTCGCCTGGCCCGGCCGGCCGGCCGTCGTCCGGCCCGAAACGGGCCTCGCGGACCTGATCGTCGCCGGGACGCATCCCGCGGCGGTGGCCGTCACGGGAGCGGGCGCGAGCCGGGTGCGCGTCGAGCAGCGCGAGCGGTCCGGCCTGGTGGCCGGATACGGCCGCTGACCCGCACGACGCCTGTGCGCTTGTGGCGGTTCGTCGTCCTCATGCCGCGGTGACGGCGCCGTCCTCGGGATCCGTCGGCATCGTGCGCAGTCTGCCCACCGGGGACAGGATGATCGGGACGAGCATCGCCGCGGTTGGCCGGGACGGCCGCTGATTCGCAGGACGCCTGTGCGCTTGTGGCGGTTCGTCGTCCTCATGCCGCGGTGACGGCGTCGTCCTCGGGACCCGTCGGCATCGTGCGCAGTCTGCCCACCGGGGACAGGATGATCGGGACGAGCATCGCCGCGGAGAGCACGCCCGCGATCCACAGGGCGCCGTGCAGCCCCGCCACCGCCGCCAGCAGACCGCCCACGGGACCGCCGAGCGCACCGCCGCCGTACAGGAGCATGCGCATCGCCGCCGTCATCCGTCCCATCAGGGCCTGCGGGGTGATGGTCTGACGCAGGCTCACGATGAGGACGTTCGAGACGCTGCTGCCGAAGTACTCCAGGAAGAACGAGGCGACGAACAGGATCATCAGCATCCAGCGGGGCCCGGTCGCCGCCGGGACCAGCAGCGGGCCCAGGAAGATGATCGAGACCGACACCTGGTAGGCGCGGCCCACCGTCAGCCGGCGCACCACCATCCCGGACACCAGCGCGCCCAGCAGACCCCCCACGGCCGCCGCGCCCATGACGAAGCCGACCGCGGCCGCCGACAGGTCCTTGTCGCGCACGGCGTACAGCAGGAACAGCGACTGCACCATCGTCAGCAGGAAGTTGCAGGAGCAGCCGACGAGCCCGATCGCGCGCAGCCAGCGGTTGCCGAACACCCAGCGCAGGCCCTCGGCGAGTTCGGCGCGCAGCGGCCGTTTCTCGCGGGGGGTCTCCGGGGCGGGCTCCGGGGTTCTGATGATCAGCAGGGAGATTACCGACACCGCGTAGGAGAAGGCGTTGGCGGTCATCGCGAAGGGTGCCGAGAACGCGCTCACCAGCGTGCCGGCCACGCCAGGACCGGCGATGTCCGCCGACGACAGCGTGGCGTTGAGCTTGGTGTTGGCCTCCAGCAGACTGCGCCGGTCCTTCACCAGCACCGGGACGTACGACATCCAGCTGACGTCGAAGAGCACCGACGCCACCCCGACGCCCAGCGCCAGCGCGTACAGCAGCGGCAGGGTCAGCAGGTCGAAGTGGTAGAGGACCGGGACCAGGCCGATCAGCACCATCCGCACCAGGTTGGCGCCCAGCATCACCGGCCGCTTGCGCACCCGGTCCACCCACACGCCGAACAGCAGGGCCAGCCCCAGGAACGGCACCAGCTGTGTGAACCGCAGCAGCCCGAGCTGCTCGGCCCCCACGTCGAAGACCAGTACCGCGGTGAGCGGAAGCGCGAGGTTGGTGATCTGGGTGCCGTACAGGGAGAGCGCCTCGCCCGTCCAGAACACCATGAAGTCCCGGTGGTGCCAGAGCGAGCGGGGCGGTCTGTCCGGCTCGGCCTCGGCGACCGTCTCGGCGTGGGTGCCGTGCTCCGTCATGCCGGCGTCGCCTCTCGTAGGGCCTGGTCGACGATGGCGCCGATGGCGGTCAGCCCGGGCTCCTGCCACACGGAGTGGTGGTCGCCCGGCACGGTGTGCTCGGTCAGCCTGCTCAGGTGGGGACGCCAGTCCAGGAGGTTCTCCACCGACTGCGCCGCCTTGATCAGGATCGCGGGCCCCTCGTGGACCGACGTCACGGAGTGCCGGCGCAGGGCCACGACATGCGTGCGGAAGAGGGCGTAGCGCTCCAGCAGGAACTCCGCGTCGAACTCTTCGGGCACGGCCCCCGCGCGCTCCACCGCGGCGAAGACCTCCGCCGGCCGCGCGTGCGGGGGCAGGTCCTGAAGGGCCTTGTCGATGCCGGGCGCCCGGTCGCTCGTCACGCCGAGGAAGTCGTACAGGAAGTAGCGGGCGAGCTGGTCCTCGGGCGGCACCGACTGGGTCCCGGGCAGCGCCGCGTCGACGATGACGAGCAACGGCACCTCCTCTCCCGCGGCGGCCAGCAGCCGTGCCATCTCGTAGGCGACGACCCCGCCGAGCGACCAGCCGAGCAACTGGTAGGGGCCGTGCGGGCGGGCCGCTCGCAGGGCGGCCGTGTGCAGCTCGGCCAGTTGTCCGATGGACGTGGCGGGCTCGGAGACGCCGTCGAAGCCGGGTGCCTCGAACCCGAACACCGGGCGTTCGGGGGCGAGTTGATGGGTCAGGCCGACATAGCAGTAGGGCGAGCCGGAGACCGGATGGACACAGTGCAGAGGGTGCAGGCTGCCCGTCGCCCGGAGGGGGACGATGCTGCCGACGGAGAGTTCGGTCACTGCTCCGGAGCTCCGTTCGTGGTCGGTGCCGACTGCGCGAGCCGCTGGTCGATTTCGGAGGCGATGCCGCTGACGGTGTTCCCGCCGTACAGCAGCCGGACGTTCACCCTGACCCCGAAGTGCTTGGTGAGCCGGGTGACGGCACGCATGGCCTGCAGCGAGTTGCCGCCGACCGCGAAGAAACTGCTGTCCGCGCCGACCCGGGACACCGACAGCACGGTCGCGAAGACCTCGGCCACGGTCCGCTCGGTCGGCGTGACCGGCGCCGCATACGTCCCCTCGGGCTCGCCGACGGGCTCCGGCGGGGCCGGCAGCGCCCTGCGGTCGACCTTGCCGTTGGGCGTCAACGGCAGCTCGGCCAGGACGAGCACGGTGCTCGGCACCATGAAGCGCGGCAGGGACCGCGCGGCGTGCTCGGCGACCGCCTCCGGCGACACGGTCCGGCCCGCCGCGGCGACCACATGGGCGACCAGCCGCCGGTCGCCCGACCCGTCGGGGTGCGCGGTGACGACCGCCTCCCGGACCGTGCCGTGGGCGCGCAGGACGGCCTCGATCTCGCCGAGTTCGATGCGCAGCCCGCGCACCTTCACCTGGAAGTCGGACCTGCCCAGCAGCTCGATCAGACCGTCGGGGCCGTAGCGGGCCACATCGCCGGTCCGGTAGAGGCGCTCGTCCGTCACCTCGCCGCAGGACCAGGTGAAGAACCGCTCCGCGGTCTGCTCGGGCCGGCCGAGATAGTCCCGGGCGAGACCGATGCCCGCCAGATGGAGCTCGCCGGGCACCCCGGGCGGCACCGGCCGGCGGGAGTCGTCGAGGATGTAGGTGCGCTGGTTGGCCATGGGACGCCCGTACGGGATGCTCGTCCAGCGCGGATCGGTCTTCTCCACCTCGTAGAGGGTGGAGTGGATGGACGACTCGGTGGCCCCGCCGAGGGCGATGAAGCGCACGCCGGGAGCGACCGCGCGGGTCCGGTCGGGCAGTGACACGGGGATCCAGTCGCCGCCCAGCAGCGCCAGCCGCAGCTCGTCGAGCGGCGGCGCTCCCACGCTGTCGAGGTGGGTGACGACCAGGTCCAGCAGAGCGGGCGCCGAGTTCCAGACGGTGACCCGGTGCGCGGCCAGCAGCTCCGCCCAGTGCTCGGGGTCCTTGGCCCGCTCCGGGTCCGGCAGGATCACGGTGCCGCCGGCGGCCGTCAGCCCCAGGAACTCGTAGACCGACATGTCGAAGCTGGGCGAGGACAGCGCGAGGACGCGGTCGCCGGGGCCCACGCCGAAACGGGAGTTGAGGTCCGCGATGTTGTTCATCACCCCGCGGTGGCGCAGGGCGATCGGCTTGGGGGCGCCGGTCGACCCGGAGGTGTGGATGACGTAGGCCAGGTCGTCCGGGCCGGCGCCGCCCTGCGGGTTGTGGGCCGGGCGGGCCGCGAGGAGGGCCTCGTCGCGGTCGAGGAGCACCACGGGACCGCCCGGCGTGGTGTCCGGCAGGGGGAGGCCGGCGGCCGGGCCGCTGCGGCTGATCACGGCCGTGCAGGAGGTGCCGGTCATCATCGCGGCGAGCCGCTGCTCGGGGTAGTCGGGGTCGAGCGGCACATAGGCGCCGCCCGCCTTGAGTACGCCCAGGACGGCGACCAGCAGGTCCCAGGAGCGCTCCAGGCAGATGCCGACCCGCCGGTCGGGGCCCACGCCCAGCTCGCGCAGATGGTGGGCGAGCCGGTTCGCCGCCTCGTTGACCTCGCGGTACGTCCACGTCCGACGGCCGCTGTCGCCGCCGATGAGCGCGGGGGCGGTGGGCGACTCGGCGGCGCGGGCCTCGAACGCGGTGTGCAGGCACACGTCGTGCGGCAGGTCCGTGTCGGTGGCGTTCCAGTCGACGAGGACGCGGTGCAGCTCGGTCTGAGGGAGCAGACGCAGGCGGGAGACCGGACGGTCCGGGGCGGCCAGCCCGTCCGCCAGCAGGGTGCGGTAGCAGGCGAGCAGCCGGACCAGGGTGTCCTGGTCGAACAGGGCCGGCGGATACCGCAGTTCGGCGGTGCGCCGGCCGTCGTCGGGCTCGTCCGGCGGGTGCAGTACGAGCTCGAACTCGTCCGGCTGCGCGGGGTCCGCGGCCGGTGTCCGGCCGGCGGCGGTACCGCGGGCCAGCCCGGCGAGGGTGGACGCCGTGGTGACGGCGCAGGTCAGACGGACCGCGCCCGTCGTGGGGGTCCGCGCGGCGAACGCGAACTCGGGCTGGCCCGTCCAGCGGTGCAGCAGCGCGGTGAACGCGGCCAGGAGGACGTCGTCCGGGGCGGTGCGGGCCGAGCCGTCGAGCCGCACCCGGGCGGAACCGGTGCGGTCCGGGGTGGTTCCGGGCTGCCGGGGCCGGTCCGTCGGCAGCAGGGCCGGGGGCGCCGAACGCGGTCCGGCCGAGGCGGAAACAGATGGTGAAACAGGTGAGGAAGCAGATGAGGGAGCAGGCGAGGGAGCGGGGGAGGAGGTGAGGGGGGAAGCGTTCCGGGTCAAGGCCTCTCTCCTGGGGCGAGGGCGGGGACGTCGGCCGTGGGGACGGCGGCTCCGAAGGGCAGCGGATGGATGCGGCACAGGGCGGCCACCTCGGCCCGCACCCGGTCGCGCACGGCCGGGTCGGTGCGGAACTCGGTGTCCGACAGCACGGTGGTGGCGGTGAGCACCTCGTGCAGGAGACCGGCGCAGACCCGCATCTCGGCGGGCCCCATGCCGCGTTGCGCCAGGACGTTCGTGCCGAGCCGCAGGCCGCCGGCGACGAGCGGGGGCTTGTCGTCGCCGGGGATGCGGTTGCGGTTCGTGAGGATTCCGCAGTCCTCCAGGGCTCGTTCGGCGACCACGCCGGTCATGCCGTGCCCGGCCATGTCCAGCAGCACCATGTGGTTGTCGGTGCCGCCGGTCAGGACCCGGTGACCGAGCCCCGCCAGATCGCCGGCGAGGGCCGAGGCGTCGTCGACGACCAGCCGCATGGTCTCCTTGAACGCCGGTTCCGCCACCGCCTTCAGGGCGTGCGCCTTGGCGGCGATCGAGGCCGGGCTCGGGGTCCCCTGCGACTGGGGGAAGACAGCGCGCTGCATCAGCCGGTCGAGCGGGGTGCGGCCGTCCGGACCCGGGGTGCGGTGCTCGAGTCCGATGAGGATCAGGCCCCCGCGCGGGCCGCCCAGCTGCTTGTAGGTGCTGGTGGTGGTGATGTGGGCGACGTCGATGGGGCTGGGGTGTTCGCCGGCGGCCACCAGACCGGCGATGTGCGAGATGTCGGCGACCAGAAACGCCCCGACGGAGTCCGCGATCGCCCGGAACCGGGCGAAGTCGAGCGTCCGTGGATAGGCGCTGGCCCCCGCGATGACCACGGTGGGGCGGTGGACCCGGGCCAGTTCGGCCGCCTGGTCGTAGTCGACGAACCCCCGCTCGTCCAGGCCGTAGTGGACCGCCCGGTAGTGGCGCCCGGTCACCGAGGCCGAGGACCCGTGGGTGAGATGACCCCCGGCGTCCAGGTCGAGGGCGAGCAGGGTGCCGCCCGGGGGAAGCAACGCGGCCAGCACGGCCTGGTTCGCCGAGGAGCAGGAGTGCGGCTGGACGTTGGCGTAGCGGGCGCCGAAGGCCTGCCGGGCCCGGTCGGCGGCCAGCCGCTCCACCCCGTCGAAGCGGCCCGCGCCGGGGTGGTAGCGGGCCCCCGGATAGCCCTCGGCCGTCACGTTCGACAGCGCGGCGCCGCCCGTGGCCAGGACCGACGGGCTCGCGACGCTGGCGGACGCCACCATCGCCAGCGTCGCGGTCTGCTCCTCCACCTCCCGGTCGAGCAACCCCGCCAGCTCGGGATCGGTCCGGTTCAGCAGCTCCGCCCCGCGCCGCAGCAGCAGAGCCTGCGCGGAGCCGGAGCCGGAGCCGGAGCCGGAGGTGGAGCCGGGGCCGGAGCCGGGGTCGGTGTGGGGGCCGTTCTGTTGACGGCCCGGGGCCGCGGTCGCGGCCCGCGGGGTCTCAAGCATGCGTACCCGCCGCCTTCTTGGCCTGCGTCAGCCCGTCGACGGCCGAGGCGATGGTGGCGACCGTGGCCCCGCCGTACAGCAGACGGACGTTGACCTTGACGCCGAAGTGCTTGTTCAGCCGGCTCACCACACGCATCGCCTGCAGCGAGTTGCCCCCCAGCTCGAAGAAGCTGCCGTCCGCTCCGACCTGCTCCATGGACAGCACGGCGCCGAAGACCTCGGCCACCTTCTCCTCCGTGGCGGTCCCCGGGGCGACGAAACTCGCCGCGCCGTCCGCCGCGGACACCGGAGCGGGCAGCGCGCTCCGGTTGATCTTGCGGGCCGGGGTCAGCGGGAACTCCGCCAGCTCCACCCAGGCCGTGGGCACCATGTACTCGGGCATCGTGCGGCCCAGGTGCTCGCGCAGCTCGGCCACGGTCGGCGAGGCGTCACCGAGCACCGTGTAGTAGGCGACGAGCTGCTTCTCCCCGCCGTCCTCCCGCAGCAGCACCAGAGCCATGCGGATCTTCGGGTGCGTCAGCAGCCCCGACTCGATCTCGCCGAGCTCGATCCGCAGCCCGCGCAGCTTGACCTGGTTGTCCAGGCGGCCGATGAAGTCGATCTGCAGATCGCGCGTCCAGCGCACCAGGTCACCCGTGCGGTACACCCGGCCCTCGCCCAGGAACGGGTCGGGGACGAACTTCTCGTCCGTCATCTCCGGCAGGTTCAGATAGCCGCGGGCCAGGCCCTCGTCGCCGCCGATCAGCAGCTCGCCCGGCACGCCGACCGGCACCAGGTTGAAGTCCTTGTCGACCACGTAGTGCAGCCGGCTGAACTCGGGCCGGCCGATGGGCGGCGACGACAGCCACTCCTTGTGCTCGCACAGGTATTCGGTGGTCGCCACCGACGCCTCGGTCGGACCGTAGAGGTTCACGAACTTGCGGCCCGGCAGGTTCCACTTGTTGACCAGCTCGGCCGGCAGGGCCTCCGCACCGCCCATGATGTACTTCAGATCCGGGTACGGCCCCGCCTCGACCACGGAGAGGATCGCGGGCGACAGACCGGCGTACGTGACCCGCTGATCCCGGATCAGCGCGCCCAGGGACTCCGGCGACGAGGCGTCCTCCGGCGCCACCAGCACCATCGCCGAACCGCTGATCAGACCGGCGAAGATCTCACCCTGCGACATGTCGAAGGTCAGCGCCGGCAGTTGCAGCAGCCGGTCCTCGTGGGTCCACTCGCCGAAGCTGCGCCGGTAGGCCTCGATGAACATGCGCAGACCCCGCTGCTCGATCATCACGCCCTTGGGACGCCCGGTCGAGCCCGAGGTGTAGAGGACGTACACCAGCGACGTCGGCTCCGCCCACTCCTCCAGCGGCACGTCGTCCGACTGCGCCTCGACGACGTCCCAGTCGGCGTCGATCCGCAGGCTCTCCCAGCCGCAACTGTCCGGCAGCTCGCCCAGCGCGGCCCGCCGCGTGATGACCAGCGGTGTCGCGGTGTCCCGCAGCATGTGGTCCAGCCGGGCGTTCGGGTGCGAGGGGTCGATGATCGTGTACGCGGCGCCGGACACCATCACGCCCAGGATCGCCACCAGGGCGTCCAGGTCGCGGTCCATCGCGATGGCCACGACCTGCTCGCGGCCCACGCCCCGGGAGCGGATGTACCGGGCGAGCTTCCCGGCCCGCCGCATCAGCTCGCCGTACGTCAGCTCCACCCCGCGGCAGACCGCCGCGACCAGCTCCGGGTGCTCCTCGGCGATCCGCGCGATCGTCGCGTGCACCGGCTCCGTCGGGTAGTCGAAGTCGGGGCCGCGTCCGACCGCGAGCAGCTCCTCGCGCTCGGCTTCGGACAGCAGCGGCAGCGCGGAGACCGGGGTGTCCGGGGCGTCCGCCGCGGCCGCGAGCACGGTCTCGAAGTGCCGGACCAGGGCCTCGACGCGCCAGCGGTCGTACAGGTCGGTCGCGAACTCGACGATCAGCCGCAGCCGTTCGGAGCCCTCGACGAAGCTGAAGGACATGTCGAACCGGGAGCGCGTCCCGGCCACCGTGATCGTCTCGGCCGTCAGGCCCGCCAGCTGGAACGCGTCGCCGGTGGTCGTCTCGCCGAGCAGCTGGCAGGCGATCTGGAACAGCGGGTTGCGGCCCGCGTCCCGGACCGGCTGCACCCGGTCCACGACACGGTCGAACGGCACGTCCTGGTTGTCGTACATGTCGAGGTTGGCGTCGGTGATGCGCTCCAGCAGCTCGGCGAAGGTGACCCCGCCGGACAGGTCGGACCGCAGCACCGTCATGTTGATGAACAGGCCTACGACGTCCTCGAGTTCGGGGTCCGTACGGCCGAGCATGGGCACCCCGAGGGCGATGTCGTCCTGGCCGCTGTACCGGCTCAGCACGACGTTCAGCGCCGAGGCGACCACCATGTACAGGGACGCGCCCTGCTCCTGCGCCAAGGCGCGTGCCTTGGTGAGCAGTTCGGTGGGGAAGTCGACCACGAAGGTCTCGCCGCTCTGCGTGGGCTCCGCGGGCCGCAGCCGGTCGGCGGGCAGTTCGAGCGCCTCCAGACCGGCCAGCCGCTCCTGCCAGAACTTGAGCTCCTCCTCCCAGACACCGTCGGCCTGCTGCCGGCGCTGCTCCTGGACGTGGTCGCCGTAGCCGACCGTCAGCTCCGGGAGCGCGGGCGTGCGGCCCGCCGTCAGGTCCCCGTAGGCCTGGGAGATCTCACGGCTGATCACACCGCCGGACCAGCCGTCGGTGACGATGTGATGGAAGCCGAGGCAGAGCACATGGTGGTCGGCGGCCAGCCGGAACAGCAGGAACCGGGAGACGGGCCCCGCCGTCAGGTCGAACGGCGTGTCGGCCTCGGTCTGCAGCGCCTCGCGCAGCGCGCTCTCCGCGTCTTCGGGGTCCGGCCGGGAGAGGTCGCGAAGCGGCAACGGCCGGTCCTGCGCCGGTGCGACGACCTGGTAGGGGACACCGTCCGCCGAGTGGAAGGTCACCCGCAGCTGCTCGTGGCGCGCCACCAGCACGTTGAGGGCCTGCTCCAGCGCGGGCACGTCCAGCGGACCGCGCAGCCGGTAGGCCTGGATGACGTTGTAGGTGGTCTCCCCGGGACTCATCTGGTCCAGGAACCACAACTGCTCCTGCCCGAAGGACAGTTGGATGCGTGAATCTTGGATGCGTGAATCGTCGGGGAGCGAGGCGCTCATCGTCACAGGACTCCAATCGGCTGTTCACGGTGGTGTTCCAACGGGGCGTTACGGGGACGTCAGTGGTTCGGGGGCGGTGAAGTCGTGCGGGGGCGGTGCAGTCGTGCGGGCGTGGGGCCTGAGGACGCTCTCCACGCGGCGCAGTCCTTCGGTCACCGCCTCGGGGGAGCGCGCGAAACAGATCCGGAAACCGTCGCTGGCGCCGAGGGTCTCGCCGGGCATCAGCAGAACGCCCAGGTCCAGCGCCCGGCGGCACATCGCCAGCGGCTCCTCGCCGGTCCGCAGCCAGAGCCAGGCGAACGGCGTGCCCTCCGGTTCCACGAGGTCCACCGCGTCCGCGTTGCGCCGGGCGAACTCCCTGACCAGGGACAGCCCCTGACCGGTGAGCTCGTGATAGGACCGCAGATGGCGTTCACGGTCGGCCAGCACCTCGCGGGCCAGCGTCTCGCACAGCACCGAATTGGAGATGGTGGACAGGAACTTGCGCTCGGCACAGCCCGCCACCACGGACGGCGGACCGTACAGCCAGCCCACCCGCAGCCCCGGGAAGCCGTACACCTTGGACAGGCTGGACACGGAGATCACCCGGTCGCCGTGGAGCGCGGGGGAGCGGGACAGATCGAGCGCGTACTCCTCGTCGAGCAGCAGACGAGCGCCCGTGCGCGAGGCGAGGGCCACCAGGGCGCGCAGATCCCGCTCGGCTATGCGCCGACCGGTCGGATTGCACGGGCTGTTGGCCACGATCAGCTTCACGTCGGGCCCGGCGACGGCCTCGGCGGCCTCCACGTCGAAGCTCAGATCCGGGCGGAACCCGACGAGATCGACCCGGCAGCCGAGCGCGGTCGGCACGTCCCAGGACTGCTGCCAGCCCGGCCGGAAACCGATCACCCGGTCCCCGGGGCTCAGCAGCGACGCGTACACGAGGTAGAGGGCCTGTTGGGCGCCCTGGGTGATGAGGACCGAGTCGGGCGACCCGCCGTACAGTCCCGCCACCGCCTCGCGCAGCGCGCCCAGGCCGTGGTCGTGGCCGTAGTCCAGCTCCAGGCCGGCCGGCAGTGTGAGGTCGTCGAGGTGTCCGGGGAGCATGTTGCTGTCGCCGAGGTCGATGTCGAAGCGCCCCGCGGCGTCCTCGAACACCCACCGCTGCATCGGATAGTCGCGCGCCCGCTCTACGGAGACGGTCACGAGGCCGCCCCGGCCGTCGCGGCTCTGGCCGCGGTCGCCGTCGCCAGCCGGCCGAGCCGGGCGCGCAACGCGGGCGCGAAGGCGCCGACGGCCACCTGCTCGGCGTCTCCGGTCATGGTGACCCGGCCGTCCGCCCCGACGCTGATCTCCACACTGCCCCCCGGCATCCTGACCTCCACCCGCCCGTCGCACAGTCCGAGTTCACGCGCCGCGGAGGCCGCGGCACAGGCGCTGCTCCCGGACGCCGTCACATAACCGGCGCCCCGCTCGAAGACCTCCAGCTCCATCACGTTCCGGCCCGCCATGCGCGCGAACTGCACATTGGTGGCCTGGGGGAAACGGGGGTGCCGGGCGATCTTCGGTCCGAGCAGGCGGGCCAGCCGCGGAGTCGGGTCGTCCACCAGCACCACGGTATGCGGGTTGCCGTTGTACACACAGGTGACGATCAGCCGATCCCCGTCCACCGTCAGCGGCACGGACACCGCCCGGCCGCGGTACGGCGTGTCGTCCTCGTCGAGCAGCGGCAGATCGGCCGCGTCGAAGCTGGGGCGGCCCATGCCGACCTCCACGCGGCCCGCGGCGGCGTCGAGGATCCGCACCGGACACTCGCCCGCGGCCGTACGCAGCGTGAACTCCCGCCCGTCCGCCCAGCCGCCGGGCTCCTGCGCGGCCAGGTGCAGGGCGAACATCCGCAGTCCGTTGCCGCTGCGGCCGCAGTCGGAACCGTCGGAGTTGTACAGGGCGAGCGGCACCGGCGCCCCGGCACGGGGCTCCTCCAGCGGCCCGTACAGCACACCGTCCGCCCCGATCCCCCGGTGCCGGTCGCAGACCAGCCGGATCGTCTCGGGGCTGACGGTGAAATCGGTGTGGCGCGGATCGATCACCAGGTAGTCGTTGCCCGCCGCCTGGTACTTGAAGAAGTCGGTCACGGCTGGTCTCCCTCCGCTGCTGGGCGCGGCGGA
This sequence comes from Streptomyces sp. NPDC031474, assembly GCF_055581185.1. NCBI lineage: Bacteria > Bacillati > Actinomycetota > Actinomycetes > Kitasatosporales > Streptomycetaceae > Streptomyces > Streptomyces sp. NPDC031474. The sequence goes on from NZ_JBVIJX010000009.1 coordinate 450,797, forward strand.
GCGCCGGGGCGTCGCGTCATGACGGCCCCGGGGCTCCACGGCGTTCCGGTCTACTTCTCGGCGAGGGCGGCGGCGTCGTGCTCCTCGCCGTACCACTTCTCCGCCCACCGCGAGAACGCGACGATGACGATGTCCCGGTGGCCCGGGCCGCCGTCGGCGGAGAGCACGTCGGTGACGTCGTGGGAGAGCGCCCGGTCGTCCAGCAGGACCGCCTGGCCCGGTTCGAGCGTGCCCGTCCAGAAGGGCTGGTCGGCCCCGTCGTGCCACAGACGGGTGGTGCCGCCGGCCACGTTCACCTTGTTGAGGATCGCGATCATCACGAACTCGTGCCCGTCGTGGTGCACGCCCTCCGGGGTGAGCGGGCCCGGCTTGCCGCCGTTCGCACGGGTCCGGTTCTGGTGGACGTTGATCTGCCAGTCCTCGGACCGGTCGAGGCCGAGTTCGCGGATGCCGACCTCGATCAGCGGGGTGAAGTCCACCTTGATCGGCTCGTAGACCCGGCGGATGCCGCCGCCGACCGAGTTGAACTTCTTGTACGTCGTGTAGTCCCGGTGCGCGAGCCGCTCGAACGACCACTCCTGGTCGCCCTGCGGGCTGAGCCGGTACTGGGAGAACCGTTTGAAGCGGGTGCCGTTGCCCATGTACTCGTCGACCGGGCAGTCGTCGTAGCTGGGCAGGATGTCGGCCGAGACATCCGGCAGGTCGATGATGACGAACCCTTCACTGCCGAGCGGCATGTTCTGTCCTCCAGACGGAGTGGGTGGTGGGTTGTCAGGCGGCGGACGGCATGCGCTCGTCCAGGTATGCGGCGGAGGAGTTGAGCCGCCACAGGATGCCGCGCGCGATGGCGCGGCGCATGTGCGCCGATTCGGCGGCGGGCAGCACCACGTTGTGGAACCATCCCTGGGCGTGCTGGGAATCGATGGTGATGTGCAGCCGGTGGTAGGTGATGCCCACCTCCGGCAGACCGAGGCGCTCCCAGGCGTGCACGACCTGGACGAACCGGTCCGGCGCCATCCACTCGGTCATCCCCAGGAAGCCCACGGCCTCCGGGTACAGCGAGCGGTAGCGGCACAGCATGACCGCGAGGTTCCCGTTGAGCAGCGAGGTGGCGGTGAGCGAGCGCTCCAGCTCCTCCTCGGAGATCTCGAAGACCTCGAAGATCTTGTTGAAGAGGGTGGTGTGGACCTCGGCGGGCTTGCCGTTGCCCATCTCGTCCCAGAAGTTGGAGGCGATCTCCATCTTGGCCTCGCCGGCGGTGCCCACCTGCATCAGCGCCAGCAGGTCGTCGAAGCGGCCGTCGACCACCGACTCCTGCATCACGTAGTTGCGCAGGTCGCTCTCGGTCGCCGTGTTGCGGATGAACTCGTGGTAGTAGGGGTGCTTGTACACCCGGTGGCCACGGGCCATCTGCTTCAGCCAGGACAGGTACTCGCGCGGGTCCGTGGGCGCCTCGTCGAGCAGGGCCGGATCGATGAGCAGGTCCTGGGCCTCGGCGGTGGCGGTCTCCAGCAGCCGGCCTATCTCGTAGACGGCGACGGAACCCTCGGCGGTCTCGCCCTGCGGGATCTTGGTGTGCAACTGGTAGATGCGGTCGAGCAGATACTGCTGCGCGTACAGGGCGCTTCGATCGCCCAGGGCAGCGGCTCTGTTGATGTCGGCGACCTCGCCCAGGACGCGATCCCGCTCGCTGCCCGACAGGACGGAGTCGACCTTCCCGGGTGCGGAACCGAGCCATGCGCCGATCGTGTCCACCGTGGACAGGAACGGGTCGCCGGTTGCTGCCCGACCCTTGGCGCTGCCGACTTGTGGCATGAGTTTCCCCTTGGATTCACTGGACGAATGAAGTTTCTTCATGAAGGCATTCACCGTCGTCCGGAAGGCAGCGGACTCCCTTCCCCCTTTGTCACGCGTGCCGTTCACGTGACGCCGGCCTGCCGATCGCGCGAAGCGGGAGGGCGTTCGACGAGGCGGAAACACAAGGGCGCGAACCGGCCTTTCTTTCCGTCTCTTATGTGGCGCCCGAGCCCGGACGGGGCGGCAGGCCTCGGCTATTCTGCGGCGGCCTCACTGGATGAAGTCTGTATACCGTCTGGATGCCCGCAGACGGTCGTGGACGGCACCATGACGAAGGGCAGGGAGCTCGACGGTATGTGACGGATCGTTACCTTTTGGTGGGGTTCAGAAAAAGTGCGGAGGGTATCATTCCGCCCACTTTTGGAGGGAGTTGTCATCACGGTGAATTACCATCGAGGCGAACGTGAAATACAGGAGAGGCTGGGTTGTTCGGCCGAGGCCGAACGATCGTCCAGAGTGATCCGGAAAGGTTTGACAGACATTTTAGCGGCCTTTATCGGAATGCAGACTCTGGCAGTGACAGGATCAACAGATTCCGACGGCCTGGTCTGGGCCTCGGCCCTGACCGGCCCCCCAGGATTCGCCAGAGGCACCGGCCCCCATTCACTCTCCTTGTCCGCAGATCCGGAGCGGCTTCCTATACCTCTGCGGCTGGAGGGCGGCCGGGCTGGGACGGGGTGGTCGGGAGGCGGCGGGGGTGCGGTTGGCGGGGCTGGGGGCGGCTCGTTTGGGGGTGGCGGGGTCGGGGTTGGCTTGTCTGGGGGTGGCGGGGGCGGGAGCGGCTCGTCTGAGAGTGGCTGGTCCGGGAGCGGCTCGTCTGGCGGTGGCGGGGCCGGGGTTGGCGGGGCTGAGGGCGGCTCGTCTGGCGGTGGCGGGGCCGGGAATGGCTCGTCTGAGGGTGGCGGGGCCGGGAGTGGCTCGTCTGGCGGTGGCGGTGGCTGGTCCTGGAGCGGTCGGTCCGAGGTCGGTTCGCTGGAGATCAGGCCGTTCGAGATCGGCGTGCTCTTTCCCGACACGCGCAGGCGGCTGCGGCTCAGGGTCAACGGGATCGCCCGCCCCACCCGGCGAGGGCTCGCGATCGACACGGCCCAGGTCTTCACCAATTGCCCCGGCCGCCTGCGCCACCGCAGCGGCGAGGCCCGCCCTCCCCTCGCCTACGGACCGGCCGCCTCCGGCGAGTCGCTCAGCCCGGCCCAGCGGGCCTGGATCCGGGAAGCGGACACGTTCTTCATCGCCACGGCCTCGGACACGGGCGCAGCCGACGCCAGTCATCGGGGCGGGGAGCCCGGCTTCGTCGAGATCGTGTCGCCGACCGAGCTGACCTGGGCGGAGTATCCGGGAAACTCGATGTTCATGACACTCGGCAACCTCGTCCTCAACCCGCGCGCCGGAGTGCTGTTCCTCGACGAGCGCAGCGGCGTGACGCTCCACCTCACCGGCACCGCCCGCGTCCGCCTCATGGACGTGCAGCCGACCGTCCACTTCACGATCACACGGGTCGTGCAGGTGGGAGAGGTGGGGCAGGCGGGGGACGATCTCGATGGAGTCGCTCACCGGGACTGAGGCCGGCCCGGCCGGTCGGCCGACAACAGCGACGGTCGGTCGGCCGGCAACAGCCGACGGTCTGCCGCAACAGCCGACGGTCTGCCGACGCAAGGGCCGGCAGACCGTCGTTGACACATCGCTACGTCGTTGACGCATCGCTCAGGTCAGGGCGCGATGTCCCACTGCTGGCAGGTGTTGTCGAGCTGCTGCCACTGGCGGACCGCGGTCCCGTTGGCGGTGCCGCAGTTCGCGACGTCCAGCGTCATACCGGTGTTGACGTTGGTGATGGTGTAGTGGCTGCCGACGCTGGTGACGTCCCACTGCTGGCAGCGGTTGCCCAGCGAGGCCCACAGCTGGACGGCCGTGCCGTTGCTCTGCCCGCAGTTCTTGTCGTCCAGGACCGTGCCGCTGTTGACGTTGGTGATGGTGTAGTGGCCGTTGCCCGCGCCGGCGAACTTCCACTGCTGGCAGGTGTTGCCGAGCGAGGCCCAGATGTCGATCGAGGTTCCGTTGGCCGTCCCGCAGTTCACCGCGTCGAGGACCTTGCCGCTGTTGGCGTTGGTCAGACGGTAGGCGGTGCCGGCGACGGGGAAGGTGGCGGCCGGGGTCGTGTAGCCGACGGAGGTGATGTTGGCCTGCACGGCGTTGTCGGCGGCGTTGGTCGGGTAGCCGGAGGTCATGACGCCTTCGAAGAAGGAGCCGTCGGATCCGTTGCTGTTGTCACCGCCGGTGCCGAGGACGATGGCGCCCTCCAGGTGCATGGGGGTGTATCCGCCGAGGTTGGGCAGAGCGCCGTCGTACCAGGTGGTCAGTGAGCCCGATTGCGCGTTGCCGCCCTTGATCGCGTAGGTCGTCGTGCCGTTGTTCTTCTCCATGGCGGTGACGTATTCGCTGGAGATGCCGGTGTTGGCCGAGTTGGCGCCGTTCCCTCCGAAGAACAGCCCGTTCTCCAGGTCCGCCTCGACCCAGGGGCCGGATCCGGCACCGGAACACGAGAACCAGCACTCGGTGCCGAAGTTGATCGCGTCCATGTGACCGTTTCCGGTGTCGTTGCCGGACGTCTCGGCGTTGCCGTAGTCGAAGCAGCAACGGTTGTTCACGTGGTGGCCGCTGGTCACCATGTAGGCGCCCTCCGGCTTGCTGCCGGTGGCGATGCCCGTGGTGCTGTTGTCGCGGTAGCCGACGCCGGCCGACACCCAGATGCCGTATGCCTTGTGGCCGCCGACCGTGACCGGCAGGGCGTTCGCGATCGCGCCGACGTCCTGGCCGCCGTTGCCGCCGGGCCCTTCGACGGTCAGGTCGTTGTGGTTCGGGCTCTGGTCGTAGACCTTGGTGATGATGCAGGTCGTGCCGGAGCAGAAGGAGTCCTGTGTCGCCGCGTTGGCGTAGCCGCCGGTGCTGAGGAGGCCGATGTTGGTGGTGGCCGAGTCCGAGGCGCGCTTGACCTGGTAAAGCGCGCCACTGTAGGAGGCGTAGAGCGCCCGGGTCGTGCTGTGCGCTGCGGCGCACGGCGTTCCGGCGGCGGCGTAGACGTCGCAGGGCAGGGACGAGGCCGCCTGGGCTGTGCCTGCGGTACCCACCAACCCGACCAGGATGCCGGCGAGAAGCGCGAGGACCGCGCCCACTGACAGTGGGAGCCCTCTCAGGTGTCTACGTATCACTGTGAACCTCTTCCGTCTTGCGTTCTTCTCGACCCCGGCGCTGTGTGCGCAGGGAGGCTGGGCAAGTGATGTGCGGTGCGCGGTGATGCGCGGACACGGGCGACCGCTGCCAGGAGACGGAGCCGGGGCGCTCGGCGTCGCCTCGGCATCGCTCGGCAGACATTTGTTAACGCTCACATGCGTGGGCGCTTGGGTGACGCCGCTGATCCGGAGCTGCGGAGACTCGGGTACGGGCGGTCGGCGGGCGCTCTGTTCGAGCGCGACAGCCGAACGCGAATGCGTCACCGCGCAGCGGTGACCGGTCCTGAGATGGAACGTCGTGCATGCGCCGATCTGACGCGGTAAAAGATGATCTTCTGCTATTGCGGCCCTGCCTTTTGTACGCTGGGCTCTGGGGATGGTCAACACGGTGGGACGGTCAAGACTGTGGAAACAAACGGTCCGCTTCCGCTTTCGAGGCTTGTGACGCGGGGGAGTTTCCGGCGCCGTCCCCGACGGCGGCTTCTTGGGCGGGACACCCCGAGTTCCATGACTGCGCCGGTGAAACAGCCTGCGAGCCGCGGGCATCGACGTCTCTCGCCTCCGCCAAATGTGCGCGCTAACAACCACCGACGGCGAGGCCACTGAGGCCCGCTGGGCCGGCCGAGCGGTCGCACGGGGTTGACGGCGTCGGGATGGGCGTAAACCTCATATACGCCTTCGTTGAGCGACCCCGACGTAGCTGCCCCGGGCCGATCTGGAGCACCGACCGGACCGAGGAACTGTTCCACGGCCCCGACGGGTCACGTCGCGTGAAACATGCCCTGACCAGCAAAAATGCCTTCCCAGGGGGAGGGCGGAGACCGGCGCCCCCGGCAGGACTCGAACCTGCGGCCAAGCGCTTAGAAGGCGCTTGAGCTGACCACAGGATGGGCGGCCCTGACCTGGCCGTTCTCGGACGCTGAGTTTGGACGTACGGCGGCTTCGACACGCATTCGACAGGTCCCGCTACCGCCCGACGCCAAGCCCCTTCCCGCCTCGTCAGCTGGTTGCGCCATCAGGACACGTAGAACTGAGCTGCTCCCGAGTGGTCGTGAGCGTACCGTCAGCCCGAACCATGGGGGTGGAAGCCTGTGCTGTACGCACACGAAGTGATCTTGAACGAACTCGCGCAGGGGCTCAGGCCGACGGCCAAGGGCGTTGAGTGGTTCGAGGGCCTCTCGGAGGACGACAGGCGCAAGGTCTTGAACACGCTGGTGCTGTTCTGCGGGCAGGCCCGTGCTCGCGAGGACGACGTGCCGGAGAGCATCGCACGTTCCGGCATACGCCCCACTCATACGCCGGCCGTGATGCTTACGAAGTGGCGCTTCGGGATGGCCCAGCTTCCTGGCTATGAACTCACGAAGTCATTTCGCCTACTCGTCGCCCTCTTCAGCATCGCCGATACCCGCAGGCGGACGCTGTACTGCGCCGAGGGGTGCAGTCACGCGTGGCACAACCTGCCGGATCTGCCGCTGGACGCAGATAGCTCGGCTAGCGGTTGACCGGGATCTCGTAGACGATCTCGCAGTGAGCGGCGGGCACCACGATGTCCGCCGTCTCCACGGGCCGCCCCTGGTCGCTGTAGTACGTCCGCCGGATGTGTGTGACGAGTGCGGCCTTCTGGATGCCGAGTAGCGACGCCTCCTCGGCCGTCGCCTGTCTTGGCTCTGGCTGCTCAACGGCGTGGCCAACAGTGATGCCAATCGCGGCCATGCGGTTCACGACGCCCGCCCCTGCGTGGGGCCCTCCCTCGGGGAGGACGACGAGAGTGCCGGCTGTGAGGTCGTACGGCTCCCAACTCGTCGACAGCTGCACGGGCCTGCCGTCCGCCAGGAACTCATACGTCGTTCGGACGCACAGCTCGCCCTCGGCGATGCCCAGCCGTGCCGCGATCGCCGCCGGCGCAGGCACCTTGGCGTCGGTCCGGCTCTCCCAGTCCCCTTGCCTGCCGACGGCCTTCATGTCCGCCCGGAAGGGCGACCCGTTGGGCTGCTCACGCGCAGAGGAACGGACCATCCGCACCCGTTGCCGCGGCTCGGCAACGTACGTGCCTGATCCGGCACGTCCTTCCAGCACGCCCTGGGAGATCAGCAACTCCTGAGCCCGGCGCACCACGTTCTCGCCCACGCCGCACTCTTCGCCGATCTGGGCGCGGGAGGGCAGGCGGTCTCCCGGCTCCCACACGTGCTCCGCGATCCGCCGCCGGAGTTCGTCGGCGATGCGGAGATAGGGCGGCTGCTCAGGCATATGGAAAATCTAGTCCACTAGCTCTAATCTAGTTAACTGGCTTCACTCAAAGTGATCGCTGGTGACGGAGGCTGCCCTGTGCCCGCTTCGGGAGTTAGCGCGGCGGCCCTCGCCGCCCGGCTGTCCGCCCTCGGGCTGCTCACGCGAGTGGAGGAACACCCCCGGCATACGTCGGTCGAAGCGGAGATGCCGGAATCGCTCTCCGCCGACTTATGGCGGGAGGCCCTGCAAGTAGTGGCCGCGGCCGACCGGTTCGGTCTCGTCGCCACCAGCCTGAGCGGCCGCACCCTTTGGGCGGTCGTACGCAAAGCGGTCACCACGACGGGCGATGTTGGGGGACCGGGCTATCAGCGATAGGAGCTGAGCAGCGTGCTCAACCGTATCCGCCGTGCCGTCTCGCTAACCAGAGAGCGGCACCTCCCCAGGGGCAGGCATCGCCGTCCCTTAACGACCCCCGGGCCGTCAGCTGCCCCCGCCTTGTCCCCGTCTTCGGACAGGGCGCCGGCCGCCCGCCAACGCGCCTCCGCCGACGTGGACCACCGGCAAACGCTCAGAGTTGAGGACGTCGCGCTCGTCCGCCCGTACGTACTGGCCTGGGAAAAGCGCGTGAGGACGCGCGAAGTAGTCGTCGCTCCCTATCTGTCGGCCGATGCGTGGTCAGCCTTGGTGGGGGTCCGCTGATGCCTCCCCGTCGACAGACCCGCGTCACGGACGCCTCGGCCGTCCCCTACCGCTCGACCGCATGCCGGATCGGCACCCACCACGCCTGCGCGGAGTCCTCCCCGGCCTCGGCGCCGGTCGACCTTCCGGTGGTCTACGAGGCGTGCGACTGCCCGTGCCATTCGACGTCGGGCCGGATGAAGCCCCCGGAGGTGCAGCGGTGAGGGAGCGAGTGCCAGTCGGCACGCTGGCGTCCAACGTCGAGGTGACCGCGGCCACCGTGCAGCGCGGCGACATCATCCAACTCGGAGGCCGGGCCTGCCGGGTGCAGGATCTCTTCCAGCTCTCCCAGGGCGCGAAGCAAATCCTCTTCGACTCGGGTGAGTTGTTGACCATACACACGCGAACCCGGCTCGCTGCCGTGCGAATGATGAGGCGGCGGTGATCCGGTCCGTGTCTCCTCGCCACCACGACATCGCCGACGATCTCCGGCACCAGATCTCGACCGGCCACCTCAAGCCTGGCGAACGACTGCCGTCCGAGACCGACTTGGCCGACCGGTACAAGGTCAGCACTGTGACGCTGCGGAGCGCCCTCGCGGTGCTCCAGGGCGAAGGCCTCGTCGAGAAGCTCCACGGCAAGGGCAATTTCGTCCGTCGCCCTCTCCGCCGGATCATGTACGTCGGTGGCTGGGGGACGCTGGACCCGTGGACCGCCGCCGAAGCGGCCCTACACGTCACCGTTCGCGCCGCTACGGTGCAAGCCGACGGAGACCTGACGACCCTGCTGAGGGTGCCTACGGGTAGCCCTCTCGTGGAGCTCTTCTGCGTCAGCCACGAGGGGGAGTCACCGCACGGATTGGCGCGTATCTACCTCCCGCGCGACCTGGTGCCAGCCGGAGTGCTCGACGACGAATCCCCGTGCCCAGAGGCAGTCAAGAGATTCGCCGTACTCGGCTCTCCGCCGGCCGCTGTCCGGGAAACGGTGTGCGCTCGCCCGCCAACGCCTGACGAGTCATCGACCCTGCGAACCAACTCCGCCGCGCCCGTTCTGGCGATCACGCGCGTCGCGACCGACCTCGTCGGCCGAGTGGTTGAGGCGGCCTTTCTGGTCTTCCCAGGGGATCGAGCCGACGCAGTCTTCACCACCCACCACACGCTCGAAGAGAGGCAGACGCCAGGATGACAGCACAGAACGAACTACGCCTCCTCCCGTGGTCCGGCCCGGAGGGCAAGCCTTGCTACCTGAGCACGGACGACAAGGCCGGCTACATCTCACGCCTGGCGGACAACATCGAAGCGGACCAACTCGACACGGCGGCCATGCTGTTGGAGCAAGCCGCGGCCACCCTCGACGACCAGGACGCGGACCTGGAGGACCTGCGACGGTTGACCGGGGAACTGACCGGGACTCTCCGGAACGTGCTCCGCGTCGCAACCAGCCGCGGTCATCTCCTGGGGGTGAGCGAAGCACCCGGCTTCTGAAACAGCGGCCGCAGATTGGTCCCATGGCCCCGCCGAATTCCCCGGGCGGGGCCCCACCCATGTCCGGCGTGGCACCATGCCCCCCTCCAACACACCTGACCTGACAGTCGGACACGAACATGTGCGAAATCAGCCGCACATCGAGTGATATTCCTGCGATAGACCGTGACGTGGTTGATCGTGGGGATAGGCTGCCGTCGTGGCTGATGACGAGGCGAATCAGGCTGTGGACGCTGACGACCGCAGCGGGCGTGGGATCTTCGACGGGTTCTCGGGCTACGCAACGCCCACCGAAGATGACTGGAAACATGTTCTGAGCGGCGGGATGCTCGTCGTGGACACGAACGTCCTCTTGAACCTTTACCGATATAATCAGGACGCGCGAGCCGCGCTCTTGGAGACGCTTCGAAAGTTCGAGGCTCGCCTCTGGGTACCTCACCAGGTAATGGATGAGTTCTGGCGTAACCGCGAGAGTGCACTCGAAGATCCCGGAAAACAACTTGAGCAATCCGTCACGGCTTTGAGGGCTGATCTGGTAAAAACGGTATCCGATCTGCGACAGTGGATAAACCGGGTTTCTTTGGACAGGTCAAGCGCTTTTCAACTCGAAGCGACGCTGGAGAATGCGCTGGAAGAGGTAATCGGCAAGATGGAGGCTGTTGTCGATGGTAGTGGTGTTGAGATGGCACGCGACACTTCCAAAGACAAGGTCGTCTCAGATCTTGCCACCCTTTTGGACGGTAAGGTAGGCGACTGCCTCAGCGCCGAGGAGCGGGCTACTGCGATCGCTGAAGGGAAACGACGAGTCGAACATCAAATCCCTCCCGGCTATAAAGACAAGAAAAAGCAGGCGAGAGGTGATGACTCGGAGGTAGGTGACTACCTTGTGTGGCTTCAATTGATGAGTGAGGCTAAGCGCAGGGGTGGAGACGTGCTTTTGGTGACGGGGGACACCAAGGATGATTGGTGGCGCAATCATAACGGAATGACAGTTGGGCCACGTAACGAACTGGCTGAAGAGTTGCTCAGGGAAGCAGGGGTCCGTCTTTATATGGTCAAGCCAGATCGTCTACTTACTCTGGCGCGAGACTTTCTGCAGGTCGTGGTCAGTGAGGACTCGGTTCAAAACGTTGAGATGGTAGATGCTCAGTCGGTTGCAGATGAAAGCTTCGGAGCGATCGAGAAGCTAGCCGAATCCGATCCTACGGGCGCGTTTCTCGCTGCATGGCGTGAGGTAGAGCGCGCGGTGTACCGGACGCTCTCGTCGCGCGACCCTCTTCAGAGCCGCCGCACCACGCCGCCGCGGGTGATGAGAGACCTAGCGAGCCAAAGGGCGATTTCTCAAGAGCTCATGCGCTCTTTTGACGAAATGTTTGAAATCCGTAACCGGATCGTCCACGGAAAAATGGGCGACGTTCAGTTGACCAAGGAAGGCGTAATCCCGCTCATCTCCAGAGCCAGGATTATCGTCAACGGTCTGGCTGCTGAACTTACCCCGCATGCTCAGATGTGGCGCCTCGAAGCTTCAGTAGTTGATCTTGCTAGATCTGCCGGATATGAGGTCTCCCCGGCGGAAAATGGGGGTGATAGCGGGATCGATTTCCACGTCCACCATCCGTCTAGACCCGGCTTCTCTGTGGGGGTCGAGATTGTTTACTTTGCCAGTGAGGGTGATTTCGACGCGAAACATCTTGAGCGCGCCCAGGGTGATCTGACGTCGTTGCCCGACGGTGTGGCATCACTGATAGTTGTAACGAATGCGCCCCTGTCTGAATCTGTCCAGGCATTCAATAACTCCGTTACTGCGGACGGAGGACGCTATCTTGAGATTGTGCAGTGGAAGAATGGCTACGATGATGATCGCGTGCTGAATGCGCTCGCGAGAGCCGGGCGTTAAGCCGAAAGCCACTGTCAGGTAGCGCACCCTGCAAAGCCTACCCAGCACGTCCGACCTGCCGCGCCGGCCAAGCTCTCAGCTTGGGAAGCTCAGGGCGTCTGGGGCTTGCTCCAGGCCTGACCTGCGGCGGCGGGACGCAGACGTGCGGTGGACGGTCGATTGGTTCCCCGCTGTTCCCCGGGGTTCCCCGCACGATCTGGCACGCGTCTGGCACGAGTCATTCGTCGTCGCACCGCTCCAAGACCAGGCCTACGGAGCCCTCTTCGAGCCCGTTGTTCTCCTCCAGGTGGAGATGAGCACCGTCCGGTGTGCCGTCCTGGGCGAGCGTGAGGAGGTGGCCGGCCAGGGTCTTCAACCCGGCAGCGTTTGCCTCTATGACGATCTCGCCGCCCAGGTTGCGGACCTCGATGCGTGCGCCTTCCTCCCACGTGAAAACCCTGGTGACTCCATCGGTCGCCGCACTCACGTGAGTGGTCATCGACGGAGCAGCGCTGGGTTCAGGGGACATACTCCAAGCATCGCGTACTCCGGGCCGGACGCGACGGCGAGAACTGTACGGCGAGACATGGGTGACGACTTCTTCGTCCCGAAGCAACTTGGCTGGGGGCTCTGCCTTGGGCTGGTGTGCCTCTCACCTGCGCTGACGGTCCGCAGACGTCCGTACTTGTCCGCGGTTGGTTGTCGGCGTTGTCACGCAGTTAGACACTCATGGCTGCTGTGCAGCTCGTTTCGCTGCCGCGTTCCGGGCGTGAGCTTCGCGGCGTAGTCGGCGCTCGTAGTCAGCGATTTGACGGGCCACGGGAACGCTGGTGGCAGTTCGGATCAACCGCTCGTTATCACGATCCACCAGGAAGGGGCCGTTGCCTCCAAGCCGGGGACGCCGGCCACTCTGGTCATCCCCGGCTGCCCCCCAGTAGAAGATCCACCCGAATGGCAAGGCTTCTACGCGCAGGATCTGGAGGGTGTACTCGACGTGGCCTCGTACGTTGTCGATCTCGGCAAGCACAAGTTGGCGCGCGTCCTCCTCAGTCAGCATCGCCCGATGATGACATGGCGCCTCCACATGCCGGGATGCCTTACGCGCTCGCGTACACCCGCTTTAGGAGTTCGGTCGCGAGCTGGGCTTGGTGGTGTGTCCTGCCGACGTTATGGCCAGGCACGGATGCTCATGGCCGTCTTCGTCCGCCGTCGTTGATGTCAGCTGTGGATGTCAGAGACCTTGTTTCGACTCGGAGTCCAAGCAAGGCGGCAGGGGGTGGGGATTTTCCATCCGTACGACAGGGCGAGCACGGCGCATCTGGCATCCCGGCGGTCGTAGCCTGTCGCTTCCCTGATCTCGGTGATCGCTTCCTGCCACTTCCCCTGCTGGATCAGCTGTTGTGCCCGTTCCTGCGTGAGTTGGCTTTGTAGGTCAGTTTTGAGGCCAGTGGTGGGTGGGTTTTGACTCCAGTGGTGTCGGTGGAGAGTTGATGTCGGTGAGTTTTGACTCCAC
>NZ_JBVIJX010000010.1:0-292304 GCF_055581185.1 Streptomyces sp. NPDC031474
GTCACCGCCCTCACCCACGCGGCGATCGGCCTGGGCAAGGTAGCCAACACGCACGACACCGAGGCCGCCGCGGCCCGGGACGCGGCCTTCTTCGCCGGCAAGGTCCCCCCACCGCCCCCGTTCCCCCCACTGAGCGGCGGAGTGCTGCGCAAGGAAGCCGGCACGCCGGTCGGCACCCTCACCCCCCAGGGCCGCATCCGCCTCGCCGACGGCCGCACGGGACGCTTCGACGACCTGACCGGATACGGCTTCACCCTGGTCACCGCCGAGGATCCCACCGCCGCCCTCGGTCCCGAGCGGCTCGCCCGGCTGGAGCGCCTGGGCTGCGCCGTGGTCGCCCTCGACACGGTCGAAGACCTCGACGGACGGCACCGCGAGTACCTCCAACTCCTCGGCGCGGTCGCTTATCTGGCGCGCCCCGACTTCGTGCTGTTCGGTACGGCCGCCGACACCACCGAGCTGTGCGCGCTCGTGGACGACCTCGACGCCGCGCTGTCGGCAACAGTGGGGGCGGCCGTATGACGACCGGAGATCAGGGTGCGGGGGCCACGCTGCCGCCGATGGTCGCCGCGCAGCACCGGGCCATGCCCTTCACCCGGCTCACCGACTGTGGCATGGACCCCGCCGACGCCCGGCGGCTGCTCGCCGACACCGCCGCCGGGATCCCGTGGCAGGATGCCGCCGCGACCATCGCCGACGTGCAACTGGAGCGCGCGCGGTCCGCGGAAGGAGCGGGGCACCGCGCGACCGCCCGGCAGGCCTACCGGTTCGCCTCCGCGGCGCTGATGTTCGCGCAGATGGCGCACCAGAGCGACACCGAACGGAAACGGGAGCTGTATGCCCGGCACACCGCCGCGACCGCCGCTCTCGCACCGGACGTGGAGCGGGTGGAGATCCCGCACCGCGACGGTGTCCTCGGAGGCTGGCTGTGCCTGCCGGCCGGCACGCCCCGCGCCACCGTGATCGTGTGGGGCGGGCTCAGCGGCTGGGGAGCGGCGTACCTGCCCGTCGCCGACGCCTACACCGCACGCGGCCTGGCCTGTCTGCTCGCCGAAGGCCCCGGCCAGGGCGAATCGCGGCTGCGCCAAGGACTGTACGTCGACGAGCACGTCACCGACGGTTTCGCCCGCTTCGTCGACCTGGTCGAGGCCGATCCCCGCCTCGGCGGTGGCACCGGTGTCCAGGGCGTCAGCTTCGGAGGCCTGTTCGCCGCCCATCTGGCCGCCGCCGACCCGCGTGTCGGCGCGGTGGTCGTCAACGGCGCCCCGGCGGTACCGGCCGTCCCGGAATTCCGTACCGCCCGCGAGCAGATGGCCGCCGTGGTCGGCACCGACGACCTGGACCGGGTGGCAGAAATCATGGACAGTCTGCGCTTCGACCCGGACAAGCACCGCATCGGCTGCCCGCTGCTCCTCCTGCACGGCGGCCACGACCCGCTCGCCCGCTACGAGGACCAGGAGCCGTTCCTCCGCGCCGCCGACCCCGCCACCGCGACGCTGCGAATCTGGCCCGACGGCGAGCACACCCTCTACAACCACGCGGCCGAACGCGACGCGCTCACCGCGGACTGGTTCACCGATCACCTGATCAACTCCCCCAACACCGCGAACGGGTAGGACCACCCATGGACTTCGCCGAGCCGCTTCGTCGGCGAGCGGCTGCATGCCCTGGGTGGGTCCTGGTGGAGGCCGACGCATGTCCCGGCTGGTGCATTGACGGGTCTCATCGGTGTCCTGCTCGGGGCTTCGGCGATCAGCGTCGTTGTCGCGTCCGGCCGGTGGCAGCAGAGCAGCTCAGGCTCACCTTCCGAGAAGTAGCCGCATGAAGAAGAACGAACCGATGCAGAACGCCTGCTATGACGATGAACGGACAGCCGGGCATCCTGCGGCTGGAGGGGTCGTCTGGGCCTCGCAGGGCGATTGTCCGCAGGCTGGTTCCGCGCGGCCTGTACGGCCCGGTGCAGGACGACCTCGACGGCGTCCTGGGCGGCTGACGCGTTCCTGAAGTGTGGCTGCTGGTGCGTCGGTTACGGGCGCTTCGCTGTGCGGTCGCGCAGCAGCAGCCACTGACTCGCGTCGGCGCCGCCTGAGTGCGCAGCCGGTCCATGCAGCAGCACGGCGTAAGCCGTCCTCTCCGCCTTGCTCGGGGCGGCATACTGGCCTGGCGCCTCCGGGGTCGGGAATGACCTCGTCATGCCTTTCCAGGCCTTGTCCGCGTTCGGAGTGCTGAGCATCGGCCCTCCCGGGCTCAATAGGGTCACGCAGTGAAGTACACGCACGCGTGCGTGCAGCCCCGGCAGGGGTGTCCCAGCGGGATGACGCCTCCTCGGTAGCCCTGCCCACACAATAGAACATGTGTTCCCATGATCGTGCGACGGACCTTCGGCAGTCCTTTTCGATCGCGAGGCGATCGCTTCCGCGACCCCGATTTGGGTGGCTGCGGACCGGGGTGGTTGGCTTGCCCCGCACCCTGAGCAAGCTGAGCAACCCTGAGCAACCCTGAGCAACAAGGACCTGGAGGAACCCCATGGCGCAGGTCGAGGCCACCACCGAGCGGGTCGTCGCTGCGGACCCGGAGAAGGTGTTCGACACCATCGCCGACTACAGCGGCGCGCGCGCGAATCTGCTGCCCGAGCACTTCAGCGAGTACGAGGTGCGCGAGGGCGGTGACGGCGAGGGTACCCTCGTCCACTGGAAGCTCCAGGCCACCAGCAAGCGCGTCCGCGACTGCCTCCTGGAGGTCGCCGAGCCGACCGACGGCGAGCTCGTCGAGAAGGACCGCAACTCCTCGATGGTCACCGTCTGGCGTGTCACCCCGGCCGGCGAGGGCGCCTCCCGGGTCGTCGTCACCACCACCTGGGACGGCGCCACCGGCATCGGCGGCTTCTTCGAGCGGACCTTCGCGCCCAAGGGCCTCGGCCGGATCTACGACGAGATCCTCGCCAACCTCGCCACCGAGGTCGAGAAGTAGATCAACACCCGTGCGCTCCCTGCGCGTTGATCCCCTTCACCGGTTCGGGTGGATCTCCCTTGTGACCGGGATGGCGCCGTAACTCGTCGCGCTTGCTCGTGGTTGTCGCTTTACGCGGGAATTGTGTGGCAGGTGCGACGAGGGGAGCGGGACATGGGCGGGATCACCCTGGTGCAGGACGAGCCGGTCACGGCACGTCCCGCGGAAGCGGAGGACCCGCCAGGGGCGTCGGCTGCCGGGAGCGGACCGGCCGGCCGCCGGGTGCGGCTGGTCTTCTTCGCCCTCATGCTCGCGCTGCTGCTCGCGGCGCTGGAGCAGATGATCGTCGCCACCGCGCTGCCGAAGATCGTCGGTGAACTGCACGGCCTGGACCGGATGTCCTGGGCGATCACCGCCTACCTGCTCACCGCCACCGTCGGACTGCCCGTCTACGGCAAGCTCGGCGACCTCCTCGGCCGCAAGGGCGTCTTCCAGTTCGCGATCGTCGTCTTCGTCCTCGGCTCCGCGCTCGCCGGACGGGCGCAGACCATGGACCAGCTGATCGCCTTCCGGGCCGTCCAGGGCGTCGGCGCGGGCGGGCTCATGATCGGCGTGCAGGCGATCATCGCGGACATCGTGCCGCCCCGGCAGCGAGGCCGGTTCATGGGCCTCATCGGCGCCGCGTTCGGCCTCGCCTCGGTCGCCGGGCCGCTGCTCGGCGGCTACTTCACGGACCACCTCTCCTGGCGCTGGTGCTTCTACGTCAACGTCCCCTTCGGACTCGTCACCCTCGCCGTCGTCACCGTCGTGCTGAAACTGCCGAAGCCGACCGCGAAACCCCGGTTCGACGTCCTCGGCGCCCTGCTGCTCGCCGTCGCCTCCACCTGCCTGGTGCTGCTGACCAGTTGGGGCGGCACCGAGTACGCCTGGGACTCCAGCGTCGTCGTCGGTCTCGGCGCGGGCGCGGCCGCCGCCGCCGTCCTCTTCCTCGTCGTCGAGGGCATCGCCGCCGAACCCCTCATCCCGCTGCGGCTGTTCAGGGACCCCGTCTTCAACGTCACCGCACTGGTCGGCCTGGTGATCGGCGTCGCGCTGTTCGGCGCCGCGAGCTATCTGCCGACCTTCCTGCAGATGGTCGACGGGGCCTCCGCCACCGAGTCCGGGCTGCTCATGCTGCCCATGATGGGCGGCATCGTCGGCGCCTCGGTCCTGTCCGGGCAACTCATCACCCACACCGGCCGCTACAAGATCTATCCCGTCCTCGGCAGCGCCCTCGCCGCCCTCGGCATGTGGCTGCTGTCCCGGCTGCAGGCCGACACGCCCCGGCTGCAGTACAGCCTCTGGATGGCCGTCCTCGGCGCCGGCATCGGCCTGGTGATGCCCGTCCTCGTCCTCGCCGTGCAGAACTCCGTGCGCCCCGCCGACCTGGGCACCGCCACCAGCGCCAACACCTACTTCCGCCAGATCGGCGGCAGCGTCGGCGCAGCGGTCTTCGGCACCCTCTTCGCCGGCCGGCTCGCCGACGCGCTGCGCGAGACCCTGCCCGCCCGTGCCGGCGCCGGCCTCCCGGACCCCGAGTCCCTCACCCCGCAGCTCGTACACGCACTGCCCCCGGCGCTGCGCGACGCCTGCATCCGGGCGTACGCCGACGCCATGCCGCGGATCTTCCTCTACCTCGTACCGGTGCTCGTCCTCGGGCTGCTCATCGCCTGCTTCCTCAAGGAGAAACCGCTGGTGTCCCACAACGCCGCCGAAACGGAGCCCGCGTCCGCGACCACGCCGGTCCTGCAGGCCCGGGCCCCGTACACCGCCGGAATCCCCGTCTGCGGCACGGTGCAGCACCCCGACGGGACCGTCGTGCCCCGCGCGGCGCTCACCCTCATCGATGTGACGGGCCGCCAGGTCGGCCGGAGCGCGAGCGGGGAGGACGGACGGTACGCGCTGTCCACGCCCGGCTCCGGCGCCTACGTCCTGATCGCCGCCGCCGGCGGCCACCAGCCGCAGGCCGTCTCCGTCACCGTCGGCGAACGCCCCGTCGAAATGGACATCGTCCTCGGCGGCGCGGGCCGCCTCGCCGGGAACATCGTCACCGCGGACGGCTCCCCGGTGCGGGAGGCCACCGTCACCCTCACCAACGTCCACGGCGAGGTCGTCGCCAGCACCCGCAGCGGCCGCGAGGGCGGCTACGTCATCACCGAGCTCGTCGCCGGGGAGTACACCCTCGCCGCCGGTGCGCCCGCTTTCCGCCCGGCCGCCCTGCCGGTCAGCGTCCAGGCCTCCCGCGAGACCCGCCAGGACGTCGAACTCGCCGGCGGCGCCGTACTGCGCGGCACGGTCCGGGCCACCGGCGGGCGCCCCGTCGAGGACGCGCGCGTGACCCTCCTGGACGCCGCGGGCAACGTCGTGGACACCCTCACCACGGGCTCCGACGGGGTGTTCCGCTTCGTCGACCTGTCCCGTGGCGAGTACACCGTCATCGCCACCGGCTACCCGCCGGTCGCCACCGTCCTGCACCTGGCGGGCGGCGGCCGCACGGAACGCGACCTGCAGCTCGGCCACGCGGACTGACCGGCCCGCCCCGGGCCCGGGACGTGCGGCGTACCCCGGCGCACCCCGGTGAAACCAATTCCATCATTGCCGCACATGCCGACGGACACGCACCGTACGGTGGGGACTGCGGGACAGATCTTGCGTAGCTCTGGGGAGAGAGGGCCTGGGCCATGGACCGTGGCACCGAGAGGGACGCACCTCCCAGCCGCGGAGCAGGGGGCGAGACGGCAGACGGCATGGCCGGCGCCGGGCGCGTCCCGCTGGCAGTGGTCGTGGTCGACCGCGAGGGCCTCGTCTCCCACTGGAGCACCGGCGCACGCCGGCTCTTCGGCGCCGCCAAGGAGGAGGCGATCGGCCGGTCCGCGATCGACCTGCTCCCCGTCTCCGGCGCGCTCCCCGACCCCGAAGACGACCTTCCGGACGCCGGATACGGGACGGCCGGCGGCTACGCGGGCTGCGGGGACCACGCCGCCTACGACGGTCTCGGGCCCGGGTTGGACTCCTCCCTCGACCGGGGCCTCGGCTACCCGGCCGCCGGGCGGGCCCGGCTGACTGTGCCCGAGCGAAGCGAGGCGGGGGTCCCCCCGACCGGAGGGTGGGGGAGGGGCGGCGACGGAGACCGGGTCGACGTCCTGTGGTGGGCCTACCCGCTGGTCGGACCGGGAACGGAACGGCTGCTGGTGCTGGCCGCGGACGCGGCGGCACTGCACAGTGACGACCCGGCGGACCGGGCGGTCGTCGAACGCATCGCCCCCGGCTTCGCCCTGCACACCGACTTCCCCGGCGCCGAGGACCTCGCCCGCCGGCTGCCCGAGATCCTGCCCAGCATGAGCGTCGGCGAAAGCGCCCGCATCGTGGCGCAGATCCTTGAACTCGGCTATCCCGTCCTGGAGTTCAGCCAGAACGACCTGGTGCCCGTGACCCCCGACTGGGGCGTGGCCCGGCGCGTCGAACGCAGGGTCCGCCGCGAGCGGGCCGCCCGCGCCGTCGCCGAAGGGATGCCCCTCCCGGAGGACCTGGCCGACGACAGGGAGGACCTCGAGTACGTCGCCGTCCGCGAACGCCTGGAGTTCCTCAACGAGGTCAGCGGGAAGATCGGCACCTCCCTCGACCTGTCCCGCACCATCGTCGAGGTCAGCAGAGCCGTCGTCCCGCGCTTCACCGACGTCGCCGGCACCTATCTGCGCGAACAGGTCGTCGCCGGCGAGGGGTTCCCCGACGGCGTGCCGGACACGACCACCATGTGGCACCGGGTCGCCCTGGAACACACCGACGAACCCGGCCGCTGGGACGACGTGGTGCCCGTCGGCGAGGCGATGCCGTTCCCCGCGCACACCCCGTTCTTCCAGTGCATGACCACCGGCGAGCCCGTCCTCGTGCCGCGCATCAGCGAGCAGATGGGCCACGCCATCGCCTCGCAGTTCGAGAAACGCGACATCCGGCCCCTCATCACCGGCCGCTCCATGCTCGTCGTCCCGCTGAAGGCCCGCAACGTCGTCCTCGGCTTCATGATCCTGCTGCGCCATCCCGAGCGCGCCGTCTTCAACGACATGGACCGCGTCACCGGCGCCGAACTCGCCGCCCGCGCGGGCCTCGTGCTCGACAACGCGCGCATGTACACCTACCAGGAGAGCGTCGCCGAGACCCTCCAGGACAGCATGCTGCCGCACATTCCGCCCCGCATGGCGGGCTGCGACATCGCCACCCGCTATCTGCCGGGCACGCTGCTGGGGCGGGTCGGCGGCGACTGGTTCGACTCGGTGAAGCTGCCCGGCGCCCGCACCGCCCTCGTCGTCGGCGACGTCATGGGCCACGGCCTCAACTCGGCCGCCATGATGGGCCAGTTGCGCACGGCCGTGCAGACCATGGCCGCACTGGACCTGCCGCCCGCCCAACTCCTGCGCAATCTCGACGACTTGGCGCAACGGCTCGGCGACACCTACCTCGCGACCTGTCTGTACGCGGTCTACGACCCGATCGAGAGCGAGCTGCACCTCGCCAACGCGGGCCACATCCCACCGGTGTTGGTGCGTGCCGTCGACGGCCACAGCGAACTCCTCGACCTGCCCACCGGCGCGCCCATCGGCGTCGGCGGAGTGCCCTTCGAGGCGGTCCGCGTGCGCGTGGAGCCGGGCGACCGGCTGGTCATGTGCACCGACGGTCTGGTGGAGGTGCGCGGCGAGGACATCGGCGTGGGCCTGGCGACGCTCTGCGAGTCCGCCGCCCACCCGGCCGCCGCCATGGACGACGCCTGCGACACCATCATCCGCGCCCTCAACACGCGTGGCGGCCGCAAGGACGACGTGGCTCTGCTCATGACCCGGCTCAACGGCATCGAGCCGGACGACGTCGCGGAATGGCGGCTGCGCCTGGACCCGGCCGAGGTGAGCCGGGCCCGCGCGGTGGTCCGCGAGCAGCTCCACGACTGGGGGCTGGCGAAACTGGCCGACGCGGCCGAGCTGATGGTCAGCGAACTCGTCACCAACGCCCTGGGGCACTCCCACCGGCAGCCCGTGGCCCTGCGCCTCGTACGCGGCGAGACGCTGCTGTGCGAGGTCGACGACGACGATCACGAACTGCCGACCCTGCTGAGCGCCGGGCCCGGCGACGACTTCGGGCGGGGGCTGCGCGTGGTGAGCACGCTGGCCCGCGAGTGGGGCGCCAGCCGTACGGGGGCCGGGAAGTCCGTCTGGTTCGAGCTGACGCTGCCGCGCCGCTGACCACCGGCCGCCCCCCCCCCAGGACGGGAGCGCGCGACGGCGTACGGATGTCGAAGGCGGAGTGAAGGAATGCGCCGGCTGCTTGTAGCGGGCACCCTGGAGCGATAAACCGTACTCGCCCGTCACTTACGGCGGATCGACCTTGCATCCTGGGGAGTTGGGCATGAGCGTGGCGAGTCGGTACCGGGAGGCGTGGGAGGGTTTCTGGCGGGAGGCCCCGGACGAGCCGGGCGGGGTGTTCTGGGACGCGGATCCACGCGTGACCTCCGCCGTGCACCTGGCCTTCTTCGAGCCCCATATAGTCGACGCGGGGCTGGCTTTGGTGGATCTCGGCTGCGGCAACGGCACCCAGACCCGGTACTTCGCCGACCGCTTCCCGCATGTGGTCGGTGTCGATCTGGCCGACGCGGCCCTCGATCACGCCCGGCGCACCGACCCCGCCGGACTGGCGACGTACCGGCTGCTGGACGCGGCGGAGAAGGATGCGGCCGACACCCTGCACACCGAACTGGGGGACGCCAACGTCTACATGAGGGGCGTCCTGCACCAGTGCGAGCCCGAGGACCGGCAGCCGCTGGTGGAGGGGATCGCCACGCTGGTCGGGGAGCGCGGCCGGGCGTTCCTCGTCGAACTGTCGGAGGCCGCCCGCCCCGTCCTCGGCTCGCTGGCGCAGGGCCCGGCCGGTCCGCCGCCGAAGCTCGCGCCGGTCTTCCGGCACGGCATCGCCCCCGGCGAGGTCGCCGACGACGCGGTGCCCGAGTATCTGCGCTCGGCCGGGCTCACGGTGCTGGCCTCCGGTGAACTGCCGCTCGTCACCACGGAGGTCACACCGGACGGCACCCGGATCGAGCTGCCGTCGAAGTGGTTCGTGGCGGCCCGCGCCATGTGACCGCCCTCACATCGAAAGGGGTGTCGGTGGCGGTCACACTCGCGCGTCGCGCCGTGTCAGGGGGGTGAAGGAACGCACGGAAACCCCCGCTGAGGAGCTACTGACATGTCCACTGCCTACGTTGTCGTCACCGTCGTCGGAGCCGTCCTGGCGGGCTTCTCGGCCGCCTCGGTCTTTCTGCGCGCCGAGTGGACGGTGAAGCCGCTGGCCGACTACGGAGTGCCGCGCGCCTGGTGGCCGTTCCTCGGCGCGGCCAAGGCCGCCGGCGCGGCCGGGCTGCTGGCGGGGCTGTTCGTGCCCGTGGTGGGCGTGCTCGCCGCGGCCGGTCTGGTCCTGTACTTCGTCGGGGCCGTCGTCACCGTGCTGCGGGCCCGCTGGTTCTCGCACGCGCTGTTCCCGCTGGTCTACGCGGCGCCGGTGGTGGCCTCGCTGGTGCTGGCGTTCTGACGAACGGGCGGGTGGGGGGCGGCCGGGAACTCCGGTCGCCCCCCACCCGTGGGGTCAGTCGTCGATCCCGACGGCGTCGAGCACCGCCACCTCGATGCCGTCCAGCCGCTCCCGGTCCGCCACCACGTCGATCCCGGTGATCCTGCCCTCGGTGATCGTGAACATCAGGACCAGCCGCAGCCTGCCCTGCGGCGCCATCGCGAGGCCGACCCGGCCGTCGAGCAGGGCGAGGCCGGTGAACCGGGCGCGGCCGGTCGCCGCCATCGCGCCCTCGGCCACGGGCCGGGCCCCGCCGACCGTGACGGGCTCGGGCGTCGGGACGACGAAGCGGTCGGCGGTGAGGACCACATCCGGGTGCAGCAGGGCGAGCAGCGCCTCGAAGTCGCCGCCGCGCGTGGCGGCCAGGAACGCCTCGACGACCTCGCGCTGCCGGACGCGGTCGACGGCAGGCGCGCCGGCGGGAACGGCCGCGGCAAGGGCGGCGGGCGCATCCGCGGGCGCGGTTCCCCGGACGCGTCGGCGGGCCCGGCCGGCCAGTTGCCGCGTGGCGGCCGGGGTGCGCTCGATCATCGGGGCGATGTCGTCGAACGGCACGGAGAACAGGTCGTGCAGCACGAACGCGAGCCGCTCGGCCGGGGCCAGGGTGTCCAGGACGACGAGGAGCGCGATCCCGACCGAGTCGGCGAGGAGCGCCTCCTCCTCGGGATCGCCGCCCTCTCCCGGGCCGACGGCGGGCTCGCTCACCCGGTCGTCGAGCGGGACCTCCGGCCGCGTTCTGCGGGAGCGCAGCATGTTCAGGCACACCCGGCCCACCACCGTGGTCAGCCACCCGCTGAGGTTCTCCACCGCGCCGATGTCCGCCCTGGCCGCCCTGAGCCAGGTCTCCTGCACGGCGTCCTCCGCCTCGCCGAGCGAGCCCAGCATGCGGTAGGCGACGGCGCGCAGATGAGGCCGGTCGGCCTCGAAGCGTTCCGGTGACAGCGTCGTGTGCGTGGTCATGCGCGGATCCCCGTTCGTGTCACTGCGGTGCGGGCTTGTGTGCGCAGATCACAACACGGGGGCGGAAAGCCGCTCCAACGTCTCCTCGAAAGAAGGGGCGTCCTTGGGCGGCCGGTTGTGCGGGAGCCGGGCCAGCAGGGCGGCCATGCCGCAGGTGTCGGTCGCCGCCGAGAAGACCAGGCCCGCACCGATCAGCCCGGACAGCCGGTGCGCGCCCGGCCGGGCCAGACCCACGGCGAATCCGGCGAGCACCAGAGAGCCGGCGGCGAGCCGGACCTGGCGGTCCATCGGCCAGGGGGTACGGGACCCCGCCGGACGCTCGACCGGGTGGCCGGCCGCCGCCCAGCCGCCGGTGCCGCCCTCCAGTGTGGCCGCCTCGACGCCGAGGGCCGCGAGCTGCGCGCAGCCCTTCGCGGACCGGTTGCCGGAGGCGCACACGAGCAGCAGCGGCCCGCGCGCGGCGGCTGCCCGCAGGGCGCTCGCGGCCTCGCCGAGCCGGTCCAGGGGGACGTTGTGGGCGCCGGGCAGCCGTCCCCCGGCGTACTCGCCGGGCGTGCGCACATCGACGACGGTGAACTCGTCGAGCCGGGCGGCGGCCTGGGCTACGGTCAGACCGGCAGAGGTGGACGCGGGGATGGACGCGCGGGCGGTCGTACGGTCGATCGCGGGGTCGGTCACGGAACAGAACCTTTCGACGGGGTGTTGTCCCGCACGGGTAGGATACCCATGGGGGTATATGGGGCCGCATAGGTGTATGCGGGTCATGGAGGAGGAAATGTGCAACTCGACATGTCGGCCGAGGAACTGAAGTCGGCGCTCAACCGGCTGCGGCGCGCCCAGGGACAACTCGCGGGGGTGATCCGGATGATCGAGGAGGGCCGTGACTGCGAGGACGTGGTCACCCAGCTCGCCGCCGTCTCCCGGGCCCTGGACCGGGCCGGCTTCGCGATCATCGCGACCGGGCTGGAGCAGTGCATGACCAGCGAGGACCCGGAGATCCAGAACTCCGCGCAGATGCGGGCCCGCCTGGAGAAGCTCTTCCTGTCCCTCGCCTGAGCGTCCGGGATCCGTATCCGGTCACCGGACGGCGCTCACGCCCATGCCCACCGCCACGACCAGCAGCACGCCGCCGAAGACGCGCTGCAGGGTCGCGGCGGAGACCTTCGCGGCCAGCCGTCTGCCGTCCCAGGCTCCGAGGACGGCGGTCGCGAGAAACGGCATGATCAGCGCCCAGTCCAGGTGGACGGCCGTGAACGCCCGGGCCGTGAGGGCCGCCAGCGCGTTGGCGGCGACGACCAGCAGACTCGTGCCCACCGCCGCGCTCATCGGCACGGCCAGCACGCCCACCAGCGCGGGCACGGCGAGAAACCCGCCGCCGACCCCGAGGAACCCGGTCACCGCGCCCAGCCCGGCCCCGGCTCCCGCCGCACGCGCCGCCGAGACCCGCCCGTCCCCGTGCGGGGCGCGGCGGCGCAGCATACGGACGGCGGCCAGGGCGGCCAGCCCCGCGAACATCAGCGTCAGCACCGGCTCGGGGACCCGTGAGGACAGGGCGCCCGCCGCCGCGGCCGGCGGCAGACCGGCCGCCGCGAACAGCAGCCCCGCCCGCCAGCGCACCGCGCCGGCCCGCGCGTGGGCGAGCAGCGCGGTGACCGCCGTGGCGATGACGATGACCAGGCCCGCGGTGGTCGCCGCGACCGGGCTGAAACCGAGCAGGTAGATCAGCGCGGGGACGGTCAGGATGCTGCCGCCCGCCCCCAACGCCCCCAGCGCCAGACCGACCAGCCCCCCGGCGACCAACGCCAGAACGAACGCGCTCATGCGCCGGGGGTGGCGTGGCCGGGGGTGCCAAGGGCGCCGGGGGTGGCGTGGCCGGGGGTGTTGAGGCCGGGGGTGGCGTGGCCGGGGGCGGTGTGGGCGGAGGTGGCGAGGGCGGGGGCGGTGTGGGCGGAGGTGTCGTGGGCGGGGGTGTTGAGGCCGGGGGTGGCGTGGCCGGGGGCGGTGTGGGCGGAGGTGGCGTGGCCGGGGGCGGTGTGGGCGGAGGTGGTGTGGCCGGAGGTGCCGGCGGCGGGGGTTTCGAGGGCGGGGGCGGTGTGGGCGGAGGTGCCGGGGGCGGAGGTGGCGAGGGCGGAGGTGGCGTGGCCGGGGGTGGTGTGGCCGGGGGTGCCAGGGGTGAGGGCAGCGTGGCCGGGGGTGGGGGTGGTGAGGGGGAGGTTGGCGTCGGCTGCCGCGGTGAAGGCGTCGTCGACGGCTACGACGTGCCGGCCGGCGGCGTCGAGCAGGGAGGCGGCGATGGCCGCGCGCATCCCACCCGCGCAGTGCACCCAGACCGTGCCCGCGGGCACCTCGGCGAGCCGCGGATGGAGCTGGTGGAGGGGGATGTGCACGCTGCCCTCGATCCAGCCGACCGCACGCTCGCGGTCCCGGTGGACGTCGAGCACGGTCATGTCCTCGCCGCGCCGGCGGGCGGCGGCGAGGTCGGCGAAGGTGGCCCGTGGGAACGAGGCCGGGCGTGCTCCGTCCACGAGCCAGTCGGCGGGGGAGCCGACGGCCGCCGCGGCCGGGCGGTCGATGCCGACCCGGGCGAGCTCCCGCTGGGCGCGCCCGACGTCCTCGGCGCTCCCGGCGAGCAGCGTCACCGGCTTGCCCCACGGGATCAGCCAGGCCAGATAGGTCGCGAGCTGCCCGTCGACCTCGAAGTTGACCGCCCCGGCCACGTGACCCGCGGCGAACGCCACTCGGCTGCGCAGGTCCACCACCCACTCGCCGGCCGCGAGCCGCCGGGCGATCTCGCCCGCGTCGGCGCGCCGCGGCGCCGTCAGGTCCACCGGGGCGGGGCCGCCCGCGTTGGCCGGGCCCATGTGCGCGTAGTACGCCGGGACGTCGTCCAGCCCCGCCAGCAGCTCCTTCACGAACGTGTCGGCGTCCTGCAGGAGCGCCGGGTTGGACGCCTTCTCGACGCCGATCGTGCTGTGCGCGCCGCCGGCCTGCGTGGAGGAGCAGAAGCTGCCGAAGCCGTGCGTGGGCAGCACCGCCACCTCGTCCGCCAGCTCCCGCGCGAGGCGGTGCGCGGAGGCGTGCTGCGCCCGGGCCAGCCGCTCGGTCAGCCGCGGCTCGACGAGGTCGGGCCGGCCCACGCTGCCGATCAGCAGGGAACCGCCGGTGAACGCGGCCACCGGCCGGCCCGCCTCCTCGAGGACGTAAGCGGTGTGGTGCGGGGTGTGTCCGGGGGTGGCCACCGCCCGCAGGACGAGGTCCTCGTCGATCGGCTCCACGTCCCCGTCGGCGACCGGCACACGCGCGTACGCCACCTCCGCCCCGGCCGGCACCAGATAGCGGGCCCCCGTGAGCCGGGCCAGTTCCAGCCCGCCGGTCACGTAGTCGTTGTGCACATGGGTCTCGGCGACGGCGACGATCCGCACCCCGCGCCGCGCCGCCGCGGCGATCACGCGGTCGATGTCGCGCGGTGGGTCCACGACCACCGCCGCGCGGGCGCCGCCCGCCAGATGACTGCGATGGCCCAGCCCCTCGGTCTGCAGAACGTCGACAAGGAACACGGCACACTCACTCCTTCACGGAAGCCGAACATTACCCCGGGGGGTATCTGACATCCACGGTAACAGAGATACCCCCCGGGGTATTTCCGGACCCAGGTAGCCGCCACACCCAGCTCCTGCGGCGCGATCCGTCGGACAGGCCCTAGGCTCGGGTACTCCTGGAGTGGACGGGGCCTGACGTGAAGATCCTCATCAGCGCCGACATGGAGGGCGCCACCGGTGTCACCTGGCCTGCCGACGTGCTGCCGGGCACCGCCGAATGGGAGCGGTGCCGGTCGATGTTCACCTCGGACGTCAACGCCGCGGCGCTGGGCTTCTTCGACGGCGGGGCGGACGAGGTCCTCGTCAACGAGGCCCACTGGACCATGCGCAACCTGCTCCTCGAACAGCTCGACGAGCGGGTGGAGCTGCTCACCGGCCGGCACAAGTCCCTCTCCATGGTGGAGGGCGTCCAGCACGGCGACGTCGACGGCATCGCGTTCGTCGGCTACCACGCGGGCGCCGGCATGGAGGGCGTCCTCGCCCACACCTACCTCGCCAACTCGATCACCGGCGTGTGGCTGAACGACGTACGGGCCAGCGAGGGTCTGCTCAACGCGCAGGTCGTCGCCGAGTACGGCGTGCCGGTCGTCCTGGTCACCGGCGACGACCTGGCCTGCGAGGACGCGCTCGGGTATGCGCCCGGCGCGCTGAAGGTCGCGGTGAAGGACCATGTCTCGCGGTACGCGGCCGTGTGCCGTACGCCGGCCCGCACCGCCGCCGGCATCCGGGCGGCGGCGAAGGAGGCGGCTCGGCTGGCGGTCCGTCAGGAACCGGTGAGAGGTGGGCCGTTCACCGTAGCGGTGGAGTTCGACGCCGAGCACCTCGCGATGACGGCCACCCTCGTGCCCGGTGTCGCCCGCATCGGCGAGCGGAAGGTCGCGTACACCAGCGCAACCATGTACGAGGGCATCCGTGCCTTCAAGGCGGTCACCACGATCGTCGCGGCCGCGATCGAGGAGCAGTATGGCTGAGCAGCACAGGCACAGGCACAGGCACAGGCGCGAGTACAGGCACGGGTACGGGCAGGAGCGGGAGCGGCATGGCTGACGTGCAGGCGCGGGACGAGGTCGTGCGGTTCACCTCCGATCTCATCCGTATCGACACCGCCAACCGGGGCGGCGGGGACTGCCGGGAGCGGCCCGCCGCCGAGTACGCGGCCGCGCTGCTCGCCGAGGCGGGCGTCGAGCCGACGCTGCTCGAACGCACCCCGGGACGCACCAACGTCGTCGCCCGGATCGGGGGCGCCGATCCGACCGCCGACGCGCTGCTGGTCCACGGCCATCTGGACGTCGTCCCCGCCGAGGCCGCCGACTGGAGCGTGCACCCGTTCTCCGGGGAGGTGCGCGACGGGGTCGTGTGGGGGCGCGGCGCCGTCGACATGAAGAACATGGACGCGATGATCCTGGCCGTGCTCAGGGGCTGGGCGCGGCAGGGCGTGCGGCCCCGGCGCGACCTCGTCATCGCCTTCACCGCCGACGAGGAGGCCACCGCCGAGGACGGCTCCGGGTTCCTCGCCGACCGCCATCCGGGGCTGTTCGAGGGCTGCACCGAGGCCATCGGCGAATCGGGCGCGTTCACCTTCCACGACGGCGCCGGACGCGAGATCTACCCCATCGCCGCGGGCGAGCGCGGCACCGCCTGGCTGAAGCTCACCGCGCGCGGGCGCGCCGGACACGGCTCCAAGGTCAACCGGGACAACGCGGTGACCCGGCTGGCCGCGGCCGTCGCCCGCATCGGCGGGCACCCATGGCCGCTCCGGCTCACCCCGACCGTCCGCGCCGCCCTCACCGAACTCGCCGCGCTGTACGGCATCGAGACCGACCTGCGCGACGTGGACGGTCTGCTGGAGAAGCTCGGCCCGGCCGCCGCCCTCGTCGAGGCCACCGTGCGCAACAGCGCCAACCCGACGATGCTGGACGCCGGTTACAAAATCAACGTGATCCCCGGCGAGGCCGTCGCGTTCGTCGACGGCCGGTATCTCGCGGGCGCCGAGGACGAGTTCCGCGCGGCCATCGACGAACTCACCGGCCCGGACGTCGACTGGGAGTTCCAGCACCGCGAAGTCGCCCTCCAGACACCGGTCGACGCGCCGGTCTTCGCCCGGATGCGCGCCGCCGTCGAGGAGTTCGCACCCGAGGGGCACGTGGTGCCGTACTGCATGTCCGGCGGCACGGACGCCAAGCAGTTCTCGCGGCTCGGCATCACCGGCTACGGCTTCGCACCGCTGAAGCTCCCGCAGGGCTTCGACCACCAGGCCCTCTTCCACGGGGTCGACGAACGGGTTCCGGTCGAGGCGCTGCACTTCGGCGTCCACGTCCTCGACCGGTTCCTGCGGACGGCCTAGGCGAGCGGGGGAGAACGTGCAGGTCCTGCCCTACGGTTCCTGGCCCTCGCCCATCGACGCGACCCTCGCGGCCACCCACGACGGGCGTCCCGAGTACGTCGGTTTCGTCGGCGACGAGGTGTGGTGGACCGCGCCCCGGCCGACCGAGAACGGCCGCCGCACCCTCGTCCGGCGACGCGCGGACGGCACGGAGGAGTCCGTCCTGCCCGCACCCTGGAACGTCCGCAGCCGGGTCGTCGAGTACGGCGGACAACCCTGGGCCGGCACCGTACGGGACGGCCGACCCCTCGTGGTGTTCGTGCACTTCGCCGACCAGCGGCTGTACGCGTACGAGCCCGGCCCCGGCGCCGAGCCGCGCCCGCTCACTCCCGTCTCCGGCGTGGGCGGCGGACTGCGCTGGGCGGAGCCGCAGTTGCTGCTGGAGCGGCGTGAAGTGTGGTGCGTACTGGAGGAATTCACCGGCGACGGCCCCACCGACGTCCGCCGCGTCCTGGCGGCCGTACCACTGGACGGCTCGGCCGCGCACGACCGCGGCGCCGTACGCGAACTCACCGACGACAGCCGCCGGTTCGTCACCGGAGCCCGCCTCTCGCCCGACGGCCGCAGGGCCGCCTGGCTGGCCTGGGACCATCCGCGGATGCCGTGGGAGGGAACGGAGGTGGTCGTCGCCGACGTCACGGGCGACGGCGTGCTCAGCGATGCCCGGGTGGTGGCCGGCGGGCCGCAGGAGTCGATCGCGCAGGTCGACTGGTTGCGGTCGGCGGAGGACTGCCTGCTGTATGTGAGCGACCGCAGCGGCTGGTGGAACCTGTACCGCGACCACGAACCGGTCTGCCCGCGCGAGGAGGAGTTCGGCGGGGCCCTGTGGAAGCTCGGACACCGCTGGTTCGCGCCGTTGGACAGCGGGCTCGTCGCCGTCGTGCACGGCCGGGGGGTCACCGCCCTCGGGATCCTCGACCCGCTGACGGGGGAGCTCATCGACGCGGCGGGGCCGTGGACGGAGTTCGCCTCGACCCTCGCCGTGCACGCCGAACGCGTCGTCGCCGTCGCGGCCAGTCCGCGCTCCGCGTACGAAGTGGTGGAGCTGGACGCCCGGACCGGCCGGGCCCGGGTGATCGGCGCCGCGCACGACGACGCCGTGGACCCGGCCCACTACCCCGAGCCCCGGATCCGCACCTTCGCCGGACCCGACGGCCGTGACATCCACGCGCACGTCTATCCGCCCCACCACCCCGCACTCGTCGCCCCCGGCCACGAACTGCCGCCGTACGTCATCTGGGCCCATGGCGGGCCCACCGATCGCTCGCCGCTCGTGCTGGACCTGGAGATCGCCTACTTCACCTCGCGGGGCATCGGGGTCGCCGAGGTCGACTACGGAGGTTCGACCGGGTACGGGAGGGCCTACCGGGAGCGGCTGCGCGAGCAGTGGGGCGTGGTCGACGTCGAGGACTGCGCGGCGGTCGCGCTGGCCCTGGCCGACGAGGGCACCGCCGACCGCGACCGGCTGGCGATCCGCGGCGGCAGCGCCGGCGGTTGGACCGCCGCCGCCTCGCTGAGCGGCACCGACGTCTACGCCTGCGGCACGATTCTCTTCCCCGTGCTGGACCTGGTGGGCTGGGCGACGGGGGAGACGCACGACCTCGAGTCGCATTACGTGGACAGCCTCGTCGGACCTCTCGCCGAGGTGCCCGCCCGGTACGCGCAGCGCTCGCCCGTCGAGCACGCCGACCGGATCACGGTGCCGTTCCTGCTGCTGCAGGGCCTGGACGACGTGATCTGCCCGCCCGCCCAGTGCGAACGGTTCCTGGCCCGGCTGGCGGGGCGGTCGGCGCCGCACGCGTACCTCGCGTTCGAGGGGGAGGGGCACGGGTTCCGGCAGGCGGCGACGATGGTGCGCGCCCTGGAGGCCGAGCTCTCGCTGTACGCTCAGGTGTTCGGGCTGCGTCCGCCCGGTGTCCCGAGGTTGGAGCTCGTGCAGTGAAGGAACTCGTGCGGCCGTCGCGGCTCGCCGCGGGCGCCCGGGTCGCGGTCGTCGCGCCCAGCGGACCCGTGGCGGAGGAGCGGCTCCAGGCCGGTCTCGACCTGCTGCGCGGCTGGGACCTCGACCCGGTGGTCGCCCCCCATGTGCTGGAGCGGCACGACCGGCTGCCCTACCTCGCGGGCGCCGACGCCGACCGGGCCGCCGACCTCCAGCGGGCCTGGTGCGACCCGACCGTCGACGCCGTGCTGTGCGCACGCGGCGGCTACGGCGCCCAGCGTGTCGTCGACCTGCTCGACTGGGACGCGATGCGGGCGGCCGGACCGAAGGTGTTCGTCGGCTTCAGCGACGCCACCACGCTGCACGAGGCCTTCGCCGTGCGCCTCGGGCTGGTCACGCTGTACGGGCCGGTGGCCGCGGGCGTCGACTTCATCAAGAACGCCCGCGCGCAGGACCACCTCAAGGCGACCCTGTTCGCCCCGGAGACCGTCCGCACGCTCGCCTCCACCGATACCGCCCTCGCCCCGGGCCGGGCACGGGGCATCACCCTGGGCGGCTGTCTGGCGCTGCTGGCCACCGGCCACGGCACCCCGCACACCCACGCCGGCGCCCGCGGCGGACTGCTGCTGATCGAGGACGTCGGGGAGTCGCCGTACGCGGTGGACCGGGCCCTGACCCAACTCCTGCGCACCGGCTGGCTGGACGGCGTCGCGGGCGTCGCGCTCGGCTCCTGGGACAGGTGCGGCCCGTACGAGAAGCTGCGGCCGGTCCTCGCCGACCGGCTCGGCGGCCTCGGCGTCCCCGTGGTCGAGGAGCTCGGATTCGGGCACTGCGAGGGAGCGGTGACCGTGCCCTTCGGCGTGGCCGCCGCCCTCGACGCGGACGCGGGCACCCTCACCCTCGACGCGCCCGCCCTGCGCTGACCTCCCGCCCCGCGGCGCGCGGGCACGCCTCACCCGGAGCGCCTGTCTCACCGTGCGTGACCAGGGCTTCGGGCCCACCCTGGTGGCATGAGCCCGAAAACCTCGAAGACGTCGAAGACCTCCGAGACCTCCGAGCGCGACGTGAAGGGCGGTGGCAGGGCCGGGGCGCTGACGCCCGCCCGGGTCGCCGTCCTGGTGCTCGCCGTCCTCGCCCTGATCTTCATCTTCGAGAACACCCGCGCCACGAAGATCCGACTGCTGATTTCCGAGGTGACGATGCCGCTGTGGGCGGCCCTGCTCGCGACGGGGCTCATCGGCGCGCTGTGCGGGGCGTATGTCGCGTATTCCAGGACCCGGCGGAGGTGACCGGCGTCGTAGGCTGATCCGATGCCGCACACCGCATCCCGCTACCTCGCCGAGGGCCCCCGCACCGGTATACGCCACTTCACCTACGAGGACGGGCCGGAGTTCACCGCCCGGGTGCGGGAGAGCAAGGACCTGCACCATCCGTGGCTGTTCCCGCCGGCCACCGCCGACGCGTACACGGCGTACGCGGGCCGGCTGATAGAGGACCGGTCGAAGGCCGGGTTCCTCGTGTGCACCCGGGAGGACGGGGCCGTCGCCGGGTTCGTGAACATCAACAACATCGTCGAGGGCGGCTTCCAGTGCGGTGCGCTGGGCTACGGCGTCTTCGCGCACGCGGCCGGGCGCGGGCTGATGCGCGAGGCGCTCGGCCTCGTGGTGCGCTACGCCTTCGGCCCGTTGCGGCTGCACCGGCTGGAGATCAACGTGCAGCCCGGGAACGCCGCGTCGATCGCCCTCGCCCGGGCCTGCGGCTTCCGGTTGGAGGGCTTCTCCCCGAAGATGATCTACATCGACGGGGAGTGGCGCGACCACGAGCGCTGGGCGATCACCGCGGAGACGGTCAACGGCGGGACGCGGGCTTGAAGTTGATCTTCATGGTGTCGAGGTCCGTGACCGTCGACCGCAGGCCGGCGAAGCCGTAGCCGAGCTCCCGCAGCGTCGTCTCGGCGCGCTCCTCGGCGAACGCGCCCGCCAGTTCCTCCCCGTCCGCCGCGTCCGACACCACCACGTACCGCATCGAGAAGTGCTTCAGCGGCGACGACTCGTACGACAGCGAGCCCTCCTCGGTGAACCGCATGCTCGTCAGCCCGTGGCCGTCGGCCTCGGCGAGCAGCCGGGTACGGGCCGCCTCGGTGAGACCGTCCCACGTGCCACGGACGATCACCCGATACGTGTGCTGCTCACTCACTGTCACTCACTCACTGTCGGTCTTGCGCGCCCGGTCGGTCGGGCGCGCGCGGGGCGTCGAACGCCCGACTCTACGACCGGGAAACGGCGCCGCACACGGATTTTTCGCCCGGCCCTAATGCCCGCGCCGGTCCGCGTACTCGTACACCGCGCCGTCCGGGTGGCGGACGATCAGGTTGCGGCCCACCGGCGTCGGCACCGGGCCTGCCAGGACGTCCGCGCCCAGCTCGGTGAGGGTCTTGTGCACCTCGTCGACGTCCGTCACGGCGATCGTCGCGGCCACCTTGCGCAGCACCTCCAGCTCGGCCGGGGGGCCGCTCATCAGCAGGAAGCAGCCGACGGCGGCCACCTGC
Organism: Streptomyces sp. NPDC031474; assembly: GCF_055581185.1. NCBI lineage: Bacteria > Bacillati > Actinomycetota > Actinomycetes > Kitasatosporales > Streptomycetaceae > Streptomyces > Streptomyces sp. NPDC031474. The sequence continues at coordinate 21,024 of NZ_JBVIJX010000010.1, forward strand.
ACCCCGCCCCGCTCGAAGCGGAGAGCGTCGGTCCCCGCCAGCCGCTCGTAGAAGGAGACCGCGGCCTCCAGGTCGTCGACACAGACACGCAGCGTTGCTCCCAGAATGTCCATGCGGACGAGCCTAGTTGGGGCGGCCGCGGCCGGGTGATCCCTTCACCCGATCCTCTCCGCGTCCCCTCGCCGTTTCCCGCCGCTTCCCGCCGTGGTGCGCCGGCCGCCGGCGTTATGCCTCGGTGACGGCGGGTACCCGGCGGCCATGGAGCGCATCGATCACCTGGAGCATCTGGACAAGCATCTGGTCGACGAACTGGCGCAGGTGGCGCGCGAGACGATCCGCGACGAACTGCGCGAGCAGTCCCGCAAGCAGCGCCGTAAGGCCACGCTGTACGCCGCGTCCGGCGCCGTCGCCCTCTACGCGGGCGCGGCCGTCGCACTCGCGGTCGGCCTGGCCCTCGACGTGGGCCTGCCGGGCTGGGCCGCGGCGCTGATCACCGCCGCGATCCTCGGCGCCGTGGCGTACCTGCTGCGGGGTGCCGCCCAGCCCCACACGACGCGGCCCAGGAGCCACGGGCGGGTCATCGGCGGCACGCCGCCGGCCGGGCCGCCCGGCGGTACCGGGACGGCGTACCCGCCGATGCCGCCGACCGCCCCCGGCACCGGAGTGCCGGCGCCGGGCGAGGCGCCGCGCCTGGACGACATCGACCCCGAGAACCCGCACCACCGGGGGTGACACGCGGTGAGGATCCGTCGAGGAGCGGGCAGGGCCGTCGTGGTGACCGGAGCCAGCGGGGGCGTGGGCCGCGCCACGGCCGTGGCCTTCGCCGCCCGCGGCGACCGGGTCGCCCTCCTGGCGCGGGGCCGCGAGGGCCTCGCCGCCGCGGCGGAGGACGTGCGGCGCGCCGGCGGTGAGGCGCTCGTCGTGAGCGTCGACACGGCCGACGCCAAGGCCGTCGAGGACGCGGCACAACAGGTCGTCGACGTGTTCGGCGGGATCGACGTCTGGGTCAACAACGCCTTCGCCGGCGTCTTCGCGCCGTTCACCGAGATCACCCCGGACGAGTTCCGCCGGGTCACCGAAGTGACCTATCTGGGCTTCGTGTTCGGCACCCGGGCGGCCCTGCGGCACATGCTGCCGCGGGGCCGCGGCACGATCGTGCAGGTCGGTTCGGCGCTCGCCTATCGCGGGGTGCCGCTGCAGTCGGCGTACTGCGGGGCCAAGCACGCGATCCAGGGGTTCAACGAGTCGCTGCGGTGCGAGCTGCTGCACGCGGGCAGCAAGGTCCGCACGACGATGGTGCAGCTGCCCGCGATGAACACACCGCAGTTCGAGTGGGTCCTGAACCGGATGCCCGGGCGGGCCCGGCCGGTCGCCCCGGTGTACCAGCCCGAGGTCGCCGCGCGGGCGATCGTGCACGCGGCCGGGCACGGCAGGCGGCGCGAGTACTGGGTGGGCGGGTCCACGGCGGCGACCCTGATCGCCAACGCGGTCGCACCCGGGCTGTTGGACCGGTATCTGGCGCGGACCGGCTTCGACGCCCAGCAGGACGCCGGCGGCCACGCAGGCGTGGGGAACCTGTGGGCCCCCGCCGACGGGCCCCATGGGCACGACTTCGGGCCGCACGGGCGTTTCGACGGGGAAGCGGCGGACCGCAGCGCGCAGGAGTGGGTCTCGCGCAACCGGGGCCGGATGGGGAAGGGGCTGCTGGCCGGGGCGCTGGGCGCCTCCATGGGCGCCGTCGGCGTCGGCCTGCGCCGTCGCGGCCGCCTCTGAGGCCGAGCCGCAGCCGTAGCCGCAGCCGCAGCCGCAGCCGTGGGCGTGGGCGGGGCCATCGCCGTAGCCGTGCAGGAGCGCCCGGACGGGAAACCGGCGCACGTTTGCCCGCCACAGCCAGGGGGACGCGGAAACCCTCGTACGACAACCGTCCGCACCACCGTCCGAACACCGTCGGAGGCGAACCGTGAGCCGACCCCGCATCGTGATCGTCGGAGCGGGCTTCGCCGGATACCGGGCGGCCCGCACCCTGGCCCGGTCGGCCCGGGGACGGGCCGACATCACCCTGCTCAACCCGACCGACTACTTCCTGTACCTGCCCCTGCTGCCCCAGGTGGCGGCGGGCATCCTCGAACCGCGTCGGGTCGCCGTGTCGCTGTCCGGCACCCTGCGCGACGTACGGCTCGTGCTGGGCGAGGCCGACCGCATCGACCTCGACGCGCGCGCCGTCCACTACAGCGACCCCGAGGGCGACACGGGCGTGCTCGGCTACGACCGGCTCGTGCTCGCCGCGGGCAGCGTCAACAAGCTGCTGCCCATCCCCGGGGTCGCCGAGCACGCGCACGGCTTCCGCGGCCTGCCCGAGGCGCTCTATCTGCGCGATCACCTCACCCGGCAGGTGGAGTTGGCCGCCTCCGGCGACAACGCGGGCGACTGCGTGGCGCGTTGCACGTTCGTCGTGGTCGGGGCGGGCTACACGGGCACCGAAGTCGCCGCGCAGGGCCTGCGGTTGACCGACGCCCTGGTGCGCGACCATCCGCTGCGCACGGGCATGAGGCCGCGCTGGCTGCTGCTCGACGTCGCCGAGCGCGTCCTGCCCGAACTGGACGAACGGCTCTCGCGCACCGCCGACCGGGTGCTGCGCGAACGGGGCGTCGAGGTGCGCATGGGGACCTCCGTGAAGGAGGCCACCGGCGAGGGGGTCCTGCTGACCGACGGCGAGTTCGTCGACACCCGCACGCTGGTGTGGTGCGTGGGCGTCCGGCCGGATCCGCTCGTGGAGTCGCTCGGACTGCCCCTGGAGCGTGGTCGGCTGCTCGTCGAGCCGACCCTGCAGGTGCCGGGCCGGCCCGAGGTGTTCGCCTGCGGTGACGCGGCCGCCGTACCGGATCTGGACAGGCCAGGGGAGTACGCGCCGATGACCGCGCAGCATGCGTGGCGACAGGGCAAGGCGGCCGGACAGAACGTCGCCGCCTCGTTCGGCGGGGGAGGCGGTCTGCGGCCGTACCGGCACAAGGACCTGGGGTTCGTCGTCGACCTGGGCGGGGCGCAGGCGGCCGCGAATCCGCTCGGCGTCCATCTGTCCGGTCCCGCGGCCGGGGCGGTGGCCCGCGGCTACCATCTCGCCGCGATGCCCGGCAACCGCGTCCGGGTGGCCGCCGACTGGCTGCTGGACGCCGTACTCCCGCGCCAGTCCGTCCAGTTGGGCCTCGTACGGTCCTGGTCGGTGCCGCTGGACACGGCGTCGCCCGAGCTGGCACGGGTACCGGGCGCCGCCAGGCGGGAAACGGTTTCCGGCCCCGGCGCGGCCGCTCCCGAGGACGTGAACGGCGCACCCGACGCCGAGACCGAGACCGACCATCAGACGATCACGTCCCCGACGCCCGAGGTGGCGAAGGAGGGGGCCGACCCCGAGATCGCCGGTGCGGCCCCGGGCGCGGGGCCCGACGCCGAGCCCGACGACCACCAGACCATCACCTCCCCGACGCCCGAGGTGGCCAAGGACGAGACCGCGGCCGAGCCCGCGAAGAACCAGCCCAGGCCCGCCAAGGATCATCCGGCGCCCGGGCCCGTCAAGCGCGGTGACGTCCGCGCGGATCGCGTAGAAGGAGACCAGTAGCCCGATGGACACCGCCGAACTCACCGAACTCGGACAGCAGTTGAGGGTGGACAGTGTGCGTGCCTCCGCCGCCGCGGGGTCCGGGCACCCGACGTCCTCGATGTCGGCCGCGGACCTGATGGCCGTACTGCTCGCCCACCACCTCCGCTACGACTTCGACCGACCGGCCCACCCCGGCAACGACCGCTTCGTCCTCTCCAAGGGCCACGCCTCCCCGTTGCTCTACTCCGCCTACAAGGCCGCCGGGGCCGTCGACGACGAGGAACTCCTCACCTTCCGCAAGCTCGGCAGCCGGCTCGAAGGGCACCCCACCCCGCAGCGGCTGCCCTGGGTCGAGACGGCCACCGGTTCGCTCGGGCAGGGGCTCCCGGTGGGCGTGGGCATCTCGCTGGCCGGGAAACGGCTGGACCGGGCCGACTACCGCGTATGGGTGCTGTGCGGGGACAGCGAGCTCGCCGAGGGCTCGGTGTGGGAGGCCGCCGAGCACGCGGGCCACGAGCACCTCGACAACCTCACGGCGATCGTGGACGTCAACCGGCTCGGCCAGCGCGGCCCCACCCGGCACGGCCACGACCTCGACGCCTACGCCCGCCGCTTCCAGGCCTTCGGCTGGCACACGGTCGAGATCGACGGGCACGACGTGGACGCGATCGACCGCGCGTACGGCGAGGCGATCTCCACCAAGGGCCAGCCCACCGCGATCCTCGCCCGCACGCTCAAGGGCAAGGGCGTCGAGTCCGTCCAGGATCGGGAGGGCCTGCACGGCAAGCCGCTGCCCCACGCCGACGAGGCGATCGAGGAGCTGGGCGGCCCCCGCGACCTGCGGGTCCAGGTGCACGCACCGGCCGAGACGCGCATGCTGCACTCCGTGCCCACCGGACACCTCGACCTGCCCAGGTGGGAGAAGGGCGAGGAGGCGGCGACGCGGGACGCCTACGGGCAGGCCCTCGCCGCCCTCGGCACCGCCCGCGGGGACGTCGTCGCCCTCGACGGCGAGGTGAGCGACTCCACCCGCGCCGAGGCCTTCGCCAAGGAGCATCCCGACCGCTTCTTCGAGTGCTACATCGCCGAACAGCAGCTCGTCGCCGCCGCGGTCGGCCTCGCCACGCGCGGCTGGGTGCCGTACGCGTCCACGTTCGCGGCCTTCCTGACCCGCGCCTACGACTTCGTCCGCATGGCCTCGATCAGCGGCGCGGGCATCAACCTGGTCGGCTCGCACGCCGGGGTCTCCATCGGGCAGGACGGGCCCTCGCAGATGGGTTTGGAGGACCTGGCGATGTTCCGGGCCGTGCACGGCTCGACCGTGCTGTACCCCTGCGACCCCAACCAGACGGCCCGGCTCGTCACCGCCATGGCCGGCCTGGACGGCGTCCGCTATCTGCGCACCTCGCGCGGCGCCGGACCGGTGATCTACGGGCCCGACGAGGAGTTCCCGGTCGGCGGCAGCAAGGTGCTGCGCTCCTCCGACCGGGACCGCATGACGATCGTCGCGGCCGGCGTCACCGTGCACGAGGCGCTGCGGGCCGCCGACGCGCTCGCCGGCGAAGGCATCGCCGTCCGGGTCGTCGACCTGTACTCGGTCAAGCCCGTCGACCGGGCCACGCTGCGCAGCGCCGCCGAGGAGACCGGGCTGCTGCTGAGCGTGGAGGACCACCATGAGCAGGGCGGACTCGGGGACGCCGTCCTCGACGCCTTCCTCGACGGGCGGCCGATGCCCCGGCTGGTGCGCCTGGCCGTGCGGACGATGCCCGGTTCGGCGAGCCCGGCCGAGCAGTTGCACGCCGCCGGCATCGACGCCGAGTCGATCGCCGCGTCCGCGAGGCTGCTGGTGGAACAGGCGATCGCGCCATGAGCAAGGGCGCAGGCGGCGGCAGCGGCGGCGAGGTGCGCACGGTGCGCGCCGGCCGCCGTACCGTCGAGGTGCACCGGCCGGACAAGGTGCTCTTCCCGGCCGGCGAGGACGCGAAGGAGTACACGAAGGGCGACCTCGTCGCGTACTACCGGTCGGTCGCCGCGTTCATGCTGCCGCAGCTGCGTGGCCGCCCGCTGATGCTGGAACGGCATCCGGAGGGGATCGACGGCCCCCGCTTCATGCAGAAGAACACCCCCGCGCACTATCCGGAGTGGATCACGCGGGTCGAGGTGGCCAAGGAGAACGGCACGGTGTGCCACACCGTCTGTGACGACTCCGCCACCCTCGCCTTCCTCGCCGACCAGGCCTGCCTCACCCTGCACCGCTGGCTGTCGCGGACGGGTCGGGTCGACCGCCCGGACCTGATGGTCTTCGACCTCGACCCGGCCGACGACGCCTCCTTCGCCGCCGTCCGGGAGGCCGCCGGATGGCTGGGCGAGCTGCTCCGCGAGCTGCGGCTGCCCTCCGCCCTGATGACGACCGGCTCGCGCGGACTGCACGTCGTCGTCCCCCTCGACGGCTCGCACCGCTCCGACGGCTCCCACAACTCTGACCGTTCCGGCGGCTCGGACGGCTCCGGCGGCTCGGACGGCTCCGGCAGCTCGGAGGGCCCCGGCTTCGAGGAGGTGCGCGGCTTCGCCCGGGACGCCGCCGAGTTCCTCGTCGCCGAACACCCCGACCGGCTGACCACGGCCGCCCGCATCAAGGACCGCGGCAACCGCCTCTACCTGGACGTACAGCGCAACGCCTACGCCCAGACCGCCGTAGCCCCCTTCACGGTGCGGGCCCGGCCCGGAGCGCCGGTCGCCACGCCGATCGCCTGGGAGCAACTCGACGATCCGGAGCTCGGCCCGCGCCGCTGGACCATCGCCGACGCCGTCGAGCAGGCCCGCACCCGGCCCTGGTCCGGGATGCCGGGCCGCGGGCGCGCCCTGGGCCCGGCGCGGCGCCGGCTCGACGCACTGCGCGGCTCGTGAAGGTTTGGCCAAGAGCCTTCAGGCCACCCGGAGGAAGAGGTGGCCATGGTGAACACAAAAAGCACGGAAAAGTCACGAGCTTCACATGAATCCCAGGATCCACGGAGCGAAGAAGGCGAGGGCGGCAACGTGACGGACGACCGGCCCGGCCCCATGGAGGTGCTGCGCCAGGCGCGCGCCCAGCTCGCGGAACTGACCGGCATGGCCGCCGAAAGCGTCTCGTCCTTCGAGCAGACGGAGGACGGCTGGTCCCTGGAGATCGAGGTCCTGGAACTCGCCCGCGTGCCCGACACGATGAGCCTGATGGCGAGCTACCAGGTCGAGCTCGATCCCGAGGGTCAGCTCACCGGCTATCGGCGCGTCCGCCGCTACGAGCGCGGGCGGGCCGACGCACACCGGTCGGGCGGCCGTTAGGCCGCCGGCCCGTTCCCTTCCGAGACGACCATTCAATCCGAGACAAGGAGGCGCGGTCGACATGACCGTTGTCCCGGCACAACAGACCGGCGGCGGAGGCGGCTCCAGCGGCCTTTACGACGTGCTGGAGCTCGTCCTAGACAGGGGTCTCGTCATCGACGCGTTCGTGCGGGTCTCCCTGGTCGGCATCGAGATCCTCAAGATCGACGTACGGGTCGTGGTGGCCAGCGTCGACACCTATCTCCGCTTCGCCGAGGCGTGCAACCGGCTCGACCTGGAGGCGGGGCCCCGCAAGAGCCCGGGCCTGCCCGACCTGGTCGGCGAGATCACCGAGTCCGGCGCGCGCGGCAAGTCCAAGGGCGCGCTGGCCGGCGCCGCGGAGACCGTCTCCGACGCCTTCAAACAGGCCCGTGAGGAGAGCTCGGCGGAGCGCGAGCGGGAGCCCAGGCAGCGTCCGCGCAAGAGCACCGCTTCGCGCCGGAAGGAGGAAGAGGAGTGAGTACGTACGTCTACGGCATCGTCGCGAGCTCGCACCCGGCCCTTCCCGACGGTCTGGCCGGCGTCGGCGACCCGCCGCTGCCGGTGCGCGTGCTGAAGGAGGGCGAGCTGGCGGCCATCGTCAGCGACGCCCCCGAAGGGCTGCGACCCAAGCGCAGGGAACTGCTCGCCCACCAGAACGTGCTCGCCGAGACCGGCGCGGCCGGCTGCGTGCTGCCCATGCGGTTCGGCAGCGTGGCGCCCGACGACAGCTCCGTCACCGGGGTCCTCGCCGAGCGCGCCGAGCACTACATCGAGCGGCTGGACGCCCTCGACGGCAAGGTCGAGTACAACGTCAAGGCCTCGCACGTCGAGGAGGCCGTCCTGCACCAGGTGATGGCCGACAGCCCCGAGCTGCGGGCGCTCGCCGAGGCCAACCGGCAGTCGGGCGGCGGCAGTTACGAGCAGCGGCTGCAGCTGGGCGAGATGGTGGCCGCCGCGGTCAAGGCCAAGGAGGCCGAGGACGCGGCCGATGTGCAGCACCACCTCACGCCGCTGGCCGCGGCCACCGCCCTGGGCCCCGAGTCCACGGGCTGGCTGGTCAACGTCTCGTTCCTGGTGGACCGGGACGCGGCGGCCGGTTTCCTGGAGGCCGCGGAGGAGCTGCGCAAGATTCGTCCGCACCTCGAAGTACGGGTCAACGGGCCGCTGCCGCCGTACAGCTTCGTCGAACCCGGTCCGGCGGATCCGGCCGCACCCGCGGATCCCGCCAGGGAGTAGGCGCGTGATGGGACTCATCTCAGAGGTGCTCCTGCTGCCGTTCGCCCCCGTGCGCGGCAGCGGCTGGGTGATCAGACAGGTGCTCCAGGAAGCCGAGCGGATCTACTACGACCCGGCCACGGTCCGGACCGAACTCGCCCGGCTGGAGGAGCGGTTGGAGGCCGGCGAGATCACCGAGGAGGAGTTCTCCCGGCAGGAGGACGAGCTTCTCGACCGGCTGGAGGTCGCGACGCGCAGGAGCGCGGGAACGGACGACGGGTGGGCAGGATGAACCGAGTGGGAATGGGCCTCGCGGTCGGGGCCGGGTACGTCCTCGGACGTACCAAGAAGATGAAGCTGGCCTTCGCCGTGGGCTCCCTGGTGGCCGGCAAGAAGCTGAACCTGACGCCGCGCGCGCTCGCCGACCTTGCCTCCCGGCAACTGCGGGACAACCCGCAGTTCAAGGAGATCGGGGACCAGCTGCGCGAGGACCTGCGCGGGGTCGGCAAGGCGGCCTCCGGGGCCATGGTCGAGCGGCAGATGGAGGCCCTCTCCGAGCGCCTGCACGGTCGCACCTCCGAGGTGCGTGACCAGCTCGCGGGCGTCCTGCCCGGCGCGTCGGGCGACGAGCGGGAGACGGACGAGGAGGACGAGGAGTACGACGACAACGAGGAGCCGCGGGACTCCGAGGACCCCGAAAACTCCGAGGACTCCGAGGACTATGAGGAGGCTCAGGACTCCCAGGACTCGGACTCCGAGGACTCCGAAGAGGAGGACGAGGAGGACGAGGCGCAGGGCCGGGCCGACGAGGCGCCGTCGAGGAAGCGGGCGGCGAAGAAGGCGCCGGCGAAGAAGACGGCCCGCAAGGCCCCGGCGAAGAAGGCTCCCGCGAAGAAGGCGGCCGCCCGGAAGGCTCCGGCCCGCAAGACGGCCGCGAAGAAGACCGCGTCGTCCGGGAAGTCGGCGGCGAGGACCGCGTCCAGGAGTTCTTCGGGACGCGCCTCGGGGTCCGCTTCCCGGGCCCGGCGGTCGAAGGGAGGCGATGACCGATGACCGACACCCTGGGATCCGCCAGGTCCGCGACGTCCGCGGCCACCGGCGCCGGCAAGGCGGTCGGCGGCAGCCCCTTGTCCGAGGTGGCCCACAGCGAGGCCGCCGACCGGCTCAAGGAGGAGGTGCAGGAGTATCTCGCCGCCCAGGCCCAACGCCTGCTGGTCGGAGTCGGCCACAAGCTCGGCGAGACCACGAGCAAGCTCAACGACATCGCCGAGGGCAACAGCCCCGGGTTCGCCAAACTCGCCCTGGACGGCGGCCGGAAGATCGCTGAGGGCAAGGGACCGGTCCGCACCGCCCTGGAGCTCGGCGCCTCGCGGGCCAAGGACAAGGTGACCGGCGCCCTGAAGAACCTCGGCGGCGGCAAGGGCAAGAAGAGCGCGGGCAAGAAGCCGACCGTGATCATGGAGACGATCGACGTCGGCGTGCCGCTGCGCACCGCCTACGACCAGTGGACGCAGTACCAGGACTTCAGCACCTTCGCCAAGGGCGTCAAGAGCGCGAACCGCGCCGACGACACCACCAGCGACTGGCAGGCGAAGGTCTTCTGGTCCAACCGCAGCTGGAAGGCGAAGACCACCGAACAGGTGCCGGACGACCGGATCGCCTGGACGTCGGAGGGCGCGAAGGGCACGACGAAGGGCGTCGTCTCCTTCCACGAACTCGCCGAGAACCTCACCCGGATCCTGCTGGTCATCGAGTACTACCCGACGGGTCTGTTCGAGAAGACCGGCAACATCTGGCGTGCCCAGGGCCGCCGCGCCCGACTCGACCTGAAGAACTTCGCCCGCTTCATCACCATCAAGGGGGAGGCGCAGGACAGCTGGCGCGGCGAGATCCGCGACGGCGAGGTCGTCACCTCCCACGAGGACGCGGTCGCCGAGGAAGAGGACCGGGAGGACGATGAGGAGTACGAGGAGGACGCCCCGTACGCCGAGGACGAGACCGACGAGACCGGCGAGGCCGGCGAGGCCGACGACGAGGACGAGGAGTACGACGAGGACGAGGAGCCCGCGCAGGACGAGGGCCGCGGGCCGCAGGAGGCCGAGGACGAGTACGAGGAGTACGACGAGGAGGAGCCCGAGGACGAGGAGCAGTACGAGGAAAGCAGGAGCCGTCGATGAGCATGCCGAGCCGGCTTCCGGAGCCGTACGGACAGGGCAGCGGGGCCAACCTCGCCGACATCCTGGAACGCGTGCTCGACAAGGGCATCGTGATCGCCGGCGACATCCGGATCAACCTGCTCGACATCGAGCTGCTCACCGTCAAGCTCCGCCTCATCGTGGCCTCCGTCGACAAGGCGAAGGAGATGGGCATCGACTGGTGGGAGGACGACCCGGCCCTGTCCTCCGGCGCCCGGCGCAACGAACTCGCCCGGGAGAACGCCGAGTTGCGGGAGCGACTGGCGCGGCTGGAGGAACTGGAGCCGGGCCGCGCCCGGGAGGAGGCGCCGAAGAGCACCCGTAGGAACGTCCGAGAGGAGTCCCCGTGACCGGACTGCGCTACGTGTACGCCGTCTGCCGTCCCCTCGGCGCGCCGCTCCAGGCCGATCTGTCGGGTGTGGCGGGCGATCCGCCCAGGCTGCTCACCCACCACGGTCTGATCGCCGTGGTCAGCCATGTGCCGGAGCGGGACTTCGCGGAGGAGCCGCTCCGCCGCCATCTGGAGGACCTGGACTGGCTCACCGAGACCGCCCGCGCCCACCAGCAGGTGATCGACGCCCTCACCGCCGTCACCACGCCGCTGCCGCTCCGGCTCGCCACCGTGTTCCGGGACGACAGTGGCGTCCGCGTGATGATGGAGGAGCGCGAGGACGACTTCCGGCGCACCCTGGAGCGGCTCGCGGGACGGGTCGAGTGGGGTGTGAAGGTGTACGTCGAGCCTGAGGTGCGGGAGGCCGAGCCCACGACGGCCAAGCCCGCCTCGGGCCGCGACTACCTGATGCAGCGGCGTACGAGGGCCCGGGCGCACGAGGACACCTGGCAGCGTGCCGAGCGATTCGCCGGACGCCTGCACGCGACCCTGTCCGCGCACGCGGACGACGCCCGCCTGCATCCCCCGCAGAATCCCGCCCTGTCGAAGGTCTCGGGACCGAATGTGCTGAACGCCGCCTATCTCGTGCCGCGCGCCGAATCCGAGGAATTCGTGGAAATCGTGGATCGCACCAAGGGCGAGGAATCCGGAATGCGGGTGGAACTCACCGGACCGTGGGCCGCCTATTCCTTTGTGGAGTCCGCGGGGAATGCGGAGTCCGCAGGGGAGACCGGGGCGGGGCGGCCGGGGGAGGGGACATGACCGTCGTGGAGCGCCGTGAGGTCGCCCTCGTCGACCTGCTCGACCGGCTGCTGGCCGGCGGGGTCGTCGTCACGGGGGACATCACCCTGCGCATCGCGGACGTCGATCTCGTCCGCATCGACCTGAACGCGCTGATCAGCTCGGTGAACGAACAAGTTCCTTCGCCGTGGGGGGAGCTGCTGTGACCGACCGACGCAGGCGTCTCGACCTCGAGCCCGACACCGTCGAGCGTGACCTGGTGAAACTCGTCCTGACCGTGGTGGAGCTGCTGCGCCAGCTGATGGAACGGCAGGCGCTGCGCCGCTTCGACACGGGTGATCTGAGCGAGGAGCAGGAGGAGCGCATCGGGCTCACCCTGATGCTGCTCGACGACCGCATGGCCGAGCTGCGCGACCGCTACGGACTGCGGCCCGAGGACCTGAATCTGGACCTCGGGCCGCTCGGACCGCTGCTTCCCCGGGAATGACGCTTCGAAAAGCCCCGGATCAGCTCACCACCTGTACCAGCGTCCCCTGCCTCCCGCCGCTGAGGTCCCGCGGAAGAGGAATCCCAGCAGCCAGACGACGAGAACCGCGAGTGCGATCCACCACAGCAACTTCACTGCGAATCCGGCACCGAAAAGCAGTAGCACCAGCAGCAGTACCAGCAAGATGGGAACCATAGTGTGAACCTCCTGGATTCCGGGTTTCCCGGAATCCAGGATTTAGGCGCTCTTTCGGCACAGAATCTCTCCGTGCAGGACACTGAACCAGGCGTCCTCGTGCTGCCCCCACTCACGCCAGGCCGCCGAGACGGCGCGCAGTTGCTCCTGCGTGGCGTGACCGCCCTGCGTGGCGCGTTCCGCGTACGCCGAGGCCACGGTGCGGTCGGCCCACAGACCGCTCCACCAGGCCCGCTCCTCGGGGGTGCTGAAGGTCCAGGTGGCGGAGGTGGCCGTGAGGTCGGTGACCCCGGCGGCCAGTGCCCAGGACTTCAGCCGGCGCCCGGCGTCCGGCTCGCCGCCGTTGGCCCGCGCGACCCGGCGGTACAGGTCCAGCCAGTCGCTCATGCCGGGCGAGGCGGGGTACCAGGTCATCGCCGCGTAGTCCGAGTCGCGGACCGCGACGTATCCGCCCGGCTTCGTCACCCGCAGCATCTCGCGCAGCGCCTGTACGGGGTCGCCCACGTGCTGGAGCACCTGGTGGGCGTGGACGACGCAGAACGTGTCGTCGGGGTACTCCAGGGCGTGCACGTCGGCGACCGCGAAGTCGATGTTGGTCAGACCCCGCTCGTCGGCCGTGGCCCGCGCCTGCTCCAGGATGGCCGGCGCGTGGTCGACGCCGGTGACGTGCCCCTCGGGGACCAGGGCGGCCAGGTCGGCGGTGATGGTGCCCGGTCCGCAGCCGATGTCCAGGATCTTCATGTGCGGCTTCAGCGAACCGAGCAGGTAGGCCGCGGAGTTGGCGGCGGTCCGCCAGGTGTGCGACCGCAGCACCGACTCGTGGTGTCCGTGCGTGTAGACGGCGGTCTCCTGTGCTTTCGGCATGGCTCTACCCCTTCTCGACGGACCGGGACCGAACCGCATCCCCGGTGTCGTCACCGTACGCCGAAGGCCGCATGGTGAGACTGATCGTTTCGATATACGGACTGACGGTGTGTCAGCATGTGGCAGGGGCGAGGTGGGACGGGCCTTCTGCGCCAAGGCTGTGGGGCCGATATCCGGACCCATGGGCTCCGGGTACGCTGAAGCGGCCGTCTCCGGGGCGGGGGCGGCTTCGACCGCGGCTTCGCCACCGGAGGGTCCCTGCATGCGACTGCTGCTCGTCCGCCACGGCCAGACCCCCACGAACGTGGAGTACCTCCTCGACACCGCCGTGCCCGGCCCCGGCCTCACCGAACTCGGCCGGCAACAGGCCGCCGCCCTGCCGCAGGCCCTCGCCGGCGAGGACATCGAGGCCCTCTACGTCTCCACCCTCGTGCGCACCCGGCTCACGGCCGCCCCGCTGGCCGCCGCGCGGGGCCTCGACGTCCTCGTCCGCGACGGGCTCCGGGAGATCTCCGCGGGCGACCTGGAGATGCTCCCCGGCGACTCCGAGCAGGGCGAGCTCTACATGCGCACGGCGTTCGCCTGGGCGGCCGGGGACGTGGACCTGCGCATGCCCGGCGGGGAGAGCGGCGCCGAGTTCCTCGCCCGGTACGACGCCGTGGTCGCCGAGGCCGCGGCGAGCGGCGCCGGGACCGTCGCCCTGGTCAGCCACGGCGCCGCGATCCGCACCTGGTCGGCCGCCCGCGCGCACAACGTCGACCTCCCCTTTGCCGCGGCCCACCGCCTCGCCAACACCGGCACGGTCGTCCTGGAGGGCTCCCCGGCCGACGGCTGGAAGGCCCTGTCCTGGGCGGGCGCGACCGTGGCGCCTGCAGGCGAGGCCGGACCGGCGGGCCAGCCGGTGCGGGACGCCGACGGCTGACGTGCGGGGCGTCGGCCCGCGTACCGGCCCGCGCGTTGTCCGGCCCGCGCCCATAACGGTTTGCCGCATCCCGCGGGCGCCCCGCAGAATGCCTGACCATGGGACACCTGGAAGCCGCGCACCTCGAGTACTACCTCCCCGACGGGAGGGCGTTGCTCGGCGACGTGTCCTTCCGGGTCGGTGAAGGGGCCGTGGTGGCCCTGGTAGGACCCAACGGCGCCGGCAAGACGACCCTGCTGCGGCTGATCTCGGGGGAGCTGAAACCGCACGGCGGGACCGTCACCGTGTCCGGCGGCCTGGGCGTGATGCGCCAGTTCGTGGGCTCCGTACGCGACGAGACGACCGTACGCGACCTGCTGGTGTCCGTCGCCCCGCCCCGCATCCAGGAGGTCGCGGGGGCCGTCGACAAGGCCGAGCACGCGATCATGACCGTCGACGACGAGGCCGCCCAGCTCCAGTACGCGCAGGCCCTGGCCGACTGGGCGGAAGTGCGCGGGTACGAGGCCGAGACGCTGTGGGACATGTGCACCACGGCCGCGCTCGGCGTCCCCTACGACAAGGCCCAGTTCCGCCTGGTGCGCACCCTCTCCGGCGGCGAGCAGAAGCGGCTCGTGCTGGAGGCGCTGCTGCGCGGCACCGACGAGGTGCTGCTGCTCGACGAGCCCGACAACTACCTCGACGTACCCGGAAAGCGGTGGCTGGAGGAGCGGCTGAAGGAGACTCGTAAGACGGTCCTGTTCGTCTCCCACGACCGCGAACTCCTCTCCCGCGGCGCCGAGAAGATCGTCTCCGTGGAGCCCGGTCCGGCGGGCGCCGACGCCTGGGTGCACGGCGGCGGCTTCGCCACCTACCACGAGGCCCGCCGCGAACGCTTCGCGCGCTTCGAGGAGTTGCGCCGCCGCTGGGACGAGAAGCACGCGCAGCTGAAGAAGCTCGTCCTGAGCCTCCGTCAGGCCGCTTCCATCAGCCATGAGTTGGCCTCCCGGTACCAGGCCGCCCAGACCCGGCTGCGCAAGTTCGAGGAGGCCGGCCCGCCGCCCGAGCCGCCGCGCGAGCAGGACATCACGATGCGCCTCAAGGGCGGCCGTACCGGGGTAAGGGCCGTCACCTGCAAGGGACTTGAACTCACCGGCCTGATGAAACCCTTCGACCTGGAGGTCTTCTACGGCGAGCGGGTCGCCGTCCTCGGCTCCAACGGCTCGGGCAAGTCGCACTTCCTGCGGCTGCTGGCCGGCGACACCGTGGCGCACACGGGGGAGTGGAAGCTCGGCGC
Source organism: Streptomyces sp. NPDC031474 (assembly GCF_055581185.1). Taxonomy (NCBI): domain Bacteria; kingdom Bacillati; phylum Actinomycetota; class Actinomycetes; order Kitasatosporales; family Streptomycetaceae; genus Streptomyces; species Streptomyces sp. NPDC031474. The sequence goes on from NZ_JBVIJX010000010.1 coordinate 36,244, forward strand.
GCGCGTGGTGCCCGGACACTTCGCCCAGACCCACGCCCACCCCGAGCTCCTGGGCCGCACCCTCCTGGACATCCTGTGGAAGGAACACTCCCAGGACCGGGGCGCGGCCATGTCCCGGCTGCGCCGCTACGAACTGACCCAGCAGGCCGAGCAGAACTTCGACCGGCTCTCCGGCGGCCAGCAGGCCCGGTTCCAGATCCTGCTGCTCGAACTGGAGGGCGTCACGGCCCTGCTTCTCGACGAGCCGACCGACAACCTGGACCTGGAGTCCGCCGAAGCCCTCCAGGAGGGCCTGGAGGCCTTCGAGGGCACGGTCCTCGCCGTCACCCACGACCGCTGGTTCGCCCGCTCTTTCGACCGCTACCTGGTCTTCGGCAGCGACGGCCGGGTCCGGGAGACACCGGAGCCGGTGTGGGACGAACGGCGCGTGGAGCGGGCACGGTAGGACCGCTTCGACGGCGGGCTGCTTCGACGCGGGGCTACTTCCAGCGCAGCAGCGCGCCGAGCCCGCCCACCGGCGCCTCCTCGGGCGCCTCGGGCGGTACGACGAGTACGTTCGCGTCCGTGGCGACCGCCGACCGGATCAGCGCGTCGTCCGCCCGCGCGGCCCAGGAGTGCTGCTCGCCGAGCGTCTTCAGCTCCGTACGGCGCACCGCCAGCTGGTCGGGATCCTCGCCGATCCACACCTCGCGGTGGGCGTCGGGGCCGTCCAGCCGGATCAGCAGCTCGTCGATACGGTGCTCACGGGCCGCCTCGACCAGCGCCGGAACGCCCTCCACCGCCCCGGCGTGCCCCGCCTCGTCCGGGGTGCGGGCCGCGAGGAAACGTTCCAGTTCGGCCTCGGCGCGCCCGCGCACATGCTCGGCCCGGGCCGCCTCCACTTCCTTGTCCAGCAGCCGGCTGCCGGCGCCGTGCCCCATCTCGGCCACCCGGTCCTGCAGACGCCGCGGCAGCCGCTCGTGCACGGCCCGCCGTTCCCGGTCGTCGCCGACCAGCACCAGCAGATCGGCGCGGGTCTCCTCCTGGCAGACGCTGAGCGCGTCCGCGATCTCCGCCGCGTTGTGCTCCCAGGTGTTCTCGACCTTGAGCTGGAAGTGCCGCTCGGACCAGTCGGCCGTCGACGTGCGGTGGACGGGATACTGCCGGCCGGAGACCGTGTCCACCTTCTCCCGGGCCAACGGGGTGCGCAGCTCGAAGTCCGCGCCCTTGCGGTCGATGTACGCCACCACGCACACCGGGTCCTGTTCGGCCAGCTCCAGCAGCGGCGCGACCCGCGGCAGCGGCGCCCACTGCGCATGGTCGCCCTGCGGAGGCCGGGCGGCCAGCGCCGGATCGAGGACGACCTCGCCGGCCCGGGCGAACAGAGCGCGCCCGCGGGGCTCAGAGGAGTGGCTCAGCCCCTCGATCGCCTGCTCGACGGCCCGGCAGGTGGCGTCGTCGGCGCCCTGCCGCGCCAGCTCACGGGCCATCGCGGCGGCCGTGAGGTGACGCTCGTGAGGCGTGTTCTCCGTGTGACGGGAGGTGTCCACGTACACGGAGGCCCAGGGGCCGGAATGTTCGTACAGTGGATGCAGAAACGCGAGATCCATGGCTCCCTCCCGGATGCAGCTCGGGGGTAGTGCTGGCAGTGCTTCCCGGGCGGGTACCCGAACCGCATGGACGGACACGACTGTGAGCGGGGCACCACCATGACCGGAGTCGACCCGGACCGGCTGGACGACCAGCAGCTGATGAAAGAGCTGGAGACGATCCACCGCACGCGCCACGACACCCTGCTGTACGGCTCGAACGGCGCCCTGCGCGCCCACAACGACCGCATGGCCCAGCTGGAGGGCGAGTACCTGCGCCGCAACCCACGCCGCTTCGTCTCCCCGGCCCGCACCCGCGAGGGCGCCAGGGACCGGGCCGCCGGGGCGGACGGGGGCCGGGCGGCCCCGGAGGGCGCCTCGGCGGGCACTCCGGCCGGCAAGTGGGGCCCGGGAACGGCGGGCGGCCCCGGCGAGGCCTGAGCCCCCTCAGCCCCCTCAGCCGCCGCGCGGCCGCTCGCGCCGCCTGTGGACCGCCGACCGCGCCGTCTGTGGACCGCCGACCGCGGCCCCGGGGACGATCACCGCCGCCCGCGGGCGATCAGTAGCCCACCGGCGGCCGGTTCCAGTGCCGGTGTGCCGCGATCGCGGTCACGAACTCCCGCACGAACTCCGGGCTCGCGGTGCCCGGCGAGGTGTCCGTGACCACGCCCCGGTCGGCCACCACCCGGTGGAACTCGGTGGACAGCCGCACCCCCTCCAGGTGCAGCCCCGACAGCACGCCCACGCCGGAGCCGAGGGCTCCGACCGGCTTGTTCAGCGTCGGTGCCCGACACCTCACCATCCGTCGCCGCAAGTGCCTCCACGATCGCGCCCTCGTCGGCCGGCGCCTCGCGCACCGAGGCAGCGAAGGAGAACCGGCCCACACAGGAGAAGTTCCACTGCGTCTCATGCGGCCACACCGCGCACGCCGACACAGTGGGCGCTGTCAATGTTCTACGGGCCGGGCTGGTCCGTCGCGACGCCAACCCGGCGTAACGAGAAGCCCCCGGCTTCAGCCGGGGGAGGAGTCACCAGGGTCGGACCACGCGCGCGCTGCTCACCCGCGGCGAGCGAGTCGTCCGTGCGGTCGACCGCCACGCCCTGGTCGGTGGTGAGGGGCCCGCCGGTCGGGTCCTCGGCCCGGAAGACCTCCCGCTGCTCCTGCTTGGGGTCGTCCGGGAACGGGGTGGCGTCCATCAGCGCGCCTCCTTGGCGAACACGTCCAGATACGCCTCGCAGAACGCCTTCAGATCATCCGGCTTGCGGCTGGTGACGAGCTTGTTCGGGCCGTGGTCGCAGATGTTCACCTGCTCGTCGACCCAAGAGCCGCCGGCGTTGCGGATGTCCGTCCGCAGGCTCGGCCACGAGGTCAGCACCCGGCCTCGTACGACGTCCGCCTCGACGAGGGTCCACGGGGCGTGGCAGATCGCGGCGACCGGGCGGCCCTGCTCGAAGAACTCCTTGACGAACGCCACGGCCCGGTCGTCGGTGCGCAGGAAATCGGGGTTCGCGACGCCCCCCGGCAGAACCAGCCCGCCGAAGGACTCCGCGGGCACCTCGCCGACCACCTCGTCCACCATGAACGTGTCGGCCTTGTCGAGATGCCGGAACGCCTGGATCTCGCCGGACTCGGTCGACACCAGGACGGGTTCGTGGCCCGCGTCCACCGCCGCCTGCCAGGGCTCGGTGAGCTCCACCTGCTCGACGCCTTCGGGCGCCGTCAGAAACGCGATGCGCATGAGGGTTCAACATCCTTTCCGTGTCTTCTGCGGTCGTCACACGGCCCGCCGGTGGGCCGAGTCGGCCCCGGCACGCTGTTTCCGTTCTTCCTTCGCCCCGCCAGAAAGCTGTGGATGTGCTGGTCGACGGGCTTGACCTCGCGTGCTGTGCACGGCGGTCCGCACGTCCCACGGCGCGGTCGCCTCGACGACGTCCACGGTGGAGCCCGCGGCGGCGATCCCGGCGGCCCGGCCCCGACCATCCATCAGCCGCCGCCCCCGACCAGTGCTTCTGCCAGCTCCTGAACATTGACGTAGCGGTCCCGGTGCGGCAGCCGCCGCACCGCCTCCACGAGCGCGTCGGGCGCGTTCTTGCGGCGCAGAACCACAGCCAGCGCGCCCGGCCCCGCCGGGAAGGAGCTGCGGCCCAGGATCCGGGCGAGCTCCAGCCGCACCGTCGCCAGCGACGCCCGGGAGTTCCCCGGCACCACCGGTCCGCCCCAGACCTCGGGGTCGTCCTCGGCGGACGGCTCCGGGTCGTGCCACTCCTCGGTCCGCGTGGGATGTCCGGACCTCAGCAGGCCCTGCAGTTCGTGCTTCATCTCGTCGTCCCGGTGCACGCTCAGCCGGTCACTGCCTCGCTGCATGTCTGTCGCTCCCTCCAGATCGTCGTCGGTGGACCCCGCGTACCCGAGGACGGGGAGCCGACACGGGTCCGGGTCGCAGGAGAGGAAAGAGTTCGGTCGGCGAGGCGCTGACGGGCACGAAACGCGTTGCCACAGCCCTGCGCCCCGGTGCTCCGGCCGACTACCTGCTCGCCCGCCCCGGCAGAAAGTCCTGCGCCTTCGCCTTGAAGCCCTGCCGGATCACGGAGCCGCGGTCGGCGTCGCCCTTGAGGATCGACGCGGCCGTGGCCTCCAGCTGCTCCCAGGTGGCGTGCGGCGGGATCGGGGGCACGGCCGGGTCGGTGAGGAACTCGACGACCGCGGGGCCGTCCGCCTCCAGGGCCGTCCGCCAGCCCGACACCACGTCCTCCGGCTTCTCGACGCGCACCCCGGTCAGTCCCAGGGAACGCGCGAAGGCCGCGTACGGCACGTCGGGCAGCTGCTGCGAGGGCAGAAAAGACGGGGCGCCCTCGGCACGCATCTCCCAGGTCACCTGGTTGAGGTCCTGGTTGTTCCACACCGCGACCACCAGGCGCGGATCCTGCCAGCGGTCCCGGTACGTCGCCGCAGTGACCAGCTCAGCGAGCCCGTTCATCTGCATCGCACCGTCGCCGACCAGCGCGATCACCGGCCGGTCCGGATGGGCGAACTTCGCGCCGATCGCGTACGGCACCCCGCAGCCCATCGTCGCCAGCGTGCCGGAGAGGGAGCCGCGCATGCCCGGCCGCATCGTGAGGTGGCGGGCGTACCAGTTCGCCACCGAGCCCGAGTCCGAGGTGACGACGGCATCGGGCGGCAGCAACGGATCCAGGGCGCGGGCCACGTACTCCGGGTTGATCGGGTCGGCCGACACTCGCGCCCGCCGCTCCAACACCTCGTCCCAGAACCGGACGTTGTCACAAACGGTTTCGAACCACTCGCGGCCGCGTTCCGCGCCCCGGATCATCGGGATCAGCCGGCGCAGGGTCTCCTTCGCGTCGCCGACGAGGTTCACCTCGTACGGGTAGCGCATCCCGATCATGTGCGGATCGATGTCGATCTGCACGCCCCGCGCCGAGCCGAAGTCCGGCAGGAACTGCGTGTACGGGAAGGACGAGCCGATCGTCAGCAGGGTGTCGCAGTCGCGCATCAGCTCGTAGGAGGGGCGGGTGCCGAGGAGGCCGATCGAGCCGGTGACGTAAGGGAGTTCGTCGCTCAGGACGTCCTTGCCGAGGAGTGCCTTGGCCACGCCCGCGCCGAGCACTTCGGCGATCCGCTCGACCTCGGCCCGGGCCCCGGCCGCGCCCTGACCGGCCAGGATCGCCACCTTGTCACCGGAGTTGAGGATCTCGGCGGCCCGCTCCAGGGACTCCTGCGACGGGATCGCCGTCCAGTCGCTGCGGTACGGGCCGCAGGGCGTCGTCCTGAACTCGTGGGCGGGGGCGGAGTGTTCGAGCTCCTGAACGTCCGCGGGGATGATGACCGCGGTCGGGCAGCGGCGGGCGTACGCGGTGCGGATCGCCCGGTCCAGGACGTTCGGCAGCTGCTCGGGGACCGTCACCGTCACCGTGAACTCCGAGGCGACGTCCCGGAACAGCGTGTGCAGGTCCACCTCCTGCTTGTACGAGCCGCCCATCGCGCTCCGGTTCGTCCCGCCGATGATCGCGAGCACCGGGACGTGGTCCAGCTTCGCGTCGTACAGGCCGTTGAGGAGATGGATCGCGCCCGGCCCCGAGGTCGCCGCGCACACCCCCAGCCGACCGCTGAACTTGGCGTAGCCGACCGCCTGGAACGCGGCCGTCTCCTCGTGCCGCGCCTGCACGAAGCGCGGCTCGTCCCCGGCGCGGGCCCAGGCGGCGAGCAGAGCGGCGATGCCGTCGCCGGGATACCCGAAGACGTGCTCGACGCCCCACTCGCGCAGTCGTCGCAGGACGTGGTCGGAGACCTTGGTGCGCATGGGGGACCTTCCTGGGCCGGAAGAAAGAGGCGCGACGGCAGCGAGGAGCCCGACCCGCGAGCCCGACCCGCGACGACCGATCCGCTACGACCGATCCGCTACGAGTGACCCCGGCGGGCGGCGGGAAACCTGGGCGGGTGTTTGGAGGCGAGGGGCGGGGGCAGGCGCAGCCACAGTGCTTCGGACCGGAGGCACGTCCGTGAGAGGCCGCGACTTCGCAGGCCCCGGCAGGCCCGGTCGATCTGTTGCCGCGCTTCCACGGTTACCGGCCAACTCAGAGCACTTGCAAGGGAGTTGTCACGTCCCATGCCGAACCGAGCGAACCCGAAGCACCACCCGCACGACGACGCCCCCGACACCGCCGACGCCTTCCGCAGGCTCGCCGCGCTGCCCCCGGGACCGCGGCGCGACGCACTCCGCGGAGAGATCGTCGAGGCCTGGCTGCCCATGGCCGACCGCCTGGCCGGACGCTTCCGCAGCCGCGGCGAGAGCTTCGAGGACCTGCGCCAGGTCGCCGCCCTCGGTCTGGTCAAGGCCGTCGACCGGTACGACCCCGAGCGTGGGAACGCTTTCGAGAGTTACGCCGTGCCCACCGTCACCGGCGAGATCAAGCGGCACTTCCGTGACCACATGTGGACCCTGCACGTGCCGCGCCGGGTGCAGGACCTGCGCAACCGTGTGCGCTTCGCCGGCCAGGACCTGTCCCAGACGATTTCCGGGCGCCGTCCCACCGTCGCCGAGCTCGCCGAGCACGCGCAGCTGAGCGAGGAGGACGTCCGGATCGGGCTGGAGGCGCTGGAGAGTTTCAGCACGCTGTCGCTGGACGCGGAGCTGCCCGGCAGCGAGGACGGCTACTCGCTGAGCGACGCGCTCGGCGCGGCGGACCCGGCGCTGGACACCGTCGTCGACCGGGAGGCGGTCCGGCTGCGGCTCGCCGCGCTGCCCGAGCGGGAGCGGGCGATCTTGTACATGAGGTTCTTCGGCGACATGACGCAGAGCCGGATCGCCGAGCAGTTGGGGATCTCGCAGATGCATGTGTCCCGGCTGATCAGCCGGTGTTGTGACCGGCTGCGCGAACAGGTCCTGAACGACGCGGCGTGACGGGGCCCCGGGAGCACACGCGAGCCCCTGGAGCACACTGGCCACGGGAGCACGGGAGCACGGGAGCACGGGAGCACGGGAGCACGCGAGCCCTTGGAGGGTCCGGGCCGCTGAGGTCACCCGGTTGGGGGCTCGCGTCCCGCCAATGGCGTCCGGCCGCGCGCGTCCCGGGTTCCCTCGGGCTGTGATGGCTGTGGGGCGGCGACGCCCCGCCCCGCAGCCGTCGGCCGAAGGAGCCGTTCCATGGGTCGCACCGCCCACTTCCTCTCTGCCCTCGCCGTGGCCGGCGCCGCCCTGGTCGCCGTCGCTCCGGCCGCGGCCGCGGACCCGGCGGCGGAGGTCAGCCCGGGCAATGTCGCCCCGGGCGGCAGCGTCACCGTGTCCGTCACCTGCGGCCCCCTCACCGCCGGCGCGCCTGAGAGCCTCGACGCCACTTCCAAGGCCTTCGCCGACGGCACCGTCAGGCTGAGCAAGGTCCCCGGCGGCGACGACGCGCCGGCCGGGCCCGCCTACCGGGGCACCGCCCGGATCGCCCCCGCCGCCGATCTCGAGGTGAGCCCGGTGGCGGCCGGACCGGACGCCCCCTGGACCGTCGACGGCACCTGTCCGGCCGCGCCCGGCGCACCGGGCAAGCCGTGGAGCGCGACCCTGGACGTGGCGCGCGGCGAGACGCACGAGACCCACCCACAGACGCAGCCGTGCACCACGGAGCCCGGCGGGTCCTGCGCCACGAGCCGGCCGTGTGCACCGCCGCAGGGCGTCTCCCCGACCCGCGCCGACGCCTGCCGCACCGCCCCGCCGTGCGCCCGGCCCGAGCCGGAGCCGCAGCCGCGCGCCACCGGGTCCCACGAGACCGGCTGCGCCCCCGCGACCGTCGAACACGGCGTCCAGGCCGGCGGGGGAGGCGCCTTCACCGACTCCGTCCCCGCGCTCGCCGCCGGCGGCCTGCTGATCGCCGGCGCGCTCGGCGCCGCCGTGCACCGGCTGCGCCGCCGGCGCCCCGCGGGGGACGCCTGACCCCGCCGCGGAGCCGGCCCGGCCCCGGCTGTGACCGGCGCAACGCGCGAGGGCAGCCATGGGCACCGGGCCCAGTGGGTACTCAGAGCACTGGGGCACGAGCTGCCTCGTACGAGCGCCCGGCCCCGCACGAACGCCGAGCCCCGTACGAGACGTCCCGCACCCCACGCACCCCCCCCGGCCCACGACGTCCGGCGGCCGGGAACGGCACAAGGCACCAGGGACGCCGCCCGAGACGGCACCAGGGACGGACTGCGCGGAGGACCCCATGCGGCGGACGGCACCGGAGGACCACGGACCCGTCCGCTACGGCCCGCCGCTCCCCCCGGACGGCCTGCCGGTACTGCCCGAACTCGCCGCGGTGCTCGCCGAGGCAGCCGGCCGCGCCGACAGCGAGCCGATCGGCGGCGGCCGCGCCCTCCTCGACGCCGCCCGCGGCTACTGGGCCCGGCGCGGCGCCCCCGCCGAACCGGGGTGGGGCGTCGCCGGACCCGGCGCCCCCGCCCTGCTGCTCGCGCTGACCGCCGCGGTCGGCGGCGACGTCCTGGTGCCACGGCCCTGCGCGGCCTGGTGGGCGCCGTACGCGCGGCTGCTGGGCCGGCCCGTCTTCCACGTGGCGACGCCCGCCGAGTGCGGGGGCGTCCCGGACCCGTACGCCCTGCTGGAGACGGTGCGCCGGGTGCGCGCCGAGGGCGGGGACCCGCGGCTGCTGGTGCTGTCCGTCGCCGACGACCCCACCGCCACCGTCGCGCCGCCCGAGGTGCTGCACGAGGCGGTGGAGGCCGCCGCGGCCGAGGGGCTGCACCTGGTCAGCGACGAGACCTGGCGCGACACGCTGCACGCCCCGCACGACACGGTGCCGGTCAGCCCCGCCGAGATGCTGCCCGAGCGGGTCACCGTCGTCAGCGACCTCGCCGGTGCGCTGCTGCCAACCGGCTGGCCCGCGGCCGTCGCCCGGTTCCCCGCCTCGGCCGCCGGCGACGACCTGCACGCGCGCGTGCTCGACGTTCTCACCGCCCTCGACGCGCGCGTGGCCGCACCGGTCGCCGCCGCGGCCGCGTACGCCCTCACCGAGCCCGCCCCGGTCACCGCGCGCGTGGCCGCCGCCGTACGCCTGCACGCGCGCGTGGCCGCCGCCGCGCACGCCACCGTGGTCGCGGCCGGCGCCCTGGTCCGGCCGCCGAAAGCCGGCCGTCACCTGTACGTCGACCTCGGCCCGTTGCGCGACGCGCTCGCCGCGCACGGCGTGGGCGACGCACAGGAACTGGAGGACTTCCTCTCCACCCGGCTCGGGATGCCCGCACCGGGCGGACACCGCTTCGGCGACGACCTGGGGGCGCTGCGCGTCCGGCTGTCCACGGGCATGCTGCTGGACGGCACGCAGGCGCAGCGCACGGAATGCCTCACCTCGCCCACCCCGTTGGAACTGCCACACGTGCAACGCGCGTTGATGCATCTGAGGTCGGTCTTCGACGATCTCCGTGACGACGCTCAGCGATGGGAGCCTCCTCGATGACGCAGCAGTCCGAGTCGACCACCACCGCCACGGTGACCACCACCGGCACGGTGACCACCGCCGCCACGGTGACCACCAAGGACGCCGACGCCCCGGCCCCCCCGCCCCCGCTCGCACCCCCCGTCCCGCCACTCTCCCCACCCCGCCCGCTGGGGGAGCGGCGGGTGTGGCCGCGGACCTTCCACCACCGGCTGACCTCGCCGCTGCCCGGCCTCAAGGCCCTCGCCCGGTTCGCCCGCGAGGGCTCCGTACGGCCCGGCAAGGAGGGCCTCGCCGACATCCCCCGGCTCCCCTTCGAGCCCGCCCCGCTGCCCCGCGTGGACGCCGACACGATCGCCGTCACCTGGGCGGGACACGCCAGTTGGGTGGTGAGCATGGGCGGCCTGACGATCCTGACCGACCCGGTCTGGTCCCGCCGCATCATCGGCACCCCGGCCCGCATCACCCCCGTCGGCGTGCCCTGGGAGGCGCTGCCGCCCGTCGACGCCGTCGTCATCAGCCACAACCACTACGACCACCTGGACGCCCCCACGCTGCGCCGGCTCCCGCGCGACACACCGGTGTTCGTGCCGGCCGGGCTCGGCCGCTGGTTCCTGCGCCGCCGGTTCACCCGCGTCACCGAGCTGGACTGGTGGGAGGCGGCCGAACTGTCCGGCGTCCGCTTCGACTTCGTGCCCTCGCACCACTGGTCCAAGCGCAGCCTCACCGACACCTGCCGCTCCCTCTGGGGCGGCTGGGTGCTCACCGCCCCCGACGGCACGCGTCTCTACTTCGCCGGGGACACCGGCTACGGCCACTGGTTCTCCCGCATCGGACAGCGCTGTCCGGGCATCGACCTCGCCCTGCTGCCCATCGGCGCCTACGACCCCCGGTGGTGGCTCAGCGACGTCCACTGCGACCCGGAGGAGGCGGTCCGCGCCGCCCTGGACCTCGGCGCGCGGCGCATGGCCCCGATGCACTGGGCCACGTTCGTACTCTCCGCCGAGCCCGTTCTGGAACCCCTCACGCGCGTGCGTGCGGCCTGGGAGAAGGCCGGGCTGGAGCGGGAGGACCTGTGGGACCTGCCGGTGGGAGGCTCCCGGGTGTTGCACAGCACGCCTTAGGCGGTACGGGTTCCCCTGACCCGGCGCCACACGCTCGGGGCCGCGCCGACCACCACGGTCAGCGCGACCGCGGCGAGCACGCCCTCCCAGGGCTCGGCGAACAGCGAACCGCCGAGGATCCCGATCAGCTGGTAGGTCACCGCCCAGGCCAGACACGCCGGGAGGTTGCCCCGGACGAAGCGGCGCAACGGCCACCGCGCCATCAGACAGGCCAGCATCACCGGGATGCGGCCCGCCGGCACCAGCCGGGACAGGACCAGCACCACCGTGCCATGGTCGGCGAGCTTCTCCTGCGCCTGCGCCAGCCGCTCCTCCGGAGCCCGCGAGCGGATCGCCTCCAGCCAGCGCGAGCCGTTCTTCGACCGCATCCCGCGCCGCCCCAGCCAGTACAGCGCCGCGTCCCCGCAGAACGCCGCCACGGACGCCGTCACGAACACCAGAGCCAACGCGAAGGGCGCCGTCTGATGAAAGGCGACCACCGCCGCCGAACTCACCAGCGCCCCCGTCGGCACCACCGGCACCAGCGCCCCGATCAGCACCAGCAGAAACAGCGACGGATAGCCGAGGGCCTGCTGCGCGGGCGACGCCGGAACGGACGTCACGACCGCGGCGGCGAGCCACCACCTCACCGTGCGACCTCCACGCGCACGCTCTCCCCGTGCCCGAGCCGGTGCACGACCACCGCCGGCGCACGCTCCGCCGCCAGCCGCACGAACTCCTCGCCGGGCGCATGGAATTCATGGGGGCGCACGGCGTCCATGCCGATCGGCCAGTACGTGCCGTAGTGCACCGGCACCGCGCTGCGCGGCGCCAGCCGGGCCAGCGCCTCCGCCGCGCGCCCCGCGTCCAGATGCCCCTCGCCGAGATACGGCCCCCAGCCGCCCACCGGCAGCAACGCCACGTCGACCGGCCCGACCTCCCCGGCCATGTCCTCGAACAGGCCGGTGTCCCCGGCGAAGTAGGTCCGGGCCTCGCCCTCGACGACGTACCCGAGCGCGGGGGAGTGGTGCCGGCCGACCGGCAGCCGCCGCCCGTCGTGGCGCGCGGGCACGGCCCGTATCCGTACCTGGCCGACGGTCGTCTCGTCGCCCGGCGCCATCTCGCTCAGCCGCAGGTGACGCAGGCGCCGCAACCCCGGGACGGCGCGCGGCGCGCCCTGGGGCACCAGCAGGCGCGTGCCCGGCGCAAGGTGCGCCAACGAGGGCAGATGCAGATGGTCGGCGTGCAGGTGAGAGACGAGCACCACGTCCGCGCGCCGGGCGCCGGGCGGGGGCAGCGCGCCCCGGCGGCGACGCAGATGCGCCAGACGGCGGGCGAACAGGGGATCGGTGAGCACACGCACGTCCGAATCCTCGACCGTGCAGGTGGCGTGACCCCACCAGGTGATCTCCACCGGCACCTCTTTGCCTCCTTCGCGCGACTCCCCCGAAGCCTACGGGCAGGAGTAGGGTCGGCGGCGAAACCCGGAGGTGAGGGGGACGCCATGGGACCGGTGCGGGTCATGCGGGTCACGGCGATCGCGAGTCTGACGCCGCTGGAGGAACTGGACGACGATCCCTTCCTTGTGGACTCCCGCAGCCAGCACGCGATGTGCGCGCGGTGGGCCGCGGAACGCGGCTACGTCGTCGGCCGCGAACTGCTGGTGCGCGGGCTGCGCGCCGACCACTGCGTGCTGTGGGACGGGGTCCGGCCCGGCGTCGACCTGTTCGTCGCGCCGAGCCGCCGGGTGCTGGAGAGCGCGTTGTCGTCCGTGGAGGAATTCTCCGAGGAATGCGCCCGGCGCGGGGTGCGCGTGGAGACGGTCGGCAGCGCCGAGCCCGCCTACGACGCCCAGATGAAGGCCCGGGTGCACCGCCGGCTGTCGATGCCGACGGCCGGCTACGACGGGCGGTAGGCCGGCGGCGACGGCGCCAGTGCTCACGGGGGTGCCTGTCACCGCGATGTGACAGGGTGGAGGGCGGCTCCCGCGGGCGTCGGGGCCGGAACGCGAGGTGTACGGGGCGTGGGTGGGTTGCGGTGGCGGCGTGCCGTCAGCCAGGCCGGGCGGAGCGTCGCGGTGTGGGGAGTCTCCACGCTCACGATGCTGGTGCTCGCGGGGATCCTGCCGGACTTCCGGCTGCAGTCCGCCGACGGCGACAGCGCCACCACCATCGCCATGACCGCGGCCGTCGGCGCCGGCGTGTTCGGTGTGCTGTCGGCGCTGGTCTGGCCGCTGCTGGTGCGTCTCCTGCTGCTCGTCCCGGCGCTCGTCCTGGGCCTGCTGGTGTTCTTCCTCAACGGCTCGCTGCTGCTGCTCGCCCTGCGGCTGAACCCCTCCGGGCAGAGCGAGGCCGCCCCCGAGACCGCCGTCATCGTCGCCGCCGTGATGTCCGCCGTCGCCTCCGCGACGGGCGGCGCCCTGGCCGTGCGCGACGACGACGCCTACCGCCGCCGCCTCTACCGCCTGGCCTACCGCCGCCGAAGAGACGGCCCCGCCTGCCCCGCCACCCACGGCACCGTCTTCCTCCAGCTCGACGGCGTGGGCCACGACGTGCTGGTCACGGCCGTGGGGAAGGGCCTGATGCCGACGGTCGCGAGATGGCTGGGCGGTCCGCCGCCGCAGGGCCACGCCCAGGACGCGGCACACCGCCCCACCCATCGCCTCACCCCCTGGCACACCGACTGGTCCAGCCAGACCGGCGCCAGCCAGCTCGGCATCCTGCACGGCAGCAACCACGACGTGCCCGCCTTCCGCTGGTACGAGAAGGACAGCGGGGAGGTGATGGTCTGCAACCGTCCCACCAGCGCCGCCGAACTCCAGCGCCGCGCCGTCGAACACACCGGGGACGGCGGGCTGCTGTCCGCCGACGGCGCCAGCCGCGGCAACCTCTTCAGCGGCGGCGCCGACGAACAGGCCCTCGTGCTGTCCATAGCCGCCCGCCGGCGCAGCCGGGAGACCCGCTCGCGGTCCGGCTACTTCGCCTACTTCTCCGACCCGGCCAACGCCGTGCGTACCGCGCTGTCGTTCGTCGCCGAGGTCGTCCGGGAGATCGCCCAGTCCACCCGCGCCCGGCTGCGGGGAGAACGGCCCCGGGTCGGCCGCGGCGGCCTCTATCCGTTCGTCCGCGCCTTCGCGACCGTCGTCGAACGGGACGTGGTGGTGGCCGCCGTGATGGGCGACATGCTCGCCGGCCGCACCGCCGTCTACGCCGACCTGGTGGCCTACGACGAGGTCGCCCACCACTCGGGGCCGCTCGGCCGGGACACCGAGCAGGTCCTCGGCCGCCTCGACCGGGCGCTCGCGCTGATCGAGAACGTCGCCGAGCACGCGCCCCGCCCGTACCGGATCGTCGTCCTGTCCGACCACGGCCAGAGCCCCGGCGAAACGTTCCGCGCCCGCTACGGCCTCACCCTCGGCGACCTGGTTCGGGCCGGCTGCGGGCTGCCCGTGCCGCGCAAGGCGGAACGCACCCACAGCGGCGCCGAGGCCCGCGCGGCCGTCCGCGCGGCGCTGCGCCGGCCCGTCGAGGAGGGCGGCGAGCGCCACCGCCCCTCCGGCCGCGGCTCGGAGCCGATCGTGCTGGCCTCGGGGAACCTGGGCCTGATCTCCTTCCCGGACGTGCCGCACCGGATGACCAAGGAGGAGATCGACGCCCGCCACCCCGCCCTGCTGACCACCCTCGCCAACCACCCCGGCATCGGCTTCCTCCTGGTGCGCAGCGAGGAGCACGGCGGGGTCGTCCTCGGCGCGTACGGCGCGGAGATCCCCCTCGATCGACTCGACGGCGACCCCGGCCCGTTGGCCGTCTTCGGGCCCGGCGCGGCCGCCGCCGTACGCCGCACCCACTCCTTCCCGCACACCGCCGACATCATGGTCAACTCCTTCCACGAGCCGGCCGACGGCGAGGTCCTCGCCTTCGAGGAGCAGATCGGCTCCCACGGCGGCCTCGGCGGCGCCCAGGCCAGACCGTTCCTGCTGTCCCCGCTCGCCCTGTCCGCACCCGTCGAGGACGACGAGCAGCTGACCGGCGCGGAGCACATCCACCGGGTCCTGCGCCGCTGGCTGCGCGAGTCGAACGGCCCCCAGGTGCCCCTGGAGACGGCTTCGGAGGAGCACGCGGCCTGACCGGACCGTCGGCTGCGCCACCAGGAAAACCAGGTGACGGCCGCAACCGTCCATTGAGAACCTCGACGGCGAGCAACCACATCCGCGAGAGCGGCGCCGGTTTAGGCGCATAGAAGAGGAGCTTTCCTTTGCAGGCTGCCGTGACCGTCACGCCCTCCCGTGTCCCCGAACTCCTGCTCGGTCTTGCCGTGGTGCGGCCGGTGTTTCTCTGGGGCGCCCCCGGCATCGGAAAGTCCTCCCTGGTCAGGGAGTTCGCCGAGTCGCTGGGGCTGGTGGGGGTCCCCCCACGCCCTTAAGGCAGTGGGGGAGCGTGAGCCTGCTCGGTACGCAGCTCGCGCCCGAGGACCTCATCGGCGTCCCCCAGATCCGCGACGGGCGGTCGGTGTTCTGCCCGCCGGAGGCCATCGCCCGCGACGAGCCGTACTGCCTGTTCCTGGACGAGCTGAACGCGGCCACGCCCGATGTGCAGAAAGCGTTCTACTCGCTGATTCTCGACCGCCGGATCGGCACCTACGAACTGCCGAAGGGCTCGATCGTCATCGGCGCCGGGAACCGGGCCACGGACAACGCGCTCGCCCGGCCCATCGCCTCCGCGCTCGTCAACCGGCTCACCCACGTCCACCTGGAGGCATCCGCGCGGGACTGGCTGACCTGGGCCGCGGGCAACGGCATCCACCCGTGGATACTCGACCACCTCACCGACCGGCCCGACCACCTGTGGTCCAAGCCGCCGAAAACCGAGGAACCGTTCTCGACGCCCCGTTCCTGGCACATGCTCTCCGACGCCCTGCACTCCTTCGGGCGCGATCTCGACGAGGACACCCTCAAGGTCCTCGCGCACGGCACGCTGACGCCCGCCCACGCCACCGCCTTCTGCGGCTACATCAAGATCGTCCGCAGCCGGTACGGCATCGAGGCCATCCTCAAGGGCGAGGCCTCCTGGCCGCACCGCGTCGAGGATCGTGACCTGCTCTACTACCTCGCCGACTCGTTCCGCGGCCGACTGGTCAAGGAGCTGCCGGCCGTCAAGGAACGCATGTCGGCGAACGGCCGGCAGACCGCGTACCGCGCCAAGTCGCTGCTCGTGCAGCTCGCCGAGATCTCCGTCGAGGTCGCCCAGACCGTCATCGCCTCCGACGCCGACGGCAACCCCGTGCTGCCCGCCTGGTTCCTGGTCGAGGCGGCCCGCGACATGCCCCGCCTGGTGGAGGCCCGCCGGTGAACCGTGAGGCCCGTGAGAAGAAGAAGCGGGACCTCGCCACGGAGTCGTTCGAGTTCGGGGTGGCGCTGCTGCGCCAGAACCCGGCGCTGGCCGCCATCGAGTTCGACACCTGCCGCCGCGAGGGGTGCGGCCTGGCGCCCCGCGACGGCCTCGTCCGCGCCGACTCCAACGGCGTCCTGCACGCCCACCCCACCCGGATCGCCGACGTCGGCCACTGGGCCTGGTCCCTCGCGCACGCCGCCCTGCACCTCGGCTTCGGACACCTCCCGGCGTCCAAGGAGGCCCGCCCGCAGCCCGACCGGTACGAGCTCGCCGCCCGCTGCGCCGTCGTCAACCGCTTTCTGCTGACGTTCCGCGTCGGCACCACCCCGGACGACCTGCCGCCCTCGTACCCCGGCGGCGACGAGGAACAGCTCGCCGCCCGCTGGCGGCGCACCGGGCTCCCGGCCGCCTACGCCCACTGCGGCACGGCAGGGACGGCCGCCGACCAGCTGCTGGTGCCATGGCCCTGGTTCGGACGCCGGACGCCGGACTGGCCGCTGGCGTTCGCGACCGCCCTGACCCGGACCGTGTCCGCCGCGATGGACATGGCGGGCGGCCGCCGCGACTCCCTGGACGGCGCGCCGCCCGTCCAGCGCCCCTGGGAGCGCGCGCTGAGCTGGTTCGTCTCGTCCTACCCGCTGCTCGGCGGCCTCGCGGCCGGCATCAAGCTGGTCGCCGACGCCGAACTCGCCCGCGCCCACGGCATCTCCGTCGCCGCCGTGAACGCGGAAGCCGGGGAGATCTACCTCAACCCGCTGCGGACGTTCGACGACGAGGAGTGGCGGTTCGTCCTCGCCCACGAGATGCTGCACGCCGCCCTGCGTCACGGCGACCGCTGCGGCACCCGCGACCCCTACCTCTTCAACGTCGCCTGCGACTACGTCATCAACGGCTGGCTGCGCGAGATGCAGGTCGGCGTCATGCCCGAAGGGCTGCTGTACGACGCGGAGCTGGCGGGCCTGTCCGCCGAGGAGGTGTACGACCGCATCACCGTGGACCTGCGCCGGATGCGGCGCCTGGCCACCCTGCGCGGCAAGGGCCTCGGCGACATCCTCGGCGGCCCGCTCGGCCCGCCCGGCGACTACGTCGACCTCGACGGCTTCTACCGCCGCGGCCTCGCTCAGGGCCTCGACCTGCACCAGCGGCAGGAACGCGGCTTCCTGCCCGGCGGGTTGGTGGAGGAGATCCGCGCGCTCAGCCATCCGCCGCTGCCCTGGGACGCCCGACTCGTCCGCTGGTTCGACGAGTTCGTGCCACGCCCCGAGCCGCTGCGGACGTACGCCCGTCCCGCGCGTCGGCAGGCCTCCACCCCCGACATCCCGCGCGCCGGCCGCTGGTTCCCGCCCGAGGAGACAGCTCGCTGCACGTTCGGCGTCGTCCTGGACACCTCCGGCTCCATGGACCGCACCCTCCTCGGCAAGGCGCTCGGCGCGATCGCCTCGTACGCCGAGGCCCGTGACGTCCCGGCCGCCCGGGTCGTGTTCTGCGACGCGGCCCCGCACGACGCGGGCTACGTGCCGGTCACCGAGATCGCCGGCCGGGTCCGGGTGCACGGACGCGGCGGTACGGTCCTGCAACCAGGCATCGACCTGCTGCACCGCGCCGACGACTTCCCGCCCGGCGCGCCCCTCCTCGTCATCACCGACGGCTGGTGCGACACCCTGCGGGTGCGGCGCGAGCACGCCTACCTGATCCCACAGGGCCGTCACCTGCCGTTCACCGCGCAGGGGCCGGTGTTCCGGGTGCGGTGAGGCGGAGTGTGATCGGATGGGGGCCGGGGACCCGGAAACGGGTCCGCCCGCCAGCCTCCACGCGAAAGGAAGAAACGTGGCCACCACGCGCTCCGCACACACCGTCTGGGAAGGCAACCTGCTCGAGGGCAACGGTGTCGTGTCCTTCGACTCCTCCGGCGCCATCGACCCGCAGCCCGTGACGTGGGCCTCCCGTTCCCAGGAGGCGAACGGGAAGACCAGCCCCGAGGAGCTGATCGCGGCCGCCCACTCCAGCTGCTTCTCCATGGCCTTCTCGCACGCCCTCGCCGGCGCCGGCACCCCGGCCACGAAGCTCGTCGCCTCGGCCGACGTCACCTTCCAGCCGGGTGAGGGCATCACCGGCATCCACCTGAGCGTGGAAGGCACGGTGCCCGGCCTCGACGAGGAGGGCTTCGTCGCCGCGGCCGAGCAGGCCAAGGTCAACTGCCCGGTCAGCCAGGCCCTCAAGGCCGTCCCGATCACCCTGTCCGCCAAGCTCGCCTGACCCACCCGCACCACGGCCCGGGGCGCAGCCGCCATCCCGACCCCCTGCGCCCCGGGCCCCTGCGCCTTCGTCGGTTCCGTGCGGAGCTCGACGGTGCCGAAACGGCCGACTGCGGCGCGCCGGCCGCCGCTCCCGTACGCTCCTCAGCGACCCCCGGCGACGCCCGGTCCGTCCTGAGGCCGTCGTCCCCGTACCCCGGTACCCCGTACCCCGTCCGCCGTCCGGGAGCTGAGTAACTGTGCCACCGCGCCCCGCCGTCTCCGCCCACCGCGGCGGCTCCGAGCGCTACGAGGCCGCCACCCGGGAGGCGTACGAGGACGCGCTCGCCTCCGGAGCGGAGTACGTCGAGTTCGACGTCCGGCGGACCGCCGACGGCGTCTACGTCGTCCACCACGACGCCCGGGCCGGCCGCGGCGGACCGCCGCTCGCCCGGATCACCTACGCCGAGCTGTGCGGACGCGCCGGAAACACCGTTCCCGTCGTCGAGGACGTGATGACCCTGGTCGCCGGGAGACTCGTCGCCCACCTGGATCTGAAGGAAACCGGTTACGAGCGGGAGCTCGTCGACCGGGCGGTCGCCCTGCTCGGCCGGGACGGCTTCGTCGCCACCTCCCTGGAGGACGTTTCCGTCGCCGCGATCACCCGGGCCTTCCCGGGCGTGCGCACGGCCCTGTCGCTGGGACGCGACCGCAAGGAGGTGGGGGCAGCACGCCTCGCGGGCACCCGGGCGAGCGAGCTGTTCCCGATGCGGCGGCTGCGGGCCTGCGGGGCGCACGGGGTGGCCGTGCACCAGCGCCTCGCCCGCGCCACAGTGCTGCGCCGGGCGGCCAGGCACCGCCTCTTCACCATGGTGTGGACGGTCAACGACGACCCCGGGCTGCGGACGTTCCTGGCCGACACCCGGGTGGACGTCCTGGTCACGGACCGGCCGCGGCGGGCCGTGGAGCTGCGCGGGGAGCTGCATCGGACGCTGCCGACGGGGCACCTGTCCCATTGACAGCCGCAGCTTCAGGTCCTGTCCTGGAGGTACGGGTGGCTTTCTGCTCCCTGGGCGGGCAGCCCTGGGCGGAAGGGGACAGCGATGGGACGTCCGGTCGGAATCGATCTCGGGACCACGAACTCGGTGGTGGCCGTGCTGGAGGGCGGCGAGCCCACCGTCATCGCCAACGCGGAGGGTGCGCGGACCACGCCGTCGGTGGTGGCCTTCGCCAAGAACGGGGAGGTGCTCGTCGGTGAGGTCGCCAAGCGGCAGGCGGTGACCAACGTCGACCGCACCGCCCGCTCGGTCAAGCGGTACATGGGCGACGCGCACTGGCGCTTCCCCGAGCAGGAGGCCGCCGACAGCATCGACGGCACCCGCTACCGCGCCCAGGAGCTCTCCGCGCGCGTCCTGCAGAAGCTGAAGCGGGACGCCGAGGCCTACCTCGGAGAGGACGTCACCGACGCGGTGATCACCGTGCCCGCCTACTTCGACGACGCCCAGCGGCAGGCCACCAAGGAGGCCGGGGAGATCGCGGGCCTGAAGGTGCTGCGGATCATCAACGAGCCGACCGCCGCCGCCCTCGCCTACGGCCTCGACCGCGGCGAGGAGCAGACGGTCCTCGTCTTCGACCTCGGCGGCGGCACCTTCGACGTGTCGCTCCTGGAGATCGGCGACGGCGTCATCGAGGTCAAGGCCACCAACGGCGACACCCACCTCGGCGGCGACGACTGGGACCAGCGGGTCGTCGAGTACCTGGTGAAGAAGTTCAAGGGGCAGCACGGCATCGACCTCGGCAATGACAGGATGGCGCTGCAACGGCTGCGCGAGGGCGCCGAGAAGGCCAAGATCGAGTTGTCGTCCTCCTCGGAGACGACGATCAACCTCCCGTATGTCACGGCCTCCGCCGAAGGTCCGCTCCACCTCGACGAGAAACTGACGCGCGCTCAGTTCCAGGAGCTCACCGCCGACTTGCTCGACCGCTGCAAGCAGCCCTTCCATCAGGCGGTCAAGGACGCGGGCGTGAAGCTGTCCGCGATCGACCATGTCATCCTCGTCGGCGGATCGACCCGGATGCCCGCGGTGACCGAGCTGGTGAGGGAGTTGACCGGCAAGGACCCGCACAAGGGCGTGAACCCCGACGAGGTCGTGGCCGTCGGCGCCGCCCTCCAGGCCGGTGTGATCCGCGGCGACGTCAAGGATGTCCTGCTCCTCGACGTCACCCCGCTGTCCCTGGGCATCGAGACCAAGGGCGGCATCATGACCAAGCTCATCGAACGCAACACCACGATCCCCACCCGGCGTTCGGAGATCTTCACCACGGCCGCCGACAACCAGCCCTCGGTCGGCATCCAGGTCTACCAGGGCGAGCGGGAGATCGCCGCGTACAACAAGAAGCTCGGTGTCTTCGACCTCACGGGCCTGCCGCCGGCTCCGCGTGGGGTGCCGCAGATCGAGGTGGCCTTCGACATCGACGCCAACGGGATCATGCACGTCTCCGCGAAGGACCTGGCCACCGGCCGCGAGCAGAAGATGACCGTGACCGGCGGCTCGGCGCTCCCCAAGGACGACATCGACCGCATGATGCGCGACGCCGAGCAGTACGCGGAGGAGGACCGCAGGCGCCGGGAGGCGGCCGAGACCCGCAACCAGGCCGAGCAACTCGTCTACCAGACCGAGAAGTTCCTCCGGGACAACGAGGAGCGGGTGCCCGCCGAGACGAAGGGGGAGGTGGAGTCGGCGGTCGCGGACCTCAAGGCCCTGCTGGAGCGCGACGCCGACACGGGCGCCCTGCGCGAGGGCGTGGACAAGCTCTCCTCGGTCAGCCAGCGGATGGGCCAGGCCATGTACGCGCAGGCCCAGCAACAGCCGGCCGAGGGGGCGGCCGGGGACACCGCCGGGGAGCGCACCTCGTCGTCCGCGTCGTCGTCCGCCTCGTCCCGGGACGACGAGCAGGTCGTCGACGCGGAGATCGTCGACGACGACGAACGCGACACCAGGGGCGGGGCGGCCTAGGGCACTCCCCGGCGCTCGGCTCAGACGAGGCCGGCCAGGCCGTGGATCGCCGACTGGGCCCACTCCTGCGTCCCCGCCGCCGTTCCGGCCGCGAGGCCGGTCGCGACGGGGGCGAGGGCTCCCCTGAGCAGGGTCACGGCACGGCGGAGCCTGCCTGGCTCGGGGGCCTGCGGGCCGGTGATCTCCGCGAGGACCTCCTGGGCCGCGCTCTCGGTGTCCTCGCGCTCCCGGTCGCCGAGGCCGGCCCCGGGCAGTTGCCGGAGCAGGTCGGCCACCAGCGTCGCCAGCGCCTCGTAGCCGGGGGCGACCGCGGTGTTGAGCTGCTGGTTCTGGTTGACCGTCTCGTTGTTCCAGGAGATCTGGGAACCCGACACGTTCCCGTGGAACACCGGACCGTCGTAGTGGTGCACCTGCTGCGGTTCGCTCATCGGTCGACTCCGTCCTGATCGCTCTGATCGCTGTGATGGGTCTGCTGCTGGACGACGCTGTGGTTGCCCCATGCCACCTGGATGCCGTGGACATCGCCGTGGAAGACCGGCCCGTTGAAGATCTGGACGATCGACGGGGGAGGCGTGGCCGGCGGTGTGCTCTTGTCCATGATCGGAAGGGATGTCCGCAGCGCGACCAGTTCGACGCTGCCGTTGTCCCGTACGGCCTTGCCCTTCGTGCCGGTGACGGAGCAGTTCACCAGCCGGCCGCCGGCCGCGTCGTCGAAGCTCGCCCCGAAGGACCCGCAGTCGTCGAACCGGCTGTCGGCGACGTCCAGCAGCGCGGAGTCCTTTCCGGCGATCCCGAAGGACGCGGAGCCGGTGACGGCGAGGTTCCTCGCGACGAGCCTGGACGTGCCGTACGCGATGGCGCCGCCCGAACTCACCGCCGTGGCCTCGCAGTCGTGCAGATGCAGCTGGGCCTCCTCGCCGACGCCGAAGCCCAGCAGCCCGCGGTGCGCCGAGACGTTTCTGAGGGTGACGCGGGACTGACCGAGCACGGCCACGGCGAGCATGTCGAAGTCGCTGAACGTCGTGTCGGTGAGCTCGGCCGTCGTACCGCCGTTGTCCCGGGTCTCCAGGCCGAACGGGCAGCGTTCCACCCGCAGGTGCTCGAACACCGCCTTGGACTCCTCACGGACCCGCAGGGCCAGGTTGGTGTGGTCCTCGACGCCGATGCGGGTGAAGGTGCCCCGGGCCTTGTCGGTGACGGCGATGCCGACGTTGCCTCGCGAGATGCGGCAGTCGCTCACCCGTGGGGCGCCGCCCCGTGTCGACAGCACACCCACGTTTCCCGCGCCGTGGATCTCGCAGTGCTCGAACGTGCCCCGGCCCGACTCCTGGACGTGGATGCCGGTGTCGCGGCAGTCGGCGAACACACAGCCGCGCACTAAGGGGTCGGCGCCGCTCGCCACCAGGATCCCGTTCTCGGCGTCGGTGACGCGGGTGTCGACCACGGTGCCCCGGGACTGTTCGATGAACGCGAGCGCCGCCATCTGGACGGCGTCGACCGTGCAGTCCTCGACGATCAGTTCGGCCCGGGTGTCCGCGATGACGGCGGCCTTCTCGGTGCCGGTGACCTCGCACCCGGTGAGCCGTGCCCAGGCGTCGCTGACGCGCACGCCGTGGATGCGGCTGCCGTCGATCCGCGTGCCCCGGACGGTGACCCGGGCGCCCTCGATCACCGCGATCGCGTTGTCGGCGGCGTCGGCGAACCGGCACCGCTCGACGTGCCCGGTGGAGCCGGCGAACACGGCTCGCCCGAACAGGAACTGACTGTCCGTCAGTAACATGGACGTGCCCGGTCGCGCATGCGCGCAGACCCCGTTGTGCGCCCGGATCTCCGTCCGGTCGAGGGTGAGGGATCCGGTGCGGCAGTCCACGACTCCGGCGTCGGCGTCCCGGCCGACCAGGACGAGGCCGCGGACGACGGCCGGTCCGAAGGCCTCGAGCACGGTGCCCCGGGGACGGCTCACCACCACCGAGCCGGGCTCACCGAGCGCGACCAGCTCGATCTCACCCCGCAGGGCGAGGGGGAGCGGTTCCTGGTAGTGGCCGGGCGCGATCTCGACCCGAGCGGCCCGGCCCCGCCCGGCCGCGGCACGCAGCGCGGATCCGATGTCGGGGTGGGCGCCACGACCGCCGTGCGGTGAGACGACGTACTTCTTGACCATGACCGCCCCCGCAGCACCCGCCCGTGCAGAATCGTTGACTCCCGGTCACCGATGCTACCGGAGCGGGGCAGCCGCGTCGGGTGGGCACCGAGTGGCCGCGCAGCCACAAGCGGCTCATCTCTTGCGCGCGACCCCGGCGTACACCGGCACGATGCCCTCCGCCTGGGCCGCCACGTCCTGGGGTTCCGGTCGCCAGCCGGAGACCGGGATCGCGCCCGGGCCGAGCAGCTCCAGGCCCTCGAAGAAGCGGGAGAACCCGGCGAGGGAGCGGGGGTGGAAAGGGGTGCCGCTGCGCCGGAACTGCTCGGCGGCCCTTTCGACGGCCTCGGGGCTCAGATCGGGTGTGACCTGGGAGAGGATCAGCCAACTGCCCGGGGCGAGGGCGGCCACGTATCTCTTCAGCAGGCCGTACACGTCGTCGCCGGCAAGGTCCTCGCCCAGGTAGTGCGTGAGCGCCACCAGCGACAGGGCGACCGGCCGCGTGAGGTCCAGGGTGTCGGCGGCCCGGTGCAGCAGCGCGTCGGGGTCGCGGACGTCGGCGTGCACGTACTGGGTGGCGCCCTCGGCCGAGCCGCGCAGCAGCGCCTCCGCGTGCCGCAGCACGATCGGGTCGTTGTCCGCGTACACCACCTTGCACTCCGGGGCCACGCCCTGCGCCACCTGGTGCAGGTTGGGCTCGGTGGGGATGCCCGTGCCGATGTCCAGGAACTGGCGGGTCCCGGCCTCGGCGGCCACCCGCACGGCCCGCTGCATGAACCGGCGGTTGGCCCGCGCCCCGCGCACCACCGTCCCGTCCACGGCGAGGATTCTGCGGGCCAGCTCCTCGTCCACCGGGTAGTTGTCCTTGCCGCCCAGCCACCAGTCGTACACCCGGGCCGGATGCGGCCGGCTGGTGTCGATGGGGACGGTGGCCTGCTCTGCCTCGGATCCGGTCATGCGGTCTGCTCCTGGCGGGTGGGAGGAGGACGGCCGAACTCAGTGGCCTGCGCGGGCGTCCCGCAGGATCTCCTTGGTGCGTGGCGCGGACGCGGCGTGCGTCGTCATGTGGTCGAGGACCTCCAGATGCGCGGAGACCTCCTTGCGGTCGTCGAGGTACAGCGCGCCGGTCAGATACTCGGTGACGACCATGTCGGGCAGCTCGGGCTCGGCGAACCGGAACAGCGAGAACGGCGCGGACGTGCCCGGGTGCGGACCGGCCGCGAACTCGGCGATCTGCAGGGTGATCCGGTCGCGCTCGGCGAACTCCACGAGCCTGTCGAGCTGTTCGGACATCACGGACGCGTCCACGCTGACCGGGCGGCGCAGCACCGTCTCGTCCATCACCACCCACAGATGGGGCGGGTCGGCGCTCTCCAGCAGCTGCTGGCGCGCCATGCGCAGCGACACATGCCGCTCGATCGTCTCCGGGGTGGTGCGCCCGACCGTCCCGGCCTCCAGCACGGCGCGTGCGTAGTCCTCGGTCTGCAGCAGCCCGGGCACGAAGTGCGGCTCGTAGGAGCGGATCAGCCGGGCCGCGCCCTCCAGGCTCACGTACAGGCTGAACCACTCGGGCAGCACGTCGTGGAACCGCTGCCACCAGCCCGGCCGGTTCGCCTCCTCGGTGAGCGCGACGAACGCCTCTGCCTCGTCCTCGGGGACGCCGTACGTCTCCAGCAGCACCTGCACATAGGGGACCTTCAGCGCGACGTCGGCCGTCTCCATGCGCCGTACGGTCGCGGGCGCCACGCGCAGGGCGCGGGCCGCCTCCTCGCGGCCGAGGCCGGCCGCCTCGCGCAGTTCCTGCAGCCGCCTGCCCAGTACCACCTGGCCCACGGTGGGTGCGGGCCGTCGCTCACTCACCCCACGTCTCCCCTACGCGTCGAGGCACGCGGGCCAGTGTGCCACGTTCCGACGCCGGTCACACCGGAACGGACTCGAACGTTCATCTGAGTCCGCCCTCCGGCACGGCCCCCTGTGGAGCATCAGTTGATCAGCGAGTGCAGGTGGGCGACCGTGGCGGGGTCGGCTGGGAGGAAGGTCTCGATGGCCAGCTCGGCGACGGTCACGTCCATCGGGGTGTTGAAGGTGGAGACCGACGAGATGAACGACAGGATCCGCCCTTCGTGCTCGATCTGCATCGGCAACGCGAAGTACGGGACGGGTTCCGCCGGTTCCTTGGTCGGCGCGCTCTGCGCGACCGGGTAGGCGGCGACCTCGTCGTACAGCTCCCGCAGCGGCGCCGAGCGGTACAGGGCGATCTGGCGTTCCATCTGTGCGAGCAGGTGGCCGCGCCACTCGCGCAGGTTGCGGATGCGCGGCGCCAGGCCCTGCGGATGGAGGGTGAGGCGCATCGCGTTGAGCGGGGCCGCAAGCAGCGACTCCGGTACGCCGTCCAGCAGCATCGTGATGCCCCGGTTGGCCGCCACCACGTCGTACCGGGCGTCCATCACCAGGGCCGGGTACGGCTCGTAGCCCTGGATCAGCCGGTCCAGGCCCGCCCGCAGGGCGTCCAGCGCCGGGTCGTCCAGCGGGGTCTGCGGATAGTGCGGGGCGTAACCGGCCGCCAGGAGCAGCGCGTTGCGCTCCCGGACGGGCACGTCGAGGTGCTCGGCGAGCCGCAGCAGCATCTCCTCGCTGGGCCGGGAGCGGCCCGTCTCGACGAAACTGATGTGTCTGGCCGAGGAGTCGGCGCGCAGCGCCAGCTCCAGCTGACTCAACCGCCGCCGCTCCCGCCAGGCCCGCAGCAGCGGGCCGACCCCCGGATCGGCGGGGGCGGCGGAATAGGCCTTCGTACCGGTCGCGACAATGGTCATACGTACGACGGTAGTTGAGAAGCGAGCGGATGAACGACCGGCGGACGCCTGCCCCGGAGCCGACGCCGGTGCACCGCGCCCGAGTCCGGTGCTCGTGCCCGATGTCAGGGCCACGCCCCGGGTCCGGGACGCCCTGCTGCCGTCCGTGAACCACTTCGGTGACAGTGACTCCACGGGCTCGATCCGCGGCGGCATCCCGGGCGCCCGGCACGGCGATGTCGTCCCTGGCTTCCCTGGCTGACCAGCACGAACCCCTCTGACCAGGGCCGCCACGGCCGTCCTGTGGCACGCTGGACGGGTATGCGCCGCCCAGGAAGGGAGCCGGGTCATGGCCGTCGAACCGCTGTCGCAGAAGGAGATCGAGGAGCGGCTGTCCGAGCTGCCCGGCTGGTCCGCGGACGGCGACCGCCTCACCCGCACCTACCGCCTCGACTCCCACTTCGCCGCGACCGCCCTGGTCATCCACGTCGCACAGATCCAGGAGGAGCTCAACCACCACTCCGAGCTCACCCTCGGCTACAACACCGTCTCCCTCGCCGTGAACACCCACAGCGCGGGCGACGCCGTCACCGACCTCGACGTAGAACTCGCCCGGCGGGTGGAGGCCGCGGCCCCGGGGCACGGAGCGCACTGAGGGCGCGGCGACGGGCAGGGGTACGGCCGGGCGTACGGCCGGGCGTCACGGAGTCGGCGGCGGGGGAACGGGGAGCGCGCGTGCTGGACTACGACAAGGAAGCGGAACGCTACGACGCCCTCCGCGGCGGAGAGCCCAGGGCGGCCGCCGCCGCGGAGGGCGTCCTCGGCCTCCTGCCGGCTCGGGCGCGCAGCCTGCTGGACGTGGCCTGCGGCACGGGCATCGTCACCCGGCACCTCGCGGCCGGGCGGCAGGGGCTGCGGGTGACCGGCGTGGACCGGGCGCCCGGCATGGCCCGGCACGCCGCCGCCCGGCTGCCGGGCGCGGTCGTCCTCGCCGACGGCCGCCGACTCCCCTTCCGGGACGGGGAGTTCGACGCCGTCAGCAGCGTGTGGCTGCTGCACCTCGTGGAGGACCCCGCGGACGCGCGGCGGATCGTCGCCGAGTGCGCCCGGGTGCTGCGGCCCGGCGGGGTGTACGTCACCACGGTCGACAAGGGCGCCTCCCACAACGTGGGCAGCGACATCGATGTCGTGCTGGCCTCCCGCCCGCGCCGTCCGGCCTCCGACGCCGCCGCGCTCGTGGAGTCGTACGCCGTCGGGTGCGGGCTGGTTTTGGCCGGGCAGGCCCGCTTCCGGGGCCGAGGCCAGGGCCGCAGCCCACGCCGGGCCATCGCCGACCTGCGGCGCGGCTGGTTCGTCACGCTGCCGCCCGGACACCCCCTGGCCGACGGTTTCGCCGCCCGCCTCGCGGCCCTGCCCGACCAGGACCGGCCCCGCCCGGACCCGGCCTTCACACTGAAGGCGTTCCGGAAACCGGTTTCCGATGCGTTCCCGGGCGAGTGAAGTCCATGACCCAGTTGGTCAGCCAGGTCTTCCCGCCGTCCAGTGAGAAGGCCTGCTCCCAGCGGGCGGACACGGCGGAGACCCCCGACCAGATGAACCGCGCCCGTACGTCCTTGTCATCGTGCGTGTCATCGCCGTAGAACGCGCCGCGGTCGCCGTCGAAACGGCCGACGACCGGCGGGAAGAGTCGGCCGGTGCTGCTGGAGGACCAGTTCAGCGACCACTGGCCACTCCCGTGGTCGAAGAGGCGCAGCGTCAGTCCCTTGGCGCCCAGGTGCGGCATGTCGATCTCGTCGATGTTCGCGGCCCCGTCGAACAGCGGCCAACAGCGGCTCGTGGACGGGAACTCCTCCCAGTCGCTGTCGGGGTCGAGGAAGTCGGCGCGCCGGCGGTGCCGGACCTCCCACTCGCCATGGAGGAAGTCGAAGTCGTGCGGGCTGCTCATGAGCGGTCTCCAGTGGTTCCTGCGGGCAGGGAATCGGCCAGGTAGGCGTCGAGGTCCGGGATGTCGGGCGCTGTGGGAGCGAGCATGTGCCGCACCCAGGCGTCCCGTTCGTGCAGGATCGGCGGCAGTTCCCAGACGCAGCCGATCCAGGGCCGGTGGGTGACCACGAAGTGGGTGGGGGCGTCGTCCGGACAGCTGAGCACCGGCTGGCCCGCGGCCGCCCCCCGGAAGTGCAGGACGTTGTCCCACACCCAGCTGTAGGCGTTCAGATAGGCGCCGTCGTCACCGCCCCGGTGCAGGACGACGAACGTGGCCGGCGGCGTCCCGTCCGGTTCCGGCAGCAGCTCGGGCAGGATCGCGTACGCCGCCTTCTCCACCTCGGGCGCGATGCCCGCCGGATCGGCGGTGACGTGGTAACGCTTGATCCGCCGCCCCGCCACCTCGATCGGCGGGGGCACGGTAAGGAGTTTCTCGGTGAAGGCCATGGACGGGACGCTAGGCCCACTTCACTGACATCCTGTGTCAGTGAAGTCCAGCCGACTTGTCTCCCTTCTGCTGCTGCTCCAGACCCGGGGCCGGATGACGGCCGCCCAGCTCGCCGAGGAGCTTCAGGTGTCGGTGCGCACGGTCTACCGGGACGTCGACGCGCTGGGCGCGGCGGGCGTTCCGCTGTACGGCGACGCGGGTCACGCCGGTGGATACCGCTTGCTCGACGGTTACCGCACCCGTCTGACGGGACTGACCGCGGACGAGGCGGAGGCCCTCTTCCTCGCCGGCGCCCCCGGCCCGGCCGCCGAGCTCGGCCTGGGCTCGGTCCTCGCCGCCGCCCAGCTCAAGGTTCGCGCGGCCCTGCCGCCGGAGCTGCGCGCCCACGCCGACCGGATCAGCGGCCGCTTCCACCTCGACGCGCCCGGCTGGTACGCGGACGACGCGGAGACGCCGTACCTCCCGGCGGTGGCCGACGCGGTGTGGAACAGCCGGGTACTGCACGTCCTGTATCGCCGCTGGGCCGAGCCCACCGATGTGGAGCGCCGCCTGGAGCCGTACGGGCTGGTGCTTAAGGCGGGTCGCTGGTACGTCGTCGCCGGTCCGGGGCCGCGTACGTTCCGCGTCGACCAGATTCTCGAACTCGCCTCTCGCGGCGAGGAGTTCGCACGTCCCGACGGCTTCGACCTGGCCGCGTACTGGGCGGGGTACCAGCGGGCCTTCCACGAACGGCTGTACCGCGGCGAGGCGCTGGTGCGGCTGGCGCCGGGCGTGCGGTTGCCGAGGGCGGTCGACGGGCGTGTCGACGACGACGGTTGGACACTGGCCCGGGTCCCCATCGAGTCCGTCGCGCACGCCCAAGCCGAGTTCCTGCGCCTGGGCGCGGACATCGAGGTGCTCAAGCCGCCCGAGCTGCGTGAGCGGATCGCCCGGACCGTCGCGGAACTGGCCGCCCGATACGGCAACTCGCTTGCCCCCGGCGGCGACTGACGGTACGGAACCCGTCCGTCCCACCCGGGAGGTACGTCTCGTGCAGCATCCGCACCCGCACTCGCACCCGCCCAGGCACCGCAGACGAAGGGCTGTCCTGTCCGCGCTGACCGCCGTCACCGCGCTGGTCGGCGCCGGACTGACCGCGCTCGGCGCCGGCACGGCCGAAGCCGCCACCGCCCGCCAGGTGGAGGCCCTCGACCGGGGCGTTGTCAGCGTGCACACCGACAGCGGCAACCTGGTCAGCTGGCGCTGGCTCGGCACCGACCCCGACAGCGTCTCCTTCAACGTCTACCGGGCCGGCACGAAGGTCAACGCGACCCCGGTCACCGGCTCCACGAACTACTTCCACTCCGGCGCCCCGGCCCAGGCCGACTACACGGTCCGCGCGATCGTGAACGGCGTCGAACAGGCCGACTCCGTCCACGCGATCCAGTTCCGCACCGGCTACAAGGACGTCCCGATCAGCCCGCCGGCCGGCGGCACGACCCCGGACGGCGTCGCCTACACCTACGAGGCCAACGACGCCTCCGTCGGCGACCTGGACGGCGACGGCGCCCTGGACATCGTCCTGAAATGGCAGCCCACGAACGCCAAGGACAACTCCCAGTCCGGCTACACCGGAAACACCATCGTCGACGGCGTCAAACTCGACGGCACCCGACTGTGGCGCGTCGACCTGGGCCGCAACATCCGCTCCGGCGCCCACTACACACAGTTCCAGGTGTACGACTACGACGGCGACGGCAAGGCCGAGGTCGCCATGAAGACGGCCGACGCCACGGTGGACGGCACGGGCACGGTGATCGGCAGTTCGTCGGCCGACCACCGCAACTCCAGCGGCTATGTGCTGTCCGGCCCCGAGTACCTGACCATGTTCAACGGCCAGACCGGCCGGGCCATGCAGTCCGTCGACTACGTCCCGGCCCGCGGCACGGTCTCGTCCTGGGGCGACTCCTACGGAAACCGTGTCGACCGTTTCCTTGCGGGAACCGCCTACCTGGACGGATCCCGGCCCTCGCTGATCATGGCACGCGGTTACTACACGCGGACCGTGATCGCCGCCTGGGACTGGCGTGGCGGCGCCTTCACCCGGCGCTGGACCTTCGACACCAGCTCCTCCACGAACACCGGCAAGGGGTACGACGGCCAGGGCTCGCACAGCCTCTCCGTCGGGGACGTCGACGGCGACGGCAAGGACGAAATCGTCTACGGCGCGATGGCGGTCGACGACAACGGAAACGGCCTGTGGACGACGAAGACGGGGCACGGCGACGCCCAGCACCTCGGCGACCTCGACCCCTCCCACCCAGGCCTGGAGTACTTCAAGGTCTCGGAGTCGAGCAGCCAGCCGGCCGAGCTCTACATCAACCCGGCCAACGGAACCGTCAACTGGAAGCTCGCCGCCTGCTGTGACAACGGCCGCGGAGTCGCCGGCGACATCTGGGCCGGCAACGACGGCGCCGAGGTCTGGTCCGCCTCCGACTCCTCCGTCCGCGACGAGGCGGGCGCGACCAAGGGCCGGGAACCGTCCTCCGTCAATTTCCTGTCCTGGTGGGACGCCGACACCACCCGCGAACTCCTCGACGGCACCCACATCGACAAGTACGGCACGTCCTCGGACACCCGTCTGCTGACCGGCTCGGGCGTCCACTCCAACAACGGCACCAAGGCGACCCCGTCCCTGTCCGGCGACATCCTCGGCGACTGGCGCGAGGAGGTCGTCTGGCCGACCAGCGACAACACCGCGCTGCGCATCTACTCGACGCCGCAGGAGACGACGACGAGGATCACGACCCTCCTGCACGACACGATGTACCGCACGGGACTGGCCTGGCAGAACACCGCGTACAACCAGCCGCCACACCCGAGCTTCTACGTCGGCAACGGGATGCCGACGGCGCCCCGCCCGGCGGTCTACACCCCGTGACCGAAGGTGGGTGCGCGTCCGCCGGGGCGCGCACCCACCGTCGTTCGCTCACCGAGCCGTCGTCAGCTCACCGAGCTGTCCTCAGCTCACCGTGCAGCTCTGGTCGCCGAGTCTGAACGCGGTCGGCTTCGTGTTCGTGCCCGACCAACTGCCCGTGAAGCCGAAGCTGACGGACGAGCCGGCCGCCACGTTGCCGTTCCAGCCGATGTTCTTCGCCGTCACCGCCGAACCCGACTGCGTGTAGTCGGCGTTCCACAGCTGGGAGATGCTCTGGCCGCCCGGGAAAGCCCAGTTGAGACTCCAGCCGGTCCACCCGCTCGTGCCCGTGTTGGCCAGCTTGACGTCCGCCTGGAAGCCGCCCGACCACTGGTTGGTGATCGTGTACGTCACCGCGCAGGCCCCCGTGGGCGTGGGGTCCGTACCCCCGCCGCCCCCGCTGCCGCCGCCGTTCGGGTCGGAGGTGTCGCCGTAGACGACGCCCCGGCCGTTGGTCGAGACGTACACCCGCCCGTACACCCTCGGGTCGCCCGTGATCGCTCCGCCCGTCCAACCCCACTGGTGCGCGTCGTCGTTGATGCGCGTCCAGGTCGCGCCCTTGTCAGTCGAGCGGAAGATGCCGCGGACCCCGGCGATCTTCGCGCTGGTGTACAGCGTCTGGTACGACGCTCCCGTCGCGGCCTTGCCGAAGCCGATCGTGTCGGCCTGCTCGACGCCCGACAGCTTGGTGAAGGTCGCGCCGGAGTCGGTGGAGTGCCACAGCCCGTAGGCGCCGTCACTCGCTCCGCCCGCCAGCCAGACATCGCCCTTGACGCCTGGCAGCGCCTTGAAGCGCACACTGTCCCCGCTGGGCAGGCCGCTCGCCGCGGACGCGGTGAACGTGGCGCCTCCGTCCGAACTCACGTAGAACTTGCCCGACTTGAAGCCGTAGAACGTCTTGGCGTCGACCCGGTCCGACTCGACGATCGCGCCGGCCGGGATCCCGCTCGACGCCGACCACGACGTACCGAAGCCGGCGGTGTACTGCACGCCGGCGCCCGCCGGGCTCCACACGAAGCGGCTGCCGTCCGCCGCCGCGGCGACCGTTCCGCCGCCGCTGACCCCCGAAGGGTCCGTCCCCGCGAACCAGTTGGCGCCGTTGTCCGTGGAGAACGCCACATGCGGACCCGAGTCGAGGTCGCCGACGCGGACCACCGTGTTGGGGTTGGTCTCGGCGTAGTCCAGGCTGGTGGTCGTCGTGAAGTTCGGCGAGGTGTACATCATCGACGGCACCTTGCTCAGGTCGGTGTGGCGGAAGCCGCCGACGTCGCCGAGCGCGCTGAGCAGCGGGGCGCCGGACGGGGGAGAGGCGAGGTCGTTGACCGCCGTCTCCTCCAGCCCCTGCACCATCGGCTTGATGGTGAACTGGCCGCCGCTGTCCCAGTTGGCCAGGTTCTCCGTGCCGTAGATCGTCGCACCCGTCCCGTACATCATGCGGCTGGAGTTGAACGGGTCGATCTCCAACGCCTCGGTCATCCAGCCGAGTTTGGGCGTCTGCTCCGGTGGCGACGGGTTGGCGCCCCAGGTCAGCCACGGTGAGGAGGAGACGTCCATCGTGAACCGGTTCGAGCGGTTGGGATACGAGGTGTAGTCCCACGCCTTCGTCCAGGTCCCGCCGCTGTCCGTGGAGCGGAAGATCTGTGTGTCCGGCCACCAGGAACTGTAGGCGGTGGCCATCACCGTGCCGGGCTTCTGCCGGTCGATCGTCAGCCCGCTGAAGCCGTAGTACGTGTCGGCCTCTGCCACCGGGCTGATGTCCGTCCAGGCGCCGGTCGCCGTCGCGTACCGCAACAGCCGGCCCTTGCCGCCGTCGTAGGGACCGCCTTTGTCGCTGTAGGCGATGTAGAGATAGCCGTTGACGGCATCCAGCACGCCCTTGTGCGCCAGGTAACCCGTCGGCTGGCCGGCCAGCCGCGTCCAGGTCGCGCCCGCGTCCGTCGAGCGGTACACCGCGTTGTCCTTGTCGGCCACCCCGACGTAGATGGTCTTCGTGGCCGTGCCGGAGGTACCGGTCGACTCGTCGAACGTGACCCAGACGATGCCCTGGTTGTCGGAGGCGTAGCCGCTCGTGTCGGTCGGGTCCTGCTGGTAGTTGCCGACGTTGGGGAAGTTCGTCACCTGCGACCAGGTGACCCCCGAGTCCGTCGACCGCCACAGCCCCTTCCCGCTCGGCGCGCCGAGATACAGCACGCTGTTTCTGTTCGGGTCGACCGCGAGGCGTTCACCCATGCCCCGGCCGGGCATGTTGCCGCCCAGCTTGAACGGCAGGTCCGTCTTCTGCCAGCTCGCGCCCCGGTCGGCGGACCGCAGCACGGCCCCGTTGCCGGGGTCCCAGCTGTTGGTGTAGGTGCCGACCGCCGTGTACACCTTGTTCGGGTCGACGGAGTCGGAGGCCAGGCTGACCACGCCCGTGTGCCCCCAGTCCGTCCAGCCGACCGAGTCCAGCAGCGGCGTCCACGTCTTGCTCGACTCCTGCCAGCGGTAGGCGCCGCCGATGTCGGTGCGCGCGTAGGCGAGGTTCTTCTCCTTGCGGTTGAAGACGATGCCGGGCACGAAGCCGCCACCGTCGATCCGGGCGTTCTTCCAGGTGTACGACTCTGCGGCCAGTGGCGCCTTCGGGCTGCCGTCCGCCGCCAGCACGGGTGGGCTGCCCGCGACCAGACCGGCGGCGAGCGCCAGTACGGCCGTGAGGATGCGGGTTCTTCGCACGGTGGGGGTCCTTCCTCGCGAAGCCATGTGGGAGGAGATCTGTGCGGAGGAGATTGGTGCGGGGTGGAAACGGTGGGGGTGGAGATTGGTGCGGGGTGGAGACGGTGGGGGTGGAGATTGGTGCGGGGTGGAGACGGTGGGGGTGGAGGTCGGTGCGGGGTGGAGACGGTGGGGGTGGAGATTGGTGCGGGGTGGAAGCGGTGGGGGTGGAGGTCGGTGCGGGGTGGAAGCGGTGGGGGTGGAGATTGGTGCGGGGTGGAAACGGTGGGGGTGGAGGTCGGTGCGGGAGGAAGCGGTGGGGGTGGAGATCGGTGCGGAGGAGACCGGTGCGGGAAGAAACGGTGGGGGTGGAGATCCGTGCGGGTGGAGATCGGTGCGGGTGATACGGGACGTGCGACTGCCGGGCGGCCCCCTGTGCGGGTGGGGGCCGCCCGGCCGGGGCCCCGTCGTCAGGTGACGGAGCCGCGTACGCGGAGTTTCGAGCGACTCCGCGGGAGAGCGGTGCGCTACCGC
The DNA here is from genome assembly GCF_055581185.1 of Streptomyces sp. NPDC031474. Lineage (NCBI taxonomy): Bacteria > Bacillati > Actinomycetota > Actinomycetes > Kitasatosporales > Streptomycetaceae > Streptomyces > Streptomyces sp. NPDC031474. The sequence goes on from NZ_JBVIJX010000010.1 coordinate 71,029, forward strand.
GCCCTTTCAGGGGCGCGGGGAACTGCGCGACCAGCCACGTCCGGCCGGCAGACGAACACCGCCCGACCCGCGGAGCGCCCGGCGGGGGCTATTCGAGAAGCTCCGCGTACGAACCCATGGCCAGGGCGATGTCCGCCTGGGCCCAGAACCGGTGATACGTGAACACGGGCGCGGCTCCGCCCGCGAGATAGCTCTCGATCTTCGACCAGGCCGGGTCGTTCTTGTAGAAGGACCGCAGCGAGGCGAAGGTCGAGGAGGAGTTGATCGTGTCGCCGTTCGGCATCTTGCCGCTCCAGCCGCTCGGGACGTACACGCTGTCGTCGAAGCGGTTGTAGTCGGCCCGGGTCTCCGGGACCGCGATGCCGAGGGCGTCCTGGTTGTTGGTCCACATGCCGTCCAGGAGCGCCTTGGCGGTCGTCTTCGCCTCCGTGTCACCGGACTTGGCGGCGTAGTACGTCAGGGTCTTGGCGTACGCGGCCGCCACGCCGACGTCATTGGTGTAGTCGGCGACGGTGACGTGAAGTCCGGTGTTCGCACCGGGACTTGACGCGTTCCAGGTGTCGGGCTGACCCGACCACTGGAGGGTGGAGGGGATCCGGAAGGTGCCGTCCGGGTTGATCGTGGTCTTGGACAGCGCCCAGTCCACCCACTTGTCGAGAACCGCCTTGGCGCTCGCGTTCCCGGTCTGCTGGTAGTACTCGGCGACCCGCTCCATCGACCACGCCTGGAAGCCGAACCACTGGTTGGACGGCGGGTCGTGGTAGACGGGCTGCTGGTCGTAGTACATGCCGTAGAACGTCGAGGTGCCGGCCGGGGGAGTCGCGTAGCGGCCCGCCCAGCTGTTCGTCGCCCCGCCCGCGATGGCGCCCTCGCTGGACTGCAGCCAGCGGTAGAACTCCAGCTGCCGGGTCAGCGACTTCGCCCAGTCCGCCTGGCCCGTCGCCGACTTGGGCTTCAGGTCGGCGTAACTGCTCAGCGCGTAGGCGGCCAGCGGGTTCTGGTAGCCGCCGTGGGTGTGGCTGGAGCCGATGCGCCAGGCCCAGCCGGCGCTGGTGTCCGTGGCGCCGCCCCAGGCGTAGTACCAGGACAGCAGATAGTGCGAGGCGTCCTTGCCGGTGCCGGCCGGGCAGGCGGTCGGTCCGACGCAGTTGCCGATCTTCTTGAAGTACTTGTCGTACATCGCGTAGCGCAGGTAGTCGCCCATCTTCGCGGCCTTGCCGACGGCCGCGGAGACGTCACCGCCCTTGCCCTGCGCCTTGGCCCAGATGTCCGCCCAGTACGCGGCCTGCACGACCCGGGCGTCGGCGTCGGGGGCGTCGGTGTACTTCCACTGCTTGGCGTAGGAGGAGTCACCGGTGAACAGGTCCAGGTACCCGTTCGTGCCGCCGTACTTGAAGGCGTCGCAGGTCGGTTGCGGAATCGTTTCCCACACCGATTCCTGCGCGCCGCGCTGGAAGGTGTTGATGTAGGACGGGCCGGTGTCCGTCGGACCGGCCTCGCACTTGCCGGGCGCGTTGCCGTAGCCGTAGGTGTTGTCGACGTCCTGCAGCCAGTGCATGCCGTAGACGTCGTCCGTGCCGTAGGCGGACTTCAGCTCACCGGCCAGGGGATCCGAACCCACGGACACTCCGGTGTCCAGCTTCGCCGGATACTCGTTCGGAGTGTCCAGCTCGGGCGCGTACGTGGCCGGTTTCGACGCGTTGTAGAACGAGTTCGTCGGCTGGTCGGCGTGGGTGGGGATCATGTACTTCTCCATGATGTCCCAGGCGCCGTTGAACTTGGTCCAGTCGCCGGTGATCTTCCCGTACATCGCCTGCAGCCAGAGAAGGTAGCTGTAGGCCTCCGACGTCGTCTCGTGCCCCTGGTCCGGAGCCTCGACGATCAGTGTCTCGACCGAGTGGTACGGGATGCCCTCGGGGGAGAAGTAACCGTTTGCCGGGTTGGTGATCTTGCCGTAGAGGTCGAGGAACCGGGCGTCGTACGCCTTGGTGCCCGCGATCTCCGTGGCCGTCACCGAGGCCTTCGCGTGCCCGGTCGCCGTCGACTCGAAGGTCGCGGCGCCTGTGCCGGAGGCGTTGGCCGTGACGGTCACGTTCTGGGCGGTGCTCCAGTTCGACGGCGTGAAGGTGAGGCTTGCGCCGCCCGTCACGGTCAGCCCGGTGTTTCCGGTGGTGCGGGCGGTCGTGACGGTGACATTGGCCGACGGCTGGGTCGACAGCTTCAACGAGTACGTGCCCGTCTTGCCCTGCTGCACGGCCAGTTGGTTCGTGGAGGCGACCACGGCCGGTCCCGAGGCCACCGTGATGCCGACCGGGGTCGACGACGCCGACGCCCCCAGGCTGTCGTAGGCCTTGGCGACCAGGGAGTGGTTGCCCACGGACAATCCTGAGGCGGACAGGGAGTACGGCGCACTCGTGTCCGTGCCCAGCAGGGTCGTGTCGTCGTAGAACTCGATCTTGGAGATCGTCGCGCTGTCGGCGGCCGCGGCGGTCGCCGCGAGCGGCACCGCGTTCCCCTGCGTGTAGACGGCGCCCGCGGTCGGGCTGGTCAGCACGGTGACCGGCGGCTGGTGCGCGCCGGCGCAGGTGGTGCCGTTGACCGCGAAGCTCGCGGGAGCGGCGTTCGTGCCGCTGTAGGTGAACTGCCCACCCGTACTGACTGCCGCTCCGGCGGCGATCGTCGCGTTGTACGAGGCGTTGGTCACCGTGATCTGCTGACCGGACTGCGACCAGCTGCCGTTCCAGCCGTTGGACAGCTTCTGGTTGCCCGCGTAGGAGTACGTCAGGGTCCAGCCGCTGATCGGGTCGGCGCCCCGGTTGGTGAGGGTCAGGTCCGCGGTGAACCCGGAGCCCCAGTCATTGGTCTTGTAGTCCACGCTGCACTGAAGTGCCGCCGCCTGGGCGGGAGTTGTGCTCGTGCTCAGCATGGCGAGGGGAAGCGCGAGGGCCGCCACGACGGCGGTCCACAGGCGCCGCGCCCTGCGACGTCTGCGTGAGGGATCCATGATGCTGGTTCCTCCTTGCGGCTCGGAGAAGTGGGGGGAGGAGCAACAAGCCTTGAACCAGTGGGAGCGCTCCCATAGTGAGGATGGGGGTGAACGCGGTCAAGGTGCTTGAAGAGTCGAAAAGATTCGACGCCGTAAGTTGAGGGAAAGTCAGCGACGCCCCTGTTCTTTGCCAGCACGTGGCGCTAACTTCGAGACACCAGTGGGAGCGATTCCATCAGTCGACGCGTCCGCCACGACGCGCCTGAGCTGCAAGGAGTCGCTCATGCGACACCCCCCGCGTTCAGTACTTTTAGCCGTCGCCGGCACGGTCGCCCTCGGGACGGGCGTGGCCCTGCCGGTCATGACGGCTCAGGGAGCCACGCCCGCCTGCACGGTGGAGTACTCCGTCACCGGCCAGTGGGACGCCGGCTTCCAGGCTGCCGTGAAGATCACCAACAATGCGGCGGCCGTGAGCGGTTGGAGCCTCACGTTCGACTTCTCGGCCGGTCAGAAGGTCACCCAGGGCTGGAGCGCCAAATGGTCCCAGTCGGGTACGGCCGTCACCGCCGCGAACGAGAGCTGGAACGGTTCCCTCGGCACGGGCGCGAGCGTCAGCACGGGCTTCATCGCCTCCAAGGCGGGCGCGAACAGCGCACCGACCACGTTCAAGCTCAACGGCACCACCTGCAACGTCGACACCGAACCGACCCCCACCACCCCACCCACGACCGATCCACCGAACACCGGTGACGCGCCGCCCGCGCTGCACGTCGCGGGGAACAAGCTCGTGGACGCCGGCGGAAAGACCCGCCGTCTGCTCGGCGTGAACCGCTCCGGCGGCGAGTTCATGTGCGTCCAGGGACGCGGTATCTGGGACGGACCGGTCGACGACGCGGCCGTCAAGGCGATCGCCGACTGGCACGTCAACACTGTCCGCATTCCGCTCAACGAGGAGTGCTGGCTCGGCCTGTCGAACATCAACTCCGCTTACGGCGGCGCGAATTACATCAACGCCGTCAAGGACCTGGTGGCCCGCGTCAAGGCGCACGGGATGACGCCGATCGTCGAACTGCACTGGAACTACGGGCAGTACACGGGCAACTCGGCCGGCTGCTCCGACGTGCACGCCAGCTGCCAGAAGCCGATGCCCGACATGCAGTACACGCCGTCGTTCTGGACCTCGGTGGCCAACACCTTCAAGAACGACACGGCCGTCGTGTTCGACCTGTTCAACGAGCCCTACCCGGACCGTGCCACCTCCACGACCACCCAGGCGTGGCAGTGCTGGCGGGACGGCGGAACCTGCCCCGGCATCGGGTACGAAGTCGCCGGAATGCAGGACCTCGTCGACTCCGTACGGGCGACCGGCGCCAAGAACGTGATCCTGGCCGGCGGACTCGCGTACTCCAACGACCTCAGTCAGTGGCTGACGTACAAGCCCACCGACCCGACCGGCAATCTCGCCGCCGCCTACCACGTCTACAACTTCAACTCCTGTGCAAACGAGAGCTGTTGGAATTCGACGCTCGCCCCGGTCGCCGCCCAAGTGCCGCTGGTGGCAGGGGAGATCGGCGAGAACACCTGCTCACACGGTTTCGTCGACCAGGTCATGAAGTGGTTCGACGAGCGCGCACTGTCGTACCTGGGCTGGACCTGGAACACCTGGGACTGCTCCACGGGACCGTCCCTGATCTCGGGTTACGACGGTACGCCCACGGCGTACGGCACCGGCCTGCGCGACCACCTGCGCGCACTCGGGCTCAACGGATAGGCGCCACCGCACAGCTCCACCGCACAGCTCCATCGAACAGCTCCATCGAAGGAACGCAACGGAAGACACCCGCAACCAAGAAGGAAGCCCGCACTCATGAGCCGTAGCAGAACAGCGATACTCGCCGCGCTGGCGCTGGTCGCCGGCGCCTCCGGGACGGCGCTCGCGGTCGTCCCCGGCGATCCCGGCATCGCCGCCATCCCGTGCAGTGTCGACTACAAGGTGCAGAACGACTGGGGCACCGGCTTCACCGCCGCCGTCACCGTCACCAACAACTCGGCCGCGAAGTCGAGTTGGTCGGTGAAGTGGGCGTACGCCGGCAGCCAGAAGGTCACCAGCGGCTGGAACGCGAAGATCACCCAGTCCGGTACGGCCGTCACCGCCAACAACGAGACCTACAACGGGACGTTGGCGACCGGCGGTTCGGTCAGCTTCGGATTCCAGGGCACCTACAGCGGCACCAACGCCGTCCCGGCCACGTTCACCCTCGACGGCGTGACCTGCAACGTGGACAGCGGGACCGGCGGGCCCACCGATCCCCCCACCGACCCCGGCACCCCGTCCACCAAGGTCGACAACCCCTACGCCGGCGCCAAGGTGTACGTGAACCCCGAATGGTCGGCGAAGGCCGCCGCCGAGACGGGCGGCAGCCGCATCTCCAACCAGCCCACCGGCGTCTGGCTCGACCGTATCGCCGCCATCAACGGCGTGAACGGCGGCATGGGCCTGCGCGCCCACCTGGACGCGGCCCTCGCTCAGAAGGGCAGCGGCGAGGAAGTCGTCCAACTGGTCGTCTACGACCTTCCCGGCCGGGACTGCGCGGCCCTCGCCTCCAACGGCGAGCTCGGCCCGACGGAGATCGACAAGTACAAGACGCAGTTCATCGACCCGATCGCGGCGATTCTCGCCGACAGCAAGTACGCCTCGCTGCGGATCGTCACCACCGTCGAGATCGACTCGCTGCCGAACCTCGTCACCAACACCGGCAGCCGGCCCACCGCCACCCCGGCCTGCGACACCATGAAGGCCAACGGCAACTACATAAAGGGCGTCGGCTACGCGCTGAACAAGCTGGGCGCGATCCCGAACGTCTACAACTACATCGACGCCGGTCACCACGGCTGGCTCGGCTGGGACGACAACTTCGCCTCCTCCGCCCAGGTCATGTACCAGGCCGCCACGGCCGAAGGCGCGACCGTCGACGACGTGCACGGCTTCATCACCAACACGGCGAACTACAGCGCCCTGAAGGAGAACAACTTCACCATCAACGACTCGGTGGCCGGCAAGTCGGTCCGCGAGTCCAAGTGGGTGGACTGGAACCGTTACGTCGACGAGTTGTCGTACGCCCAGGCCTTCCGCAACCAGCTGATCTCCACCGGCTTCAGGTCGAACATCGGCATGCTGATCGACACCTCCCGCAACGGCTGGGGCGGTGCCGCACGACCCACCGGCCCGGGTGCCACGACCAGCGTGGACACCTATGTGAACGGCGGCCGTTACGACCGTCGTATCCACATCGGCAACTGGTGCAACCAGTCCGGCGCCGGCCTCGGCGAGCGCCCGCAGGCGGCTCCGGCCGCCGGGATCGATGCGTACGTGTGGATGAAGCCGCCGGGCGAGTCCGACGGCTCCAGCTCCGCGATCGCGAACGACGAGGGCAAGGGCTTCGACCGGATGTGCGACCCGACGTACACGGGCAACCCGCGCAACGGCAACAGCATGTCGGGCTCCCTGGCGAACGCCCCGCTGTCCGGGCACTGGTTCTCGGCCCAGTTCCAGCAGCTGATGCAGAACGCGTACCCGCCGCTGTAGGCAGCCCGGTGAAACAGACCGCCACACGGCGGTGATCCGTACGGCGGTGATCCGTACGGCGGTGAGTCGAAGTGACGGTGATCCGTCGGGGTCGGTCGGCCCTCCCGGGCCGGGCCCCGGCGGATCACCGGCTCGAAAAGGCTTGCCATCCGCGTTTCTTTTTTTGCCGTCCCGGCAACAGGAGTGGCTCTCGTCCGGTGCGTCGGCGCACGCTGACGGCACACCGGACGAGAGGCTGACCACCATGGCGCACGATCCGCACGCATCCCACGGCGACCGGCACACCCACGGCCACCACACCGACATCGACTGGGCCGCGATGGCCCCGCATCTGGAAGCACAGGCCGAGCTGTTCACCCCGCTGTACGAGCGCGCCCTGTCCTGGCTCGGCAAGGAGGTGACCGACCCGGGGCTGATCGTGGACGCGGGCAGCGGACCCGGCGTCATCTCCTGTCTGTTCGCCGAGACGTTCACCGGGGCGCGGGTCATGGCGGTCGACGGCTCCGCGCCGCTGCTGGACCGGGCCCGGCAGCGGGCCGACCGGCTCGGGTACGGCGACCGCTTCGACACCCTTGCCGGAGAACTCCCCGGCGTCCTCGACGAGTTGGAGTATCCGGCGGATCTGCTGTGGGCCGGCCGCAGTCTGCATCACCTGGGCGACCAGCGCGCCGCGCTCACCGCCTTCGCGGAGCGGCTCGCACCCGGCGGAACCCTGGCGATCATGGAGGGCGGTCTGCCGGCCCGGTTCCTGCCGCGCGACCTCGGCTTCGGGCGGCCCGGTCTGGAGGCACGGCTCGACGCGCTGGAGGCCGAGTGGTTCGCGCGGATGCGGGCCGACCTGCCCGGCTCGGTGGCCGAGACCGAGGACTGGGCGGGGCTGCTCGGCGCGGCCGGCCTCAAGCACACCCGCACCCGCAGCTTCCTGCTCGACCTGCCCGCGCCTGCCTCCGACCGGGCCCGCGCCCACATCGTCGCGTCCCTGTCCCGGCTGCGGGACGTCTTCGGCGACACCCTCGACCCGGACGACCGCGCCACGCTCGACCGGCTGCTCGACCCGCAGGACGAGGGGGGCGTGCACCGAAGGGCGGACGTCTTCGTGCTCGCGGCGCACACGGTGCACACGGCGGTGAAGGCGGTTTAGGGCCTGCCCGGCGGATCAAGTCCGCCCGGTGGGGCTTGACTTGGAGAGTGCTCCAACTGGTGAACTGCGAGTCACGCAACACAGGCATCGCTATGGGGGCACGTCATGAGCAACTCTTCCGGCACGCCGGATTCTCCGGTCGCACTGATCACCGGCGGCGGCAGCGGCATCGGGGCGGCCGTCGCGCGGCAGCTGCTGGACGCCGGACACCGGGTCACCGTCACGGGGCGCGGCGAGGAACGACTGCGGGCCTTCGCCGCGGAACTCGGTGACCCGGACGGGTTGTTGACGGTGGCCGGGAACGCCGCCGACTACGACTCCGTACGGACGGCGGTCGACCGTACGCTCAAGCAATACGGCCGGCTGGACACGGTCGTCGCCAACGCGGGGACCGCCACGCACGACTCGGTCGCCGAGGGCGACCCGGCCGGGTGGACCGACATGGTGCTGACCAACGTCCTCGGCCCCGCGCTCCTTGTCCGCGCGTCGATCGACGCGCTGAAGGAGACACGGGGGCGGATCGTTCTGGTCGGCAGTGTCGCCGGGTTCGTGCACACGCCGGGCAACATCTACGGGGCGACGAAGTGGGCGGTGACCGGGCTCGCGGAGAACACCCGCCGCCAGGTCACCGAGTGGGGCGTCGGCGTGACGCTGATCGCGCCCGGTCGGGTCGAGACCCCGTTCTGGGACAGCTATGGCAGTCTGCCGCCCGGGCACCTGCTCACCGCCGACCAGATCGCCGACTCCGTGGTCTGGGCGATCCGGCAGCCCGCGGGCGTCGACATCAACACCGTCGTCGTACGGCCGATCGGGCAGCCCAACTGACGAGCGCGGCCGGCGGGCGCGTCCACGGGCCCGTCCGACGTGCCGAGGGCGCCCCCTGAACAGGGGGGGGCGCCCTCGACCACGTGCGGGAAACCTCAGCCGAGGTCGAAGGTGCCCGGGTCCGGACCGATGCGCCGGTCCTCGTTCAGCGCGCTGATCGCCGCCAGGTCCTCGGTGTCCAGGCTGAAGTCGAACACCTCGATGTTCTCCTTGATCCGCGACGGCGTCACGGACTTCGGGATCACCACGTTGCCGAGCTGGAGGTGCCAGCGCAGCACGACCTGGGCCGGGGTGCGGTTGTGCTTCTGGGCGATCGCCACGATCGCCGGGACCTCGAGCAGGCCCTTGCCCTGGCCGAGCGGGGACCAGGCCTCGGTGGCGATGCCCTGGTCCGCGTGGAACGCACGGGAGGCGTGCTGTTGCAGGTGCGGGTGCAGCTCGATCTGGTTGACCGCCGGGATGACCGACGTCTCACCGATCAGCCGCTCCAGGTGCTCCGGCAGGAAGTTGGACACGCCGATGGCCCGTACCCGGCCGTCCGCGAGGAGCTTCTCGAAGGCCTTGTACGAGTCGACGTACGTGTCGCGCGCCGGCAGCGGCCAGTGGATGAGGTACAGGTCCAGATAGTCCAGGCCGAGCTTCTCCAGGGAGGCGTCGAACGCGCGGAGCGTCGCGTCGTACCCCTGGTCGCTGTTCCAGAGCTTGGTGGTGACGAAGATGTCCTTGCGGGGCACACCGCAGGAGGCGATGGCCTTGCCGGTGCCCTCCTCGTTGCCGTAGATCGCCGCTGTGTCGATGCTGCGGTACCCGGCCTCCAGGGCGGTGGACACCGCCTGCTCCGCCTCGTCGTCCGGCACCTGCCAGACGCCGAAGCCCAGCTGGGGCATCTCCACGCCGTTGTTGAGGATGATCGGGGGGACCTTGCTACTCACGAGCTCTTGATCCTTCGGTTGTCCGTCAAAGTGGTACTCCCATCGTCAACGATCACGGCGGCCATCGCATTCCTGACGCCCGATCCCGTCCCCCGATTTCGGGGCGGGTGCCCGCCGACAACCGATTCACACCCGTTCCCACCCAGAGGAAACCCCAGGACCGCTCCTAGGTGCGGTACAGCGCGTCGACCTCGTTCGCGTAAGCGTTTTCGATCGCTTTGCGCTTCAGTTTCAGCGACGGCGTCAGCAGTCCGTGCTCCTCGGTGAACGGCTGGGCGAGGATGCGGAACGTGCGGATCGACTCGGCCTGCGAGACCAGCGTGTTCGCCGCCACGACCGCCCGGCGCACCTCCGCCTCCAGATCCGGGTCGCGCACCAGCTCGACGGGCGGCAGCTGCGGCTTGCCGCGCATCTGCAGCCAGTGCTCGACGGCCTCCTGGTCGAGGGTGACCAGCGCCGCCACGAACGGCCGGTCGTTGCCCACGACGATGCACTGGTTGACCAGCGGATGGTCGCGCACCCGCTCCTCCAGCAGCCCCGGCGAGACGCTCTTGCCGCTGGAGGTGACCAGGATTTCCTTCTTGCGGCCGGTGATGGTGAGGTAACCGTCCTCGTCGAGGGAGCCCAGGTCGCCGGTGGCCAGCCAGCCGTCGTGCAGGGTCTCGTCGGTGGCCTTGGGGTTGTTGAGGTAGCCCTGAAACACGTTTTCGCCGCGCAGCCAGATCTCGCCGTCGTCCGCGATGTGCACGGTCATCCCCGGGATGGGCTGGCCGACCGTACCGTACCGGGTGCGTCCCGGCGGGTTGGCGGTCGCGGCCGCGGTCGTCTCCGTCAGGCCGTAACCCTCGTAGATCTGCACGCCCGCCCCGGCGAAGAACAGGCCGAGCTTGCGGTCCATGCCCGAGCCGCCGGACATGGCGTGCCGGACCCGGCCGCCCATGGCCGCGCGCACCTTGGAGTAGACGAGCTTGTCGAAGAGCTGGTGCTGCATGCGCAGGCCCGCCGAGGGGCCGGGCCCGATGCCCCAGGCCTTCGCCTCGAGGGCCTCCGCGTAGTTCACGGCCACCTCGACGGCCTTCTCGAACGGCCCCGCCCTGCCCTCCCGCTCCGCCTTGCGGCGGGCCGCGTTGAAGACCTTCTCGAAGATGTACGGCACGGCCAGGAAGAACGTCGGCCGGAAGGCGGCCAGGTCGGGGAGCAGGGCGGCCGCGTGCAGTTGGGGCTGGTGACCGAAGCGGACCCTGCCGCGGATCGCCGCGATCTGCACCATCCGTCCGAAGACATGCGCGAGCGGCAGAAACAGCAGGGTCGCCGCCTCGTCGCCCCGCTTGGAGTGGAACACCGGCTCCCAGCGCTCGATGACCGTGTCCGCCTCGAACATGAAGTTGCCGTGCGAGATGACACAGCCCTTGGGCCGGCCCGTCGTGCCGGACGTGTAGATGATCGTCGCGGTCGAGTCGGGGGTGACCGCTTCCCGGTGCCGGTGCACCACGTCGTCCTCGATGGAGGCGCCGGCGTCGTACAGCTCCTGCACGCAGCCCGAGTCCAGCTGCCACAGCTGCCGCAACTGCGGGAGGCGGTCGATGACGGTGGCGATCGTCATCGCATGGTCCTCGTGCTCGACGACCGCGGCCGTGCACTCGGCGTCGTACAGCATCCAGAAACACTGTTCCGCGGAGGAGGTCGAGTAGACCGGCACCACCTGGGCGCCGATCGTCCACAGGGCGTAGTCGAACAGCGTCCACTCGTAGCGCGTGCGGGACATGATGGCGACGCGGTCGCCGAACCGGATGCCCTGGGCGAGCAGGCCCTTGGCGAGGGCGAGTACCTCGTCGCGGAACTCGGCGGCGGTCACGTCCCGCCATTCGCCCCGTTCGTCCTTGCGGCCGAGGCTGACGTACTGCGGGTCGTCCTGGGCGTGCTGGAAGACGACGTCGGCCAGACCGCCGACCGGCGGTGCCAACGCCAACGGAGGGATGGTGAACTCGCGCAAACCCCGCACCCCGCTTCTCATGGCCGCACAGCGCCGTGAAAGCTACCCCACCCGACGACGCGGCGGGAGGGGGCCAGAAAGCGAGCGATGCTCTCGTCTGCGCTGGTCAGTGCCGGAAAATGGGCTCACATGGGGAAGGGTCGGACAGAAAGCTGACGGTTGAGTAAGTTTCGGTACCGTAATCTCCACCGAATCTGCCCGTACCACTTACGCTGTCCGACCCCTCCCGAGGCCCGTCACGGCCTTCGTTGCCGATCCCTGCCCCATGGGTCCCGGCCGGGGGGTCACCCTCTTTTCCGACAGCGGCGGAGCGTCTGATTCCGTTACTCCGGCCGCAGGTGAACGCGGACCGCGGGGGGTGCTCGCGCCGCTCAGCCCTCGTCGGCGTCCCGGGCTTCCCGGACCTCCCGTGCTTCTCGCGGGCCGGTGCGCCGGGCGGGTCCCGGTGCCGGTCGTCGGTGCAGGCGGTCGCCGCCCGCCAGGATGGCCGCCGCCAGTGCGTCCGCGGTGCCCTGGGCCGACGTCCGCCCGCGTCCGTGCACCAGCACGAAGTCGACCCGCCCCAGTTCCGGCAGCCCCGCCCGGTCCGGGATCCGCACCAGGCCCGGCGGAATCAGGCCCCGCGAGTGCGCCATCACGCCCAGGCCGGCCCGGGCCGCCGCGATGAGACCGTTGAGGCTGCCGCTCGTGCAGACGATCCGCCAGGCCCGCCCCTGCCGCTCCAGCGCCTCCAGGGCCAGCGCCCGGGTGATGCCCGGCGGCGGGAAGACGATGAGTGGAACCGGACGGTCGGCGTCCAGCCGCAGCCGCTCCGCGCCGATCCAGACCAGCCGGTCGTGCCACACCAGCTCACCCCGTGGATCCTCGGGGCGCCGCTTGGCCAGCACCAGGTCCAGTTTCCCGGCGGCCAGCTGCTCGTGCAGGGTGCCCGACAGCTCCACCGTCAGTTCCAGGTCGACCTCGGGGTGGTCGTGGCGGAAGCCCTCCAGGATCTCCGGCAGCCGGGTCAGGACGAAGTCCTCCGAGGCGCCGAAGCGCAGCCGGCCGCGCAGCCGGGTGCCGGTGAAGAAGGCCGTGGCCTGCTCGTGCACGTCCAGGATCCGGCGCGCGAAACCGAGCATCGCCTCGCCGTCCTCCGTGAGCTCCACGGAGTGCGTGTCCCGGGTGAACAGCGCCCGGCCGGTCGCGTCCTCCAGGCGCCGCACGTGCTGGCTGACGGTGGACTGGCGCAGCCCGAGCCGCCGCGCGGCCTGCGTGAAACTCAGCGTCTGGGCGACGGCGAGGAAGGTGCGCAGATGGGAGGGTTCGTACACGCCCGTCACAGTAGCCGTTGTCATCGTGTTTCGCGATGACAGTGAGAGCGGTATGCCGGATTCCCGATGACGGTGCTCCGGAGGACGATGGAGAGGGGCCTTCCGGGCCCGGACGCACACCCATCGAACCGCACGTGGAGCACCGTGAAACGCCTGCACTGGCCGAGTTGGATGCCGGTCGATCCCTACATCCTGCTGTTGCTCGGGACCGTCGGGCTCGCGGCACTGTTCCCGGCCCGCGGCGGCGCCGCCGACGTGGCCTCCGGCGCCTCCACGGCCGCGATCGCCTTCCTCTTCTTTCTGTACGGGGCCCGCCTGTCCACCCGTGAGGCGCTGGACGGACTGAGGCACTGGCGCCTCCATGTGACCGTCCTGGCCTGCACTTTCGTGGTCTTCCCGCTGCTGGGCCTGGCCGCGCGCGGCCTCGTCCCGGTATTCCTCACCCACCCGCTCTACCAGGGGCTGCTCTTCCTCACCCTCGTCCCGTCGACGATCCAGTCGTCGATCGCGTTCACCTCCATCGCCCGCGGCAACGTGCCCGCCGCGATCTGTGCGGGTTCCTTCTCCTCGCTGGTCGGCATCGTCGTCACCCCGCTGCTGGCGGCGTCCCTGCTCGGCAGCAGCGGTGGCGGCTTTTCCGCCGACTCGCTCGTCGAGATCGTGCTGCAACTGCTCGTACCGTTCCTCGCGGGACAACTGCTGCGCCGCTGGATCGGCGGCTTCGTCGCCCGGCACAAGAAGGTGCTCGGACTGGTCGACCGCGGCTCGATCCTCCTCGTCGTCTACACCGCGTTCAGCGAGGGCATGGTCCAGGGCATCTGGCACCAGGTCAGCGCCGTGCGGCTGGGCGGACTGCTCGTCGTCGAGGCCGTCCTGCTCGCGGTGATGCTGACCCTGACCTGGTACGGCGGCAAGGCGCTGCGGTTCGATCGTGAGGACCGCATCGCGATCCAGTTCGCCGGCTCGAAGAAGTCCCTCGCCTCCGGGCTGCCCATGGCGAGCGTCCTGTTCGGCGCGCACGCCTCCCTCGCCGTACTGCCGCTGATGCTCTTCCATCAGATGCAGCTCATGGTGTGCGCCGTCATCGCCAAGCGCCGGGCACGGGATCCGTTGGAGGCGTCGGGGGAACGGCGCGACGACCGGGCGTCGGCCACGGCGTGAGACGGCCGTCCTCTGGCCACCGACGACCTCCAGCTCACGGCACCAGAACCACTTTCCCCAGATTGCTCCGTGACTCGATCGTCCCGTGTGCCTCGGCGGCGTCCTCCAGGCCGAATTCCCGGTGGACGAGCGGCTTCAGCGTCCCCTCCGCGAACACACGCCACAGTTCCTGGCGCCACCGCTCGTACACCTTCGGCCTCCCGCGCGCGACGTGGGCCATCTGGAAGCCGATCACGGACTTCGCGCCCACCAGCAGGTCGTACGCCCGGATCGTCCCGCCGCCCGAGCTGTAGGCCACGAGTCGCCCGCCGGGAGCGAGGGCCGCGACGGCGGGAGTGAGCAACGCGCCGCCGACGGCGTCCAGGACGTAGTCGACGGGGGCGCCCCAGTCGGCGCGGTCGTAGGCGATGACATCGTCGGCGCCCAGTGCGCCCACGAAGTCGGACTTCGCCGGGTCGGACACGGCGCCCACGACCCGGGCCGCGCCGCGCGTGCGCGCCAGCTGCACGGCGAGGTGGCCGACCCCGCTCGCCGCCGCGGTGACGAGGGCCGCCTCGCCGGGTTCGGGCCGCGCGGCCGTGAGGGCGCCCAGCGCAACCAGGCCGCTGCGCACGAGGGCGACGGCGTCGACCGCGCTCGCGTCCTGCGGGACGGGGGATGCCATGGCCTCGTGCAGGAGCGCGAAGTCGGCGTAGCCGTGGCCGAAGCACAGGCCCGTCACCCGCTCGCCCACCCGGAATCCGGCGACCCCGGGCCCGACGGCCACGACCTCCCCGGCGATCTCGCCGCCGAGCGGAATCGGCTCCGTGCCCTCGGTGACCTTGCGGACGACGGGCAGGGTCACACCGATCGCCGCGCAGCGCACGAGGAGTTCGCCCGGGCCCGGCTCGGGGACGGGCGTCTCCTCCAGAAACAGCGGTCCGCCGATGGAGTCGTACCGGACGCGACGCATCGCACCTCCAGAACTCGTTGGGACTCCCAACGATATCCAAGAGTTCGTTGGGAAGTCCAATGAATTCGGTAGGCTGGGGGCATGTCCGAAGCGCCCCTCGCCGCCATCCGCTCTCTCCCCAGCTGGCTCCTCGGCCGGGCCGCAGCGCGCGGCCGTGCCCTGGTCGCCGACGCTCTTGCCGTCGAGGGCCTGAAGATGTGGCACCACGTCGTGCTCTCCGCCGTCCGCGATCTCGCCCCCGTCGCTCAGGCCGACCTCGGGCGCAGTGTCGGACTCGACCCCAAGGACCTGGTCGGCGTCCTCAACGACCTGCAGTCCGCGGGCCTCGCCGTGCGCGCGCCGGATCCCGGTGACCGTCGGAAGAACGCCGTGTCACTCACCGAGGAGGGCCGGCAGCTGCTCCAGCGCTGCGAGAGGGCCGCTCGGGAGGCGAACGACGCCCTGCTCGCCCCGCTCTCGGCGGCCGAACGGGATCAGTTCATGGGCCTGTTGACCCGGATTTCCGGCACAGAGGGCTGACGGTGGATAACGTTTCGTCATGACCGCACCTCTCGCGCTCGACCCCGCGCACACCGCCCTTGTCCTCGTCGACCTGATGGACCGCATCGTCGCGTTGCCCCTGGAGCCCCGTAAAGGGACCGAAGTGCTGTCCGTCGCCGAGGAGTTGGCCGCTGGGTTCCGCTCGGCGGGCGGCCCTGTCGTCCTCGTCCGCGTCGAGCGCCCCGGGGTCGCCGAGCAGCCGCCCGGCAGCGGTCTGGTCCACGGGCTGCGCCAGGAAGGCGACCTGGAGATCGTCAAGCGCACCATCGGCGCCTTCCAGGGGACCGGACTGGACGACCGTCTCCGCCGACTCGGCGTCACCACGCTCGTGTTCGGCGGCATCGCCACCAACCTCGGCGTCGAGTCCACCGCCCGTGCCGCCGGCGACCTCGGCTACGACCTGCTCTTCGTCGAGGACGCGATGTCCGCTCTCACCGAGGCCGAGCACGAGGCGTCGGTGAAACTGGACTTCCCCCGGCTGGGGACGGTGGTGCGTGCGGCCGACGTGCGGTTCATGGGCGGCTGAGGCCCGAGCGGCTCACGAGCGCGCGGAGGAGCGGCACGGGATCGTGCGGGGGCCGAGGCGGGGCCCCCGCGGCGCAGCGGGCGCTCCCCGCCGGTCGGGGCCCCGCCGCCGTGCAGCGGGGGGAACCGGTCAGCCCCGGGCGGCCGCGGTCCGCAGGGTGATGCGGTCCTCGCCCGCGTACACGTTCATGGAACTGCCGCGCAGGAAGCCCACCAGGGTCAGCCCGGTCTCCGCGGCCAGGTCCACGGCCAGGGAGGAGGGCGCCGAGACCGCGGCGAGCACCGGGATGCCCGCCATCGCGGCCTTCTGCGCCAGCTCGAACGAGGCCCGCCCCGAGACCAGCAGGATCGCCCGGGACAGCGGCAGGTCCCCGTTCTGCAGGGCGCGGCCGACCAGCTTGTCGACCGCGTTGTGCCGGCCCACGTCCTCCCGGACGTCGAGCAGCTCGCCGTCCTCGGAGAACAGGGCCGCCGCGTGGAGTCCCCCGGTCCGGTCGAACACCCGCTGGGCCGCACGCAGCCGGTCGGGGAGGCTCGCGAGCAGCTCGGGCTCGATCCGGAGCGGGGGAGCGTCGGCGATCGGCCAGCGGGTCGTCGTACGGACCGCGTCCAGGCTCGCCTTTCCGCACAGGCCGCAGGAGGAGGTCGTGTAGACGTTCCGCTCAAGGGTGATGTCGGGGATCGTCACACCGGGGGTCGTCCGGACGTCCACCACGTTGTAGGTGTTGGATCCCTCGAGCGTCGCGCCCGCACAGTAGACGATGTTGAGCAGATCGGACGCGGTGGCCAGTACGCCCTCGCTGACCAGGAAGCCGGCGGCCAGCGCGAAGTCGTCGCCGGGCGTGCGCATGGTGATCGCGAGCGGCTTGCCGTTGAGCCGGATCTCCATTGGTTCCTCGGCGACGAGGGTGTCCGGCCGGGCGGAGAGCACTCCGTCCCTGATGCGGATCACCTTGCGTCGTTCGGTGACTCGTCCCATGTCGTCATCAGCCCCGGTTCTGTACGTGCTGGTAGCCGAAGCGGCCCTTGATGCAGAGATTGCCGTGAGTCACCGGGTTGTCGTGCGGTGACGTCACCTTCACGATCTCATTGTCCTGCACATGGAGCGTGAGGTGGCAGCCCACCCCGCAGTAGGCGCGCACGGTCGTGGTCCGCGTCTGTGCCGATGCGTCCCAGGTGCCGGCCGCGCGGCGGTCGAACTCGGACCTTGTTCTGCCACTGGCCACCATGGGTGCGCGCAGCGCCGGGGCCGGGGTAGGGGTAGGGGCCGGGGCTGGAGCCCGTGGCGATCCCGGCAGCGGTCGTGCAAGCGGTTTCGAAAAACCGGTCGGTCCGACCGTTCGGCGCAGCTCGCATACCGTTCACCGAAACTGTCGACGCGCCGCCTTCTCAACGCCGTTGTGGGTTCCTAACGTTCAGGATTCATGAGTCCCCCTGTCGCACCGCCCGGCTGGAGCCGCTGGCTCGTCCCCCCGGCCGCGCTCTCGGTCCATCTCTCCATCGGCCAGGCCTACGCGTGGTCCGTGTTCAAGCCGCCGCTGGAGTCCGCGCTCGACCTCAGCGGCACGCAGAGCGCGCTCCCCTTCCAGCTCGCCATCGTCATGCTCGGCCTGTCCGCGGCCTTCGGCGGCACGATCGTGGAGCGCAACGGGCCACGCTGGGCGATGACCGTCGCCCTGGTCTGCTTCTCGTCCGGCTTCCTTATCTCCGCGCTCGGCGCCGCCACCGAGCAGTACTGGCTGATCGTCCTCGGCTACGGCTTCGTCGGCGGAATCGGTCTCGGCATCGGTTACATCTCGCCCGTGTCCACATTGATCAAGTGGTTCCCGGATCGTCCTGGCATGGCCACCGGCATCGCCATCATGGGCTTCGGCGGCGGCGCGCTCATCGCCTCGCCCTGGTCGGCGCAGATGCTGGAGTCGTTCGGCTCCGACAGCTCCGGGATCGCGCTCGCCTTTCTCGTGCACGGGCTTTCGTATGCGGTCTTCATGACGCTGGGCGTGCTGCTGGTGCGGGTGCCGCGCAGCGAGCGGCCGGTCGCGGGCGGACCGAGCGCCGTCGAGGGGGTGCAGGTCTCGGCGCGCAGTGCGGTGCGCACCCCCCAGTTCTGGTGCCTGTGGGTCGTGCTCTGCATGAACGTGACCGCCGGCATCGGCATCCTGGAGAAGGCCGCGCCGATGATCAAGGACTTCTTCGCCGACACCTCCACCCCGGTCTCGGTGTCCGCCGCCGCCGGCTTCGTCGCCCTGCTGTCCGCGGCGAACATGGCCGGCCGGATCGGCTGGTCGTCCACCTCCGACCTGATCGGACGCAAGAACATCTACCGGGTCTACCTGGGCGTCGGCGCCCTGATGTACGGGCTGATCGCGCTGATCGGCGACTCGTCGAAACCCCTGTTCGTCCTGTGCGCGCTGGTGATCCTCTCCTTCTACGGCGGGGGCTTCGCGACCGTCCCCGCCTACCTCAAGGACCTGTTCGGGACCTACCAGGTCGGCGCGATCCACGGCCGGCTGCTCACCGCCTGGTCCACGGCCGGAGTGCTCGGCCCGCTGATCGTGAACTGGATCGCCGACCGGCAGGAGGAGGCCGGAAAGCACGGCTCGTCCCTGTACACGCTGTCCCTGTTCATCATGATCGGGCTGCTCGCCGTCGGCTTCGTCGCCAACGAACTCGTCCGTCCCGTCCACCCCCGTCACCACCTGCCCGTCCAGAAGGAGGTCGCCGATGTCGAACGACAGCAGCCCGAGTCCGCAGCCTGACCGGCGGCCACTGATCGCCTTCGCCTGGCTGTGGGTGGGCGCGCCGCTCGCCTACGGGGTGTACGAGCTCGTACAGAAGGCGACGCAATTGTTCACCGGGTAACGGTTTGCGTGGGGTGTGTGTGCGGCGGGTGGATGTTCGGCGGTTGCTCGGGCGTCCGAGGGCTATGGGGAAGCCGACAACCCGGGAACCGGTTTCCTGTCGCTTCACGCGCCCTCGTACCCGCGAGTCACTGATCAGACTGGAGGATCCCGCTACCCAAGGCAACGAGGGGGACCCCCCAATGAACGGCTCGCGCATCGCCGCCGTCGGCCACTACCAGCCCGCCAAGGTGCTCACCAACGAGGACCTGGCGGGCCTGGTCGACACCAGTGACGAGTGGATCAGGAGCCGGGTGGGCATCCGCACGCGCCACATCGCCGGCCCCGACGAGCCCGTGGACGAGCTGGCCGCGCACGCCGCCGCCAAGGCGCTCGCCTCGGCCGGCCTCACACCGGCCGACATCGACCTGGTGCTGGTCGCGACCTCCACGGCCGTCGACCGCTCGCCCAACATGGCCGCCCGGGTCGCCGCCCGGCTCGGCATTCCGCAGCCGGCCGCGATGGACGTCAATGTCGTCTGCGCCGGTTTCACCCATGCGCTGGCGACGGCCGACCACACCGTCCGGGCGGGGGCAGCCACCCGTGCCCTGGTCATCGGCGCCGACAAGATGTCCGAGGTGACCGACTGGAGCGACCGCACCACCTGCGTGCTCGTCGGCGACGGAGCGGGCGCCGCCGTGGTCGAAGCATGCCCCGACGGGGTCGAGCCCGGCATCGCGCCCGTGCTGTGGGGCTCGGTGCCCGAGATGGGCCACGCCGTGCGGATCGAGGGTCAGCCGGCACGGTTCGCGCAGGAAGGGCAGAGCGTCTACCGCTGGGCCACCACCCAGCTGCCGCCCCTGGCGCGACAGGCCTGCGCGCGGGCCGGGCTCACTCCCGAGGACCTCGCCGCCGTCGTCCTGCACCAGGCGAACCTGCGCATCATCGAACCCCTCGCGCAGAAGATCGGCGCCGTCAACGCGGTCGTCGCGCGCGACGTCACCGAATCGGGCAACACCTCCGCCGCCAGCATCCCGCTGGCCTTCTCCAAGCTCGTCGAGCAGGGCGCCGTCTCCACGGGCGACCCGGTGCTGCTCTTCGGCTTCGGCGGCAACCTGTCGTACGCGGGCCAGGTCGTGCGCTGCCCCTGAGCGCGGAAAGCCGCGGCCGGCGGGCAGGCCCGGAGGCCGGCTCGCGCCGCGAGGCCGCGCCGTGGTGTGACGCGATCGACCGTGCCCGGGACTGGTCCACCGAGCGCCGTAGACTGTAGACGAAAGACAATCGATACTCGGCTGTGGACGGCTGACACCCGGCTGTGGGCGGCCGGCAGGTCGTGTCGAGCCGGTATGTCAATCGATACGGGACTGTCGGGGCGCGGTTGCCCGGTGTTGCCCAGGAGGGGGACCCCGATGTTGTCGCCAGGACTGCCACAGGGTGCGGTGCCCAAGCTCGAACGGCCCGGTCCGCTGCGCGACCGCGTCTACGAGGCACTGCTCGAACTCATCACCACCCGTGCCCTCCAGCCCGGCCAGCACCTCGTCGAGAGCGAGCTCGCCTCGCACCTGGGCGTCTCACGGCAGCCGGTGCGGGAGGCCCTGCAGCGGCTGAACACCGAGGGGTGGGTGGACCTCAGACCCGCCCAGGGCGCGTTCGTGCACGAGCCGACCGAGGAGGAGGCAGACCAACTCCTCACCGTTCGCACGCTGTTGGAGGCCGAAGCCGCACGGCTCGCCGCCGCGCACGCGGACCAGGCGGGCATCGAGGCCCTGAACGAGATCCAGGCCCAGGGGATGCTGGCCGTCGCCCAGGACGACGTGGACGCCGCCGTCGCCCTGAACGCCCGTTTCCACGCCAAGATCATGGAGATCGCGGGCAACACCGTCCTCGCCGAGCTGGCGGCCCAGGTCGACCGCCGGGTGCGCTGGTACTACACGCCGATCGCCCGCCGGCGCGGCCACCAGTCCTGGGACGAGCACCGCGAACTGATCACCGCGATCGTCGCTCACGACGAGCAACTGGCGACCCGGCTGATGCGTGAGCACACCGAGCACACCCGGCGCTCGTACCACGCCCGCGCCAAGTCCTGAGCCCTCCTTCCCGCGCTGGCCGGGCCGATGCGTGAGTGCTGCCCACCCTTCTTTGTCCTGTGAGTGGAGAAAGTTGGCAGCAATCTGTGCACAGCTTCTTCCCAGGTTCGGCAGCCGCTGCTACGTTCCCTTCGAAAGCCCGACACTGGTGGCCGAAATTGAGGCGGGGAGGGGTTCGTGAGACGCATGACGGCACGACCCGCGAACGCTCACCAGGCCCGCCTGCTCAAACTGTTGCGGGACAGCGGCCCCAACTCCCGTGCCCAGCTGGGTGATCGGGTCGATCTGTCCCGGTCCAAGCTGGCCGTGGAGGTGGACCGGCTCCTGGAGACGGGACTGGTCGTCGCCGACGGACTCGCCGCCTCGCGCGGTGGTCGTCGTTCACACAATGTCCGGCTCAACCCCGGGCTGCGCCTCCTCGGCGTCGACATCGGCGCGACGTCGGTCGACGTCGCGGTCACCAACGCCGAACTGGAGACCCTCGGACACCTCAACCAGCCCCTCGACGTACGTGAGGGACCGGTCGCGGTCTTCGAGCAAGTCCTGTCCATGGCCGCGAAGTTGAGGGCGACGGGACTCGCCGAGGGCTTCGACGGCGCCGGCATCGGGGTACCCGGTCCGGTTCGTTTTCCCGAAGGCGTGCCGGTCGCGCCGCCGATCATGCCGGGTTGGGACGGCTTTCCCGTGCGGGAGGCGCTCAGCCAGGAACTCGGCTGCCCGGTCATGGTCGACAACGACGTGAACCTCATGGCGATGGGGGAGCAGCATGCGGGCGTCGCCCGCACCGTCGCCGACTTCCTCTGCGTCAAGATCGGCACCGGCATCGGCTGCGGCATCGTCGTCGGCGGTCAGGTCTACCGCGGTACGACCGGTAGCGCGGGCGACATCGGGCACATCCAGGCCGTGCCCGACGGCCGTCCGTGCGCCTGCGGCAACAGAGGATGCCTGGAGGCCTACTTCAGCGGCGCGGCCGTGGCCCGTGACGCGACGGAGGCGGCCCAGCAGGGCCTCTCGGCGGAACTCGCGGCACGGCTGGAGACGAACGGCGCGCTGACCGCCGTCGACGTCGCCGCCGCGGCCGCAGCGGGCGACGCCACCTGCATCGAGATGATCCGCGAGGGCGGCAACCGGGTCGGCCAGGTCATCGCCGGACTCGTCTCCTTCTTCAACCCCGGCCTGGTGGTGATCGGCGGCGGGGTGACCGGCCTCGGCCACACCCTGCTCGCTGCGATCCGCACGCAGGTGTACCGCCAGTCGCTGCCGCTCGCGACCGGCAACCTCCCCATTGTCCTGGGGGAGTTGGGCCCCACCGCCGGTGTGATCGGCGCGGCCCGACTGATCAGCGACCATCTGTTCTCACCCGCGTAAGCCAGCCACCCGACACGATCTCCGCAAGCCCGCCATTGACACGGTTCACCAGCGCGGCGCCCAGCCACGCCCTGCTCCGACGGCCATGCCCTGCCTGATCCGTCCTCCCTGATCCGTCCTCCCTGTTCTGCCCTCCCTGTTCTGCCCTCCCTGTTCTGCCCTGCTTGTTCTGCCCTGTGCGTCCTGTCCAGCCTTGCCCTGCCCTGCCCTGCCTTGCGAACAACGACTTCGTTCTGCCCTGACTCCGGCCCGCACGCCCGCCGAGGGGAACCCACATGGCATCACCACCACCGCTGCTCAGCATGTCCGACATCACCAAGTCCTTTCCCGGAGTACGGGCGTTGGACGGCGTCGACCTCGACGTCCAGGCCGGCGAAGTGCACTGTCTGCTCGGCCAGAACGGCGCCGGCAAGTCCACCCTCATCAAGATCCTGGCCGGCGCCCACCAGCCCGACGGCGGCGTCATCCGCTGGCAGGGCGACCCCGTCACCCTGCGCTCCCCGATCGCGGCCATGCGCCTCGGCATCGCCACCATCTACCAGGAACTCGACCTGGTGGAACACCTGTCGGTGGCGGAGAACGTCCACCTGGGCCATGAACCCACCGCAGTCGGCTTCGTCGTACGAGGCAAGGCCGCACGTACCTCAACTGCGGCCCTGCTGAAGCGACTTGGTCATCCCGAGATCGATCCCGCCCGACTGGTCGGCGAGTTGTCGGCGGCGCAGCAGCAGATCGTCTCCATGGCACGCGCCCTCTCGCACGACGTACGGCTCATCGTGATGGACGAACCGTCGGCCGCCCTCGACCCCGACGAGGTCGACAACCTGTTCCGCATCGTCGGCGACCTGACCGCCGACGGAGTGGCCGTCGTGTACATCTCGCACCGGCTGGAGGAGATCCGGCGGATCGGCGACCGCGTGACCGTACTGAAGGACGGACGGGCGGTGGCAGGCGGACTGCCCGCCAAGACGACGCCGACGCGCGAGATCGTCGCGCTCATGACGGGACGCAACGTCGAGTACGTCTTCCCCGAGCGGCCGTCGGGTGACGCGGCCGGGGACGGGAAGCCCGTACTGGAGGTGCGGGGGCTGGCCCGGGACGGTGAGTTCGCCGCCCTCGACCTGACCGTGCGGCCCGGCGAGATCGTCGGACTCGCCGGACTGGTCGGCTCGGGGCGCTCGGAGATCCTGGAGACGATCTACGGAGCGCGAAAGCCCACCGCGGGCCAAGTCCTCGTCGACGGACGGCCGTTGCGCTCCGGCAGTGTGCGCGCCGCCGTACGGGCCGGGCTCGGGCTCGCCCCGGAGGAACGCAAGGCACAGGCCCTGCTGATGCTGGAGTCCGTCACACGAAACGTCTCCGTCTCCTCCATGTCCCGTTTCTCGCGGGGCGGTTGGATCGACCGGCGCGCCGAACGGGGGGCGGCGCAGGCCGCGACGCGTGAGCTGTCCCTGCGCCCCGACAATCCGTCCGTCCCCGTGCGCACTCTGTCCGGCGGCAACCAGCAGAAGGCCGTCCTGGCCCGCTGGCTGTTGCGCGGCTGCCGGGTCCTGCTGCTCGACGAGCCGACACGCGGCGTCGACGTCGGCGCCCGCGCCGAGCTGTATGCAGTCGTCCGTCGACTCGCCGACGAAGGCCTCGCCGTGCTGCTGGTCTCCAGCGAGGTCCCCGAGGTGCTCGGCCTCGCCGACCGCGTGCTGGTGCTCCGCGAAGGCCACGTCGTCCACACGGCACCCGCCCGTGACCTGGACGAACACCGCGTACTCGATCTCGTCATGGAAGGAAGCCCGGCGTCATGACGCAGCCCGTCTCCCCACCGCGGAACAGCACCGACAAGGTGCCGCAGATCCCACTCCCCGCCTGGCGCACCGTGGTCGCCCGCGCCGACCTCCGCACGCTCTCCCTGCTCGGTGTGCTCGCCGCGCTCGTCGTCATCGGCGGGATCACCAAACCTGACGAGTTCCTGGACACCCGCAACCTCCAACTCGTCCTCACCCAGGCTTCGGTGATCGGGGTGGTGACCGTCGGCATGACCTTCGTCATCACCTCCGGGGGCATCGACCTCTCCGTGGGCGCGATCGTCGCCCTCTCCTCGGTGTGGGCCACCACGGTCGCCACCCAGGAATACGGTATCGCGGGCATCCTCTTCACCGCGGTGATCGTCGGCGTGGGCTGCGGCCTGGTCAACGGACTGCTCATCGCCTACGGCGGCATGGTGCCGTTCATCGCGACGCTCGCCATGCTGGCCTCCGCCCGCGGGCTGGCGCTGCAGATCACGGACGGCCGGACGCAGATCGTGACGATCAACGGCATCCTCGACCTCGGCGAGCGCGACTCCTATGTGCTCGGCGTCCCGCCACTCGTGATCGTCTTCGCGATCGTGACGGTCATCGGGTGGCTGGTGCTGAACCGCACCACCTTCGGCCGCCGCACGGTCGCCGTCGGCGGCAACGCGGAGGCCGCACGGCTCGCCGGCATCGACGTACGCCGTCAACGGCTCTACCTCTACCTGCTGTCCGGACTGTGCTGCGGCATCGCCGCCTTCCTGCTGATCATCCTGTCCGGCTCGGGCCAGAACACCAACGGCAACCTCTACGAACTCGACGCCATCGCGGCCGCGATCATCGGCGGCACGCTGCTCAGCGGGGGCCGCGGCACCATCACCGGCTCCGTGCTCGGCGTCCTGATCTTCACCACGATCACCAACATCTTCGCCCTGAACAACCTGCAGAGCGACGTACAGCAGATCGCCAAGGGCGCGATCATCGTCGCCGCCGTGCTGGTCCAGCGCCGTACCGCGAGCACGACCTGAGGAAAGGGTTCACCGCCATGCCAGAGCCGACGCGTTATCCGAACCGCTTCACCAGTCGCAGAGGAATGCTCTTCGGAGCTGCCGCCGTCTCCGCCGGAACCTTCCTCGCGGGTTGCACCAGCAACGATTCCAAGGACGAAGAGCCGGCCGCGAACGACCAGCCGGCCGCCGACGACAAGCCCGGCAAGAAGGTCACCATCGGCTTCGCCGGACCCCAGGCCGACCACGGCTGGCTCAACGCCATCAACGACAACGCCGAGAGCCGCGCGAAGAAGTACTCCGACGTGACCCTGGAGATCACCGAGGGCTCGAACGACACCGCCCAGCAGATCGGCCAGATCGAGACCCTCATCAACAAGAAGGTCGACGTCCTGGTCGTGCTGCCCGCCGACGGCAAGGCCCTCACCCAGGTCGGCCTGAAGGCGATGCGCGCCGGGATTCCGGTCGTCAACCTCGACCGGATCTTCAACACCCCCCAGGCGTACCGGTGTTGGGTCGGCGGCGACAACTACGGCATGGGCCTCAACGCCGGGCGGTACATCGGGGAGAAACTCAAGGGAAAGTCCGACGCCCGCGTGATCGAGCTGGCCGGGCTGGACAACCTGGAGCTCACCAAGCAGCGCACCAAGGGCTTCGACGACGCTCTCAAGAACTACCCCAACATCAGGAAGGTGGCCCGCCAGGCCGCCGAGTTCACGGTCGAGTCGGGACAGGCGAAAATGGCCCAACTCCTCCAGGCCCAGCCCAAGTTCGACGCGCTGTGGAACCACGACGACGACCAGGGCGTGGGTGCGCTGCGCGCCATCGAGCAGGCCGGGCGCGACGACTTCCTCATGGTCGGCGGCGCGGGGGCGCTCGCCGCGTTCCAGGCGATCAAGCAGGACAACGGGGTCCTGAAGGCCACCGTTCTCTACCCGCCGACCATGGCCGCCTCCGCGATCGACCTCGCCCGCGCCCTCGGCCAGGGCAAGGGCGTCGGCGGCCTCGCCGAGTTCGAGATCCCCGCCTCGATCACCCTCTACTCGGCCGTGGTCGACAAGACGAACGTCGACCAGTACATGTCCACCGGCTTCAAGTAGGACACGACTGCCCGGCGGGCGGCGGCACAGCCCACCGGGTGCCGTCTACCGGTGTGGGCTGACGGTGCGGCCTACCAGTGTGGTCGAGAGGGCACCGGACGGGCGCCAAGGGCTGCGGGCTGTGAGCTATGGGCTATGGGCTGCGGTTTTCGGTTCGTGGGTCATGGTCCGGGGGTCGCGGGCCTCGGGCATCCGGCTACGGGCTACGGGCCGCGCCTACGGGCTATGGGCCACGGATGCGGGGTGTTCCGTTGGCGGGGCCGGGAGCCTCGGCCGGGGTCCACGGGCCGTCGGCTGCGAGCAAGGCGCTTGCCGTACGGAGAGGCGCATCCGGCGGACCGGGCCTCGGCGAGCGTCCGTGGCCTGAGCGAACCCGGGACGAGCACGGCGCCCGCTCCCGGCCGATGCCCACCTGCTCCCACCGGCCACCGGCCGCCTGCCGCCTGCCGCACGGTCCGTGTCCTGGATCCGACGGCGTCCCACCCCCCACCGTGCCACGACGACAAGGAGGACCACCGTATGGAACAGCCGCAGCAGTCAGCAGGACCGGAAGCCGGCAAGCCGCCGCTCCGGGTGGGGATGGTCGGTTACGCGTTCATGGGCGCCGCCCACTCCCAGGGCTGGCGCACCGCGGGCCGCGTCTTCGACCTGCCCCGCCGCCCGGTCCTCGCCGTGATCTGCGGCCGCGACGCCTCCGCCGTGCGCGCGGCGGCGGACCGGCAGGGCTGGGCGGCGACCGAGACCGACTGGCGTGCCCTGATCGCCCGGGACGACGTCGACCTCGTCGACATCTGCACCCCCGGCGACTCGCACGCCGAGATCGCCGTCGCGGCGCTGGCCGCCGGCAAGCATGTGCTGTGCGAAAAGCCCCTCGCCAACACCGTCGAGGAAGCCGAGACCATGGCGCGCGCGGCGGAAACCGCCTATGGGCGCGGCCAGTTGGCGATGGTCGGGTTCAACTACCGACGTGTCCCGGCCACGGCCCTGGCCCGGCGGATGGTCGCCGAGGGCAGGATCGGCGCCCTGCGGCATGTGCGGGTGACGTACCTTCAGGACTGGCTCGTGGACCCGGACTTCCCGCTGACCTGGCGACTGCGCAGGGAACTGGCGGGTTCCGGGGCGCTCGGCGACCTGGGCGCGCACATCGTCGACCTGGCACAGCACCTGGCGGGGGAGCGGCTCGCCGGAGTCTCCGCGATCACCGAGACCTTCGTACGGCAGCGGCCGCTGACCGAGGGGCCGACGAGCGGCCTGGGCGCGACGTCCGCCGACGGCGCCGGCACCGGCACTCGCACCGGCATGGTCACCGTCGACGACGCCGCCCTGTTCACCGGCCGCTTCGCCTCCGGGGCGCTCGCCTCCTTCGAGGCGACCCGGTTCGCCACCGGACGCAAGAACGCGTTGCGTCTCGAACTCAACGGTGAGCGCGGCTCGTTGGCATTCGACCTGGAGCGCCTCAACGAGCTCTGGTTCCACGACGCCACCGAGCCCGGCACACACGCCGGCTTCCGCCGCATCCTCGTCACCGAACCCGACCACCCCTACCTGGACGCCTGGTGGCCCCCGGGGCACGGCCTCGGCTACGAGCACAGCTTCGTCCACCAGGCCCGCGACCTGGTCCATGCCGTCGCCGAGGGCAGCCGGCCCGAACCCTCCTTCGCCGACGGGCTGCAGGTGCAGCGCGTCCTGGCCGCCGTCGAGGAGAGCGCCGAGAAGAACTCCGTCTACACCCCCATCGCGGACTGAGGAACGAGGAGGGCTGCAGCATGCCGCGCACATTCACACTCTTCACCGGCCAGTGGGCCGATCTGCCCCTGGAGGAGGTCTGCCGCCTCGCCCGCGACTTCGGCTACGACGGCCTCGAACTCGCCTGCTGGGGCGACCACTTCGAGGTCGACAAGGCGCTGACGGACCCCGGATATGTGAAGTCCCGCCACCAACTCCTCGACAAGTACGGCCTGAAGTGCTGGGCCATCTCCAACCACCTGGTGGGTCAGGCAGTCTGTGACGCCATCATCGATGAACGCCACCAGGCGATCCTGCCCGACCGCATCTGGGGTGACGGCGAGCCGGAAGGCGTCCGGCGGCGAGCCGCCACGGAGATCGCCGACACCGCGCGGGCCGCAGCGGCCTTCGGCGTCGACACGGTGATCGGCTTCACCGGCTCCGCCATCTGGCACCTGGTGGCCATGTTCCCGCCCGCCCCCGAGTCGATGATCGAGCGAGGCTACGAGGACTTCGCCGAGCGCTGGAACCCGATCCTCGACGTCTTCGACGCGCAGGGCGTGCGGTTCGCGCACGAGGTCCACCCCAGCGAGATCGCCTACGACTACTGGACGACCGTGCGCGCGCTGGACGCGGTCGGCCGTCGACCGGCCTTCGGTCTCAACTTCGATCCCAGCCACTTCGTGTGGCAGGACCTCGACCCGGTCGGCTTCCTGTGGGACTTCCGCGACCGCATCTACCACGTGGACTGCAAGGAGGCCCGCAAGCGCCTCGACGGCCGCAACGGCCGCCTCGGCTCCCACCTGCCCTGGGGCGACCCGCGGCGCGGCTGGGACTTCGTCTCCGCCGGCCACGGCGACGTCCCCTGGGAGGACGTCTTCCGCATGCTGCGCTCCATCGACTACCGGGGCCCGATCTCCGTGGAGTGGGAGGACGCCGGCATGGACCGTCTCCAGGGCGCCCCCGAGGCCCTGACCCGCCTCAAGGCCTACGACTTCGAGCCGCCGTCAGCCTCCTTCGACGCGGCGTTCGGCAACTGAGTTCGGCAACTTCCGTCGGACCACATATCTCTGACTTTCCATCAGCTCTCCGGGATGACGGCGCATCCCGGCGTACGCACCCACCCGTACAACCAGCCCCAATCCTGGAGGCACCCGTGCACGGGAACGACCCCACCACCCGCACCCCCCACCGGACCGGCAGAGCCGGGACGCGCAGGCGACGTCCTTCACTGCGCAGGGCGATCGCCCTTCTGAGCGGCGCCCTGCTGGCCGGCGCGTCCCTCACCCTCACCACACCCCGGGCCGGCGCAGCCGTCGCCGACCCGGTGGCCGCGGCAGCCGCCGCCGAGGACTTCCAGCAGGTCACCCTGGCCAAGGGGGAGGCCGAGGTCGGCGAGCCCATGTCGCTGGCCGTGCTGCCCGACCGTTCGGTCCTGCACACCTCGCGCGACGGCGAACTCCGGCTCACCGACGCCGCCGGCAATACCCGGCCAGCGGGCAAACTCGACGTCTACTCCCACGACGAGGAGGGCCTCCAAGGCATCGGCGTGGACCCGGAGTTCACCAGCAACCGCTTCATCTACCTTTACTACGCGCCGCCGTTGAACACTCCGGCGGGCGACGCGCCGGAGACCGGAACGGCCGCCGACTTCGCCCCCTTCGACGGCGTCAACCGCCTCTCCCGCTTCGTGCTGAAGACGGACGGGACGCTGGACGCCACGAGCGAGAAGAAGATCCTCGACGTGCCCGCCTCGCGCGGCCTGTGCTGCCATGTCGGCGGCGACATCGACTTCGACGCGGCGGGAAACCTCTACCTGTCCACCGGCGACGACACCAACCCCTTCCAGTCGGACGGCTTCACCCCCATCGACGACCGCGACGGCCGCAACCCCGCCTTCGACGCCCGCCGTTCCGCCGGGAACACCAATGACCTGCGCGGCAAGATCCTGCGCATCAAGGTGAACGCCGACGGCTCGTACGCCATCCCTGACGGCAACCTCTTCGCGCCCGGCACGGACCGGACGCGGCCCGAGATCTACGCGATGGGTTTCCGCAACCCGTTCCGCTTCAGTGTCGACAAGGCCACCGGCATCCTCTACGTCGGCGACTACGGTCCCGACGCGGGCGCCGCCGACCCAGCCCGCGGCCCGGCCGGCCAGGTCGAGTTCGCACGCGTCACCGGTCCCGGCAACTTCGGCTGGCCGTTCTGCACGGGCGACAACGACCCGTATGTCGCCTACGACTTCGCGACCGGTGCATCCGGCGCGCCCTTCGACTGCGGCGCCCCGAAGAACACCTCGCCGCACAACACGGGACTCACCGACCTTCCCCCGGCCCAGCCCGCCTGGATCCCGTACGACGGCGCTTCGGTACCCGAGTTCGGCGACGGGTCGGAGTCCCCGATGGGCGGCCCTGTCTACCACTACGACGCCTCGCTCGACTCGCCGGTGAAGTTCCCGCAGGCGTACGACGGGAACTTCTTCGCCGGGGAGTTCGGCCGCCGTTGGATCAAGCGCATCGTCAGCGACGCGAACGGCTCCGTGCAGTCGATCAACCCCGTCCCGTGGACCGGCACCCAGGTCATGGACATGGCGTTCGGGCCCGACGGGGCGCTGTACGTCCTCGACTACGGCACCGCCTGGTTCGGCGGAGACGAGCACTCGGGTCTGTACCGCATCGAGAACGCCACCGACGGTCACTCCCCGGTCGCCCAGGCCGCTGCCGACCGCACCTCGGGACAGGCCGCTCTGAAGGTGCGTTTCTCCTCCGCCGGCTCCACCGACCAGGACGGCGACACGCTCACCTACCGCTGGGACTTCGGTGACGGCGGCACCTCGACGGTGGCCAACCCCACGCACAAGTACAAGAGCAACGGTACCTACACCGCGACCCTGACCGCCGCGGACGGCTTCGGCCGCACCGGCAGCGCGAGCGTGCAGATCGTCGTCGGCAACACGGCCCCGAAGGTGGTCCTGGAGACGCCGAAGGACGGTCAGTTGTTCAGCTTCGGCGACGCGATCCCGTTCAAGGTGAAGGTCACCGACCCCGAGGACGGCACGGCGATCGACTGCGCCAAGGTCGAGGTCACCTTCGTCCTCGGCCACGACAGCCACGGCCACCCGGTGACCTCGGCCAACGGCTGCACAGGCACCCTCCAGACCAGCGCCGACGGCGGCCACGACGAGGACGCCAACATCTTCGGGGTCCTGGACGCCGAGTACACCGACGGCGGAGGCGGCGGCCAGGCCCCGCTCACCTCGCACGACCAGAGCGTGCTCCAGCCCCGCCACCGGCAGGCCGAACACTTCGGCGCCTCCTCCGGCGTCACGGTGACCGCACGCGAGTCCGCCCACGGCGCTCGCACGGTCGGTGACATCAGCAAGGGCGACTGGATCTCCTTCACGCCGTACGCGCTCGGCAACGCCCAGAAGATCACCGCACGGGTCTCCTCCGCCGGGGCCGGCGGCGTCCTCGAGGTCCGCGCGGGCTCGCCGAAGGGCACCCTGCTCGGCAAGGCGACCGTGCCGGTCACGGGCGGGTGGGACACCTACCAGGACGTCAGCGCCGGCCTGTCCCGCGCCCCGAGGGGCACGACCACGCTCTACCTGGTCTTCAAGGGCGGCAGCGGAACCCTGTACGAGGTGGACGACTTCACGTTCACGACGGCGACGGGCTGAGGGAGGACTGCATGCGCACAGTGAGTGCTGTCGCCGGGGCCGCCCTGCTCCTCGGCTGCCTCGCACAGCCGGCCGTGGCCCACTCGGCAGCCACGGACGACGGCCCGCGGGTGCTGGTCTTCTCGATGACGGCCGGGTTCCGGCACGACTCGATCCCGGACGGCGTCACGGCGCTACGGGAACTCGGCGCGACGGGTGGCTTCACGGTCGACGCGACGGAGGACGCGGGCGCGTTCACGCGGGCGAACCTGCGGCGCTACGACGCGGTCGTCTTCCTGTCGACGACCGGGGACGTTCTGGACGCCGCCCAACAGGCGGCCTTCGAGGGCTACATCCGGCACGGCGGCGGCTACGTCGGGATCCATGCGGCGGCCGACACCGAGTACGACTGGGCGTTCTACGGCGGCCTCGTCGGCGCCTGGTTCCAGTCGCACCCGGCGATCCAGCCCGCGACGGTCGCCGTCGAGGACCGGGCCCACCCGGCGACCTCGGGACTCGACCGGACCTGGAACCGCACCGACGAGTGGTACAACTACCGCTCCAACCCGCGCGAGCGGGTCCATGTCCTGGCCTCGCTCGACGAGTCGTCGTACACGGGCGGCACCATGAACGGCGACCATCCGATCGCCTGGTGCCAGAATTATCAGGGCGGCCGCGCCTTCTACACCGGCGTCGGTCACACGAAGGAGTCCTACGCGGATCCGGCGTTGCGCAGGCATCTGCTGGGCGGGATCCAGTATGCGGTCGGCGAAGTGCAGGCGGACTGCCGACCGGAGAACGGATACCGTCCGCTCTTCGACGGCACGTCCCTGGACGGCTGGCAGCAGGCCGGCCCCGGCTCCTTCACCCTCTCCGACGACGGCACGCTGACGTCGACGGGCGGCATGGGCCTGCTCTGGTATGCGGGCCGGAGCTTCGGGGCGTACTCCCTGAAGCTCGACTGGAAGACCACGGCCGGCGAACCGAGCGGCTCCGGTGACGACAACTCCGGTGTCTTCGTGGGCTTCCCGCCGTCGGACGACCCGTGGTCCGCGGTGAACAACGGCTACGAGATCCAGATCGACTCCACCGACGTCCCCGAGAAGACCACGGGGTCCGTCTACGGCTTCAGGTCCGCGGACCTTCGGAAACGGGACCGTGCGCTGAACCCGCCGGGTGAGTGGAACACGTACGAGATCCGCGTGGAGGGCGAACGCCTGCGCGTCTGGCTCAACGGCGTGAAGATCAACGATTTCACCAACACCGATCCGGCCCGGAGCCTGCGCGACGGACACATCGGCCTGCAGAACCACGGAGCCGACGACCAGGTGTCCTTCCGTGACGTCCGGATCAAGGAACTGCCCGTCAAGGAACTGCCCGTCAAGGGCGACTGAACGGCGGCGGGCGGGGGACGCCGGACCCCCGCCCGCCGTCACCCCCTCGTTCTCCGGGGTTCGCGCACGACAAGGAGGCTGCCCATGTCCGCGTCACTCTCCCGCCCCCCGCGCGTCGGCGTCTGGCTGATCGGGGCCCGCGGTTCCGTGGCCACCACCGTGGTCGCGGGATGCGCCGCCGTCACCGGCGGTCTGCACCCGCCGACGGGCCTGGTCACCGAGTCGCCCGCCTTCGCCGACAGCGACCTGCCGGCCCTGTCCTGCCTCGTCTTCGGCGGACACGACACATCCGACTGCCCCCTGCCCAAACGCGCCGAACAACTCGCCGCCGGAGGCGTCCTGCCGGCCGGGCTGCCCGCGGCGGTCGGCGCCGAACTCGCCGCCGCCGACCGGGAGATCCGCCCCGGAGGCCCGGTCCCCGGAGACACCCGCGACGAGGAGCAGCTGATCGCCGCGTTCACCGCCGACCTCAGGGACTTCGTACGCCGATGCGGGCTGGCGCGCGCAGTCGTCGTGAACGTGGCCTCCACCGAACCCGCGGCGAACGGGCCTGCGCTTCCCCCGAGTTCGCTGTACGCGGCGGCCGCCCTGCGCGCGGGCTGCCCATACGTGAACTTCACGCCCTCCACCGGGCTGCACCACCCGGCGCTGGCGTCCCTGGCGGAGTCGAGCGGACTGCCGCACGCCGGACGCGACGGCAAGACCGGCCAGACGCTCCTGCGTTCCGTGCTGGGCCCGATGTTCGCCCAGCGGGCGCTCGCGGTGCGGGCCTGGTCCGGAACCAACCTCCTGGGCGGCGGTGACGGAGCCGCCCTGGCCGACCCGGCCGCCGCCGAGGCGAAGAACGCGGGCAAGGAGCGCGTCCTCGCCGACACCCTCGGCGTCACTCCAGAGGGCCGGGTGCACATCGACGACGTGCCCGTCCTGGGGGACTGGAAGACCGCCTGGGACCACGTCGCCTTCGACGGGTTCCTCGGCACCCGGATGATCCTCCAGACCATCTGGCAGGGGTGCGACTCCGCGCTCGCCGCACCCCTCGTCCTCGATCTGGCTCGCCTCGCCGCCCGGGCCCACGAAGCCGGCCTGTCCGGCCCGCTCTGCGAACTCGCCTTCTTTTTCAAGGACCCCGTGGGCGAGGCACCGTCGGCCTTGGCGGAGCAGCACGCGCAACTGCGGCGTTTCGCTCGACGGCTGAAGGACGCGCCCGGTGAGGAGGCGGGGTGAGCACCCTATGAGCTTCGAACACGCCAACCTCGAACACGCCAACCTCGAACACGTGAACGACGGGAAGGCTCCGCGGCAGAGCGCCCCGCAGGAAAACGCCCCGCGTCGCACCGCCCGGCACACGCACCCCCTGTCTCCCGTCCCCGACGACAGCCCGCCCCCGCCGCCCTCGCCCCCGCTCCGTTTCGGCTACGGCACCAACGGCCTCGCCGACCTGCGCCTCGACGACGCCCTCGGCCTCCTCGCCGATCTCGGCTACGACGGCGTCGGACTCACCCTCGACCACATGCATCTCGACCCGTTCGCCCCGGACCTCGCCGCCCGCACCCGACGCGTCGCACACCGACTGGACACGCTGGGGCTCGGCGTCACCGTGGAGACCGGCGCCCGCTATGTTCTCGATCCGCGCCGCAAGCACGGCCCCTCCCTGCTGGACCCGGATCCGGACGACCGCGCCCGCCGCGTCGACCTGCTCCTGCGGGCCGTCCGCATCGCCGGCGACCTCGGTGCCCACGCCGTCCACTGCTTCAGCGGGACCCTCCCGACGGGCACGCACCCGGGCACGCGCCCGGAGACGGACCCGGGCACGGACCGGGACATGGCATGGCAGCGCCTCGCCGAGACCCTCACCCCCGTCCTGGACGCCGCCGCAACGGCCGGCATCCCCGTCGCGATCGAACCCGAACCCGGTCACCTCCTCGCGACGCTCGCCGACTTCCACCGGCTCCGCCGCACTCTCGGCGACCCGGCGTCCCTCGGCCTCACCCTCGACATCGGCCACTGCCAGTGCCTCGAACCGCTCCCTCCCGCCGACTGCGTACGCGCCGCCGCTCCCTGGCTGCGCCACGTCCAGATCGAGGACATGCGCCGCGACGTCCACGAACACCTTCCTTTCGGAGACGGCGAGATCGACTTCCCGCCGGTCCTCGCCGCCTTGGCCGCGACCGGCTACCGCGGGCTGACGGTGGTCGAACTGCCCCGTCACTCCCATGCCGGACCCCACTACGCCGAACTCTCCCTTCCGTTCCTGCGCCGCGCGCAGGCAGCTGCCCAAGCCGTCGAGTACGCCGACCCGCGACCGCCCTCCTTCCTCGCCCCGACCGACCGCCCCGCCGGCCGGCCGCAGCCTCCCTCCCACGCAGTCCTCCCGAGCCTGCCCTCCCTGGCAGCGAACCCGTCCGTCGCTCCACCCGGCGAGCCCTCCGCCACCCCGGAAGGGAGCACTCCATGACCCCGCCCCAGGCCGACCCGGCACCCCGGGCAGCGGGACCCACGGGCAGCGCCCTCGCCCCCCTCGACGCCCTGCACAGCCATCTCGACACCCACCTCCAGGGAACCGCCCGCACCTGGTTCCACCAGGCTCTCGACGATGCCGCTGCCCACCCCGGGACCCACGGGCCCATCTCCGTCTGGGAGTTGCGCCTCGCCGAGGCCGGACGCCGCTGCGGCAGCCGGTACGCCGACGCCGCCCGCGTGCTCATCCTGCACGCCGCCCGCGCCGACCCGGCGGCCCTCGCCCGCGTCTATTTCCAGGGCACGGCCGACGAGCGTCGCGCGGTCCTGCACGCACTGCCCCACCTCGTGCCCGGTCCCGACGCCCTTCCGCTCGTCGAGGACGCCCTGCGCACCCATGACACCCGGCTCCTCGCCGCTGCCGTCGGCCCCTACACGGCCCGCCATCTCGACGCCCACGCATGGCGCCACGCCGTCCTGAAGTGCCTGTTCGTGGGAGTGCCCGTCGACGAGGTGGCAGGCCTCGAACAGCGCGCCCGCGCCGACGCCGAACTCGCCCGCATGCTCGCCGACTACGCCGCCGAACGCACCGCTGCGGGCCGCCCCGTACCCCCCGATCTGGACCGCGTCCTGACCCTGACCGACCCGGGCACGCCCACCGCGCCTCCCTCGAGCACCGCGGATCCACACCGCCCGGACCCAGGTGGGCCAGACCCGCACAGCCCGACCCTCGACCGCACGGACCCCCCTGGCACGGGCAGCCGCCACAGCCCGGTCCACCCCCACGGCAAGGAGTCCTGATGCGTATCTTCGACCCCCACATCCATATGACCTCGCGCACCACCGACGACTACGAGGCGATGCACGCGGCCGGCGTCCGCGCCGTGGTCGAGCCGTCCTTCTGGCTGGGGCAGCCCCGTACCTCGCCCGCCTCCTTCCTCGACTACTTCGACTCCCTCCTCGGCTGGGAGCCCTTCCGGGCCGCGCAACACGGCATCGCCCACCACTGCGCGCTCGCTCTCAACCCCAAGGAGGCGAACGACCCGCGCTGTGCCGCCGTCCTGGACGAACTGCCGCGGTATCTCGTCAAGGATCACGTCGTGGCCGTCGGTGAGATCGGCTACGACTCGATGACCCCCGCCGAGGACACCGCCCTGGCCGCCCAGCTCCAGCTGGCCGCCGACCACGCTCTGCCCGCCCTCGTGCACACCCCGCACCGCGACAAGCTCGCCGGACTGCGCCGCACCCTCGACGTCGTCCGTGAGTCCGCCCTGGCCCCGGACAGGGTCCTGCTGGACCACCTCAACGAGACGACCGTGAAGGAGGCGAAGGCCGCCGGCTGCTGGCTCGGCTTCTCCGTCTATCCCGACACGAAGATGGACGAGATCCGCATGATCGAGATCCTCCGTGCCCACGGTCCGGAGAAGGTTCTCGTCAACTCCGCCGCGGACTGGGGCAGGAGCGACCCCCTCAAGACCCGCAGGGTCGCCGACCTGATGCTCGCGGAGGGCTTCGACGATGACGACGTCGATCTCGTCCTGTGGCGCAACCCCGTCTCCTTCTACGGCCTCAGCGGTCGCCTCACCCTGGACGTGGCAGCCCCCGACCCCACGCACGAGGGCAACTCCATCCTGCGCGGCGGGGAGTGACCGATGCGCTTCCGCCACCCCGACGGCACCACCGTCCACCTCGCCTACTGCACCAACGTCCACCCCGCCGAGACCCTCGACGGCGTCCTCACGCAACTCCGGGACCACTGTGCACCCGTCCGTCGCCGCCTCGGCCGCGACCGGCTCGGCATCGGTCTGTGGCTCGCCAAGGACGCCGCCCGCGCCCTCGACACCGATCCTTCGGCCCTGCGCGGCCTGCGCACCGCGCTCGACCGGCGTGGCCTCGAAGTCGTCACCCTCAACGGCTTCCCCTACGACGGGTTCGGTGCCGGAGAGGTCAAGTACCGTGTGTACAAGCCCGATTGGGCCGACCCCGAACGCCTCGAACACACCACGGCACTGGCCCGTGTCCTCGCCGGGCTGCTCCCCGACGACGTCACCGAGGGCACCGTCTCCACCCTCCCCCTCGGCTGGCGCACCGCGTGGACCACCGAACACTCCGATACGGCCCGCTCCGCCCTGCGCACCCTCGCCGACCGCCTGGACGCGCTGGCGGACCTCACCGGCCGCTCCGTCCGCGTCGGTCTCGAACCGGAACCCGGCTGCATCATCGAGACCACCGCCGACGCCCTCGCCCCGCTCACGGCCATCGGCCATCCCCGCATCGGCGTCTGTGTCGACACCTGCCATCTCGCCACCTCCTTCGAAGACCCGCACACCGCCCTGGACGCACTCGCCGCAGCCCGCGTCCCTGTCGTCAAATCCCAGCTGTCAGCCGCCCTGCACGCCGAACACCCCCGTCTCCCGGCCGTACGCGAAGCCCTCGCCGCGTTCGACGAACCCCGCTTTCTGCACCAGACCCGCACGGCCGCCGCCAACGCCGCCGGTCTGCACGGCACCGACGACCTCGGCGAGGCCCTCGCAGGCAACGCCCTGCCCGATAGCGGGCCCTGGCGCGCCCACTTCCACGTCCCGCTGCACGCGGCCCCCGCCGCGCCCCTCACCTCCACTCTCCCGGTACTCAAAGCCGCGCTGACCCGACTCGTCGGCGGACCGCATCCGCTCACCCGACACCTCGAGGTCGAGACCTACACGTGGCAGGCCCTGCCACCCGAGCTACGGCCCCGCGCCCGAACCCAGCTCGCCGACGGCATCGCGGCCGAACTCTCCTTGGCCCGCGACCTGTTGACGGACCTCGGCCTCAAGGAGCTGCCGTGAGCGACGCTCCCGTCCCCCTGCTCGTCCTCGACGTCGTCGGTCTCACCCCCCGTCTTCTCGACCACATGCCCCATCTCAAGGCCCTCGCTCAGGCCGGTTCCCGTGCGCCGCTCGGGACCGTCCTGCCGGCCGTCACCTGCGCCGCGCAGTCCACCTTCCTCACCGGGACTCTCCCGGACGAGCACGGCATCGTCGGCAACGGCTGGTACTTCCGTGAGCTCGGTGACGTCCTGCTGTGGCGGCAGCACAACGGTCTCGTCACCGGAGACAAGCTGTGGGACGCCGCCCGCCGGGCGCACCCCGGCTACACGGTCGCCAACATCTGCTGGTGGTACGCCATGGGCGCCGACACCGACTTCACCGTCACCCCCCGTCCGATCTACTACTCCGACGGCCGCAAGGAGCCCGACTGCTACACCCGGCCCCCGGCCCTGCACGACGAACTCACCGACGAACTCGGCACCTTCCCCCTGTTCCACTTCTGGGGACCGGGCGCCGACCTGGTCTCCAGCCGCTGGATCATCGACGCGACCCGCCACATCCTGCGCACCCGCCGACCCGACCTCGCCCTGTGCTACCTCCCTCACCTCGACTACGACCTCCAGCGCTTCGGCCCCGACGACCGGCGCTCCCTGCGGGCGGCCGCCGACCTGGACAAGGCCATGGCCCCCCTCCTGGCCGACGCCCGCACGCAGGGCCGTACCGTCGTCGCACTGTCCGAGTACGGCATCACCCCGGTCAGCCGGCCCGTCGACATCAACCGCGCCCTGCGCCGCGCCGGCCTGCTCGAGGTGCACACCCAGGACGGCATGGAGTACCTCGACCCGATGGCGTCCCGTGCCTTCGCGGTCGCGGACCACCAGGTCGCCCACGTCTACGTACGCCGCGCCGAGGACCTGGAGGCCACCCGGGCCGCGCTCGCCGGACTGCCCGGCGTCGAGCAACTCCTCGACGACGAGGGCAAAAAGGCCCACCACCTCGACCATCCACGCTCCGGCGAACTCGTCGCCGTGGCGGAGCCGGACGCCTGGTTCACGTACTACTACTGGCTCGACGACGCCCGCGCGCCCGACTTCGCACGGCTCGTCGAGATCCACCGCAAACCCGGCTACGACCCGGTCGAGCTGTTCATGGATCCACGCGACGCCTATGTGAAGGTCAAGGCGGCCACCGCACTGGCCCGCAAGAAGCTCGGCATGCGCTACCGCATGGCGGTCGTGCCCCTCGATCCGTCACCTATTCGCGGCAGCCACGGCCGCCTTCCGACGAGCGACGCCGACGGTCCGCTCCTCATCTGCTCCACCCCCCGTTCGCTCGGCGACCGCATCGCGGCCACCGACGTGAAAGCACTGCTGCTCCAACTGGCCGGCCTGTCCTGACAGGTTGCCGACTGGTCACAAGTGAAGCACTCACCACTGACAACGCCCTCCGAACCCGAGGAGTTCCAGACATGAGCCGCATCTCCGACACCGACCCCGAACTCACCCACCGCCTCACCAGACGAGGCATGCTCGGCGTCGCCGCGGGAGCCACCGCCGCCGCACTGCTGGGGGCCGCCGCGACCCCGGCCACGGCAGCACCCGTCGCCGAAACGTCGGCCGCCGGCCGTGGCCGGCCCGTCCTGCCTCCCGGCCGGCTCGGCGTCCAGCTCTACAGCCTGCGGGACAAGGTCTCCACGCTGGGCTTCGCCGCCGTCTTCGCCGAGCTGA
Source organism: Streptomyces sp. NPDC031474 (assembly GCF_055581185.1). Lineage (NCBI taxonomy): Bacteria > Bacillati > Actinomycetota > Actinomycetes > Kitasatosporales > Streptomycetaceae > Streptomyces > Streptomyces sp. NPDC031474. The sequence goes on from NZ_JBVIJX010000010.1 coordinate 110,940, forward strand.
AGAAGTACGGCTACGACGAGGTCGAGTTCGCCGGCTACACCCAGGGCTCCGCCGGGCCCATCACCCTCGCCCAGCTCAGGCGGCTGGCCCGCAACCACGGCCTGACGCCGATCGGCAGCCACGTCGGGTACTACGCCGACGACCCGAACGCCTACACCTTCGCCCAGAACCTCACCAAGGTCCTCGACGACGCCCAGGCCCTCGGCCTCAAGCACATCGGCACCGCCTCGGGCCCCTTCCGCTACGGGTCCACGGTCGACGCCTGGAAACGCGCGGCCGAGGAGTTCAACACCTACGGAGCGGCGGCGCGAGCCCGCGGCATGAAGTTCTACCAGCACAACCACTCCGACGAGTTCGCCTTCGCGACCGACAACCCCAAGGTCCGCCTCTACGACGTGCTGCTCGCCGAGACCGACCCCGACCTGGTGTTCCTGGAGATGGACATCTTCTGGGCGTACGTCGGCCAGTTCCGCTTCTCGGCGCGGACCGACGGTACGCCCGCGCCCTTCGAGCCGCTGGACTACGTACTGAGGCAGCCGCACCGCTACCCGCTCTTCCATGTGAAGGACGGCGTCAGCGACCCCTCGAACCCGTTCGGGTACCGGATGGTCGACGTAGGTGACGGTGACATCGACTACCAGCGGTTCATCTCCGCCGTGACCCGGCTGCGCGGCGAGCGCCTGGCCCACCACTGGCAGGCCGAACACGACAACCCGGTCGAGTCGTTCGCCTTCGCCCGGAAGTCGAGCGCGCACCTGCACTCGCTGCGCGAGAAGTGCTGAGCACCGGGCGGCGCCGGATGCGCTGACCACGCACGCACGCGTGCAGGCCCCACCCCCGTGCCTGCCGGGGTGGGGCCTCCACACGCGCGTGCCTCGTCAACCCGCGGACCGGGGCGGGGCGGTCGAGCCGACCTCCCCGCTCCGGCCCGGCTGCCGCAGCAGCAGTGCGATGGCCGCCGCGACCATCGAGACGCCGCCGGCCAGTGCGTACGCGCCGTTGTACCCCCAGGCCGCGACCACCATGGAGCCGAGGCCGCCGCCGAACAGACCGCTGATCAGCTTGCCGCTGTACACCAGCCCGTAGTTGGTGGCGTTGTAGTTCTCGCCGAAGTAGTCCGGGGTCAGTGCCGCGAAGAGCGGGTAGAACGCGCCGCCGCCGAAGCCGGACAGGAAGGCGAAGAGCAGGAACAGCCATTCGCTCCTGACGTCACCGGCCCAGATCACGCCGAACTGCGCGAGCCCCAGGACGACGATGACGAACACGAGCGTGGGCTTGCGGCCCCAGCGGTCGGACAGCCAGCCCACGACGCCGCGGCCGATGCCGTTGATGACCGCCATGACCCCCATCGACGACGCCGCGACCAGCGGTCCGAAGCCGACCTCCTTGGCGAAGTCGACCTGGAAGGAGATCCCGAAGATGGACACGCCGGCCGTCAGCACGATGGAGAGCCACATCAGGGGCAGCATGCCGGTCCGGACGGCCTCCTGCGGTGTGTACTGCTTCACCGCCGGGGGGTTCTTGGCCAGGCTCGCCGCGTTCTTGTGGTCGCCGGAGAAGGCCAGCGGGTCGAGGTCGGCGGGCCACCAGTTCTTCGGCGGGTCCTTGAAGAAGAACGCGCACCCGAACACCACCACCATGATGTAGCAGCCGATGAGGTCGAGGACGCGGTGGTAGTTGGCGGTGTCGAAGCCGTAGTTGAAGATGAAGATGAACGGCAGTGACCCGTACGCGAACCCGCCGTTGACGAAGCCGGTCCGGGCGCCGCGCCGCTCCGGGAACCACTTGCCGACCATGTTGATGCAGGTCGCGTAGACCAGACCGGCCCCGATCCCGCCGACCACCCCGAAGCCAAGAATGGCCAGCAGGACGTTGTCCAGATGGGACAGGGCGACGAAACCGGCCAGGCACATGCCGGAGCCGATGTACATGGCCCTGCGGGCCGTCAGGACGCCCTTCTCGCGCAGCCAGCCTGCCGGGAAGGCGATGCCGGCCTGGAAGAACACCCAGACGCTGAGGATCCAGAAGGTGTTGCCCTGCGTCCAGCCGTGCGCATGGGACAGAGTGTCCTCCGCGGAGCCGTACGCGTATTCGAAGACGCTGATCGCCATCATGGCGATCCACGGCAGGTAGATCATGAGCTTGCGGGAGTGGCCGAGGATGTCGCGGTCGGTCTCGCCGATGCGGTAGACGCGGCCGCGGGAGTCGGTCACCTCACGGTAGGGACGGGGTGCGGCGTCGGTCGGAGAGCTGTTCGTTGCGAGGGGATCTGCCGTCATGTCAGGCCATTTCCTCACCGAGCGGATGCGGATTGGGGACGATGCGACGACTGGTCAGGGGCCTGCCGGGCGCCTTCAGGAAGAGCGCCAGCACCGCGGACGCCAGACCGATCGAGCCCGCCAGGACGAACGCGCCCTCGTAGTCCCACGCGCCGACCACGATCGAGCCGACGCCGGAGCCCACGAGACCCGAGACGAGTTTGGAGCTGTAGACCATGCCGTAGTTGCCGGCGTTGTTGTTCTCGCCGAAGCAGTCCGCCGTCATCGCGGCGAACAGCGGGAAGATCGCGCCGCCGCCGAAGCCGGAGACCATGGAGCAGAACAGGAAGAACGGCATGCTGCCCAGCCGGCCGGAGACCAGCACACCGAACTGGGCTGTACCGAGCACGAGACAGACGATGATCAGCGTGTGGCGGCGTCCGCAGCGGTCGGAGATCCAGCCGATGATGCCGCGCCCGGTGCCGTTGACGATCGCCTTCAGGGACATCGCCGTGGCCACGATCCCGCCCGCGAAGCCCATGTCCTTGCCGAACGGCACCTGGAAGGCGATCCCGAAGATGTCGATCCCGGCCGTGCACAGCAGACAGAACCACATCATCCACAGGACGGGGGTGCGGACGGCCTCCTTCGGCGTGTACTGCCTCACCGCGGGCGGGTTCTTCTCCAGCGCCCGACGGATCTTCGGGTCGTCGGTGAGCCTGAGCGGGTCTACCTGCGCCGGCCACCAGTTCTTCGGCGGGTCCCGGAAGAACCACCCCGCGAACGCGACGACGGCGCAGCAGACGAGGCCCACCATCACCAGCACGCCCCGGTAGTTGCCCAGGTCCATGTACGACGTGAACAGGAACACGAAGGGCACCGAGCCGTAGGCGAAACCGCCGTTGACCATGCCGGTCTTGCCGCCCTTGCGCTCCGGATACCACTTGCCGACCATGTTCACGCAGGTCGCGTGGACGAGGCCGGCGCCGATGCCGCTGCACACGCCGAAGCCGAGATAGGCGACGGCGACGTGCGGCGCGTACGCGAGTGACAGATAGCCGAGAACCGTGCCCAGCGCGCCCAGCATCATCGCGTACCGCGCGGGCAGTTTGCCGCTCTCGCGCAGCTGCCCGGCCGGGAAGGCCACGGCCGCCTGGAAGGACACCCAGACGCCCATCAGCCCAGGGGAAGAGCACCATGGTCCAGCGTGGCCGCCCCATGATGTCCAGGTCGCTCTCGCCGATCCGGTACACGCGGCCGTTGCGGTCGGTCACCTCCCGGTAGGGGAGGGAGGTCGAGTGGTCGGTGGTTGTCATACAGCTCAGCACCCCTTGCGTCGAAAGTTCTGGCCAGCGCCCCCTGTCCAATGCCTTTCGTGTGCGCACGGGTCCCGGGGCCGGCCGACACGCACCGTCGGCGGGCCCCGAGCCTGGGTCACCTCATGAACCGCCCCCCAACATCCCCGCGGCCCGCGCCCAGCGGTACTTGGCGCCGAGCACGGCCACCGGCTTCTCCGTCGTGTACGGGTACGCCACGACGCCCCGTTCGTAGAGGTACTGGCAGGCCTCCTCGACCTCCACGTCACCCGCGAGCGACGCCACGACGGGTTTCTCGATGCCTCGCTCGCGGAACTCGGCCACCACGCGCGCGGTGAGCTCCGCGAAGACCATCGGGGGAGTGACGATGGTGTGCCAGTAGCCGAGCACCAGCGCGTGGATGCGCGGATCCTCCAGCCCCAGCCGGATCGTCGCCTCGTACGTCGACGGCGGCTCGCCCCCGGTGATGTCGACCGGGTTGCCCGCGGCCCCGAAGGGCGGGATGAACTCCCGGAACGCCGCGTCCAGGTCCGGCGGGATCTCCATCAGGGTCAGGCCGTTGTCCATCACCGCGTCCGACAGCAGCACCCCGCTGCCGCCCGCGCCCGTGATGATCACGACGTTGTCCCCCTGAGGGGTGGGCAGCACCGGCAACGCGCGCGCGTACTCCAGCATGTCGTTCAGCCCGGGCGCCCTGATGACGCCTGCCTGCCGCAGGATGTCGTCGTAGACGGCATCGTCGCCCGCCAGCGCCCCGGTGTGGGAGCCGGCCGCCTTGGCGCCCGCCGCCGTACGGCCCGCCTTCAGGACGACGACCGGCTTCTTCGGAACGGTGGCCCGCGCGGCCTCGACGAAGGCGCGCCCGTCCTTGAGGTCCTCCAGGTGCATCGCGATGCAGTCGGTGTGCGGGTCCTCGCCGAACCAGGTCAGCAGGTCGTCCTCGTCCAGGTCCGACTTGTTGCCGAGCCCCACGATCGCCGACACGCCCGTCTTCGTGGTGCGCGCGAAGCCCAGGATGGCCATCCCGATGCCACCGGACTGCGAGGTCAGCGCGACCCCGCCCCTGACGTCGTACGGGGTGCAGAACGTGGCGCACAGGTCCTGCCAGGTCGAGTAGTAGCCGTAGATGTTCGGCCCGAGCAGCCGCACGCCGTAGCGCTCGGCGATCGCCACGAGCTCGTCCTGGAGGGCGTGTTCCCCGGTCTCCGCGAACCCGGAGGGGATCAGGACGGCGTTCGGGATGCCTTTGCGTCCCACCTCCTCCAGGGCCGCGGCCACGAACTTGGCGGGTATCGCGAAGACCGCCACATCCACCTCACCGGGAACGTCGGTGACACTCTTGTACGCCTTGCGGCCGACGATGTCATCGGCCCGGGGGTTCACCGGATGGATGTCCCCGGTGAAGCCGCCGTCGACGAGGTTGCGCATCACCGAGTTGCCGATCTTGCCCTGCTCGTTGGAGGCGCCGATCACGGCCACGGAACTCGGCTGCATCAGACGGCGCATCGAGGTGAGGATCTCCGCGCGCGTGTAGCGACGACGCTCCTTGACCGGCGTGTCGGACAGGAGCACGCGGATGTCCGCGGCGACGGCGCCGTGTGGCGTCGCGATCACCGGGTTGAGGTCCACCTCGGCGATTTCGGGGAAGTCCGCGACCAGTTGGGACACCCGGCGGATCTGCTCGGCGACCGCCCACCGGTCCACGCCGGGCAGACCGCGCACCCCGCGCAGGATCTCCGCCGACCGGATCGAGTCCAGCATGGAAAGCGCCTCGTCGGAATCCACCGGAGCCAGCCGGAAGGTGACGTCCTTGAGCACCTCGACGAGCACCCCGCCGAGCCCGAACGCCACGACCTTGCCGAACGTCGGATCGGTGACCGCCCCGACGATGACCTCCTGCCCCTGCGGCACCAGTTCCTGGATCTGCACACCCGCGATCCGGGCCCCGGCGTCGTACGCGCGCGCGTTCTCGACGATCCGGTGGAACGCCGCCCGTACGTCCGCCGCGCCCGCCACCCCGACGACCACTCCGCCGGCGTCGGTCTTGTGCAGGATGTCCGGCGAGACGATCTTCATCACGACGGGGCCGCCGAAGCGCGCGGCGTACGCGACGGCCTCCTCGACGTCGGTCGCGAGCTCCTCGCCCGGTACGGCGATCCCGTACGCGTCGGCGATCACCTTGCCCTCCGGCGCGGTGAGCGCCGTCCGCCCCTCGGCGCGCACCGCGTCGAGCAGCGCACGCACCCTGAGCACCCGGTCCTCGGCCATCACCTCAGATCACCCCGTTCGACTTGAGCAGGCGCAGCTCCTCGTCCCCGAGGCCGAGTTCGCCGATGTACACCTCTTCGTTGTGCTCGCCCAGCAGCGGTGAGCCGGTCACCTCGACGGGGGAGTCGGAGAGCTTCAGCGGGCTGCCCACGGTCATGAACTCGCCGCGCTGCGAATGCGGTACGCGCACCACCATCTCGTTGGCGGCCAGCGACTCGTCCTCGATGATCTCCTTGGTGGACAGGATCGGCCCGCACGGGATGTTGTGGGCGTTGAGCCGCTCCAGCACCTCCCACTTGGGCAGCGTCGAGGACCACTCCTCGATCAGCTGGAACATCTTGTTCAGCTTGGGCAGCCGGGCCTGCGGAGTCGCCCACTCGGGGTCGTCGGCCAGCTCGGGCCGGCCGATGAGCTCGCTGATCGGCTGCCAGCCGACCGGCTGCACGATGACGTACACGTAGTCGTTCGGCCCGCCCGGCGCACACTTCACGGCCCAGCCGGGCTGGCCGCCGCCGGACGCGTTTCCGGACCGGGGAACCTCCTGGCCGAAGTGGTCGTTGGGGTATTCAGTGAGCGGCCCGTGTGCCAGGCGTTGCTGGTCCCGCAGTTTCACCCGGCACAGGTTGAGTACGGCGTGCTGCATGGCCACGTTGACCCGCTGACCGCGCCCGGTGTTCTCCCGCTGGTACAGCGCCGCGAGAATCCCCGCCACGGCGTGCACCCCTGTCCCCGAGTCCCCGATCTGGGCCCCCGTCGCCAGCGGCGGCCCGTCCTCGAAACCGGTGGTCGACATCGACCCGCCCATGGCCTGAGCGACGACCTCGTACGCCTTGAAGTTCGTGTACGGGCCGTCCCCGAACCCCTTGATGGAGGCATACACGATCCGCGGATTGATCTGCTGGATGCGGTCCCAGGTGAAGCCCATACGGTCGACCGCCCCCGGTCCGAAGTTCTCGACCATGACGTCGGAGCGCCGGATCAGCTCGGTGAGGATCTCCTTGCCGCGCTCGGTCTTGGTGTTGAGGGTGATGCTGCGTTTGTTGCAGTTGAGCATCGTGAAGTAGAGCGAGTCGACGTCCGGGAGGTCGCGCAACTGCCCGCGCGTGATGTCACCGGACGGCGCCTCCAGCTTCACGACGTCCGCGCCGAGCCAGGCGAGCAACTGGGTCGCGGACGGGCCCGACTGGACGTGCGTCATGTCGAGGACACGGATGCCTTCGAGAGCCTTGGCCGTCGTTCCTGTCGCGGGAGTCATGGCGGTCATCGGGGGCACCTCACTTGTACATCGTCTGGTTCATCGTTCCGGGGGCGTACGCGTCCGGGTCGACCCAGACGTTGATCAGGGAGGGCTTCCCGGACTCGCGGGCGCGCCGGAGCGCGGGGCCGATGTCGGCGGGGTCGCGCACCTCCTCGCCGTAACCGCCCAGCATCTGCGCGAACTTGTCGTAGTGAACGTCGCCGAGGGTGTTGCCGATCCGCGCGCGCTCCGGGCCGTACTTGGCGGCCTGGCCGTAGCGGATCTGGTTCATGGAGGAGTTGTTGCCGACGATGCCGACGAACGGGAGGTCGTAGCGGACGAGGGTCTCGAAGTCCCAGCCGGTGAGGGAGAACGCGCCGTCGCCGAAGAGAGCGACGACCTCCTTTTCGGGTCGCGCCTGCTTGGCGGCGAGCACGAAGGGGATGCCGACGCCGAGGGTGCCCAGCGGACCCGGGTCCATCCAGTGGCCCGGTGACTTGGGTTGCACGACCTGCCCGGAGAAGGTGACGATGTCGCCGCCGTCGCCGATGTAGATCGAGTCCTCGGTGAGGAAGTCGTTGATCTCGCTGACCAGGCGGTAGGGATGGATCGGCGAGGCGTCCGACCTGAGGCGGGGCAATCGCTTCTCGAGCGCGGTCTGCTCGGCGGCGCGCAGTTCGTCGAGCCACTCCTTGCGCTTCGACGCGCCCCCGTTGAGGCGGCCGGAGGCGGCCTCGGTCACCGACTTCAGCACCAGCCCGGCGTCGCCGACGATACCGAGGTCGATGTCGCGGTTCTTGCCGACGGTGCGGTAGTCGAGGTCGATCTGCACGACGGTCGCGTCGGGGGAGAGCCGCTTGCCGTAGCCCATCCGGAAGTCGAACGGGGTGCCCACAATGACGATCACGTCGGCTCCTGAGAAGGCGTACCGGCGCGACAGCTGGAAGTGGTGCGGGTCGCCGGGCGGCAGTGTGCCGCGGCCCGCGCCGTTCATGTACGCCGGGATGTTCAGCGTGCGCACCAGTTCGACGGCCGCCTCAGTGCCCCGGGTCGTCCACACCTGACTGCCCAGCAGGATGGCGGGTTTCTCGGCGTGCACCAGCAGGTCGGCGAGCTTTTCGACGGCCTCGGGGTCGCCGGCCGAGCGGGTGGAGGCGCGGTAGGCGCCCGGCCTCGGCACCCGGGCCTTCGCCGTCGGCACCTTGGCGTCGAGGACGTCGCGCGGGATCTCCAGGAAGGAGGGTCCGGGCGCGCCGTGGTAGCACTCGCGGAACGCCATCGACACCATGTCCGCCGCGCGGGCCGTGTCCGGCACGGTCGCCGCGAACTTGGTGATCGGCGTCATCATGTCGACGTGCGGCAGGTCCTGCAGGGACCCCATCTTGTGCTGGGTGAGCGCCCCCTGACCGCCGATCAGCAGCATGGGCGACTCCGCGCGGAAGGCGTTGGCGACACCGGTGACGGCGTCGGTGGTGCCGGGTCCGGCGGTGACGACCGCGCAGCCGGGCTTGCCGGTGATGCGCGCGTAGCCGTCGGCGGCGTGGGCGGCGACCTGTTCGTGGCGTACGTCGACGACTTCTATGCCCTCGTCGACGCAGCCGTCGTAGATGTCGATGATGTGGCCGCCGCACAGGGTGTAGATACGGTCGACCCCCTCTGCCTTCAGCGCCTTGGCAACGAGATGACCACCGGAAATCACGTCCTGGGTGTCGTCTGGCATGGCGAAGTCCTGTCCCTTCGTTAGGGGGATGGGATGCAGTCGTCGTACATTGCATACAGTCGACGAATACTGTATGAAGCTTGTTATCCCGCATCCGGTGGGCGGTGTCCAGGGGGCGTGCGGCACTTTCGGCCATCGGAGTTCGGCCTCGCGATGGCTCGGCGGACTTCGGATTCGACTTCGCAAGACTTCGCAGACGGGAGCCGAGATGGACCTGTACGAACACCAGGCAAGGCAACTCTTCGAGGAACACGGCATCGTGGTGCCACAGGCCGAGGTGACCGATTCACCCAAGGAGGCGCGCGAGATCGCCCGGTGGCCGAGGCAAGGCGGGCGGAGTTCGGCTCGCCGCTGATCCGGCCGCGGCCGAGCTGACAGCCCGCCAGATGCTCGGCATGGACATCAAGGGGCGCCCGGTCGGCGCGGTGATGCTGGCCCAACCCGTGGATATCGACAGGGGGTTCTACGTCTCCTACGTGCTGGACCGCGCGGGCGGCCGTTTCCTCGCGGTCGCCTGCGCCGAGGGCGGTATGGAGATCGAGGAGGCCGCCGCCACCAGGCCCGAGGCGGTCGCCCGCATCCCCGTCGACCCGGCGCAGGGCGTCACCTCGGCGAAGGCCGGCGAGATCGCCGGGGCAGCCGGACTGCCGCCGCAGACCGTGGACGTCCTGGCCCGGCTGTGGCAGGTGCTGATCCGGCAGGACGCCCTCCTGGTCGAGGTCAACCCGCTCGTTCGCACCCGGCAGGGACAGATCGTCGCCCTCGACGGCAAGGTCACCCTCGACGACAACGCGTCCTTCCGGCGGGCGCGTTGGGGAACGGAGACAGCGGACCAGGGCGACGCGTGGGAGGCGGCGGCCGCGGCCAAGGGCCTCACCTACGTGAAACTGGACGGCGAGGTCGGCATCATCGCCAACGGCGCCGGACTCGTCATGTCGCCCCTCGACGTGGTCGCCGGCTGCGGCGCCCGCCCCGCCAACTTCCTCGACATCGGCGGCGGGGCGTCGGCCCGGATCATGTCCGACGGTCTGTCGGTCGTGCTCTCCGACCCCGCCGTGAAGTCGGTCCTCGTCAACGTCTTCGGCGGCATCATCGCCTGCGACGCGGTCGCCGACGGCATCGTGCGCGCCCTGGACACCGTACGGCTGACCAAACCGCTCGTCGTCCGCCTGGACGGCAACAACGCCCCGGGGCGGGCGATCCTCGACGGACGTCGCCATCCCCTGGTCGAGCAGGCCACCACCATGGACGGCACGTCGGCGGGGAACTGCTGGTATGCGCGGTGACACGAGGACCGACCGGGGAGCGGCTGCCCGGAAACTTCCCGGAGTACCAGCAGATGCCCTGACCGCGGGTGCCCCTCAGCCAGGTGGTCGTCCCGCAGCCCGAGCGCGGAGCGATCGTGCGGTCACCCGGCGTGAGGTGCCCGCGGCGGTGGCCCGCCCCCTGTGTGGCCAGCGGATATGCAGGTGAAACGCACTCCGAAAGCTTGGTATTGTTGTCCATGTCGCCGCGGGGAACGCTTCCGCACGGCGGCAGACACCTGGTCCGGGTGGCGGAATGGCAGACGCGCTAGCTTGAGGTGCTAGTGCCCTTTATCGGGCGTGGGGGTTCAAGTCCCCCCTCGGACACTCTTACTCTCCGCATCGAGCAGATTTCGCTCGGTGATCTTTGATGGCCAGTCAGTGCCCGCATTCGGCGATCCGCCGGGTGCGGGTTTTGTTGTTTCCGTATCCATTGCCGCCCGAATGTCGCGGAAGCCCGTTTATCGGTTGTCCTGTCGTGGCACCCGACACCCTGTCCGGGCGGCGCTTCGGGCGGCGCTTCGCGCGTCGCTCCGACAGCTTACTGACAGTCCGTCAATGTTCATCTCCGTCCCCATATTGACGGTCTATGGCTCGTTCTTGTGGTGATACGATCACGCTCGCTTGTAGAGCGGGCGGATGGGTGCAAGACGACATCTCCGACTACGGGGACAGTCCGGGCGGTCACCCCGGTGCGGGCGGTCCGCCGGTCCACCCGCGTTGACGGGAATTCAGCAACTGGCCGTCAGTCGAGGCCGCCTGAAGAGAGTCTTATGACTGATTACATACAGAACCCGGTACTCTGGGCTCTCCTCGTCGCCGTACTCGTCGCAGTCACCCTCATTGTGCGTCAGCGCAGGGTGGCGCGTGCCTTAAGGCAGGAGATCGCGGGGCTCAAGTCCCACTACTCCACGTTGGAAAACGAGTACGCGCAATCCGTCGAGGCAGCTCAGGAACGAGCCGAAGAGGCTACGAAAACGGTCCTCAAGTCCGCGATGCGGACCCTTCAGGGCCTGGCCGCGGAACAGCAGTTGATTGTCTCCCGGCTGCAGAACAAATACGGCGAGTCGGTCATCCTGCAGGACCTCCTGGAGATCGACCACACGAACTCGCAGTTCGGCCGACGCGCCCAGTCCATCGCCGTGCTCTGCGACGGCTGGCTGGGGCGCGCACGTGATGTCGCGTCCGTCTACGACGTGGTGCGCAGCGCGCAGGGCAGGGTTCGCCACTACCGGCGGGTGGAGATTCTCTCGCAGGTCGACTTCGGCGTCACCAGCCGTGCCGTCGAACCCGTCGCACTGGCCCTCGCCGAGCTGCTCGACAACGCCACGAGCTATTCCAGCCCGGACACCGTCGTCGAAATCAACATTCGTACCGTGCCCAAGGGCATTTGCATCGTCGTCGACGATGCCGGTGTCGGTATGAACGACGAAGAGCGCACCCGTGCCGACAAACTCCTCGCCAGCGACCGGGTCTCGGGCGTCTCCGCGCTCGGCAACCCGCCGCAGTTCGGCTTCGCCGTGATCGGTGTGCTCAGCGAGCGCTTCGGCTTCGAGGTGTCCGTGGACTCCACCTCCCCCTACGGAGGTGTCCGCGCGGTGCTGCTCCTGCCGCACGACCTGCTCACCAACGCGCCCGAGCAGAAGGAGCCGGCTCCGGCCGTCGCTCCCACCGCCACCGCCACGGGCTTCAGTGGCCCCGAAGGCGCGCTGACCGCCAGCACCACCACCGCCGACGGCCTGCCGAAGCGGCGGCGCAAGCGGCCCATGGCCATCGTGCCGGGCAGCGCGTCCGCCCCCGCTCCCGCCCGCTCGGGCGCCGAGACGGCGGCGATCATGGGCGCCTTCCAACGGGGTACCCAGTCGGGCCGGGCCACGCCTGCGGATCCCGCTGACAAGTCGAGCAGTACACGTGGTGCAAGCAGCGAAGGGCATGAGGTCTCGTGAACGACGATCTGTCATGGATGCTTGACAGTGCCTTGGAGATTCCCGGGGCCCTGCACGCCGTCCTGATCTCCGCCGACGGCCTGCTGATGGCCCGGACGCAGGACTTCGACAAGGACGACGCGGACCGCGTGGCCGCCGCGATGAGCGGGGTGCAATCGCTCAGCCGTTCGCTAGCGTTCTTCTGTGAGGACCCGCAGATGCGGTGGCGGCAGACGGTGGTCGAGTTCGACGGGGGCTGGGTCTTCCTGATCTCCGCCGGTGAGGGCGCCTACCTCGGCGTCTCGGCCGCCCCGGACATCGACATGCAGGACATCACCTTCCGCATGCAGCAGCTCGTCGGTCAGCTCGGCAAGGCCCTGATGACACCGCCGCGCGAGAACCTCGGCGCGCGGTCATGAACGGCTTCGACGAACTGGAGCCCCAGACACCGGAGTTAGTGCGCCCGTACGTCATCACCAAGGGGCGCGGGCTGCCCGACGAAGGGCAGCTCTCCCTCATCACCCTGGTCACGGCGGCCGCCGATCACGAGCAGCGGCCGACCCGTCTGTCCCCCGAGGAACAGAACCTGTTGGACCTGTGCTCGGCCGGCTACCTCTCGGTCGCCGAGATCGCCGGACACACCCAACTGCCCCTGGGCGTGGTGAAGATCCTCCTCGCCGCCCTCACCGAAGGCGGCTACCTCATCACCCGTCCGCCCGTGCAGCGGGCGCCGCTCGCCGACCGGGACATCCTGGAGGAGGTGCTGAATGGTCTCAGGGCCAAGTTTGGATGAACAGGCGTACGTCCGCGACGGGGCTACGCAGACGGCGGTGAAGATCCTCGTCGTCGGCCACTTCGCGGTCGGCAAGACCACGTTCATCGGGGCGATCTCCGAGATCGAGCCGCTGACCACCGAGGAGACGATGACTCGGGCCGCCGAGTCCGTCGACGACCTCAAGGGAGTCCAGGGCAAGACCACCACCACGGTGGCCATGGACTTCGGCCGTCTGACCATCAGCGACCGCGTCGTGCTGTACCTGTTCGGAACGCCGGGCCAGCAACGCTTCGTCCAGATGTGGGAGGACATGGCACGCGGCGCGCTCGGCGCGCTGGTGCTCGTCGACCCCGAGCGGCTCGCGGACTCCTTCGCCGTGATCGACCTCATCGAGCAGTACGGACTCGACTACGCCATCGCCGTCAACCACTTCGACGGCTCGCCGCTGCGCGACGAGATGGCCCTGCGCGACGCACTGGACCTGCTCGACGACACCCCCGTCGTCACCTGCGACGCACGAGACGAGAAGTCCTCGGCGGAAGCGCTGATCACCCTCGTCCGTCACCTGCAGGACCGTGCCCACTAGGAGCAGACATGGACGCCCAACCCACCGCCCCCGTGCCCCCTCCGGGTTGCCCGGCGCACCAGCCCGGCGGCCGAGTGCCGCTCTACGGACCGGAGTACGCGGCCGACCCGGAGCCCTACTACACCTACCTGCGGCACTACGGGCCGACCGCGCCCGTGGAGATCGCCCCGGGGGTAGCGGCCACCCTCGTCACCGACTACGCCACCGCCCTCCAACTCCTGCAGGACTCCGGCTCGTTCCGTAAGGACGCACGCCGCTGGCGGGACCTCAACGAAGGCCGGATCGCCCCCGACAGCCCCGTTCTGCCCGTGCTCGCCTACCGGCCCAACTGCATGTCCTCCGACGGCGCCGAACACCTGAGGCTGCGGCAGTCCATCTCGGACTGCCTCGCTCGCATCGACCCGATGCGACTGAGCCAGAGCGTCGAGCGGATCTCCGACTTCCTCATCTCCCAGTTCGGCGAACGCGGTTCGGCCGACCTGATCGGCTCCTACGCCAAGCAGCTCCCGCTGTTCGTGTTCAACGAGCTCTTCGGCTGCACCGCCGACATCGGCGACCGCGTCTTCTTCGGCATCTCCGGCATGTTCGACGGCGTCAACGCCGAAAAGGCCAGCGAGGTGTTGTTCGAGGCCGTCGGCGAACTCGTCGCGCTCAAGCGGCGCAAGCCCGGCGAGGACGTCACCTCCTGGCTGCTGAAGCATCAAACCCGTCTGTCTGACGAGGAGATGGTGCATCAGGTCTCCCTGCTGCTGGGTGCGGGAGCCGAGCCGCTGGTCAACCTCATCGGCAACACCCTGCACCGAATCCTCACCGACGACCGGTACGCCCATGAGGGCGGGCTGATCGAGGAGGCGATGGACGACACGTTGTGGGAGAACCCGCCCATGACCAACTTCGCCGCCCACTACCCGGTGGCCGACATGGAGTTCGCCGGTCAGAAGCTCACCGCAGGCGACCTGATGCTGGTCAGCATCGCCGCCGCCAACACCGGTCCCACGCTGTCGGCGGCCCGCAAGGCCGGCAGTAACCGTGCGCACCTCGCCTGGAGCGCAGGCCCGCACGCCTGCCCCTCGAAGGAACCCGCCCGGCAGATCGTCGTATCGGCCGTCGAGAACCTCCTCAACCGCCTCCCGGACGTCGAACTCAGCGTTCCCGAAGGCAGTCTGACGTGGCGCCAGGGAGCGTTCAGCCGTGGGCTCGTCACGCTTCCCGCGCGGTACACCCCCGTCAAAACGGTGATCCGTCCGAGCCGGCAGAGCACCCCTCAGGCGCCGCCGCGCGAGACCGCCGGAGCGGTCCGTCACGAACAGGCCGGAGTGTGGAGCAAGTTCCTCAACTGGCTGACCAAGTGATGAGCTGCACGCACACCGTTGCAGCCAACTAGATACCCGCCCTTCGGGGCGGGTATCTCCTTGTCGGCGTCCCGGCGTCCCGGCGTCCCGGCGTCCCGGCGTCCCGGCGTCCCGGCGTCCCGGTGTTCTGGTTTCCGGGGCCCGTCCGACCTCACTCCTCGCGCAGTTCCTGCAGATACGGCGCTACGTTGACCTGGATCGACGCGCTCTCCCGCTGCCCGTACTGACCCGCCACACCGCTCAGGTACGTGGCGATCTCCTTGCGCATGACCTCCGCCTCCGGCAGCACCGCATCGCCGTTGACGAGCCGCGCGATCCACCGCGCCTGCGCCTCCACCAGCCGCGTGATCGAACCGACCGGGCGCACCAGACCGACGAAGAACAGTCCGGGACGGTCCGGGGCGACGACCCGTTTGTACAGCTCGACCGAGCCCTGTGCGCCGATCGGGCAGCCGGGCTCCAGGAACGGGAAGGTCATCTGGTAGCCGGTGCAGTACACGATCGCGTCGGCCCTGACCGATGTGCCGTCGACGAACGAGACCCGGCCGCCGTCGACGGCGGCGATCGACGGCTTCGGGGTGACCGCGCCATGGCGGATACGGCTGAGGATCTCGTCGGAGATGGTGACGGCCGAGGCGAAGACCGGATGGTCCGGCTCGGGCAGCCCGTGGTCGCGGAGTCTGCCGCGGGCGATCAACAGGGCCTGTTCGATGAAACGGCGCTGCTCGGCCAGGGACATGCTGATCCACCACGGCGCGTCGGCGATCTCGTCGAGCGCCATGCCGAACAACTGCTTGGGCATGATGTGCAGTCCCCGGCGTGCCGAGAGAACGGTCAGCTCGGCGTGCCGGGACAGGTCCGCGGCGATGTCCACCGCCGAGTTGCCGAGCCCCACGACGATGACGCGCTGTCCGGCGAACGCGCTGCCGTCGAGGTAGTCGAGAGAATGGCGAATCGTCCCGGTGAACGTCTCGGCGCCCTTCGGCAGAGCGGGCATCGACGGCTCCGAGTTGTGCCCGGAGGCGACGATCACCTGCGTGAAACTGCGGGACGCCATCGTGCCGTCGGCATCCCGGCTGACGACCGTCCACCCACCGTCGGCCTTCTGCCGTACGGATTCCACGGTCGTACCCAGCTCGATGCGGTCCCGTATGCCGGCCCACTCGGCGAACGAGCTCAGATAGGCGGCGACTTGACTGTGCCGGGGGTAGAGCGGGTAGGAAGCGGGCATCGGGAAGTCCGCGTAACCCGTGAGCTGCTTGGCGGTGTTGAGGTGCAGCGACAGATAGCCGGGGCCGCGCTCGCCCGCCTGCGGCCGACGCCACAGCCCGCCGACGTCACTCGACTGCTCCAGGCAGACGAAGTCGACACCGGCGCTCTTCAGGGCGTGTGCCGTCGCCAGCCCCGACAGTCCCGCACCGATCAGACACAGACGCACGGCTTCCCCCACGGGATAGACACCATCCTTTCGCGCACGGGCAATTGACTGCCCAACCGGCGCTGCGCCCACTCTTCTCCCGTCCGCGACAAGGATCACAGGACGTTTCGGGGACGCCGGGGTATCTGCGCGGAGGGCGGCCTACTCGCGGGCTGACGCCCACAACCCCCGGACATGCCCCAGATGCCGTGTCATGACCTCGCGAACGGCCCGTTCGTCGCGTGTCAGCAGGGCGTCCAGAAGCTCCAGGTGTTCTTCGGCGGAGGCCAGCAGACGGCCGGAGGCGGAGAGCGCGGTCAGGCCGTACAGGCGGGCGCGGCCGCGCAGTTCCCGGACGACCTCGACGAGATGGGCGTTACCGGCCAGGGCGAGCAGGCCCAGGTGGAAGCGGGTGTCGGCCTCGACGTAGGCGATGAGGTCGCCCGCGACCGCGGCGGCGACGATCTCCCGGGCGGCGGGGCGGAGTGCCTCCAGCGACACCGGGTCGGCGCTCGTCGCCAGCGCCGCCACCGTGGGGATCTCGATCAGCGCGCGGATGTGCGTGTATTCGTCGAGCTGCCGGTCGGAGACGTCCGTGACCCGGAACCCCTTGTTGGGGACCGCGTCCACCAGGCCCTCCTTGGCGAGATCCAGCATCGCCTCGCGGACCGGCGTCGCCGAGACGCCGAAGCGGGTGGCGAGGGTCGGCGCCGAGTACACCTCGCCGGGGCGCAGTTCGCCCGCGATCAGCGCGGCCCGCAGGGCGTCCGCGACCCGCTCGCGGTAGCTGCTGCGGCGCCCGCCGAGCACGGGGAGCGACGGCTCGGCGGGCGGCTGGCTGCTGCTCACGGGCGGCGGGGCCATGGTGGGTCTCCTCGGAAGCGGGCTGTGCCATCGCACTGTGCCATGTCACGTATCACGGCCATCAGTATCTACGGCGGGCGGGCCCCGGTGTCACAGGACGAACCCCGCCGGGAACGGGTCCGTCGGGTCCAGCAGGTACTGGGCCGTTCCCGTGATCCAGGCCCGGCCGGTGAAGCTGGGCAGTACCGCCGGGCGGCCGGCGACCTCCGTCGTGCCGAGCAGCCGCCCCGTGAACCGGGTGCCGATGAAGGACTCGTTCACGAACTCGGTGCGCAACGGCAGCTCGCCCCGGGCGTGCAGTTGCGCCATGCGCGCGCTCGTCCCCGTACCGCAGGGCGAGCGGTCGAACCAGCCGGGGTGGATGGCCATCGCATGCCGCGAGTGCCGGGCGGTGGCGCCGGGCGCGTACAGGTGGACGTGGTGGCAGCCGCGGATGGACGGGTCCTCGGGGTGGACCGGCTCCTCCTCGGAGTTGATCACCTCCATCAGGGACAGGCCGGCCCGCAGGATGTCGTCCTTTCGAGCGCGGTCGAAGGGCAGCCCGAACTCCTCCAGGGGCAGGATCGCGTAGAAGTTGCCGCCGTAGGCCAGGTCGTATGTCACGCTGCGCCCGTCGGGCAGGGTCGCCCTGCGGTCCAGCGCGACCGCGAAGGAGGGGACGTTCTGCAAGGTCACGGAGGTGGCCGCGCCGTCCTCGACGGTCACCTCGGCGACGACGAGTCCGGCCGGGGTGTCCAGGCGGATGGTGGTGACCGGTTCGACCACCTCCACCATGCCCGTCTCGACGAGTACCGTCGCCACCCCGATCGTGCCGTGCCCGCACATCGGCAGGTAGCCGGAGACCTCGATGTAGACGACGCCCCAGTCGCAGTCCGGCCGCGTGGGCGGCTGGAGGATCGCGCCGCTCATCGCGGAGTGCCCGCGCGGCTCGTTCATCAGCAACTGCTTGACGTCGTCGCGGTGTTCACGGAAGTACAGCCGCCGCTCGTTCATCGTCGCGCCGGGGATGGTGCCGATCCCGCCGGTGATCACTCGGGTGGGCATGCCCTCGGTGTGCGAGTCGACGGCGTGCAGGACGAGCTTGCTGCGCATGAAGTCCCCTTGTCCGGTGCGGAGTTACGCGAGTCCTGCGGCGACGGCCTTCTCGGTGGCCGCGCGGACCGTCGCCTCCTGGTCCGGCAGCAGTGGGACCCGTGGCGGACGGCAGCCGCCGCCGTAGCGGCCCACGACGTCCATCGAGAGTTTGATCGCCTGGACGAACTCGACGCGGGAGTCCCAGCGCAGCAGCGGGTGGAGCTGACGGTACAGGGGGAGCGCCGTGGTGAGATCACCGGCGACGGCCGCCCGGTACAGCTGCACCGAGGCCTTCGGCAGCGCGTTGGGGTAGCCCGCCACCCAGCCCTTCGCCCCCGCCACGGCCAACTCCAGCAGCACGTCGTCGGCGCCGATCAACAGGTCGAGTTCGGGGGCGAGTTCGGCGATCCGATAAGCGCGTCGGACATCGCCGGAGAACTCCTTGACGCCGTGGATGAGACCCTCTCCGTGCAGCCGCGCCAGCAGGTCGGGCACGAGGTCGACCTTGGTGTCGATCGGGTTGTTGTACGCCACGACCGGCAGGCCCGCCCGGGCGACCTCCGCGTAGTGGGCCACGACGGAACGCTCGTCCGCTCGGTAGGCGTTGGGCGGCAGCAGCATCACCGCTTCGCAGCCCGCCTCGGCGGCCCGCTCGGCCCAGCGGCGGGCCTCCGCGGAGCCGTACGCGGCGACGCCGGGCATCACCCGCGCCCCGCCGATCGCGGTCACCGCCGTCTCCACCACCCTGGTGCGTTCCTCGGGCGTGAGCACCTGGTACTCGCCCAGCGAGCCATTGGGTACGACGCCGTCGCAGCCGTTCGCCACCAGCCAGGCGCAGTGCTCTGCGTACCGGTCGTAGTCGACGGAGAGGTCGTGCCTGAGCGGGAGCGCGGTGGCGACGAGGACACCACGCCAGGGGCGATGCCGGGGATCGGCGGGGCCGGGGGGAGGGGTGGGGGCGGTCATCCGAGGTCCCTTTCAGGTGGCGTTCGATGAGCGTTCGACGAGTGGTGGGAGACGGGCGTGTGGCGTGGGAGTGACATGTGACATATCACTGGGTCCTCGGGGTGGGGTCCGTCGGCGGGGCGGCCAGCACCGCCAGGGGCACGGGGCGGGCCAGCAGCCGGCGGGCCGGGGTGAGCTCACAGCCGGCGACACCGGCCACGCCGGGCTCGCACATCCGGCCCTGGCACCAGCCCATGCCGGCCCGGGTCAGCAGTTTCACGGTGCGCAGGTCACCCGCGCCGAGTGTGCCTACGGCCTCGCGGACGGCGCCCGCGGTGACCTCCTCGCAACGGCACACGACCGTTTCGTCGCTCACCTGGTCCGTCCACCGGACGGGCCGTGCGGCGTACGCGCCGTCCAGTGCCGCGAAGAACGCCCGCAGCCGGGTCCGGGACCGGGCGGCCGGCGCCCACGCTCGGGGGTCGGGAACCGTGCCGGTCAGCCTGGCCGCCGCCGACCGTCCGGCGATATGCCCCTCGGCGAGCGACAGCGTCGCGCCGCCGATGCCCGTGGTCTCCCCGGCGGCCCAGACGCCGGGGACGTCGGTGCGCTGTTCGTCGTCGACGCGTACGCCCGGCCCGTCGAGGCGACAGCCGAGCCCCTCGGCGAGATCGGTGTGCGGCAGCAGGCCGTGCCCGACGGCCAGGGTGTCGCAGGGGACACGTCGCTCGGAACCGGGCACCGGCCTGCCCTCGGCGTCCAGCGCGGCGACGACGACGTACTCCAGCCGTTCGGCCCCGTGCGCTTCCAGCACCAGGTGACGGGCCGTCACCGGGACGCGGTGGCGCAGGAGTCGGGCCGCGTACCCGGCCCCTTCGGCCAGCTTCCGAGGGGCTGTGGCCCAGGCCGGGGCGCGACGCACGAAGTTCCCCGGCCCGGCCGACTCGACCAGGGCGACGATCCGCGCACCTGCAGCGGCGAGGCCGGCCGCGACGGGCAGCAGCAAGGGGCCCGTGCCGGCCACGACGGCCGTACGGCCGGGCAGCACGAGTCCGCCCTTCAGCAGGGCCTGGGCGCCGCCCGCGGTGATCACACCGGGCAGGGTCCAGCCGGGGAACGGCAGGACCTTCTCGTAGCCGCCGGTCGCCAGCAGCACCCCGTCGGCGCGGACCGCGACGGACTCCTCCTGCCCAGGACCCGTCAGAGCGTGCACGGTGAAGCCGTCTGATTCGCCCGAGCCGCTCGACTCCCGTTCCACACACCACACATGACGGTCATTCAGATGCGTGACGCGTCCGGTGGCGAGGTGGGTGTCGAGTCCGGCGCGCAGTCGCTCCCAGGTGCGCCACTGGTGGTGGAGTGCCTGGGGGCGACGGGCGCGGAGTGCGGGTGCGGGCTGCCGGTAGAACTGTCCGCCCGCCTCGGCGGCGGAGTCGATCAGCACCACCCGCACGCCGTGCGCCGCGGCTGCCGACGCGGCGGCGAGCCCGGCCGGGCCCGCGCCGATCACCGCGAGCACCGGGTGCCGCTCAGTCATCGTGGCCCGTCCCTTCCTGCGTGCGGATGTCCGCGCCCGGCGCGGCCGGCACCAGGCAGGCGCGCTGGTTGGGGCGGCCGTCGACGGTCACCAGGCAGTCGAAGCACACGCCGATCCCGCAGAAGACCCCGCGCGCACGCCCTCCGCCCCGTGTGGTGCGCCAGGCCGTGACACCGGACGACCACAGTGCGGCGGCGATCGTCTGCCCGGGCAGTGCCTCGATCTCCCGGCCGTCGAAGGTGAGGGCGAACGGGGTGCCGGGGCGCGCCCGGACCAGCTTCAGGGGGTTCACGGCACGGCCTCCTCGGCGGAGCGGTCGGGGTGGTCGGGGTGGTCGGGGTGGTCGAAGCGGTCGGGGCGGAACGGTGTCAGGCTCAGTTCAGGGCCCTGACCGGCGAGGGTTTGCGCGATCAGGTGGCCGGTGCCGGTGGCGAGCCCGATGCCCGCGCCCTCGTGGCCACAGGCGTGGAACAGTCCGGGCACGCGGGGGTCGGGTCCGATGGCGGGGAGGTGGTCGGGCATGTACGGGCGGAAGCCGAGATACGTGCGCATCGCCCGTACCTGCTCCAGGAACGGGAACAGGCGGGTCGCCCCTGCCGCCAGGGCGCGGACGACCGGCAGCGAGAAGGACCGGTCGAAGCCGACCCGTTCCCGGCTCGCGCCGATCAGCACCGGCCCGGCGGCGGTCCCCTCGACGACCGGTGAGGTCTGCAGGGCGGCCGAGTCGCTCGCCACGTCGGCCACGTAGTCGGCGGCGTACACCTTGTGCCGCACCCGGCGTGGCAGCGGCTCGGTGACCAGGACGAAGCCCCGGCGGGGGAGTACCGGCAGCCCCACCCCCGCCAGTTCGGCGACCTGCGCACCCCAGGTCCCGGCCGCGTTCACCACGACCGGCGCGAGGATGTCGCCCCGGTCGGTCCGCACGCCCCGGACGGCGCCGTCGGCGCCGCGCAGGATCCGTGTCACGGCGCGACCGGTCTCCAGCCGCGCGCCCGAGGCCCGTACGAGGTGCGCGGCGGCAAGGGTGGGCATGACCTGGGCGTCCTGCGGATACAGCACACCGCCCGCGAGGCCGGGTGCCAAGTACGGTTCCAGGTCGTGGAGTTGGTCCGCTCCGACGTGGACCGTCTCCACCCCGGCAGCCCGCTGACCGGTCGCCAGGTCCGTCAGGGCGGTGAGGGCGTCGGGGGCGGACGCGACGACGAGGCCGCCCTTGGGCTCGTACTCGACGGCCGTGCCCAGCTCCTGGGCCAGCTCGGCCCACAACCTGGCAGACAGCAAGGCCAGTTGGAGCTCGGGTCCTGGCTCCTTGTCGGAGACGAGGAGGTTGCCCTCGCCCGCGCCGGTCGTGCCGCCGGCCACGGGGCCGCGGTCGACCAGCACCACCTCCAGCCCGGCACGGGCCGCGTACAGCGCGCAGGCGGCGCCCACCATGCCGGCGCCGACGACCACGACGTCACCGCTCGGTCGCTTGGTCACGACAGTAATATGTCACATGGTTCTGCTCGGAGGAAGAAGGCCGGACGAGGCCGGGCGCAGAGCCTCGATCAGTCGAACTGGCTGGGCTCCGGAGCCGGTGTACGGCCCTCCCGGACGTCCTTCAGCCGCGTCGTGCCATGGCTCACTGCGTCCTTGGTGCTGTCGTGGTCCACGCCGTCGGTGCCGCCGTTCGTGACCGTGATCGCGTCGTCGCCGACCCGTACGACGGCGACGTCGAGGGTGAGCGTGACCGGCGAACCCCCCGAGACGCCCTGCACCGTCACGGTCACGCCCTGCCGGGCGTCGCCTGCCTTGGGCAGGGAGGCCTCGACGACCTGCACGGTTCGGGTGGAGTTGTCTGAGCCGACCGCGTTGAACTGGTCGCAGTCGGTCGGAAGCGACTCCAGCCACTTCAGTGACTGGTCGAGGTCGGCCTTGTCGTATGCGGCGACCTGGTAGAGCAGCCGGGAGTCGCCCTGCTGGAAGCCGGTGAGTGCCGACCCGCCCGACGGCTTGCCCAGCAGGTCGTTCTCGTAGAGACCGTCGAGCAGTCGCTGACAGTTGGCGGCCTGCGTCTTGGCGGTGAGGAACTGGGCGACGTCGACCTTGTCGATCAGCAGGGTGTCGTGCCAGTTCCCCGCGGTCTTGACCTGATTCCAGGCGTCCTCCAGATCTCCCTCCGTGATCAGTGCGATCTGTGCGCGGGCGTTCGTGAGCGGCAGGTCCGGGGACTTGGTGGCGGTCCGCTCGGCGACGGGTCTGGCCGCGACACCCGAGTCGGTCGACGCGCTGTCGTCCCCGTCGGAACAGGCCGCGGTGGCCAGCAGCGTTCCGCAGGCCAGGACGGCGGCCAGGACGCGCGCGGGACGAGCCGGACGAGCCGGACGGGTCGGACGGGTCGGACCGGCCGGGCCCGGCGGGCGGGGCGGGCAGGACGGGCGGGACGACGGGCGAGGGGTGGTCACGGGTGCCTCCTGAGGGCGGGGCCGGCTGCCCCCGCTCCTCCACGGCACCACCGGCCACGCCGCGCGACCAGTGCAATGAGCCGTACGGGTGAGGCGGCGGGCGTGGGGACGGTCGCGGCGAGGGCGGGGCGAGCGGGGCGACCGGGCGGGCGCCGCCGGAGCGGGCGCCGCCGAAAAATGTGAGGTGCTCGGGGTCGGCGCCGGGGCATCATGGCGGTCCCGTCGCCCGACCCGGCGGCGCTGATCAGCATCGGGGAACGACCGGGGGCACCAGTGACCGTCACCAACATCCTGCTGTCCGGCATCGTCGGCTCGACCGCCTACGGGCTCGCCCACGAAGGCTCCGACGTGGACCGCCTCGGCATGTTCGCCGCCCCCACCGAGGAACTGCACGGCCTGCACCGGCCGCAGGAGTCGCATGTCAGCACGTCACCCGACCGCACCCTGCACGAGGCCGCGAAGTGGTGCCGACTCGCCCTCGGCGGCAACCCGACGGTGATGGAACTCGTCTGGCTGCCGGACGAGTTGTACGAGGTGCGCACTGCCCTGGGTGACGAACTCATCGCCTTGCGCGAGACGTTGCTCAGCGCACGACGGGTCCGCGACGCCTATCTCGGTTACGCCACCCAGCAGTTCCGCAGACTCCAGAACCGCAGCGAAGGGGCCCTGACCGCGGGCACCCGCAGCCGGACCGCCAAGCACGCCCGTCACCTCAAGCGGCTGTGCACCCAGGGCTACGAGCTCTACACCACAGGGAAGTTGACGATTCGCGTCGAGGACCCCGAGAGCTATCACCGGTTCGGCGAACAGGTCGCCGCCGACCCCGAAGCGGCGCTGCCGCTGCTGCGGGGATTCGAGGACGCCTTCGCCGGGACGCGCAGCGTTCTGCCCGAACACCCCGACGACGCAGCTGCCGACGCATGGCTGCGTCAGGTGCGGAGGCAGTTCTACCCGGTGGCGGTGGGCCCGGTGCGATAAATCGCGTGCCGGGCACGCCCGCCCGCCCCTACACTCACCGAAGACCAAGCGTGGCCCACGATCAGGGCGCGCCGCACCGATGCGAACGAGGGGAGCCCGCCATGCGTGACCATACCGCTGTCGCCGCTCCCCGCTCCCGCTACGAGGTGATCCTCGTGTCTTCGTCCGTCCGGTGCTCGCTGCGCGGCCGGCACCGGATGTCCTGACGAAGGGCTGAGTAGCCCAACATGCCGTCTTGAATCGGTATCTGACGGTCCGTCATGTCTGTGCTCATGCACATATATGTCATGCACGTGCTGCCCGTCTTCGTCCGGAAATCGCGCTGCCCGTTCTCGGAAACACCCCGAAAGGCCAAGGGCCGTGCGCAACAACCTCGACCGTCACCTCCTTGCCGTACGCAACCTGGGCATCCTCGCCCATGTCGACGCGGGCAAGACCACCGTCACCGAACGGATCCTGTACGCCACCGGGACCACGCACAAGCGCGGCGAGGTCCACGACGGCACCACCATCACCGACTTCGACCCCCAGGAGCGCGACCGTGGGATCACCATTTTCGCCGCGGCCGTCAGCTGCGGCTGGGACGGTCACCGCATCAACCTGATCGACACCCCCGGGCACGTCGACTTCGCCGACGAGGTGGAGCGATCCCTGCGGGTGCTCGACGGGGCGGTGGCGGTGTTCGATGCCGTCGCCGGCGTGGAGCCGCAGAGTGAATCGGTGTGGCGGCAGGCAGACCGGCACGGCGTTCCCCGGATCGCGTTCGTCAACAAGCTCGACCGGGTCGGCGCCGACCTCGACTCCGCGGTGGCGTCGATCCGTGCACGCCTCCACCCGGTCCCGCTGGTCGTGCACCTGCCCATCGGCAGGGAGAACGACTTCACCGGCGTCGTCGATCTGCTCCGCATGCGGGCGCTGACCTGGAGCGACGACGGCGAAACGGCCGGCGGGACGATCGTCGAGGCGGCTGTGCCGCAGGAGCTTCGGGAGGACGCGATGCGTCGGCGCAGGCTGCTGGAAGAGGCTGTGGCGGAGCGGCATCCGGCAGCGCTGGAGGAGTTCTGCGACCGGGAGACGCTGTCTGCCGAGACCCTCTCCCAAGCGCTGGGCGACCTGACCCGCACGGGCGACGGCGTGGTCGTGCTGTGCGGCTCGGCCTACCGCAATCGCGGCATCGAGCCGCTGCTGGACGCCGTCGTCGCCTACCTGCCGTCGCCGCTGGACGTGCCGCCGGTACGCGGTGTGCAGGCCGCCGGCCGCAGCACGCGGAGGGGTGCCGACCGTGTGCAGGGAGACGCCGACAGTACGCAGGCAGGCGCCGACAGCATGCGGCGAGACGTCGATCGTGTGCAGGAGGCCGTCGGTGAGCAACGGCCCGCCGACCCCTCCGCGCCGTTCGCCGCTCTCGCGTTCAAGGTCAGCGCCACGCCGACCGGTCGGCTCACCTACCTGCGGGTGTACTCGGGCACGATCGAGAAGGGGGACGCGGTGTGGGAGTCGGGCACGCGACGCACCGAGCGGATCGGTCGGATCCTGCGTGTGCAGGCCGACCGGCACGCCCAGGTGGAGCGCGCGGTCGCCGGGGACATCGTGGCCGTGATCGGGCTGAAGTCGGCGCGTGCGGGCTCGACCCTGTGCGCGCCGGAGGCGCCGATCGTCCTCGAACCGCCCGGGGTCGCCGAACCGGTCGTCTCCGTGGCGGTCGAGGCGCGGACGAGCACCGACGCCGACCGGCTGGCCTCGGCACTCGCGCGGCTCGCGGAGGAGGATCCGTCGCTGGTCGTCAGGACCGATGCCGAGACCGGTCAGACGGTGCTGTCGGGCATGGGTGAACTGCATCTGGAGGTCGCGGTGGAGAAGGTGCGCCGTGGCCTCGGCGTGGAGGTCAACGTGGGGCGTCCGAGGGTGACGTATCGCGAGACGGTCGCCCGTGGGGTGTCCGGCCTGCTCTTCCGGCACGTCAAACAGGACGGTGGCGCCGGCCAGTTCGCGCACGTCGTGCTCGACGTCGAACCGCTCGACGCGGTCGGCGGCGAGAGGGCGGACGGCGACGTCGAAACCGGTTTCGCGTTCCGTTCGGCCGTCGTGGGCGGTCGGGTGCCGCAGGAGTACGTCCGTGCCGTCGAGGCCGGCTGCCGGGACGCGCTTGCCGAGGGTCCCCTGGGCGGGCACCCGGTCACCGGGCTGCGGGTCACCCTCACCGATGGGGCGACCCATGTGAAGGACTCCTCGGAGACCGCCTTCCGCGCGGCCGGCCGGCTCGCGCTGCGGGAGGCCCTGCGCCGCTGCGCGATGGTCCTGCTGGAACCGGTTGTCGAGGTGTGCGTCACCGTTCCCGAGGACGCCGTCGGCGGAGTCCTCGGAGACCTGGCCGCTCGGCGCGGGAGGGTCACCGACTCGACCGTGCGCGGCGCTTCGGCGGTGATCACCGCGACCGTGCCGCTGGCCGAGCTGTTCGGCTACGCGACCCGGCTGCGCAGCCGCACCCAGGGCCGAGGCACGTTCTCGGCCCGACCTACGGGATACGCTCCGGCACCGGTGTCGGCGGTCACCAAGTAGGTCCCGAGTTCGTAAGGCGTAGGTCCGCGGACCCTGGACCGTGGACCTACGCCCCCTACGGCGTCGTACGTCACAAGTCCCGTTGTCGGTTCGCGCCACGCACCCATACCGTTCGTGGCACGAACTGAAAGGGGTGTCCCGCGGACGCTCCACCGACGGGGGGAAGGGCTGTCTTCGCCATGCCACTGCACAGCAAGCCGTTGTTCGGGACCGGGATCAGCACAGCCGTCGACGAGGTCGAGGAAACCCTCCGCCTGGCCGTCCAGGCCGACCGACAGGGCTTGGACCTGGTGACCGTTTCCGACCACCCTTACTTCGGCGGTCGGCTCGACGCGTACGCCATCCTCGGTGTCGTCCTCGGCCGTACCGAGCGGGTCTCCGGGCTGGTGTGCGTCACCAACCTGCCCAGCCGCCCGGCGCCGATGCTGGCCCGCACGGTCACCTCGCTGTCCGCCCTCACCGGCGGCCGGCTGGTGCTGGGCATGGGGGCGGGCGGGCTCTGGGACGACATCGCCCGGCTCGGGCTGCCCAAGCTCGGGCCGGGCGCCGCGGTACGCGCGCTCGAAGAGGCGATCACCCTGGTCCGGCTGCTCTGCGGGAAAGGCGAACCGGTCACGTTCGAGGGAGAGTTCTACCAGGTCCGGGATCTGGAACCCGCCCCCGTCGAGGTGCCGCCGGTGTGGACGGGCGCCGTCGGCCCGAAGTCCCTTGCCGTCACGGGGCGGGTGGCCGACGGCTGGATACCCGGGCATGCCGCGGACTGGCTCAGCCCGCGCTACCGGGAGTCGCGGCCCGTCATCGACGAAGCGGCGCTGACGGCGGGCCGCCAACCCGGCGACGTCGCCACCGTCTACAACCTGCCCGGCGTCATCACAGCCACCGCGTCGGCCGCCCCGCGCGACCGCGAAGGGCGCTGGCGGGGCGGCTCGGTCGGCCAGTGGGTGGAGGAACTCACCGGCGCGGCCCTGGAGTTCGGGGCGTCCGGGTTCGTGCACTTCCGGGTCGAGGACGGCACCCCCGCCGACGTCACACTCGGCCGCTGGGCCGAGGAGATCGCACCGGCGGTACGCGAGGCGGTCCGCTCCGCCCGGAACTGACTCAACGTCAGAAATCTGTGCCATCAGCCGGTTCATGATTATGAGAGCAATGCCGACAGTGCTGCCGCAGTTCCGGACTGCGTGAGAAGCCCGCGTCGACGGTGGGGCGTCGGGACAAGCGCTCGGTTGTGCCGGCGCGGGGCGTCCCTGAGGGGAATCCCGTTGCCCGCCGAGCCCGCCGCTGTGAGGCTCTGTCCTATGTCGATCTTCACCGCCTCCGACGGAACCCGCCTCGCCCACCACGAGTCGGGGGACGGTCCGCCGCTGGTCTGTCTGCCCGGTGGCCCCATGCAGTCCGCGGCGTACCTGGGCGATCTCGGCGGCCTCTCCGCCCACCGCCGTCTGATCGGACTGGACCTCAGAGGTACCGGTGAGTCGGCCGCCCCCGCGGACACCGCGTCGTACCGCTGCGACCGCCAGGTCGACGACGTCGACGCCCTGCGCGAGCACCTCGGGCTCGACCGGATCGACCTGCTCGCGCACTCCGGCGGGGCCAACCTGGCGATCCTGTACGCCACCCGTCACCCGGACCGCGTCAACCGTCTGCTGCTGATCACGCCGAGTGTGTACGCGGTAGGTCTCGGGATCACCGCCGAGGACCGTCTGACGACTGCCCGGCTGCGCGGGAATGAGCCATGGTTCGCCGCCGCCTACGCGGCGCTGGAGGATGTCACCGCCGACCGGGGCGCCGCCGGCTCCTGGCAGGCCATCGCCCCCTTCTTCCATGCCCGTTGGGACGAGGAGGCCCGGGCCTTCGACCAGGCGGGCGAGCGGCAGCGGAACGACGAGGCGGCAGCCGTGTACGCCGCCGAGGGCGCCTTCGACCCGACCGCGACCCGCGAAGTCCTCGCCGCCTTCCCGTCCCCGGTGCTGATCCTCGCGGGACAGGTGGACGTGGCGGGACCGCCGCGCGTGATGCGGGAGTTCGTGGAACTGTTCCCCAAGGCCGAGCTCGTCGTGCAGCCGGGGGCGGGGCACTACCCGTGGCGGGACGATCCCGAGCGGTTCGTGACGACCGTGAAGCGTTTCATGGACATGGGTTGACGGCCTGAGGCGGGCAGCGTGCGAGTGTGCAGACGGGTCGTTCACGCGAACGAGTGAACTCATGGCGGACGGGGCACGCGCGAAATCGGCGGGCCGTTGTGCGGGTGTCGGGATCTTCCCGCTTGTGAGGACCACGGGGGTACACATGAGCCTGCATTTCCAGCGCAACGCCGATGGCACGCTCACCGGCCGCAACACCGAGACCGGCTACACGGTCACCTTGGCGGACGAGGAGGAGGTGCAGCGGCTGGTCTACGAGGACGCCGGCTGCGAGTACACTCCGCCGCCCGCTCCTCCGCCGCCGGGGTTCCACCGGTTCGCCCTGGTGCACGAGGAGTTCGGCCAAGGGGGCTTCGGGGACGAGCGGTACGAGAGCCTGCGCACACGTCCGCCCACCGGCTGCGAACCCGCCGACTGGGGCTGCTTCGCCCTGGAGTGCGAGCGACCGGGGGCCTCGCTCCTGAGTGCCGTGTCCGACACCGTCGCCGAGATCCGCCGGGAGCACGGGCTGGTGATGAACAGCCTCGGCATCGAGAAACCCGACGAGTGGTTCGGGGAGGACAGAAACGGCTACGGCGCACAGATCGTGGCGCATCTGATGCTCATGTCGGCCCATCGCGCCGCACTCCTCGGATACGGGCGGAAGGACTTGGTGCGGCTGCTCGATGCCACGGGGATCGGCTGGGCGTGAGGTCTGGTGGGCGATGAGGGCAGCGATGGGAGGGACGACGCGAGACCGGGTGAAGCCTCAAAGGGCCGTTGGCGGTTCATATGCGGCGAGCGACTCGCGGGTACTGCGCCTGTGGAGCACCGGACTTCACTCCCGACGTCCGTGTCGTGTTCACGGCGGCCTGCGGGAAGGCCGTGCCCGTCTCGCGGAATCTCCTGAGCCTCGGCACGGTCTTCCTCGCGTGGCCGTGAGCCGCGTCGACGACTGCGTGTGTTCGTGTCGGCGTCAGCAGTCCCGCAGTTCCGCCGACTGGTTCAGTACCTGGGCCCGCGTGGACGTGAAGCGTGCATACGTGTCCCCGTTCCGCGCCCCCGGGCGGAACGCTGCGACGCGGTGGCAGTTCTGGAAGGCCAGGGCGATGTCGAAGTGGCGTTCCAGGCTGCCGCGGATGGCATCGCTGGCCATGGCGCGCAGCAGCTGGCCGCGCTCCTGCTCGGACGCCGGCGGTGTCTGGTTGTCGGTGAACTCGCTGATTCCGGCGTGCAGTTGGGAGGCGAGGGAGTCGACGAGCTCGTAGGCGTAGGGGAGGGAGGTACGGACCGTGTCCACGAAGTCCTCCTCGCGGATGGCACCGGCTTCGGCCTCGGCGAGGAGCTTCGGGGAGACGTCGAGAGACATGGGTATGAGGTCCTGTTCTTGTGGAGGGGAGAGGGAGGGTGAGGTTGTTCGGGTCCGCCTACGGCAGTGACGCCGGGCCGGGGACGAACTCCGGGTCCACCTGCGCCGCGAGGTCCTGGCCCGTTGCCTTGTTCGCCCAGGACCGGGCATTGCGCAGATGGAAGTCGACGGCGTGGCGGTGCAGGGTCGGCCAGTCCTTCGCGCGGGCGTCGACCGTCTCACGCAGGACGTTGAGGGCGTGGCGGTTGGTGTCCTCCAACGCGCCCTGGGGGCTGCCCCGTTCGGCCGAGCGGACCCAGGGCGAGAGAACGAGGTGGGTGAGCAGGTCGTCGCCCACTTCCTTCTTGAGGAAGAGCAGATCGTCCTCGCCGGTCACCTTGTTGCCGATCACGGCGAGAGGGATGTCGAACTCTCGGGCGTGGTCACGGTACTGGCGGTAGACGGAGACGCCCCTGCGGGTCGGTTCGGCCACCAGGAACGTCATGTCGAAGCGGGTGAACAGTCCGGAGGCGAAGGCGTCGGCACCGGCAGTCATGTCCATCACCAGATACTCGCCGGGACCGTCCACCAAGTGGCTCAGGTAGAGCTCCACCGCGCCCAGCTTGGAGTGGTAGCAGGCCACGCCCAGGTCGCTCTCGTCGAACTCGCCCGTCACCATCAGCGGCACACCGCCCACCCGTTGGACATGACGGGCGTGCAGTGCGTCGTGGCCCAGCAGGCGCAGTAGTCGGGAGCCGCGGCCCGGCGGGGTCGTCTTGACCATGGCCTCACGGGAGGTGATCCGCGGGTTGGTGCCGCGCAGCAGGTCCTTGATCTCGCCCAGGTGTGCGGCCAGGGGCGGGGCGGTGAAGGGCGGCGTTTCGGCCGTGGGGTCCAGGGCCTCGGACAGATGCTGGTTGATGTCGCCGTCCACGGCGAGCACCGGTGCGCCGGACTGCGCCAACTGCCGAGCGAACAGGGCCGACAGCGTCGTCTTGCCGCTGCCGCCCTTCCCCACGAACGCGACGCGCACCTATCGGCCCGCCGTTTTGAAAATGAATGTCATGTGGCTAGATTTAGGGGAGGTCATGATCGCTGTCAAGTCGGAGCGGGGTGGTGTGAGGGTGTGTCGGGCGGTGATCAAGTGCATGAGCCTTAATGCATATGATGTGCAGGTGCGTGACTACTGCATAAGGCCCGCGGGGCCAGACGACCTCGACGGCGCCCGTGCCGTCATGCTCGACACCGTCTACCGCGACTTCGGCACCGGTTATGTGCCGCGCTGGCACGGCGACATCATCGACCCGGTCGCCGCCTACCTCGTTCCGGCCCGCCACACCCTGCTGGTCGCAATCGAGGGTGCTGAGGGTGAGGGTGGGGGAGGCGAGGTCGTGGCCACGGCCGCCCTGGACTCCCGCGGTCCCGTGCACCCGCCGAACCCGCGTCATGTCGCCGAGCGCTACCCCTGCGGCACGACCGCGCAACTACGTCGCGTCTATGTGCGTCGGGAGCATCGGCGGCGCGGCCTCGCACGGCGGCTCGTCGCCGAACTCCTCGCCTTCGCGGCGGAGGACGGCGGCTACCGGTCCGTCTATCTGCACACCGACCCGGCTGTGGAAGGGGCCGAGGGCTTCTGGCGCTCGCTCGGCGAGGTCGTGCACGACGAGCGTGCGGACCCCGGCGGCGGCCAGCGGATCGTCCACTTCGACCTCCCCCTCCATGCTCCCGCCCCGTTCGCCACCCCATCCCCCACCCCATCCCTCACCCCGTTCCCCGCTCCGTCCCCCACCCCCTAGGTCGGTCACCCGTGCGCCACCCCCGTCGCCCCCCTCTCCCGCGACTGCTCGCCTCCCTCCTCCTCGCCCCGCTCCTCGCCGGCTGCTTCGCCTCTTCCTCCGGCGGTGACGGTGCGGCCTCCGGCGGTGACGACGGCTCCCGGCTGCGCATCGCCCTCGCCTTCCCGCCCGCCGAGAACCTCTCCCCGTACGGCGCAGACGCGACGATCCTCAGTCGTCTCGGTGTCACCGAAGGTCTGACCGCCCTCGACGCCAATGGCGCCGCCGCCCCCGCACTCGCCGCGTCGTGGCGCCGCGAGAACGACCGGACCTGGCTGTTCACCCTGCGCGAGGCCGACTTCCAGGACGGTACGGACGTCACACCCGTCGCCGTCGCCGCATCCCTCACGCACGCCACCCAGGCCAAGCCGGCCCCCGCCGCGCTCTCCGGCGTCACCCTCACCGCGAGGGCGGCGGGCGGCACCGGTGTGCGGGTCACCACCAGCGCCCCCGACCCGGTCCTGCCGCTGCGGCTGTCCAGCCCCGGCCTCGCCGTCCTCGCCCCGAAGGCGTACGACGGCGGGCAGGGCGCCGTCGACCCGGTCGGCACCGCCACCGGCCCCTTCGAGATCACCAACGTGACCGGCGCCACCGGCGCCGACCTCGACCGCTTCGACGACTACTGGGGTGGCCGGGCCCAGGCCTCCGGCATCGATGTGCGCTTCATCGCCGACGGCGCCGCCCGCGCCAACGCGCTGCGCACCGGTCAGGTCGACCTCGCCGAGGCGATACCCGTCGCCCAGGCCGCGACCCTCGGCGCCGACACCCGCCGCGAGACTGCCACCACCCGCACCACCGGCCTGTTCCTCAACACCAAGTCGGGCGTCTTCAAGGACCCGGCCCTGCGCGCCGCCGCCCGCGCGGCCGTCGACACCTCCGCCCTCGCCGAGGGCGTCTACGAGGGGCACGCCGACGCCGGCGCCGGGATATACGGCCCCGCCGTCACCTGGGCCGCGGGCAAGCGTGTCCCGCCCACCGGGCGGGCCAGGGCCGGCGCCCCCGGCGGGGCCTCCCTCACCCTCGCCACCTACGACAACCGGCCCGAACTCCCCGAAACCGCACAGGTGTTGAAGCAGCAGCTGGAGAAGGCCGGCTTCACGGTGAAGCTGGAGGTGCGCGAGTACTCGCGACTGGAGAGCGACGCGCTCGCCGGGAGGTTCGACGCCTTCGTCGGCGCCCGCAACAGCCTTCTCGACACCGGCGACCCCGTCTCCGTGCTCGCCAACGACTTCACCTGCGACGGCGGCTACAACCTGGCCCTGCTGTGCGACACGGCAGCCGACCGGGCCGTCGGCGCGGCGCAGGCGGTCGCCGACACCGACAAGCGGCAGGACGCCGCGATGGCCGCCGAAGCCGCGATCCTCGGCACCGACGCCGTCGTCCCGCTGGTCCACCAGCGTGTCATCACCGGCGTGGCCGCCAAGGTCAGCGGTGTCCTCCTCGACCCGTACGAGCGGACCCTCGTCGGCACCGGCACCCGGCGCTGACGGCATGAGGAGCAGGGTGGGCACGCTGCTGTGGCGTGCCGGACTGGCCGCGCTGCTGGTGTGCG
The DNA here is from genome assembly GCF_055581185.1 of Streptomyces sp. NPDC031474. Classification (NCBI taxonomy): domain Bacteria; kingdom Bacillati; phylum Actinomycetota; class Actinomycetes; order Kitasatosporales; family Streptomycetaceae; genus Streptomyces; species Streptomyces sp. NPDC031474. The sequence continues at coordinate 144,354 of NZ_JBVIJX010000010.1, forward strand.
GGATCGGGCTGCTGCCCTGGCTCTCGCACACCGACCCGGCGCTCACCGTGCTGAAGTCACGGTCCGCCGACCGTGACCCCACCCCCGAGGTGCTCGCCGACGTGCGCGCCCAACTCGGCCTGGACGACGGCCCGTTGAGCCTTCTCGGGGAGTGGGCAACGGGGTTGCCGCGCGGGGACGCCGGACGGTCGTGGATCTCCGGCGCGGAGGTCATGCCCGGCATCCTCCAAGCCCTGGGCGTGTCACTGCTGTTGATGGCGGTGGCGCTGGCGGTCGCCGTCGTCACCGGCGCCGGGGTGTGCGCCCGCACCCTGTACCTCGGCGCGCGGCGCAGCCTCGACCGCCGGACCGCCGGCGGTACCGGCTCCGCCGTCCTCGCCGCACTGCCGGAGTTCCTCACCGCCTCGGTCCTCGCCACGGTGGTCGGCGTGCAGTGGGGATGGCTGCCCGCCCTCGGCTGGTACGGCCCGCAGTGGACCGTGCTGCCCGCGCTCGCTCTCGGCCTGCCCGCCGGGGCGGTGCTCGGACGCCTCCTCGACGACCAGTTGCCCGCCGCCTTCGCCGAGCCATGGGCGGTGGCAGCCGTCGCGCGCGGACTGCGCGGCCGGGTCATCGCCCGCAAGGCGCTGCGCCGCTGCGTGCCGGGGCTGCTGCCCAACGTCGGGCTGTTCGTCGTGGGACTGACCGGCGGGTCCGTCGCCGTGGAGCAGATCTTCGACATCCCCGGGCTCGGCCGGACCACCCTCCAGGCGGCGATCGCCCAGGACCTGCCCGTCCTCCAGGCCGGCGCGCTCGTCCTCGTCGCGCTCGCGGCCGTCACCGCCGGGGGCGCCCGTCTCGCCGCGCGGCTGCTCATCGGGCCCGCCCTGCGCGACGGTGCCCTGCACACACTCCACACGCCATCGCCGACGGCCCGCAGGATCCTGCCGCTCGCCCACGGTCTTGTGCTGTTCGCCGTCATCGCCCTCGGCCTGCCCCGCGACCCGCTGGCCCTCGACACCCACGCGCGCCTCCAACCGCCCTCCCTCACCCGTCCGTTCGGCACCGACGCGCTCGGCCGCGATGTCCTCGCCCGGGTTGCGCACGGCGCCCTCGACACCCTGCTCCTCGCCCTCGCCATCAGCGCGATCGCACTGACCGCCGGAGTCCTGCTCGGACTGCTGCCCCGGCTGTCCGGGCCGCTCGTGGACACCGTCAACGCCGTACCGCCCGTTCTCGCCGCGTTGCTCGCCGGCGCGGTCTGGGGCAGCGGGCCCATGACACCCGTCCTGGCCGTGGCGGTCGTGGCCTGGGCGCCGCTCGCCGCGCACACCACGGCGCTGTTGCGGCAGGAGCGGGCCACCCTCCACCTGACCGCCACCCGGGCCCTCGGCGCCGACCCCTGGTATCTGCTGAGGAGCGAACTCCTGCCCGCCGTCCTGCCGCCCGTCGCCCGCCACGCCCTGCTGCGGCTGCCCGGCATCGCCCTCGCTCTGGCCTCCCTCGGCTTCCTCGGCCTCGGCGCCCAGCCGCCGTCCCCCGAGTGGGGCCTGCTCCTCGCCGAGAACCAACCCTACGCCGAACGAGCCCCCTGGGCCGTCCTCGCCCCCGCCACCGTCCTCGCCCTCCTCGGCGCCCTCGCCGTCACCGCCGCCGGAGCACTGCGACGACCACGACGGCGTCGTACGGCGGACAACGCGGAACCGGCAGAACCGGGGGGATCGGCACACCTGCGTACCGGTGAACGGACCGTCACCGAAGCCGAGGTAGCGGGCACACGATGACGATGCCCGGGTCCGCGCCCTTGTCGCCGCCGTATCGCGTGGCGAAGGAAACCGCTCGACTCACGCCTCTCCTACGCCTGCTGATCCTCACTCAACTCGCCTTCAACGTCGGCTTCTTCGTCGTTCTGCCGTTCCTTGCCGAGCACCTGGGCAGTGCGCTCGGCATGGCGGGCTGGATGGTCGGGTTCGTGCTCGGGCTGCGGACCTTCAGCCAACAGGGCCTGTTCGTGGTCGGCGGGGCGCTGGCCGACCGGTACGGGGTGCGGCCCGTCGTCCTCGCCGGGTGCGTCCTGCGCATCGCCGGGTTCGGCTGGCTCGGGTACGCCGAGCAGCCCTGGACGGTCGTCGGGGCAGTGCTGCTCATCGGGTTCGCGGCCGCGTTGTTCTCGCCCGCCGTCGAGTCCGAGGTGGCCCGGCAGGCCGTGGTGCACGAGGAGTCGGGCGGCGGGTCGCGGACCCGGGTGCTGGCGCTGTTCACGGTCGCCGGACAGGCCGGTGCGTTCGTCGGGCCGCTGCTCGGCGCGCTGCTCCTGGAGGTCGACTTCCGTGCGGTGTGCCTGGCCGGCGCCGGGGTCTTCGTCCTCGTCCTCGCCGGTCACGCCCGGCTGCTGCCGCAGCACATCCCCGGCCGAACCCGCGTCGAGGTCCGCGGCGGTCTCGGCCCGCTGCTGCGCAACCGCCGCTTCCTCGCCCTGTGCGGCGCGTACGGCGCCTACCTCCTCGCCTACAACCAGCTCTATCTCGCGCTGCCCGCCGAGGTGGAGCGCGCGGCCGGTTCGCAGGCGCCGCTGGCCTGGCTGTTCGCGCTGTCGTCGCTGCTGGTGGTGACCGCGCAGCTGCCGGTCACCCGGTGGGTGGGGGAGCGGCTGAGTCCACGCCGGTCGATGGCGGCCGGACTCGCCCTGATCGCCGCCGGGTTCGCCGTCGTGGCCGCCGCGTTGCCCGCCGGGCGGACCGGGACGGGCGGGCTGCTGCCCGCGGCCGGCTTCGTCGTGCTGCTCACCCTCGGCCAGATGCTCCTCGCGCCCGCCGCCCGCGCCTGGGTGCCCGACCTCGCCGAGGACGGCAGGCTCGGCCTGTACACCGGGGCGCTGTCCTCGGCCTCGGGACTGATGGTGCTCCTCGGCAGTGCGGCCACCGGCGCCCTCCTCGACGCCGGCCTGCCGCCGACAGTGGTCTGGCTCCTCCTGTCCGCGGTGCCGGCCGCCGCCGTCGCCCTGGTCTTCCGTACGACCCGGAGGGGGTGAGCGCGGGATCGGCGGGGTGTGCTCAAGGCGGCGAGCGCGGGCTGGGCGTCAGGTTGTCGTCGGGGGTGGGCCGGCGGTCGGTCCTGACCGCCGGGTTGTCGTCGGTGTGCGAGGGCGGTTTGTCGTGGCCGTCGTATCGGGTGCTGCCCTTGTGGTGCTTCGTCGTGCGGGCCGGGCGGGTGAACGCGGGAGGGGGCGTCGACGTATGTGTCGGGCGTGGGAGGATCCCTCACCATGAGTGCGTCCCCGGAGGTCCGGAGTCTGCGCGCTGCGGTGTTCGCCGCGGTGTGTGTGCTGCTGGCCGCCACCGGGCACGGGCTCGCCACGGGTGACACGCCGCCGCCGTGGGCGGACGGCGCCGGATTCCTGGCCGTGTTCGCCGCCGGGTGGCTGCTCGGCGCCCGGGAGCGCTCGCTGCCCGGGATCGGCGCGGCCATGCTCGCCACGCAGGCCGGTCTGCACATCGCGTTCGACGCGGCCCGCTCCCGTACGACGGCGCACACCATGCCCGCGATGGCCATGCCGTCCGGGCACGGCATGCAGATGCACGCCCACACCGCCACGGCGATGACGCCGCACGCCACGGCCGCCCATGTCCTTGCCGCGCTCGCCGCCTCCTGGTGGCTGCGGCGCGGGGAGGCCGCCCTGTGGAAGCTGCTGCGCTGGGCGGTCGCGCTCCTGCCGGGCCTCGCGGCCTGGTGGCGGGACGCCCCCGTCCCGTTGCCCGTGCCGTCGCTTCTCCCCGCCGCCGCTCCGGCTCCGGTCCCACCCCGGCAACAGCTGCTGCGGCACGCTGTGAGCCGCCGCGGACCGCCCACCCCGATCCCGTACGCGAGCTGAACCAGGGCCGGACGCCACACCTGTCCGGGCCCGACTCCCACCTTTCCTGACTTCCTGTACGGAGATCACCCACTCATGCCCACGACACGCCTCGCTCTGCGCCGCGCCGGTCTCGGCGCCGTGCTCGCCGCCGCCACGGTCCTCACCGCCGCCGGCGTGGCCTCCGCGCACGTCACCGTTCACCCCGAGAGCTACGCCAAGGGCGCCGCCGACGGCGTCCTCAGCTTCCGGGTTCCCAACGAGGAGGACACCGCGAGCACCACCAAGGTCCAGGTCTTCCTCCCCACCGACCATCCCGTGCTCGGCGTGTTGGTCCACCCGCAGGACGGCTGGACCGCGAAGGTGACCACCACCAAGCTCAAGACGCCGGTCAAGACCGACGACGGCACCATCACCGACGCCGTCTCCGAGATCACCTGGACGGGCGGGAAGATCGGCGCCGGCCAGTACGAGGACTTCGACGTGGCCTTCGGCCGGCTTCCCGACGACGCCGACCAGTTGGCCTTCAAGACCCTGCAGACGTACTCCGACGGCAAGACCGTGCGCTGGATCGAGGAGGCCGCGGCGGGCGCGGACGAGCCGGAGAACCCGGCGCCGGTGCTGAAGCTGACAGCGGCGGCGGACGACACCCCCGCCTCCACCGCCTCTGCCCCCACCACCTCTGCCTCCACCGCCTCTCCCAAGAGCACGACAGCGGCCTCCGCCGACAGCAGTGACTCCACCGCCCGCGGCCTGGGCGTCGCCGGGCTGGTCGTCGGCGTGCTGGGCCTCGCGGCGGCCGTCTTCGCCGTCGTACGGACGCGGTCGACGCGGTCGTAGCACCGGCGTAGTGGTGTCCTGGCACCGGCGCAGAGGTGAGGCCCGGACCGTTTGCACGGTCCGGGCCTCACCTCTGCCGGGGCGGGATACCGCTACACGAGCTCCAGCATCTTGGGCGCCGGAGCCTCGGCCGTGATGCGCGAGGTGCGCCACAGCCACAGCACGTCCCGGCCGAACGACCACACCAGCGAGCCCAGCGCCAGCAGCACGACGGCGAAGTTGCCCGCGTACGGCAGCAGGTTCGCGCCCGCCAGCAGCAGCAGGACGCCCTGCAGGGCGGCGACCGTCTTGCGGGCGGTGCTCGGCGGGAGCGGGGCGTTGAGCCACGGGGCGACGCGGGCCGCGGCGACGAAGACATAGCGCATGCCGCCGATGAGGAGTACCCACGGGCCCAGCGCCATCGAGACGTACACGCTGAGCACGAGGATCAGGAACGCGTCGACCTCCATGTCGAAGCGCGCGCCCAGCGCCGTCGAGGTGCCGGTGCGGCGGGCGACCTTGCCGTCGACGCCGTCGAGGATCAGGGCCACCGCCGTCAGACCGACCAGGAGTGTCACCGGCGGCGCGCTCTCGAAGGAGTCCGCGACCAGCGCGGTCACCCCGCCGACCAGCGTCGCCCGGCCGAGCGTGACCCGGTTGGCCGGGCCGAACGTGCGCAGACTGGAACGGTGCAGCGCCCGGGAGAGCACCGCCCAGGTGGCGATGGCGAAGACGAGACCGGTGACCCAGCCCGCCGGCCCCATGCCGATCGCCGTGCCGAGCAGAGCCAGCAACAGGATCTGAACGCCCGCTCCCACAGCGGTCTCCTGCTGGACCAGCCTTGCGTCGTAAGTGTTGTTCAGGGCCACCGCACATTCCTCCGGCCAGATGACAGAGATGATCAGTGCCGCGTACTGTGCGCGGACTGTGCACACCTCGGTACGTGAACAGGTTCCCGATCGTTCAGGAGGATGTGGATGTCGATCAGCGCACGTGCGTTCTGGGTCACCTCTTCGGGTGAGGGAGAGATCCGCGAAGTCGGTCTTCCGGCCCCGGCCGAGGGCGAGGTCCTGGTGCGTTCGCTGTGGTCCGGCGTCAGTCGTGGCACGGAGACCCTCGTCTTCCGGGGCGGGGTGCCCGAGAGCCAGCACGCGGTCATGCGGGCGCCGTTCCAGGAGGGCGAGTTCCCGGGGCCGGTGAAGTACGGCTACCTCAACGTCGGGCTGGTGGAGGAAGGCCCGGCGGAGCTGGTCGGGCGCACGGTCTTCTGTCTCTATCCGCACCAGACGCGGTACGTCGTCCCGGCGACGGCGGTGACGGTCGTACCGGACTCCGTGCCCGCCGAGCGGGCCGTGCTCGCCGGCACCGTCGAGACGGCCGTCAACGCGCTGTGGGACGCGGCGCCGCTGGTCGGCGACCGCATCGCGGTGGTCGGCGGCGGCATGGTCGGCTGCTCGGTGGCAGCCCTCCTCGCCCGCTTCCCCGGCGTCCGGGTCCAGTTGGTGGACGCCGACCCGGCGCGGGCGAAGATCGCCGAGGCCCTGGGCGTCGACTTCGCCGCCCCCGAGGACGCCCGCGACGGCCTCGACCTCGTCGTGCACGCCAGCGCCACCGAACAGGGCCTCGCCCGCTCCCTGGAACTGCTGTCGGCCGAGGGCACCGTCCTCGAACTGAGCTGGTACGGCGACCGGAAGGTCTCCCTGCCGCTCGGCGAGGAGTTCCACTCCCGCCGCCTGGTGATCCGCAGCAGCCAGGTCGGCACCGTCTCCCCGGCCCGCCGCTCCAGCCGTACCTACGCCGACCGGCTCGCCCTCGCCCTGGAGCTGCTGGCCGACCCGGCGCTCGACGCGCTTGTCACGGGGGACAGCGCTTTCGAGGAGCTGCCGCAGGTGATGCCGAAGCTCGCGTCGGGTGAGATCCCGGCGCTGTGTCACCGCATCGGGTACGGGCAGGAGCGCCTGACCTGAGAAAAGAGTGAGATCGGGCTGAACGGGGGGAAGCGAAGAGCCGTACTACACGGCATCCCCCGGCGGCCAACGGCCGGGGGACCAGACGCGCCGCACCTGGAGGGTCGTCCGTTGTTCAGTGTCACCGTCCGCGATCACATCATGATCGCCCACAGCTTCCGCGGCGAGGTCTTCGGACCCGCGCAGCGCCTGCACGGAGCGACGTTCCTCGTGGACGCCACCTTCCGCCGCGAGCAGTTGGACGACGACAACATCGTCGTCGACATCGGACTGGCCACGCAGGAACTCGGTGCCGTGGTCAGCGAGCTGAACTACCGCAACCTCGACAACGAGCCCGACTTCGCGGGCATCAACACGTCGACGGAGTTCCTCGCCAAGGTCGTCGCCGACCGGCTCGCGGAGCGGATCAACAAGGGCGCGCTCGGTGAGGGCGCCCGGGGCATCGCCGCCATCGCGGTCACGCTGCACGAGTCGCACATCGCCTGGGCGAGTTACGAGCGTGCGCTGTGACCGACGCGACCCTCGAGAAGACCGTGCAGACCGTGCCGGCCTCACAGCCCGTGCAGAAGGCCCCGCTCACGTACGTGCCCGCGCAGGCGCCGCTTCCCAAGATCGGCGGGATCATCCCCATGTCGCTGCGCTCCGTGCACTTCGTGATGCCGGGCGGGGTCGACGACCCGGCGAACCCGAGCGGCGGCAACGCCTACGACCGGCGCCTCTGCCTGGATCTGCCAGGCTTCGGCTGGCAGGTCCACAAGCACCTGGTGAACGGTTCCTGGCCCCGCCCGGAGGCGGCCGCCCGCGCGGAACTGGCGCACACGCTGCGGGAGTTCCCCGACGGCACGGTCGTCCTCATCGACGGGCTGGTCGCCTGCGGGGTCCCGGAGATCATCGCCCCCGAGGCGGAGCGGCTGCGGCTCGTCGTCCTCGTCCACCTTCCGCTCGGTGACGAGCGGGGCATCGCGCCCGAGGTGGCGGCCGAACTCGACGCCAAGGAGCGGGCCGTGCTGCGGGCCGTGCCCGCCGTCGTCGCCACCAGCGAGTGGGCCGTGCGCCGCCTCGTCTCCCACCACGGCCTCGCCCCCGAGCGCGTGCACGTCGCCGCGCCCGGCGCCGACATCGCCCCCCTCGCCTCCGGCACCGACGGCGTCTCGCGCCTGCTGTGCGTGGCCGCCGTGACCCCGCGCAAGGGCCAGCACCGGCTGGTGGAGGCGCTGGCCGCGGCGCGAGACCTGCCGTGGAGCTGTGTGTGCGTGGGCGGCCTCGGACAGGACCCGGAGTACGTCGCCCACCTGCGCGGCCTCATCGCCAGATACGGCCTTGAGGACCGGCTGGAGCTCGCGGGCCCGAAGGCCGGCGCCGACCTCGACGCCGCCTACGCCTCCGCCGACCTGATGGTCCTCACCTCCTACGCCGAGACCTACGGCATGGCCGTCACCGAGGCGCTCGCCCGCGGCATCCCCGTCCTCGCGACGGACGTCGGCGGGCTGCCGGAGGCGGTCGGCCGCGCCCCCGACGGCGGCGTCCCCGGCATCCTCGTCCCGCCGGAGGACCCGGCCGCCCTCGCGGCCGAACTGCGCGGCTGGTTCGGCGAGGCCGACGTACGGCGCCGTCTCAAGGCCGCCGCGCGAGGCCGCCGCGCGGCCCTGAACGGCTGGGCGACCACCGCCCAGAGCCTGGCCGGAGTCCTCGGCCGGCTTCCCAGCGAACCCCGGAGGGCGGCATGAGGAAGACGACGGCGACCCCGGCCGACGTGGCACGACGCGTGGGCGGCATCCCGGCACAGCCGGGCCGGAAGGAGGCTGTTTCCGTGGTGGAGGCCATTTTCGGCGCGGACCCCGGCGCGGACTCCGTGGCGGACCCCGGTGCGCAGAGCGTCATCGCCGGCGCCGGGCCCGCGGGCCGGCCCGGCGAGCGGCCCACCGTGCGGCTGCGGGACAACGGGCCGGACGAGCAGCCGCGCTACGCCCCCGAGTGGCTGGAGCTGCGCGAGCCCGCCGACGCCGCCGCGCGGGCGCTGGACCTGCTGGACCCGCTGCGGATCCGGCTGGCCAACCTGCCCGGCCGCAGGGGGCTCGCCATCCACGACCTGGGCTGCGGCACCGGCTCCATGGGCCGCTGGCTCGCCCCCCGCCTCGACGGCGCCCAGCACTGGGTGCTGCACGACCGCGACCCCTACCTCCTGCACTTCGCCGCCGTCGCCTCCCCGCGCGCGGCCGCCGACGGCAGCCGGGTCACCGTCGAGACGCGGCGCGGCGACGTCGCCCGCCTCACCCCGGACGCGCTGCTCGGCGCCTCGCTGGTCACCGCGTCCGCCCTGCTCGACGTCCTCACCCGCGAGGAGGTCGAGACCCTCGCGGCGGCCTGTGCCGGCGCGGGCTGCCCGGCGCTGCTGACGCTTTCGGTCGCCGGGCGCGTCGAGTTCAGCACGCCGGACCCGCTGGACGCGGACCTCGCCGCCGCCTTCAACGACCACCAGCGGCGCGGCGGCCTCCTCGGCCCCGACGCGGTGAGCGTCGCCTGCGAGGCGTTCGCCGCCCACGGCGCGACCGTCAAGGTGCACCCGAGCCCCTGGCGGCTCGGCCCCGAGAACGTCGGCCTGACCGCGCAGTGGCTGCGCGGCTGGGTCGGCGCGGCCGTGGAGGAGCGCCCCGAACTGGCCGAGCGCGCCGAGTCCTACCTCGCCGCCCGGCTGGCGGCCTGCGCGGCGGGCGACCTGCACGTCACCGTCCACCACAGCGACCTGCTGGCACTGGCCCGGCCGACGGGACGGGCGTGATGAGCGCGGAGACGGTGGGCCCACGGGTGCGGACCGCGGCGCCGGTGGTGTGGAACGAGGGGACCGGGCCGCTCGTACGACGGCCCCTGCGCAGCCCGTCGGTGGCCCGCACCGACGCCGCCGTGTCCGAGGCCCGCATCGGCGTCATCGTGACCGCGCCGCACACGAAGAAGCCCTCCCGGCTGCGCGCGCTGCTCGGCAACCGGGCCGTCCGCACGCACATCGGGACCGTCGCCGGGGTCGTCATCCTCACCGCCCTGCTGTGGCGGCTGGGCACCGGCGTCTTCCTCGACGGGCTGCGGCGGATCGACGCGCCGACGCTGCTGGTGGCGCTCGGGGTCGGCGCCGTCACCACCTTGTTCAGCGCCTGGCGGTGGGCGCTGGTGGCCCGCGCCCTGCGGATCCGGCTGCCGCTCGGTCCGGCCGTCGCCGACTACTACCGGGCCCTGTTCCTCAACGCGGCCCTGCCCGGCGGCGTCCTCGGCGACGTGCACCGCGCGGTGCGGCACGGGCAGAGCGCCGGCGACGTCGGACGCGGTGTGCGGGCCGTGGTCCTGGAGCGCACCGCCGGACAACTCGTGCTGCTTGTGGCAGGCGTAACGGTCCTGCTGACCCTGCCGTCGCCGGTCATGCAGGACGCCCGGCAGATCGCCGCGCCGGTCCTGTTCGCCGCGGTGGGCGCGCTCGCCGTCGTCCTCGCCGTCCGCGTGCGCTCCTCGAAGCCGCGCCGCGGCGGGCGGCTGCGGGCGGCGCTGACCGAGGCGCGCGAGGGACTGCTGTCGCGGCGCAACGCGCCGGGCGTCGCCCTGTCGTCGGCGGTCGTACTGGCCGGGCACCTCGGCATGTTCGTCGTGGCCGCCCGGGTCGTCGGCTCCGGGGCCTCCGTCCTCGCGCTGCTGCCGATCGCCGTCCTCGCCCTGCTGGCCATGGGCCTGCCGCTGAACGTCGGCGGCTGGGGCCCCCGCGAGGGCGTCACCGCCTGGGCCTTCGGCGCCGCCGGACTCGGCGCGAGCACCGGCCTCGCGGTCGCCGTCGTCTACGGCGTCCTCAGCTTCGTGGCGGCGCTGCCCGGCGCGGTCGTGCTGGTCGTCCGCTGGTACGCGGGGCTGCGCGAGGGAACCGGGGCCGGGGCCGACGACATGGCCGGCCCCGAGGACGACGAGCGGCGCTACGACGACCGCACGGAATCGCCCGTCGCGGCGCCGTCCGCCTCGGTTTCTACCTTTTCGGTTCCCGAATCCGCCGAAGTCAGCAACGAGAAATACGCGCCGAAGGATTCCGCCAAACTCGCCAGGAGTTCCTTCCCCTTTTCCGCCGACCCCAGGGAAGGACGGCCGATGACGCCCGAATCGGTATAGGCGGACATTCCCAGCGTGAGCAGATGGCGACGGTCGTCCGCGACGAAATCGGCCGACTCGTAACCGGGCCGGACGAGTTCGGGGTGGGCGTGCAGCAGGATCGAGGTCTCGATCTCCCCGGCGTGCATGTCGGTGAGCAACGACGTCGCGACCCCGGACCGCTCCAGCGCCGTCTCCCAGTCCTCCGGGGCCGGGAAGAGCGCCATCCGTTCACCTGCGGCGGAGGACTCCTGGACGACATTGCCCAGGACGTAGTTCCCGCCGTGTCCGTTGACCAGCACCAGGGCCTCGACGCCCGAGCGGCGCAGTGACGCCGCGATGTCCCGTACCACCGCGTGAAGGGTCACGGAGGAGATGCTGACGGTCCCCGGCCAGGCCGCGTGCTCGTGCGAGCAGGCGATGGTCACCGGCGGAAGGAGGTGCACCGGGAACGCCTCGGCGATCTCCCGGGCGATGGCGCAGGCGACCAGTGTGTCCGTCGCCAACGGCAGGTACGGACCGTGCTGCTCGAAGCTTCCGACGGGAAGGACCGCCACCTGCGTGGGAACTCCGGCACCCCGGGTCCGTACGTCTTCGGTGGTGTCCGTCGGCACCTGTCCGTACGTCGCCGACGCCGCCGACCGTATGTCCGAACCACTCATCTTTTCCCGGCCCTTCGTCTCTGCTTAGGAACCAGATCATGACAGACAACATTGGCGTACTCGGCACGAAGACCCCCCAGCGCACCGGTGTGGAACGCGTGGTGAATGCGCCCTTGCCCACCGTGTACGGCAAATTCCAGGCGGTCGGTTACCTGGACCACGACCGCGGCGACGAACAAGTCGCGCTGGTCTACGGGGAGATCGGCGCCGAGGACGTGCTGACCCGGCTGCACTCGGAGTGCCTGACCGGCGACGCGTTCGGCTCCCAGCACTGCGAGTGCGGCGACCAGCTGGAGTCCGCGCTGCGCGCGGTCGTCGACGAGGGCCGCGGCATAGTCGTCTACCTGCGCGGGCACGAGGGGCGCGGGATCGGGCTGCTGGGCAAGCTGCGGGCGATGGCGCTGCAGGCGGAGGGCCTGGACACGGTCGAGGCGAACGTGGCGCTCGGCTTCCCGGTGGACGCCCGCGACTACAAGGTGGCCGCCGACATCCTGCGCGATCTCGGCGTGCGCTCCGTCCGCCTGATGTCGAACAACCCGCGCAAGCGCGAGGCGCTGGTGGACAACGGCATCAAGGTCGCCGAGGAGGTGCCGCTGCTGATCGAGCCGTGCGAGAACAACATCACCTACCTGCGCACCAAGCGGGAGCGCATGGACCACCGGCTGCCCCACCTGGACGCGGTGGCGCACTGGTCCTGAGCGCGCGCGCTTCGCACCGCCGCCCGCACGGGTAGGGATCACGGCGGTCACGGCGTACAACAGCCTCGGCTCCGGCAACCGGGCCGGGGCCGCCGCCGAAAGGAGCCGCTCGCGTGAACACACATGCCTCGGTCGTCGTCATCGGCGGCGGGGTGATGGGCACCAGCATCGCCTACCATCTCGCCGCCGCCGGCGTCCGTGACGTTCTGCTGCTGGAACGGGACGAACTCGCCGCCGGCTCGACCTCGAAGGCCGCGGGCGGGGTGCGCGCCCAGTTCTCCGACGAACTGAACATCCAGCTCGGAGCGCGCAGTCTGGAGGCGTTCGGGCGGTTCGGCGAGGAGATCGGACACGACATAGGGCTGCACCGCGTCGGTTACCTCTTCCTGCTGTCCACGCCCGAGGAGGTCGCCTCCTTCGAGGCCGGGGTGCGGCTGCAGAACGCGCTCGGGGTGCCCAGCCGGATGATCGGCCCGGCCGAGGCGCAGCGCCTCTCCCCGCTGATCAGGACCGAGGGGTTACGCGCGGCCGCGTTCTCGCCCGACGACGGCCACTGCACACCGGAAGCCGTCGTCCACGGGTACGCGGCCGCCGCCCGCAGGTGCGGTGCGCGCATCCTGCGGCGCACCGCCGTCACCGGCATCGAACGGCAGGGCGCCGCCATCACCGCCGTGCAGACCACCCTCGGCCGCATCACCACCAGCGCGGTGATCTGCGCGGCCGGCGCCTGGTCCAGGGCCGTCGGCGCGATGGCCGGCGTGGACCTGCCGGTGCAGCCGCTGCGCCGCCAGATCGCGGTCACCGAACCGGTCCCCGCTCTCCCGCCGGACCTCCCCATGACCATCGACTTCACCAGCACCCTCTACTTCCACCGGGAGGGCCCCGGCCTTCTGGTCGGCATGTCGGACCCGGACGAACGTCCCGGCTTCGCCACCGACACCCACGACCGGTGGATCCCCCGCCTCACCGCTGCCATGGAGCACCGCGCTCCCGCCCTGCTCGACCTGCGCCGCACGGGCGGCTGGGCGGGCCTGTACGAGGTCACCCCGGACCACAACGCCCTGATCGGCGAGGCGTCTTCGGTATCCCGCTTTCTGTATGCGACCGGCTTCTCCGGTCACGGTTTCCTTCAGGGCCCGGCGGTCGGCGAGGTCGTCCGCGACCTGTACCTCGGCCGCGTACCCTTCGTGGACGTCACCCCCCTGAGCGCCGACCGTTTCGCGGCCGACGCCCCGCGTCCGGAGGCCAACCGCGTATGACCGAACTGCACCTGTGGCTGCGTCATGAGGCCCGCACCACCGAACGGCGCACCCCGGTCGTCCCCGACGACGCCCGCCGCCTCGTCGAGGCCGGAGTGCACCTGACCGTCGAGGACTCCCCGCAGCGCGTCCACCCGACCCAGGAGTACGAGGCCGTCGGCGCCCGGATCGCCCCCGCGGGCTCCTGGATGTCCGCGCCGCGCGACGCCGTCGTCCTCGGCCTGAAGGAACTCCCGGACGGGCCAGGTAAGTTGACGCACCGCCATATCTTCTTTGGGCACGCCTACAAGCAACAGCCGGGCGCGGCCGACCTGTTGCGCCGGTTCGCCGCCGGGGGAGGGGCGCTTCTCGACCTGGAGTATCTGGTCGACGACCACGGGCGTCGCCTCGCCGCGTTCGGATTCTGGGCGGGCTACCTGGGTGCGGCGCTGGCCGTCCTCCAGCACCGGGGCAGGCTCCTCGCGCCCCTGCGGCCCATCGGCAAGGAGGAGCTGGACGAGACGTTGCGTCCGGCCCCCGGCGACGTGGAGTTCACCGCCCTCGTCGTCGGCGCCCTGGGCCGCAGCGGCCGGGGTGCACGGCTCGCGTTCACCACGGCCGGCGCCGACCCCACCTGCTGGGACCTCGCCGAAACCCGCGACCTGGACCGCACCGCCCTGCTGGCCCACGATGTGCTGGTCAACTGTGTCCTCGCCACGACCGCGGTGCCGCCGTTCGTCCGCGAGGAGGACCTCGACGACCCGGCCCGCCGGCTGCGCACCCTCTCCGACGTCACCTGCGACGTGGGCTCACCCCTCAACGTCCTGCCGGTGTACGACCGCACCACCGAGTGGACCGACCCCGTGCGCCGCCTGCGCAAGGAACCCCCGCTCGATCTGATCGCCATCGACAACCTGCCGTCCCTGCTGCCACGCGAGTCCAGCGCCGACTTCTCGGCGGCTCTGACGCCCCACCTGCTGGACTTCGGCGTCGGCGGACCCTGGGGCCGCTGCCTGGACCGCTTCCGAGAGGCAAGCCGTGAGCTCGGCGTGACAGAGGAGGGTTCGGTGTGACGGAGGGGAATTTCGGTTCGGCAGAAGGGGAGTTCGGTGTGACGGAAGGAGCCTGCGTGGTGACAGTAGGGGAGTTCGACGGTGTCTGACCTCGTTCCCGCGAACGGCACCGTCCACTGGGTCGGCGCCGGTCTCTCCACCGGCAGTGGACTGGCCGCCTTGTGCGAGCGCACCGACCGGGTACGCCTGTGGCACCGTACGGCGGAGCGAGCCGCCGAGGCCCTCGACCGGCTCGGCCTGAGCGGACGCGCCGAGCCGCGCGCCTACACGCTCGACGCGCTCACGGCCGAACTGGCCCCCGGGGACGTCGTGGTGTCGATGCTCCCCGCCCCCGAGCATGCCGCGCTGCTGTCGGCGTGCGTGGCCCGGCGGGCCCACTTCGCCTGCTCCAGCTATGTCTCGGACACGGTCCTTGAGCAGGTGCCCGCCGCCGAGGCGGCCGGGATCGTCGTGCTCACCGAGGCCGGCCTCGACCCCGGTATCGACCACCTCTTCGCGCACAGCCTCGTGGCCCGCGCCCGGGAGGCGATCGGCGACGACACGTCGGCCTCGTACCGCCTCACCTCGTACTGCGGCGGCATCCCCGCCGTACCCAACGAGTTCAAGTACCGCTTCAGCTGGGCGCCCCTCGGCGTCCTCAACGCCCTGCGCTCACCCGCGCGTTACATCGACGACGGCACCGAGACCGTGGTCGGCCGGCCCTGGGAGGCGACCCGCGAGCACCTCGTCGGCGGGGCGGCCGAGGAGAGCTTCGAGGTCTACCCCAACCGCGACAGCGTCCCCTTCATCGAGCAGTACGAACTGCCGCAGGCCTGGAAGCCGCGGACCTTCGTGCGCGGCACGCTGCGTCTGAACGGCTGGCTGCGCGCGTGGGACACGGTGTTCGAGGAGCTGAAGGCCGGCGACGACGCCCGGATCACCGCCCTGGCCCGGGAGTTGGCGGCCGCGTACCCCACCACTGACACCGACCGCGACCGGGTGGTCCTGGCGGTGTCCCTTGCGGTGGACGCGGACAACGGCGGCGAAGTCGGCCACAACGGCTTGGCCTGGTACGGGAGTTACCTCCTGGACCTGGAGGGCGACGCCAGGGAGAGCGCCATGGCCCGCTGTGTCTCCCGGCCTCTCGCCCTCGGCGTCCGGCACATCCTGGACGGCTCGTTGCCGCCGGGGCTGAGCCGGGCGGCCGAGACGGCGGCGAGGTCCGAGGAATGGCTGCGGGAACTCGCCCACGAGGGCCTGGAGTTCACGCTGCGGGCCGACGGCTGAGGCGGTCCGCACAGGTCTGCGTGGTCTGCGTCGGCTGCCGTCTCAGCCCGTGATCGACTCGTGGACCAGTCGCTTCAGGTCGGGGTACAGCTTCAGGGACCTGCGTGGCCTCAGCTGGGTCAGGAACTGGACGGTCACGTCGTGCTCCGGGTCGACCCAGAACGTCGTCGTGGCGACGCCGCTCCAGCCGTAGGCGCCGAGGCCGGCGGGGGCCTGGGTGCGCTCCGGGTCGACGACCACGGAGACGCCGAGGCCGAAGCCGACGCCGTCGTTGCCGGGTTCGTCGTGGGCGGGGCGGCTGCCGAAGGCGCGCAGGTCGGCGCCGCCGGGGAGGTGGTTGCGGGTCATCAGGTCGACCGTCTCCGGGGCGAGGAGGCGGACGCCGTCCAGTTCGCCGCGGCGGCGCAGCAACTCGGTGAAGCGGTGGATGTCGTACGCGGTCGCCACCATGCCGCCGCTGCCGGACAGGAACCGCGGCCGGCCGGACAGCGGCAGGCCCGGGATCGGCTCGATACGGCCGTCGTCGGTGTCGCCGTACAGCTCCGCCAGCCGGCCCGCCTGCTCGTCCGTGATCTGGAAACCGGCGTCCGGCATGCCGAGCGGGCGGAAGATCCGCTCGGCGATGAACTCGTCCAGCGGCCGGCCGGAGACGACCTCGATGATCCGGCCCAGGACGTTGGTGGCCACCGAGTAGTTCCACTGCGTGCCCGGCTCGAACTGCAACGGCAGCCTCGCGTACGCCTCCACCGTCCCGGCCAGGTCCGAGCCCGGCAGCACCGCCGACTCCAGACCGGCCTCGCGGTAGAGCGCGTCGACGGGATGACAGTGGTAGAAGGCGAAGGTCAGACCCGCGGTGTGGGTCATGAGGTGCTTCACGAGCAGCGGTTGCCCGACCGGGCGGGTGGTGAGCCCCGAGCCGGTGCCGCCCGCGTACACCCGCTGGTCGGCGAAGGCCGGGAGGTGCTCGGCGACCGGGTCGTCGAGCCGCAGCCGGCCCTCCTCCATCAGTATCAGCGCGGCGACCGACGTGACCGGCTTGGTCATGGAGTAGATCCGGTAGAGGGTGTCGGGCTCGACCGGCAGCCCGGCGGCGACGTCGCGACGGCCGTGTGCGGTCAGGTGGGCGACCCGGCCGCCACGGGAGACGGCCACGAGGAAGCCCGGCAGGCGCCCTTCGTCGACATAGTGCGCGATGTGCTGGTCGAGGCGGTCCAGCGCCTTCGCGTCCAGCCCGACCTCGCTCGGGTCGACCTCTTGTCGCAGCAGTGCCATCGTTCTCCTCCGGTGCGCTCTCTCAAGGTGCGGTCCAGGCACTACCCCGCCCGGAGGACCTCAGACCTCATGGTCGCGTAGGGAACGCGTGTGCGGACCCCTTTTCGACGCCCTGTCCTGTGTGCGTTGCGTCGCTTCCACCAGCCGGGGGACCGCCGGAAGGGGAATGCGCGCCGGGGCGCGCGCGGCTCGGCAGCGCCCGGCAGAGCGGCAGCGCCGCCGCGGTCGCGGCCGCCAGCACGAGGAGAGGCGTACGCGCCGGGCCGAGACCCATCAGCAGGGTCGCCGACGCCACGCCCAGCACCGGGCCCACGTTCATCGCCGTCTGCTGCAACCCGCCCGCGACCCCGGCCCACTCTGCGGGGGCCTGCCGTACGACGACATGGGTCGCCGCGACCATCACGGCGCCGAACCCGGCGCCCACCAGCGCGAACCCGGCGCAGAAGGCGACGGACCCGGAGGCTCGGGCGAGCACGATGAGGCCGACGGCGAGGAGGGCCGTCGCCCCCGCGACCGTGGCGCGGGCGCCGGCCCGGCGCAGCAGGACGGCGGAGACGGGCGCGGCGGCCACCAGGAACACCGCCAGCGGCAGGCTGAGCAGCGCGCTGCGCAGCGGCGTCAGCCCCAGATCGTCCTGGAGGACGTAGACGCAGACGAACAGCCCGCCGTTCAGGGCCGCGGACGCGACGACGAGCACGCCGAGCGCCCCGCCCACCGCCGGGGAGCCCACCACGTCCGGCGGCAGCACGGGAGAGGCGGTGCGGCGTTCGTGCCGTACGAAGGCGGCGCCGACGGCGAGGGCGACCGGGGCCGACCAGGTGAGAGCGGGCAGGCTGACGAGGGCGTGCACCAGACAGGCCAGGGCCACGGCCGCCAGCAGGGCGCCGGGGATGTCGAGCGGGACGGGGGCGGGGGAGCGTGGGAGGTCCTGGTCCCCGTCTCGGGAGGTAAGAGCGAGTGCGCCGAACAGCAGCGTGGGCGCGATGGTGAGGAGGAACACCGACCGCCAGCCGAACTCCGTGGCCAGTGCCCCGCCCACCACCGGTCCGGCCGCCGCGGCCACGCCGATGCAGGCGGTACGGACCGCGATCGGCGTCCGCAGCCGGTCGGGTGGGTACGCCGTCCGCAGCATCCCCAGCGTGGCCGGTTGCAGCAGGGCCCCGAACACTCCCTGGACGACCCGGAGTCCGATCACCCAGCCGACGCCCGGCGCCAGCACGATGCCCGCCGAGGCGGCGCCGAAGCCGAGCATGCCGACGGCGTAGGCGCGCCGGTGGCCGTAGCGGTCGCCCAGCCGCCCGGCGAACAACAACAGGCCTGCCACCGCGACGAGATAGCCGGTGCTGGTCCACTGGACCTGGGCGAAGGAGGCGTGCAGGTCGCGGCGCAGGGTGGGCTGGGCGACGGTGAGCACCGTGCCGTCCAGGGCGACCACCATGGCACCGGCCACACTGCTCGCGAGCGCCAGGGGACGGTTCACCTCGCGGCCCGCGGACCGAGATGCGCGTCCAGAGTCGTGTGCAGGAGCACGGTGAAGTCCTCAGCCCCCGTGGCGAGTTGGAGGCTTCCCCAGCGCCACAGCTGGGCGATGCCGTGCAGGTTCGCCCACACGGCCCCCGCGACGGCTCGCGCGTCGGCGTCGGGGCGCGCCCGGCCGATCAGGTCCACCAGCACGCCGAACAGCGGCAGACTGGTGTCCCGCAGTCGCAAGTGGCCGCTCTCCAGCAGGTCATGACGGAACATCAGCTCGTACATTCCAGGGTTCTCCAGGGCGAACTCCAGGTAGACGTGGGACAGTTCGGCCACTCGCTGGCGTGGGTCCGTGCTCGCGCCATCACCGGAGCCGCTCGCCGTCACGCGTACGCCGAGGTCGGTGAAACCGCGGTGGGCGATGGCCGACAGCAGCTCCAGATGGGTGGGGAAGTAGCGGCGCGGCGCCCCGTGCGAGACTCCCGCCCGCCGGGCGATCTCCCGTAGCGTCAGCGCCCCGACGCCCTCCCGGGACACCAGGTCCACGCCGACGCCGACGAGGCGGGTGCGCAGGTCCTGATCGGAGGACTGCCGACCGGACGAGTGCTGGTCGGACGAGCGTTGGTCGGACGAGTCCTGGTCGGGCGAGTGCGGGTCGGGCGGCTCCGATCTGTGCATAGACAGTGTCTACTCGATGAACGTAGACACCGTCTACTACCGGCGGCGGGGAATGTGCGCCGAGGGGTGCGGGTTGTGCGGATATGACTCAGGACACGACGCAGAACGCACTGCTCGCGCAGCTCTCCGAGAGCCGCGGCGGGGTACTGGTCACCCTCAAGCGAGACGGCCGCCCCCAGCTGTCGAACGTCTCGCACCACTACTACCCGGACGAGGGCGTCATCCGGATCTCCGTCACGGACGACCGCGCCAAGACCCGCAACCTGCGCCGTGATCCCCGGGCCTCGTACCACGTGAGCGCCCCCGACCATCGTGCCTACACGGTCGCCGAGGGCACCGCCGACCTCACGCCGGTCGCCGAGGACCCCTACGACGACACCGTCGAGGAACTGATCCGCCTCTACCGCGACGTCATGGGTGAGCACCCCGACTGGGAGGACTACCGCGCCGCCATGGTCCGCGACCGCCGCCTGGTGCTGCGCCTGCGCGTCGAGCGGGCGTACGGCATCCCGAAGGGCGCCAACGACGGCTAGTGGATCTGCCGCCCCACCCCCGAGCCCCCCGAGCCCCCGGCGCCGCGAAGGCGTCCGGGGGCTCGGGAGGTCGGGGGAGGGCCGAGAGGGGCCCGGGCGGCGTGAGCCGCTGAATCAGGCGGTCACGGTTTCCGGCTGGGCCGCCTTGTGCGCGTCCCGCTCGCCCAGCAGTTCCGTCGGGACCTTCGCGGTCTCCCGGGCCGACAGGGCCGCGATCACCGGCGGGACGCACAGCGCCGCCGTGAAGAGGGCCACCGAGGACCAGTCGTCGCCGTCCGGGCCCGCGATCCGCGCGGCGAAGGTGACCGCGAAACCGGCCACGGCGAAGCCGATCTGGGTGCCGATCGCCATGCCGGACAGCCGGACGCGGGTGGAGAACATCTCGCCGTAGAAGGAGGGCCACACCCCGTTGGCGGCGCTGTAGACCACGCCGAACGTGACGATGCCCAGGAGCAGGACCAGCGGGTAGGAGCCGGTGGAGATCGCCCACAGGTAGGCGAACATCATCACCGCGCTGCCGGCCGCGCCGATCAGGAACACCGGCCGGCGGCCGACACGGTCGGCGAGCGTGGCCCACAGGGGGATGGCCGCCAGCGCGACCAGATTGGCCAGCGCGCCGACCCACAGCATGGAGGTCCGGCTCATGCCGACCGTGTCGCTGGTCGCGTACGCCAGCGCCCACACGGTGAAGATGGTGCTGACCGAGGCGACCAGCGCACCCGCGATCACCCGCAGGACGTCCGCCCAGTGCTCGCGCAGCAGCACCGCCAGCGGCAGTTTGACGACATCGCCGGTGGCCTGCTGGGCGGCGAAGGCCGGGGTCTCCTCCAGCTTGCGGCGGATGACGTAGCCGACGACGGCGACCGCGATGCTCAGCCAGAACGGCACCCGCCACCCCCACGACAGCAGCTGGTCCTCGGGCAGTGCGGCGATCGGGATGAAGACGAGCGTGGCGAGGAGCTGACCGCCCTGGGTGCCGCTGAGGGTGAAACTGGTGAAGAAGCCCCGCCGGTGCGGCGGCGCGTGTTCCAGCGTCATGGAGTTGGCGCTGGCCTGCTCGCCGGCCGCGGAGATGCCCTGCAGGACACGGCACAGCACCAGCAGGACCGGCGCGAGGCCGCCGACCTGGGCGCGGGTGGGCAGGCAGCCGATGAGGAACGTCGAGACGCCCATCAGGATGAGCGTGAAGACCATGATCTTCTTACGGCCCATCCGGTCGCCGAAGTGGCCGAGGAAGAGCGCGCCGACGGGCCGGGCCGCATAGGCGACGCCGAACGTGGCCAGCGACAGCAGGGTCGCGGTGGCCGGGTCGGACTCGTCGAAGAAGACCTTCGGGAAGATCAGGGCGGCCGCGCTGCCGTAGATGAAGAAGTCGTAGTACTCCAGGGCGCTGCCGATCCAGGCGGCCATGGCGGCCTTCTTCGGCTGGCCGGGGGGTGCGGTGGAGGGGACGGACACGGCGTGCTCCTTCGGGGGAACTCCAACGTAAGTGGAGTGAGCGATGGGGAGAAGTGCCGGATCCCAGGGGTGACGGGACGGCCCGGCCGCGCCGGGCGCGCTCCGGCTAATTAACCCACTAGGTAGTTAGTGGTGATGGGTAGGGATGTTGCGCTCACGTTTCCCGGGTGTCAAGAGGCTGCGCGCACGCCGCGGCTCGGCCCGCTCGGCCCGCTCAGCCCGCTCGGTCCCGATCGGCCCGCGGTCCGCTCGGTTCCCTCGGCCCGCCCGCTCCGCTCAGTTCGCCGACGGCTCCGCTCAGTTCGCCGACGGCTCCGTCGTCCGCTCCGCCGTCAGATAGGCGATCACCATGTCGCCGAGCATGGTGCGGTAGTGCTCGCGCTGGGCCGGGTCGACCAGGTCGCGGCCGAACAGCGCGCCGAACGTGTGCCGGTTGGCCACCCGGAAGAAGCAGAACGAGCTGATCATCGCGTGCAGGTCGACGGCGTCCACCTCCGCCGTGAACAGGCCGGACTCCTGCCCGGAGGCCAGGATGCGGCGGATCACGTCGAGCGCGGGGGAGCCGATCCGCCCGAGCTTCTCGGAGGCGGCGATGTGCTCGGCCTCGTGGATGTTCTCGATGCTCACCAGGCGGATGAAGTCGGGATGCTCCTCGTGGTGGTCGAAGGTCAGCTCCGCCAGCCGGCGGATGGCCGCGACCGGGTCGAGGTGCTCCACGTCGAGCCGCTGCTCCGCCTCGCGGATCACGCCGTACGCCCGCTCCAGGACGGTGGTGAACAGTTGCTCCTTGCCGCCGAAGTAGTAGTAGATCATCCGTTTCGTGGTGCTGGTGAGGGCGGCGATGTCGTCCACCCGGGCACCCGCGTAGCCGACTCTGGCGAACTCGCGGGTGGCCACGTCGAGGATCTCGGCCTGGGTGCGGGCGGCGTCACGGCTGCGCCCGGCGGGTCGTACCGGTTCGTCGACGCTGGTCATCGGGTTCCTTCGGGCGGTGGGGCGCTGCATGGTCGCGTGACGGGATTCTAGAAGCCCCGCCCGGTCCCGTGGCGAGAGAGGGCTTCCCCCGCGGCCCGGCGTGATGCTATGACTAACTCACCAGTTCGTACATTAGTCGGTGCATAGGAGGTTTGCCGTGGCCGTCGTCTCCCAGGACTCGTATCTCGTCGGGCTGATCGGTTCCGGGATCGGCCCGTCGCTCAGCCCGGCGCTGCACGAACGGGAGGCCGACCGGCAGGGGCTGCGTTACCTGTACCGCCTCCTCGACCTCGACGCCCTCGGGACCCGCCCCGAGGCGGTGGGCGACCTGGTGCGGGCCGCGCGCGACCTCGGCTTCGACGGCCTCAACATCACGCATCCGTGCAAGCAGCTGGTCATCCCACACCTGGATGCGCTCTCCGCGCAGGCCGAGGCGCTCGGCGCGGTCAACACGGTCGTCTTCGAGGACGGCCGGGCCGTCGGCCACAACACCGACGTAACCGGTTTCGCCGCCTCTTTCGCACGGGGGCTGCCGGATGTCCCGCTGGAGCGCGTCGTGCAGCTGGGTGCGGGCGGCGCCGGCGCGGCCGTCGCGCACGCCACGCTCACCCTCGGCGCCGGGCAGGTCACCGTCGTGGACGCGCTGCCCGACCGGGCCGCGGACCTCGCCGGCTCGCTGAACCGCCACTTCGGTCCCGGCCGGGCCGCGTATGCCACCCCGGACCGGCTGGCCGACCTGCTCGCGGGTGCCGACGGCATCGTGCACGCCACCCCCACCGGCATGGCCGCCCACCCCGGCCTGCCGTTCCCCGCGGAGCTGCTGCGCCGCGGCCTGTGGGTCGCCGAGGTCGTCTACCGCCCCCTGGAGACCGAGCTGCTGCGCACCGCCGCAGCCCTGGGCTGCGCCACGCTCGACGGCGGCGGCATGGCCGTCTTCCAGGCCGCGGACGCGTTCCGTCTGTTCACCGGCCGTGAGCCCGACAGTGCCCGCATGCTCGCCGACATCGCCGAGCTGGCCGGCGCCGTCGCCGCCCCGAAGTAATCCGAAGCAGAGGTGCCCAGGTGCGTACGTCCATAGCAACCGTTTCCCTCAGCGGATCCCTCACCGAGAAGCTCACGGCCGCCGCCGGGGCCGGATTCGACGGCGTGGAGATCTTCGAGAACGACCTGCTCGCCAGCCCCCTCACCCCGCAGGAGATCCGCGCCCGCTGCGCCGACCTCGGCCTGAGCGTCGACCTCTACCAGCCGATGCGGGACATCGAGGCCGTGCCCGCCGAGGAGTTCGCCCGCAACCTGCGCCGTGCCCGGCACAAGTTCGAGCTGATGGGCCGGCTCGGCGCGGACACCGTCCTGGTCTGCTCCAGCGTCTCCCCGCAGGCCACCGACGACGACGCGCTCGCCGCCGAGCAGTTGAGCCGACTGGCCGACCTGGCCCAGGACTTCGGCATCCGCGTCGCCTACGAGGCGCTCGCCTGGGGACGGCACGTCAGCACGTACGACCACGCCTGGCACATCGTCGAGACGGCCGGTCACCCGGCGCTCGGCACCTGCCTGGACAGCTTCCACATCCTCTCCCGGGGCAGCGATCCGAAAGCCGTCGAGGACATCCCCGGCGAGAAGATCTTCTTCCTCCAACTGGCCGACGCCCCGCTGCTCGGCATGGACGTCCTGCAGTGGAGCCGGCACCACCGCTGCTTCCCCGGCCAGGGCGGATTCGACGTCGCCGGGCTGGTGAAACACGTCCTGCGCACCGGTTACGACGGACCGCTCTCCCTCGAGGTCTTCAACGACGTCTTCCGGCAGGCCGAGGCCGGCCCCACCGCTGTCGACGCCCGCCGCTCCCTGCTCCTCCTGCAGGAGGAGCTCGGCCTCGCCGACCTGCCCTCCCCGGCCGCCCCGACCGGCGTCGCCTTCGCCGAACTCGTCACCCACGACGCCGAACCCCTCACCGCCCTGCTCGGCGGGCTCGGCTTCGCCCGCACCGCCCGCCACCGCGGCAAACCGGTCGAGCTGTGGGAGCAGGGCGAGGCCCGCATCCTGGTCAACACCGGCCCGGCCGCCCTCCCCCACCCTCGGCTTCGCCCGAGCGGGGGGACCTCCACCGACGGCACCGCCCTCGCCGCGATCGGCCTGGAGTCACCCGACCCGGCCGCCGCCGCGCGCCGCGCCGAGGCCCTGCTCGCACCCGTGCTGCCCCGCCGCCGCGCCGCCGGGGACGTCCCGCTCGACGCCGTCGCCGCCCCCGACGGCACCGAGCTCTTCCTGTGCGCGACGAACCGGCCCGGACTGCCCGACTGGCGCGCCGACTTCGAAGACCTGCCGGGCAGCCCCGTCCCCGCACCCGCCCCGGCGCCCACGGCCCCGGCGGACGTCCGCATCGACCACATCGCGCTCACCCAGCCCTGGCACCATTTCGACGAGGCGGTCCTCTTCCACCGCGGTGTCCTCGGCCTCGACGCCCAGGAGAGCGTCGACGTCGCCGACCCCTACGGGCTGCTGCGCAGCCGCGCGGTCACCAACGCCGACGGCAGCGTCCGCTTCCCGCTCATCGTCGGCGCCGCCCCCGGCGACGGCACCGCGCAGGCCCGGCACATCGCGCTGGCCACCGACGACGTGCTCGCCGCGGCCCGCCGCGTCACCGCGGCCGGCGGCCGCCTGCTGCGCATCCCGGCGAACTACTACGACGACCTCGCGGCCCGCTTCGCGTTCGCCGACGGCGAGCTGGAGACCTACCGCGACCTCGGCATCCTCTACGACCGGGACGAGCACGGCGTCTTCATGCACTGCTACACGCACACCGTCGGCCGCGTGTTCTTCGAACTCGTCCAGCGCGACGGCGGCTACCAGGGCTACGGCGCCGCGGGCGCGCCGGTGCGGCTGGCCGCGCAGCACGCCGTGCGCTGACCTCCTACTGCCGGCTGACGGTCCTGGTCACACCGGCGACGACCGTGGTGGCGAGGATCCAGCCGGTGACGATGAGGACGTAGGAGAGCGTCTGGTACCAGCCGGTCGGCGCGAACGCGTCCTCCTGCCCGAAGGAGATCACCGGCAGCAGCAGGTCGAGGGTGTAGAAGACCGGGTTGAAGTGGGGCGCCTCGCCCGCCTTGAGCGCGGGCGGGTGGTGTCCCGCGTAGACGATCGAGCCGACGGCGAGCAGTGACAGCAGCCAGATCGCGGCGCGCAGCGGGCGGAAGCCGTAGCCGACGGCTCCGTCCTGGAGCCGGCCCCATACCTTGCCGTACCAGGGGAGCGTGGAACGGCGGCGGCGCTGCTTGGCGAGCTGCACGAGCCGGGCGGCCTGGTCGTCGCCGATGCGCCGGTACGCGGCGGTGAGCTGTTCGTATGCGTGCGGGTCGAACCCCTCGCCGTCGCGCTCCAGCATCGGCAGCCGGCGTTCGGCGGGCTCGTGCGGGGTGAGGAACGTGTAGGTGAGGTCGAGGAGGCGGACCTGCTGGGGGAGCATCTCCGGCTCCACGTCGAACTGGTTGATCTCGGCGCGCCGCAGGTTCAGCATGCCCTCGACCGGGGCGCCCCGGCGCAGCCACAACTCGCCGATCACGCAGCTGCTGGCCCGCAGGGCGGTGGCGCCGGGATTGGACAGGCGGGCGTCCAGCAGATCCACCCGGCCGGGGACGCGCGCGCCGCGCAGGTCGATCCGGCCCTGGGCGCGCAGCCGCCGGGCGAGCAGATTGGTGCCGACGCCGAGGGCCTCGGCCTGGAGGACGTTGGCGCCGGGGTTGGTGAGCTGCGCGTCCTCCAGATCGAGCGTGCCGGCGATGGTGGCGCCGTCGAGCCGGATCATGCCGTGCGTGCGCAGGCCTCGGGCACAGAGGTCGTCCTCGATGGTGACCTGGTTGAGCTGGAGCACCGGTTGGGTGGGGTCTGCCGCGGTGATCTCCGCCTGGTCCACGAACAGCGCTCCGGAGATCTGCGCTCCGCCGAGGCGCACCGGGCCGCCGATTCGGCAGCGCGTCAGCCGCAGACTGCCGTCGATCCGGGTCCGTGCCGCCGCCAGACCGGGCAGCACCGAGTCACGCAGGTTGAAGTAGTTGAGCTGGGCGCCGGAGAGACGGGGGACCTCCTCGAAGCGGCAGTACATGATGCGCACGACGCTGTCGATGGAGGCGTACCGCAGATCCAGCGGGCCGGTGATCAGCGCCCCCATGACCTTGAGCGCCGCGATCTCCCCTGCCTCCCGTGGGCCGTTGAGGAGCAGCGCCCGCAACACGGCCGCGCGGACGGTCCGTTCGGGGCCGTCCTCCTCGCCCTGCCCGCGCAGGTCCACGGTCGCCCCTGTGGCGAAGGCCCGCCAGAGTCGCTGTTCGGCCGGTGTCAGATCGTTGATCTCCATCAGCCGCGACTCTGGCGGGCTTCGTCGAGCGGTGTCAACCGGCTATGCGCGCACGTTCCATTCGGCGATCACGGGCCGCCCGTGCTCGGTCGACAGCCGGCTGATCGTGCCCGTGGCCAGCTGGAACAACCGCCCGTCGGCGGGCGGCAGGCCGAGCCGACGGGCCGTCAGGACGCGCAGGAAGTGGCCGTGTGCGACCAGCACGGCGTCACCGCCGCAGTTCTGCAGCGCCGCGTCCACCCGGGCCAGCACCCGGTCCGCGCGCCGCCCGATCTCCTCGGGCGACTCGCCCGGGTGACTGTCGGGGCCGGGCGGCACGCCGTCGGTCCACAGGTCCCAGGTGGGACGGGAGCGATGGATCTCGACGGTGGTGACGCCCTCGTAGGCGCCGTAGTCCCACTCGTGCAGGTCGGGTTCGGGTACGGCCCCGGAGACGCCCGCGAGCTCGGCGGTGCGGGCCGCCCGGTGCAGCGGGCTGGTCAGGGCGAGGCAGAAGGGCCGGCCGGTCAGGAGCGGGGCGAGGGACTTGGCCTGTTCCTCGCCGTGTGCGGTGAGGGGCAGGTCGGTCCAGCTGGTGTGCTGTCCCGACACGCTCCACTCCGTCTCCCCGTGGCGGACCAGCAGAAGATCCCCCACGGCGGGCCTACTTCGCCGACTCGACGGCGTGGCCGCCGAACTGGTTGCGCAGCGCGGCGATCATCTTCATCTGCGGCGAGTCCTCCTGGCGGGAGGCGAACCGTGCGAAGAGGGACGCCGTGATGGCGGGCAGCGGTACGGCGTTGTCGATGGCGGCCTCGACCGTCCACCGCCCCTCGCCGGAGTCCTCCGCGTAGCCGCGCAGCTTGTCCAGGTGCACGTCCTCGTCGAGGGCGTTGACGGCCAGGTCGAGCAGCCAGGAACGGATCACGGTGCCCTCCTGCCAGGACCGGAAGACCTCGCGCACGTTCTCCACGGAGTCCACCTTCTCCAGCAGCTCCCAGCCCTCGGCGTAGGCCTGCATCATGGCGTACTCGATGCCGTTGTGGACCATCTTCGAGAAGTGCCCGGCGCCGACCCGGCCCGCGTGGACGTAGCCGTACGGGCCCTCGGGCTTGAGCGCGTCGAAGATCGGCTGGAGCCGGTCGACGTGCTCCTTCTCGCCGCCGACCATCAGGGCGTAGCCGTTCTGCAGGCCCCAGACGCCGCCGGAGACACCGGCGTCGACAAAGCCGATGCCCTTGGCTCCGAGTTCCTCGGCGTGCTTCTCGTCGTCCGTCCAGCGGGAGTTGCCGCCGTCGACGACGGTGTCGCCGCTCTGGAGCAGGTCGGCGAGTTCGTCGACGACGGACTGGGTGGGCGCGCCGGCCGGCACCATCACCCAGACGGTGCGGGGGGCTTCGAGCTTGGCGACGAGTTCGGCGAGGTCCTTGACGTCGGATACCTCGGGGTTGCGGTCGTAGCCGACGACGGTGTGGCCGGCGCGGCGGATCCGCTCGCGCATGTTGCCGCCCATCTTGCCCAGACCGATGAGGCCCAGCTGCATCGATGTCATGTCAGTTCTCTACTTCCTGAGTTCGCGGTAGGCGGCGACGAGAGCGGCGGTGGAGGGATCGAGGCCGGGGACCTCGGCGCCCTGGGTGAGGGCGGGTTCGACGCGCTTGGCGAGGACCTTGCCCAGCTCCACGCCCCACTGGTCGAAGGAGTCGATGTTCCACACCGCGCCCTGCACGAACACCTTGTGCTCGTAGAGGGCGATGAGCTGACCGAGGACCGACGGGGTCAGCTCGGGGCTGAGGATCGTGGTCGTGGGGTGGTTGCCCTGGAAGGTGCGGTGCGCGACCTGTTCCTCCGCCACGCCCTCCGCCCGGACCTCCTCGGCGGTCTTGCCGAAGGCGAGCGCCTGCCCCTGCGCGAACAGGTTCGCCATCAACAGGTCGTGCTGAGCCTTGAGTTCGTCGCTCAGCTCGTCGACGGGACGGGCGAAGCCCAGGAGGTCGGCCGGGATGAGCTTCGTGCCCTGGTGGATCAACTGGTAGTAGGCGTGCTGCCCGTTGGTGCCCGGGGTGCCCCACACCACCGGCCCGGTCTGCCACTGCACGGGCCGGCCCGCGCGGTCCACCGACTTGCCGTTGGACTCCATGTCGAGCTGCTGGAGATAGGCGGTGAACTTCGACAGGTAGTGGCTGTAGGGCAGTACGGCATGCGACTGCGCGTCGAAGAAGTTGCCGTACCAGATGCCCAACAGGCCGAGGATCAGCGGGGCGTTGGACTCGGCCGGGGCGGTGCGGAAGTGGTCGTCGACGATCCTGAACCCGTCGAGCAGCTCCCGGAACCGCTCCGGGCCGATGGCGATCATCAGCGACAGGCCGATCGCCGAGTCGAAGGAGTAGCGGCCGCCGACCCAGTCCCAGAACTCGAACATGTTGGCCGTGTCGATGCCGAAGCCGGCGACCTTCTCGGCGTTCGTGGACAGCGCGACGAAGTGCTTCGCGACCGCCTTCTCGTCGCCCCCGAGGCCCTTGAGCAGCCAGGTCCGGGCCGAAGTGGCGTTGGTGATCGTCTCGATCGTGGTGAACGTCTTGGAGGCGACGATGAACAGGGTCTCCGCGGGGTCCAGGTCGAGGAGCGCCTCGTGCAGGTCGGCGCCGTCGACGTTCGACACGAAGCGGAACGTCAACTCCCGTGCCGTGTACGCCCGCAGCGCCTCGTACGCCATCGCGGGGCCCAGGTCGGAGCCGCCGATGCCGATGTTGACGACATTGCGGATCGGGCGGCCGGTGTGCCCGGTCCACTCGCCGGAGCGGACGCGCTCGGCGAAGCCGCTCATCCTGTCCAGCACGGCGTGCACCTGGGGGACGACGTTCTCGCCGTCGACCTCGACGACGGCGCCGGAGGGGGCGCGCAGCGCGGTGTGCAGGACCGCGCGGTCCTCGGTGAGGTTGATCCGCTCGCCGCGGAACATGGCGTCGCGCAGCCCGAACACGTCGGTGGCGGCGGCGAGTTCGCGCAGCAGGGCGAGCGTCTCGTCGGTGACCAGATTCTTGGAGTAGTCGATGCGCAGGTCGCCGACGCGGACCACGTAGCGCTGTGCGCGCCCCGGGTCCGCCGCGAACAGCTCCCGCAGGTGCGCCTGCCAGCGGGCGCGGTGGTCCTCCAGGGCGGCCCACTCGGGCCGCCGGTCGAGCCGGGAGGAGGAGGTGTCAGACATGGGAAGAGGTCTCCTTGGCGGCCTCGCCCCGCAGGGCGACGGCGTACATCTCGTCCGCGTCGAGGCGCCGAAGCTCCTCGGCGATGAGTTCGGAGGTGGCGCGGACCTTCAGGGCGAGGGTGCGCGAGGGCTGGCCGGGCAGGGTGAGCGTGGCCAGGGGGCCCTCGGGGCGGTCGATGACGATGTCGCCGTCCGCGGTGCCCAGGCGCACGGCCGTGACGACCGGTCCGGCGGTGACGACGCGGTCGATCGTGACGTTGAGCCGCGCCTCCAGCCAGCGGGCCAGCAGCTCCGCGGCGGGGTTGTCCGCCTCGGCCTCCACGGCCCCCGAGACGATCGGCACGCGGGCCTGGTCCAGGGCCGCCGCCAGCATCGAGCGCCACGGCGTGAGCCGGGTCCAGGCGAGGTCGGTGTCGCCGGGGGCGTAGGAGCGCGTCCGGGCCTGAAGTGCCGCCAGCGGGTTCTCGACGGCGTAGAGGTCGGTGATCCGGCGCTGCGCGAGCGCGCCCAGCGGGTCCTTGGCGGGGTTCTCCGGCGCGTCCACCGGCCACCACACGACGACCGGCGCGTCCGGCAGCAGCAGGGGCAGGACGACGGAGTCGGCGTGCTCGGACACCTCGCCGTACGTCCGCAGGACCACCGTCTCGCCGGTGCCGGCGTCGGCGCCCACCCGGACCTCGGCGTCCAGCCGGGAGGCCGTACGGTCGCGCGGGGTGCGGGCGTGCCGCTTGATGACGACCAGGGTGCGCGCCGGGTGCTCGTGCGACGCCTCCTCGGCCGCCTTGATCGAGTCGTAGGCGTTCTCCTCGTCCGTGACGATCACCATCGTCAGGACCATGCCCACGGCCGGTGTGCCGATGGCGCGGCGACCCTGCACCAGCGCCTTGTTGATCTTGCTTGCCGTGGTGTCGGTCAGGTCGATCTTCATGGCCTGCGCCAGCTCCGTCCGTCTCGTGCGAGCATCTCGTCGGCTTCCTCGGGTCCCCAGCTGCCCGAGGCGTACTGCGCGGGCCTGCCGTGCCGTGCCCAGTACTCCTCGATCGGGTCGAGGATCCTCCAGGACTCTTCCACTTCCTGGTGGCGCGGGAAAAGGTTGGCGTCGCCGAGCAGCACGTCCAGGATGAGGCGCTCGTACGCCTCGGGGCTGGACTCGGTGAAGGACTCGCCGTAGGCGAAGTCCATCGTGACGTCCCGGATCTCCATCGAGGTGCCCGGCACCTTGGAGCCGAACCGCACCGTGATGCCCTCGTCCGGCTGGACGCGGATGACGATGGCGTTCTGCCCGAGCTCCTCGGTGGCCGTGGAGTCGAAGGGGGAGTGCGGCGCCCGCTGGAAGACCACCGCGATCTCGGTGACCCGGCGGCCGAGACGCTTGCCGGTGCGCAGGTAGAACGGCACGCCCGCCCAGCGGCGGTTGTCGACGTTCAGCTTGACCGCGGCGAACGTGTCCGTGGTGGAGGCCGGGTCGATGCCGTCCTCCTCCAGGTAGCCGCGCACCTTCGCGCCGCCCTGCCAGGCGCCCGCGTACTGCGCCCGCACGGTGTGCCGGCCGAGGTCCTCGGGCAGCTTCACCGCCTTCAGCACCTTCAGCTTCTCGGTGAGCAGCGAGGCCGCGTCGAAGGAGGCGGGCTCCTCCATCGCGGTCAGCGCCATCAGCTGCAGGAGGTGGTTCTGGATGACGTCACGGGCCGAGCCGATGCCGTCGTAGTATCCGGCCCGGCCGCCGATGCCGATGTCCTCGGCCATCGTGATCTGGATGTGGTCCACGAAGGACCGGTTCCAGATCGGCTCGAACATCGTGTTCGCGAACCGCAGCGCCAGGATGTTCTGGACGGTCTCCTTGCCCAGGTAGTGGTCGATGCGGAAGACCTGGTCGGGTTCGAAAACGTCGTGCACGACCGTGTTGAGCTCCTGGGCGCTGGCCAGGTTGTGCCCGAACGGCTTTTCGATGACGGCCCGTCGCCAGGCCCCCTCCGGCGCCTTCGCCAGCCCGTGCTTCTTCAGCTGCTCGACGACCTTGGGGAAGAACTTCGGCGGCACGGAGAGGTAGAAGGCGAAGTTGCCGCCCGTGCCGCGGGAGGTGTCCAGCTCGTCCACGGCCGCCTTGAGCTGCTTGAACGCCGTGTCGTCGTCGAAGTCGCCGGGGACGAACCGCATGCCCTCGGCGAGCTGCTGCCAGACCTCCTCGCGGAACGGGGTCCGCGCGTGTTCACGCACCGCGTCATGGACGACCTGCGCGAAGTCCTGGTCCTCCCAGTCGCGGCGGGCGAAGCCGACGAGGGAGAAGCCCGGCGGAAGCAGACCGCGGTTGGCGAGGTCGTACACCGCAGGCATCAGCTTCTTGCGGGACAGGTCGCCGGTCACGCCGAAGATGACGAGGCCGGACGGGCCCGCGACGTTGGGGAGGCGTCGGTCGCGGGGATCCCTCAGTGGGTTCTCCCAGTCCGCGCCGAGCGTACCGGTACTCATTACGCGTCAACTCCCTTGCTCATCAGCGACTTCGTGACCGCGTCCAGAAGGTCCTGCCACGCCGTCGCGAACTTGGCGACACCTTCGTCCTCCAACCGGGTGACGACCTCGGCGTAGGAGATGCCGAGTGCCTCGACGGCGGCGAGGTCGGCACGGGCCTGCGGATAGCCGCCGGTCACCGTGTCGCCGGTGATGTCGCCGTGGTCGGCGGTGGCGTTCAGCGTGGCCTCGGGCATGGTGTTGACCGTGCCCGGTGCGACGAGATCGTCCACATACAGCGTGTCCTTGTATGCGGGATCCTTCACCCCGGTGGACGCCCAGAGCGGACGCTGCCTGTTCGCCTTGGCCCCGGCGAGCGCGGTCCAGCGGTCCCCCGCGAACACCTCTTCGTAGGCCTCGTAGGCGAGGCGCGCGTTGGCGAGCGCCGCCCGGCCCTTCAGCGCGAGGGCCTCGTCGGTGCCGAGGACGGTGAGCCGCTTGTCGATCTCGGAGTCGACACGGGAGACGAAGAAGGAGGCGACGGAGTGGATGGCGGCCAGGTCCAGGCCCCTGGCCTGCGCCTTCTCCAGGCCCGCCAGATAGGCGTCCATGACCTCGCGGTAGCGCTCCAGCGAGAAGATCAGCGTGACGTTGACGCTGATGCCGAGGCCGACGACCTCGGTGATCGCCGGCAGGCCCGCCTTCGTCGCCGGGATCTTGATCATGACGTTGGGACGGTCGACCAGCCAGGCGAGCTGCTTGGCCTCGGCGACGGTGGCCGCCGTGTCATGGGCCAGACGGGGGTCGACCTCGATGGAGACCCGACCGTCGACACCCTGCGATGCGCTGTACACGGAACGCAGGATGTCCGCTGCGGCCCGCACATCGGCCGTCGTCATCATCCGCACGGCCTCGTCGACCGTGACGCCCCGCACCGCCAGGTCGGC
This sequence comes from Streptomyces sp. NPDC031474, assembly GCF_055581185.1. Lineage (NCBI taxonomy): Bacteria > Bacillati > Actinomycetota > Actinomycetes > Kitasatosporales > Streptomycetaceae > Streptomyces > Streptomyces sp. NPDC031474. The sequence goes on from NZ_JBVIJX010000010.1 coordinate 177,341, forward strand.
GAGCTGCTCCTCGTAGCCCTCGCCGGAGCCGATGGCGGCCTGGAAGATGGACGGATTGGTGGTGACGCCGACGACGTTCTTCGTCTCGACGAGTTCGGCGAGGTTGCCGGAGGCGATCCGGCGCCGCGACAGGTCGTCCAACCAGATGGACACGCCCTCGTCGGACAGGCGCTTGAGCGCTCCCGCGGTCGCGGTTGCTTCGGTCACTGTGATCATCTTCTTTCTGGCGGTCGGATCAACCACGCGCGGCGGCGAGCGATTCCCGGGCTGCGGCGGCGACGTTCTCGGCGGTGAAGCCGTACTCGGCGAACAGGGTCCCCGCGTCGGCGGAGGCGCCGAAGTGCTCCAGCGAGACGATGCGTCCCGCGTCGCCCACGAACCGGTGCCAGGTGAGACCGATGCCGGCCTCGACCGCGACCCGGGCCTTCACCGACGGCGGAAGCACTCGGTCGCGGTACTCGCGCGGCTGCTCCTCGAACCACTCCACGGACGGCATCGACACCACTCGGGCGCCGATCCCCTCGGCCTGGAGCGCCTCGCGCGCGGCGACGGCGAGCTGCACCTCGGAGCCGGTGGCGATGAGGATGACGTCCGGTACCTCGGAAGAGGAGTCCTGGAGCACATAACCGCCCTTCGCCGCATCGGAGTTGGGCGCGTACGTCGGTACGCCCTGGCGGGTGAGGGCCAGGCCGTGCGGGGCCGGGTGGGTGGCGTGCCGCTTGAGGATCTCGGCCCAGGCGATCGCCGTCTCGTTGGCGTCGGCGGGGCGGACGACGTTCAGGCCCGGGATGGCGCGCAGCGACGCGAGGTGCTCGACCGGCTGGTGGGTGGGGCCGTCCTCGCCGAGACCGATGGAGTCGTGCGTCCACACATACGTCACGGGCAGTTGCATCAGTGCCGCCATTCGCACGGCGTTGCGCATGTAGTCGGAGAACACCAGGAACGTGCCGCCGTAGATGCGGGTGTTGCCGTGCAGCGCGATGCCGTTCATCTCCGCGGCCATCGAGAACTCGCGGATCCCGAAGTGGACGGTACGGCCGTACGGGTCGGCCCCGGGCAGCGGGTTGCCCCTGGGCAGGAAGGAGGACGTCTTGTCGATGGTGGTGTTGTTGGAGCCGGCGAGGTCGGCGGAGCCGCCCCACAGCTCGGGGAGGACCGCGCCGAGCGACTGGAGCACCTTGCCGGACGCCGCCCGGGTGGCGACGGACTTGCCGGGCTCGAACACCGGCAGTGCGTCCTCCCAGCCCTCGGGGAGCTGACCTGCGACGACCCGGTCGAACAGCTGGGTGCGCTCCGGGTTGGCGGCCCGCCACTCGGCCACCCGCTTGTCCCAGGCCGCGTGGGCCTCGGCGCCGCGGTCCAGGGCGGCGCGGGTGTGCGCGAGGACCTCGTCGGTCACCTCGAAGGACCGCTCGGGGTCGAAGCCGAGGACGCGCTTGGTGGCGGCGACCTCGTCCGCGCCGAGGGCGGAGCCGTGGGAGGCCTCGGTGTTCCGGGCGTTCGGGGCGGGCCAGGCGATGATCGTGCGCAGCGAGATGATCGAGGGGCGCCCCGTCTCGGCCTGGGCGGTCTTCAGGGCCCCGTACAGGGCGGGGACGTCGATGTCGCCGTTTTCTGTGGGCTCCACACGCTGGGTGTGCCAGCCGTAGGCCTCGTACCGCCCCAGCACGTCCTCGGAGAACGCGGTCGCGGTGTCACCCTCGATGGAGATGTGGTTGTCGTCGTAGACGAAGACCAGGTTGCCGAGCTTCTGGTGGCCGGCCAGCGAGGACGCCTCCGCGGAGACGCCCTCCTCCAGGTCGCCGTCGGAGACGATCGCCCAGATCGTGTGGTCGAACGGCGAGGTGCCCTCGGGGGCGTCCGGGTCGAACAGACCGCGCTCGTAGCGGGCGGCCATCGCCATGCCGACGGCGTTGGCGACACCCTGGCCGAGCGGTCCGGTGGTGGTCTCGACGCCCGCGGTGTGCCCGTACTCGGGGTGACCCGGCGTCTTCGAGCCGTGCGTGCGGAAGCTCCTGAGGTCGTCCAGCTCCAGTTCGTAGCCGGACAGGAAGAGCTGGGTGTAGAGCGTCAGCGAGGTGTGTCCGGGGGACAGGACGAAGCGGTCGCGGCCGGTCCACTCGGGGTCCGCCGGATCGTGCCGCATCACCTTCTGAAAGATCGTGTACGCGACCGGGGCCAGGCTCATGGCCGTTCCGGGGTGCCCGTTGCCCACCCGCTGCACGGCGTCGGCCGCGAGAACACGCGCGGTGTCGACGGCACGCCGGTCGATGTCGGTCCACTCGAAGCTGTTCGGTGTCTGCGTGCTCATCTTCAAGAAGTCCTCGATAGGAGGGGGTCAGCTGCTCTGTTGCGTTCAAACTTAAAAGTCGGACTTTTACGGGGGAAGGTCGCCGTGTGTCAGCCTGTGGTGAAAGTGGGACACGGACGGCGTGACCGGGGCGGCGCGAGAAGGACATGGTGGACAGAACCATCCAAGACGGAGACGGTGACGGCGGTGTGGACGGGATCAGAACGTTCCCCTTCCCGGTCGAGCTGAGCGTCGGCGGCGTCGGCATGCAGGTGGGCCCCATGGGCGCCGGCCGCACCTGGCACGCGGACGACGCGCCGCTGGACCGCGTGCACCGCATCGACTTCCACGTCGTGATGCTCTTCGACGACGGCCCCGTCCGCCACATGATCGACTTCGCCGAGTACGAGGCGACGGCCGGCGACGTGCTGTGGATCCGCCCGGGCCAGGTCCACCGTTTCTCGAAGTCGAGCGAGTACCGCGGAACGGTCCTGACCATGCAGCCCGGTTTTCTGCCCCGTGCCACCGTCGAGGCCACCGGCCTGTACCGCTACGACCTGCCGCCGCTGCTGCATCCGCGGGAACGGGAGCTCGCGGGCCTGCGCGCGGCCCTGACCCACCTCCAGGGGGAGTACGACGACGGCGGCGCCGACGGCACCCTGCCCGTCAGTCTGCACACGGCGGTGCTGCGGCACTCGCTGACCGCGTTCCTGCTGCGGCTGGCGCACCTCGCGGCGAGCGGCGCGGAGGCGGCGCGCCGCCAGGCCGACACCACGTTCACACTCTTCAGGGACGCCGTCGAGAAGGACTTCGCCACCAACCACAGCGTCAGCGCCTATGCCGACGCCCTCGGCTACTCCCGCCGCACCCTGGTCCGCGCGGTCCGCTCGGCCACCGGCGAGACGCCCAAGGGCTTCATCGACAAGCGGGTCGTCCTGGAGGCGAAGCGGCTCCTGGCCCACACGGACCTGCCGATCGGCCGGGTCGGCGCGGCCGTGGGCTTCCCCGACCCGGCGAACTTCTCCAAGTTCTTCCAACTGCACACGGGACACACCCCGGTGGCCTTCCGCGCCGAACTGCGCTGACGAGGCCGTGCAGCGGGGGCGCCCGCCGGGGCCGCCCCCGGGGCGATGCGGCACAACTGGGACTCCGACGTGGGCGACCAGGGCGAAACCCAGCTGCGGGGACGGACTCGGGCGGCCGGCGCGGTCGACGCGGCGCACCGCACCGGCCCGGCCGGGAACCCCGGGTCTCCCCGACGCCGGCCAGGCCATGGTGGGGTTCTGCATGGCGGCGACGCCAGAGGGCTGACGTATGCGTGAAGGTCAACCGTCCGGCGTCGCCGGGGAGTTGCTCAGTGCCCGAAGGTGAACCAGTTGACGTTCACGAAGTCCGCCGGCTGGCCGCTGGTGAAGGTCAGATAGACGTCGTGGGTGCCCGTGACGGAGCTGATGTTCGCGGGGACCGTCCGCCAGGACTGCCAGCCACCGGTGTTGGCCACCGAGAAGCTGCCGATGGGCGGTGCCGTACGGCTGTCGAGGCGCACCTCGACCAGTCCGCTCACCCCGCCGGCCGCACCGCTCGCGACCCGCGCGTTGAACTGGGTCGCCGCCTTGGAACCGAAGTTGACGGCCTTGAACAGTGCCCAGTCGCCGTTCGCGAGGGAGCCGATGTCCTGGCCGCCGCCGGTGTCGGTCGTGGCCTCGGTGGCCGTGCCCGACTGGCTGTCGTAGGACTCGGCCTGGATCGTGCCGTAGGCGTCCCGGCTGCCGGACGGCGGCGGGGTGGTGCCGCCGCCGCTGCCGGCGGCCTGGAGCACCTGCACGTAGTCCACCACCATCGGGTGCCCCGGCTCGGTGGCGGCGTCCAGGCCGCCGCCGAAGGCGTCCGGGAACGCGCCGCCCATCGCGACGTTCAGGATGACGAAGTAGCCGTGGTTGGTGGCGTTCGTCCAGGTCGTCGCGTCGACCTGGTTCGCGGTGACCGTGTGGTAGTTGACGCCGTCGACGTAGAAGCGGATCGCCTCCGGAGTCACCGAGCGGTCCCACTCCATCGCGTAGGTGTGGAAGCCGGACTGACAGGTCGTGTTCGGACAGGCGACGGAGTTGCCGATGCCGGTGGTCTCGTTGCACGGGCCGCCCGGGTTGGTGCCGCAGTGCATCGTCGCCCACACCTTGTTCAGGCCCTGGACGTTCTCCATGATGTCCAGCTCGCCGACGCCCGGCCAGTTCTGGTAGTTGCCCCGGTACGGAGCGCCCAGCGTCCAGAACGCGGGCCAGTAGCCCTCGGCGGCGGTGCCGGTCACATTGGGCATCTGCAGCCGGGCCTCGACCCGCAGCTTGCCGCCGGACGGCGGCTGGAAGTCGGTGCGCTTGGTCTCGATGCGGCCCGAGGTCCAGTTGCCGGCCGAGTCGCGCAGCGGGGTGATGCGCAGGTTGCCGTTGCCGTCGAGTGAGACGTTGTTGGTGCTGTTGGTCATCGTCTCCACCTCGCCGGTGCCCCAGTTGGCCGGCCCGCCCGGATACGAAGTCCCGGTGCTGTACTGCCAGTTGGAGCTGTTGACGCCGGTGCCCGCGGCGCCGGTGAAGTCGTCGAGGAAGACCTGCGTCCAGCCGGACGGGGGCGTGGGCGCGGAGGCGTTCGCGGGCAGGGTGACGGCCGCCGCCGCTGCGGCCGCCAGCCCGAGCGTGCTGAGCACGGCGACGAGCGCGCGTCGCCGTCTGGGTATGCCGGAGGTTGCACTCATGGGGGTGCCTCTCGGGTACGGGGGGAGGTGCGCGGGTGACTTCGAGAGCACGTCGAGAGCACGTCGAGAACACTCTGAGAGCGCTCTCAAAGTGGGCCCAATGTGCTCTCCGTCCCGAAGGCCGTCAAGACTTAAAACAAGGAAAGTCCTTTAACCGCAGGGAAGTTCACCCCTTGAAGCACCCAAACCCCCCTGGACGAGCTCTTACAGCGCGAGGGCGAGGCCACCTTTGCGCCTGCATCCTGGTGGGCGAACGTCACGTGAGCGGGTAGTCGTAGCGGATGAACCCGTTGAAGCCCGCCACCTTGTCGTAGAGGGCACGGGCGGTGGTGTTGTTTTCCTGGGTGCTCCAGTACAGACGGACGGCGCCCCGCTCGCGCGCCGCCTCGGCGACCCGCTCGATCAGCGCCCGGGCCACGCCCCGGCCGCGCGCCGCCTCGTCGACGTAGAGGTCCTGGAGATAGCAGCTGTCCGCCGTCCAGGCCGTGGCGTGGAACAGGTAGTGCGCGATGCCCACCAGCTCCCCGTCCAGCCGGGCGCCGACGGCGTGCACCTCGCCGCCGTCGCGCAGGCGTCGCCACATCTCCTCGTAGCCTTCGTCGGGCACGTCCGTGCGGTAGAACGCCTTGTAGCCGCGCGCCAGCACTTCCCAGGCGGCGCGATCCTCCGGGCCCGGTGAACCGATCTCGATCATGGGTGGGCATTCTCGCCAAGGAATCCCGTGGCCGCCAGTCCCGGCGGCCGGCTCACTCGGGCCGGCCCTCCGGCTGCCAGCCCAGGGCCCGCGAGATCCCGCGCGCCGCGAGCCGCACCGCGGGCGCCAGCACCGGGACGGCCGCGTCGGCGTAGGGCACGACGACCGACACGGCGGCCACCACCGCACCGCCCGGACCACGCACCGGAGCGGCCACCGAAAGGGCGTCCTCGGTGACCTGACGGCTGCTCACCGCCACACCCGTACGCCGTACTTCGGCCAGCACCCGGCGCAACTGCCCAGGATCGGTGATGGTGTGATCCGTGTAGGACGCCAACGGCCGGGCGCAGTAGCTCTCTTGGAGCTCCGCCTCACCGTGCGCGAGCAGTGCGAGCCCGACCCCGGTGACGTGCAGCGGCCAGCGGGCGCCCACCCGGATGTGCACACCGACCGCCGAACGCCCCGACAGCCACTCGGTGTAGACGACCTCGGACCCGTCCCGCACCGCCAACTGCACGTTTTCGTGGGTGGCTTCGTACAGGTCCTCCAGATAGGGCAGCGCGACCTGGCGCAGCGCCAGGCCGCGCGGCGCCAGCGCCGCTATCTCCCACAGCCGCAGCCCCACGTGGTAGACGCCGGACGCGTCCCGTTCCAGGGCGCCCCACTCCGTCAGCGCGCCCACCAGTCGGTGCGCGGTGCTGAGGGTCAGCCCGGCGCGGCGGCTGATGTCGGTCAGCGACAACGCGGCATGCGTGTGGTCGAAGGCGGCGAGCACGGCCAGCAGCCGGTCCGGCGCGGAACGGGAGGTCACGGCGAGGGCGTCCCGGTCCATCAGCAACTCCTCACTGCGTCAGGCGAGTCCGTCCCCGGCGATCCGCATCAGCAGCGTGTGCAGGGAGGCGCGGTCGGCGGGGTCGAGGGGGTCCAGCAGTTCGTTCGTCACTCGCAGGCCCGCCTCGTCGGTGCCGCGCAGGAAGGCGCGGCCGTCCTCGGTGAGGACGACGATCCGGCTGCGGCGGTCGTCCGGGGCCGGGCGGCGCTCGGCGAAGCCCAGCTTCTCCAGGTCGTCGACCAGCCCGACGATCGCGCTGGGGTCGTAGCCGAGCCGGGTGCTCAGCTCACGCTGGAGGGCGCCCTCGGAGGTGGCGAGGAAGCGCAGCACCGCGTAGTGGCGCAGGCGCAGCCCCGACTCCTGGAGGAACGTGTTGAACAACTGACCCGAGCGCAGCCCCAGGCGGTAGAGCAGGTAGCCGGTGTCCGCGTGCAGCTCGCGCATCCATGGCTCGTCCGCGTCGATCGGCGCGGCGTTCACTGCGTTGTCCTGGCGGGCGATGGCGGGCTCCCTGGGCTCGGTCCCCTTTCGGGGGGCGGTGCGTCGTGTTCCGGGGGTGGTGCGTCGTACTGATTCCAGCATGACGCACCCCATAGGTCGACAACAACTATTGACGACAACAATTATTGCTCTTAGCTTCAATCTCGAAGTCGCGCTCCCTGCGACGCGAAGCCGCACCCCACGCGAACCCGCGCGAAGCCGCGCGAACCCATGTGCACGCATGTGCACCCATGTGAAGGGACACCGTCGTGCCCAGCATCGATCTCACCGGCAAGGTCGCCGTCGTCACCGGCAGCGGCCGGGGCCTCGGCCTCGCCTACGCGCACGCGCTCGCCGCCCACGGCGCCGCCGTGGTCGTCAACGACGTCGACGAGGCGGTCGCCGAGCAGGCCGTGAAGTCCATCACCGAGGCCGGCGGCACGGCCGTCGCCGAGGTGGTGCCGGTCGGCACGACCGAGGCCGCCGAGCGGCTGGTGAACCGGGCCGTGGCGGAGTTCGGGCGGCTCGACATCCTGGTCACCAACGCGGGCATCCTGCGCGACAAGGTGCTGTGGAAGATGACCGACGACGACTTCGACGCGGTGATCGCCACCCACCTCAAGGGCACCTTCACCTGCGCCCGCGCCGCCGCCGTGCGGATGCGCGAGCAGGGCGAGGGCGGCACGCTGATCCTCGTCGGCTCCCCGGCCGGCCAGCGCGGCAACTTCGGCCAGACGAACTACGCCGCCGCCAAGGCCGGCATCGCCGCGTTCGCCCGCACCTGGTCCATGGAGCTGGGCCGCGCGAACATCACCGTCAACGCGATCGTGCCGGTCGCCGCCACCGCGATGACCGAGACCATCCCCGCCTTCGCTCCCTACGTCGAGGCGCTGAAGAACGGCGAGCCGCTGCCGGACTTCCTGCGCAAGGGCGAGGGCTTCGGCACTCCCGAGGACTGCGCGGCCCTCGTGCCCTTCCTGGCCTCCGAGGCCGCCCGGACCGTCACCGGCCAGGCCATCGGCATCGGCGGCGACAAGGTGGCACTCTGGTCGCATCCGCAGGAGATCCGCGCGGCCTACGCCGACGGCGGCTGGACCCCCGAGACCCTGGCCGACGCCTTCCCCACCTCGGTGGGCGCCGAGCTCCAGAGCGTCGGCATCCCCGCCCCGAAGTTCCCGGAGGCCTGACCATGGCGACCATCGACGTCGAGGAACTCGTCGCGATCGACGTCCACACCCACGCGGAGGTGTCCTCCAAGGGCCACTCCTCGCTCGACGACGACCTGCACGACGCCTCCTCCGCCTACTTCAAGGTCGAGGGCAAGCGGAAGCCGACTTTGGAGGAGACGGCCCGCTACTACCGGGAGCGGAAGATGGCCGCCGTGATCTTCACGGTGGACGCCGAGTCCGCGACCGGCACCGCCCCCGTCCCGAACGAGGAGGTCGCCGAGGCCGCCGCCGCCAACGCCGACGTCCTCATCCCGTTCGCCTCCATCGACCCCTTCCGCGGCAAGGCGGGTGTGCGGCAGGCCCGCCGCCTGGTCGAGGAGTACGGGGTGAAGGGCTTCAAGTTCCACCCCAGCATCCAGGGCTTCTTCCCCAACGACCGCTCGGTCGCGTACGACCTCTACGAGGTCATCGAGGAGACGGGGACCATCGCCCTGTTCCACACCGGCCAGACCGGCATCGGAGCGGGCGTCCCGGGCGGCGGCGGGATCCGGCTGAAGTACTCCAACCCGCTGCACGTGGACGACGTCGCCGCCGACTTCCCCCACCTCAAGATCATCCTGGCGCATCCGTCCTTCCCCTGGCAGGACGAGGCCCTGGCCGTCGCCACCCACAAGCCGGGCGTGCACATCGACCTGTCCGGCTGGTCGCCGAAGTACTTCCCGCCGCAGCTCGTGCAGTACGCCAACACGCTGCTGAAGGACAAGGTCCTCTTCGGCTCCGACTTCCCCGTCCTCACCCCCGACCGCTGGCTCGCCGACTTCGACAAGCTGACGATCAAGGACGAGGTGAAGCCGAAGATCCTCAAGGAGAACGCCGCCCGGCTCCTCGGGCTGACCGCACCGTAAGGGGCGTGGAAGATGCGCAACGAGGGACTGGGGTCATGGCCCGCACGCCGGGCCCGCAAGACCCCGCACCGCACCGCCCTGGTCCACGGTGACGAGTCGACGGACTACCGCACGCTGTATGCACGCACCACGCGCCTGGCCCACGCCCTGCGCGCCCGGGGCGTGCGGCGCGGCGACCGCATCGCCTACCTCGGCCCGAACCACCCCTCCTACCTGGAGACACTGTTCGCCGCCGGCACCCTCGGCGCGGTGTTCGTCCCCCTGAACACCCGCCTCGCCGGCCCCGAGATCGCCTACCAGCTCGCCGACTCCGGCGCCAAGGCCCTCGTCTACGGCCCCACGCACGCCGGCCTGGTCGCCGGACTGCCCGGGAGCACGGACGTCCGGGCCTACGTCGAGGTAGGCGCCGAATACGAGGAGGCGCTCGCCGCCGCCTCCGACGAACCGATCGACACGCCGGTCACCCCCGACGACACCTGCATCATCATGTACACCTCGGGCACGACCGGCCGCCCCAAGGGCGCCATGCTCACGCACGGCAACCTCACCTGGAACGCGATCAACGTCCTCGTCGACACCGACCTGATCGCCGACGAACGCGCCCTGGTCTCCGCGCCGTTGTTCCACACGGCCGGCCTGAACATGCTGACCCTGCCGGTGCTCCTCAAGGGCGGCTGCTGCGTCCTGGTCGAGGCCTTCGACCCGGACGCCACGTTCGACCTGATCGCACGGCACCGGATCACCTTCATGTTCGGGGTGCCGACGATGTTCGAGCAGGTGGCCCGGCATCCCCGCTGGGCGGACGCGGACCTGTCGTCGCTGCGGATCCTGACCTGCGGCGGCTCCCCGGTGTCGACGCCGCTGATCGCCGCCTACCAGGAACGCGGACTGACCTTCCTCCAGGGCTACGGCATGACCGAGGCCTCGCCCGGCACCCTGTTCCTGGACGCCGAGCACTCGATCAGCAAGGCGGGCTCGGCCGGCGTGCCGCACTTCTTCAGCGACGTACGCGTCCTGCGCCCCGACCTCGCCCCGGTCGAGGTCGGCGAGACCGGCGAGGTCGTCGTGCGCGGGCCGCACGTCATGCCCGGCTACTGGGGACTGCCCGAGGAGACGGCCGCCTCCTTCGCCGACGGCTGGTTCCGCAGCGGGGACGCGGCCCGGGTCGACGAGGACGGTTATGTGCACATCGTCGACCGCATCAAGGACATGATCATCTCGGGTGGGGAGAACATCTACCCCGCCGAGATCGAGGACCTGCTCCTCGCCCACCCCGACATCGTCGAGTGCGCGGTCATCGGCGTGTCCGACGACAAGTGGGGCGAGGTGCCGCGTGCGGTCGTCGTGCCCCGCGAGGGCGCTTCGCTCGATCCCGACGAGGTGCTCGCGTCTCTGGCGGGCCGCCTCGCCAAGTACAAGATCCCCAAGTCGGCGGTGGTGGCGGACGAACTTCCGCGCACCGCCTCCGGAAAGCTCCTGAAGTCCCGGGTGCGTTCCCGGTACGGCTCCAAATCCTGACCAACTCCCCTGTGAGGAACGGCATATGAGCATCACCGTCACCGGCATCGACGAGCTGAAGAAGCTGGCCGGCAGCGACCTGGGCACCAGCGAGTGGATCGAGGTCACCCAGGAGCGCATCGACACGTTCGCCGACGCGACCGGGGACCACCAGTGGATCCACGTCGACCCCGAGCGGGCCAAGGAAGGCCCCTTCGGCGCGCCGATCGCCCACGGTTACCTGACCCTCTCCCTGTTCATCCCGCTCTTCACCGAGCTGCTCGACGTCGAGGGCGTCACGACGAAGGTCAACTACGGGCTGAACAAGGTCCGTTTCCCCTCGCCGGTGAAGGTCGGCTCGCGGATTCGGCTGGTCGGCAAGCTGACCGAGGTCGAGGACGTGCCCGGCGGGGTGCAGATCACCGTCGACGGGGCGATCGAGATCGAGGGGGGCGCGAAGCCCGCGGCGGTGCTGCAGAGTCTGTCGCGGTTCTACGCGTGAGGCTGCGTCGCTTCAGCCGTTCAGCGCCGTAGGGGCTTGTGCCGTGGGGAGACTGCGGACCGGTTGTGGCCGGTCGCGCAGTTCCCCGCGCCCCTGAAAGACCTTCAGCTGACGACGTCGACGAAGATCGGGTTGGAGTAGAACCAGGTGTCGGCCCACGGGTCGCCGTTGCCGGGCTCGTGGGGGATAGGGCCGTGGGGGTCCACGGAAGCGCCCAGGTAACCGGCTGCGTTCCGGTTGCCGTCGCTGCCGCGCAGGCGGACGTAGAAGGACTCCTCGCCCACGGTGAGCGGGACGCGCAGGGTGTACGTGCCCTTGCGGCCGCTCACCTCCGTCGTGTGGGCGACCTTCGTGTCGGGCGCCTGCCACGCGTCCCGGTCGGACACCGCGCCGCGCACCGCGCCCCGGATGACGTCCACGTGCGCCAACTCCGGCAGGATTCCCTGGGGGTTGGGCCGGGAGGCGGTGGTGACGGTGATGTTGAGGGTGAGCTTCTCGCCGCCGCGCACCCGCAGCCGGCCGCCGAGCGTGACGCCCCGGCCGCTGCTGTGCTCCCGGCGCAGCCGGACCTCGAGCCCGTCGAGCAGATGCCCGTGGTCCAGCCAGACGCGGCCCTCGCGCAGCCCCGTCATCACCGCCCGGTAGCCGTACCGGGTGACGCCCACATGGGTGCGGCTGAACTGGCCCGGCCAGAAGTCGCTGCCCGGCTGCGGGGTGACGGTGTTCACCGGGTCGGGCAGCCTGCCGGTGTTGTCGAAGTTCTGCCCGGCCGGCCAGTCGCCGTTCTTCCAGGTGTCGAAGACGGTGCGGTGGTTGTCGGAGTTGGTGGTGATCGAGAACAGCCGGCCCTCGGCCAGCATCGAGTCCCACAGGCCGCCGACGGTCGCCGTCGCCCAGTCGAAGCCGCCGTACGTGAGGTAGGCGTCCGCCGGGTAGCCCGCCCAGGACTGCGCGGACGGCTTGTTCTCGTACTCGCCGCGGATGGACGTGGCCCCGCGCCAGCCGGGGAGGGCCGCGCCCTGGGCGCCGGGCGCGCCCTCCATGCCGATCATGATCTCGGGGGCCGCGTCGCGCCAGGCGCGCATCTCGTGCGGGGAGTCGATGCCGAGGCGCAGCGGGTGGTTGGCGAGGACGAGGACGTCGTCGACGTAGCCCGAACGGCGCTGCTGTGCCAGCCACTTGATCGCCTTGACGGCGTGCGCCTCGTTGCGGGCGGTGTCGGCCGCGCCGGCGGATCCCTCGGTGTAGCCGAGCAGCTTGCCGTCGTAGGCGAGCTCGAACTGCGTGAGCAGGTCGACCTCGTGCGGGCCGGGCGCGGCGAACACCGTGCAGTGCTCGGCGGCCGGGATGTACCACTCCAGGCCCTGGAAGATCAGCTGGCGCGGGTTGTCGGCGCGGGCCTTGAGGATCTCCTGGTGCTCCAGGGCGGCGCCGTAGTGGGCGTGCCCGAAGTTGGAGTGCTCGTTGAACACCATCCAGTCGAGCCCGTACCGGGCGGCGGCCCGCGCCTGCTGGGAGAAGGTGTACTTCGCGTCGTGGCTGTACACGGAGTGCACATGGTGGTCGCCGACGAGGTAGGCGAGGTGCGGGTCCTCGCCGCCGTAGCCGTGGCCGGTGGCGGCGACGGCCGGGGCAGCCACCCCGCCGAGGGCGAAAGCGGCCCCGAACAGACCGGCACGGCGCAGGAGTTGACGTCTCGACACGCCTTGGGCGTCGAGAACGGCGGGGGAGACGGAAGGGTCCGCCCAGACGGGCAGTTGCTGCTCGGTCATGATTCTTCGGTGTCCTCTTCGAGGGCGTCAGTGGTTCATGAAGGACGTCACGGGCAGCGCCCTCTCGACGATGCGGACGTCGCCGAGACGGCCGTGCAGGATCTGGTCGATCGCGCCGCCGTACTCGTAGCCGCCGAGCAGCCACGGCAGCCCGACGGAGGTGATGCCGACGGACGCCGCCTTCGGGTTGCGCACGACCGGGCAGCCCTCGACATACAGCGTGGTGTGCCGGCCGTCGTTGACGACCGCGAGGTGCCACCAGGTCTCCAGCGGCGTCTCCTGCCCCCAGTTGGTGGCGATGCCCTCCTGGTTCAGCGGGCGCATCGCCCACTGCGGCTCCCGGTCGTTGGAGAGGGAGAGGGTGGCGAGCGGCTCGTCCGGGTCGTCGCCGGTCTTGCCCGCGGCGCCGCCCGTTCCCGTCCGGCTGACCAGTCCCGACCATGCGTGGTGCGAGGGGTCCCAGTCCGCCGGAAGGCGGTAGAACGCCTCGATGGTGTAACCGGCCTTGAACGTGGCCGAGTTGAGCGGCGCACCGTCGACCGTGCGCAGGTACGCCCCCTTCAGCGGGGACTTGAAACCCTGGAACTCCAGGCTGCCGTGCCCGGGTTGGTCGGGATGGTGGTCGGAGGACCAGCCGAGGGCGCCGCCGGCGACCGGGACGACGGTGAGGTCGTTGCCGCGCCCGGACAGGTCACGGACGGTGCCGGACACGGTCGTGGCGTCGGCGTGCCCGTCGAAACGCCAGTAGGCGACCGTGCCCGGGATGACGACCTTGGAGGCGGGACGTGCGGCCCGCGCCGGCACCGGGGCGAAGCCGGAGAAGCGCTCGGTGAAGTCGATGTCGACGGAGAACCGGTCGGCGTCGCCGCTCAGTTCGATCTCCTGCCGCTCCAGTTCGTTGAGCCCCTTCGCGGCCCGGCCCAGGATCCACGGGGAGACGGTCTCCACGTCGATGACGCCCCGGTCGAGGTCGAAGCGGTAGAGGCGGATCATCGCCGCACCGCCGAAGTAACGATTCTGATAGTTCGTCAGATGTAGGTGGACGTCATGTCCCGCCGCGTTCTTGCGCGTGGCCCGGCCGGCCGGCCAGTAGTGCCCGTTGAGGGTGAGGAAGATCTGGTCGTGGTCCTCGATCAGCCGGTCCCACAACTGCTGTCCGTACGCCGAGAGGGAGTCGTCCTCGACGACCAGCTCGTGCGTGGTCAGGACGACCGGAGTCTTCGGGTGCTCGGCGAGGACGCCGGCGGCCCAGGCGTAGCCCTGGTCCGACAGCCGCCAGTCCAGCGCCAGCACCATCCACTCCCGGCCGGCCGCCCGGAACAGGTGGTAGGAGTTGTAGCCGTCGGGGGAGGCCCCGCCGAACGTGGACTTCCCCCGGAAGCGCTGGGGACCGAAGGCGTCCAGGTACGGGGTCGCGCCGCGCTGGTCGGTCGTCGACGACTTCACGTCGTGGTTGCCGGCCAGCACGCTGTAGCCGACCCCGCGCCGGTCGAGCAGCCCGAACGCCTCGCTGATCGCGGTGACTTCGTCCTTCGTCCCGTTCTGGGTGAGGTCGCCCAGGTGGGACAGGAACACGATGTTCTCGTCCTTGCCGTGCTCCAGCAGATAGCGCAGCGACGCCTCGACCGGCGCCTTGTCGATGCTCGGGCCGTCGAAGAGGTACTGCGTGTCGGGCATGACGGCGAGCGTGAAGCGGCGGCTGTCGGGGTCGGGACGCCAGCTCTTGGCGGAGGCCGCCTCGACGGAGGCGGCCTCGGCGGTGGCCGGCAGGGCGATGCCGGCCGTGGCGGCGCCGAGCAGCGCGGTGGCGCGGAGGAACCCGCGTCTTCCGGCGCCGGCCTGCGCGGCCTCGCCGCAATCGTGGGCATGCGAAGTACACATGTGTGCTCCGTAGGGAAGTCCGTTGCTGGGAGAGGGAGTTCAGAGAACGCGCAGGGTCCAGCTCCAGCGGTGGACGCCCGGTGCGACGAGGTAGGAGGGGAACGTGTCGGGCCCGCACGATGCCGTGCCGAGGCCGCGGTGCGCCGCGTCGAGGTGCACCACGCAGCCGGCGCGCGGGAGGAGTTCGTCATGGTGGGAGACGGCGGTCAGGTCCTCGGCGCGGTACCGCGTGACGGACACCTGGCGCGGCTCGTCCAGCGTGACGGCGAGGCCGGTGGCGTCCGGCGCCGAGAGCGTGAAGCGCCGTACCCCGTGCCGGCCCCCGCTCTCCTGAGGACGCAGGTAGGGCGTGAACAACTCGTCGACGGGAACCGAGTGATGGCCCACCGGCGCGCCACCGCTGCGGTCCGGGTACGACTCCCAGGGGCCCTGCCCGAACCACTCCAGCAGGTCCAGCCCCGCGACCGTCTCGAAGACCGAGCCGACCCGCGCGACATCGTCGAACTCCTCGGGCAGCTCGGCCTGTTCGTCGATCCGCACCCCGCCCTCCACCGGCGTGAACACCTGCCGGTGCCGGACGACGCCGGTGGTGCCGGCGTACTCGGAGAGCACGGTCACCCCGTCGCCCTCCTGGTGGACCGAGAGCAGCTTGCGCACGAGGGAGTCCAGGCCCCAGGTCCGCCAGCGCAGCGCCATCCCGCCCAGCTCGTCGTTGTCGGTGGGCGCCCGCCACAGCGACAGCGTGGGCGCGGCGGTCAGCAGAGGGTGGACGAGGAGTCCGTCGGCGTCGATCTCGACCCGACCGGATCCCACCGGTTCCTCGGCGGGCGCGGCGGCTCGGAGCTGCACCTGTGGTGCGCACACCTGCGTGCCGCGCGGCGCCCACGGCAGGTCCTGCGCCGTTGTCACCCGCAGCGTCAGCCATGCCTCGCCGCCGTCCTCGGGCAGCGCGAACGGCAGCGGCACCACGGTCGTCTCGCCCGGCCGAAGGTCGGGCAGTTCGGCCGTCGCGGTGAGCGTCCCGCCGTGGGCGAGCGACAGCTCCCACTCGCCGGCGAGCCACTCCAGTCCGCGGAAGTGCTGGTGGTTGGAGAGGACCAGGCCCTCGTGCCGGAAGCCCTGGAGCCGCAGGGGCGCGGCGAGCTCACGGTGTTCGTACATCACCGGCTTCGGCGTGCGGTCCGGGAAGACGACGCCGTCGGCGATGAACGCGCCGTCGTGGTCCTTCTCGCCGAAGTCGCCGCCGTACGCCCAGCGGTACCCGGGTGCGGCGACACCGTTGTCGTAGAGCCCGGCGCCCCCACGCCCGACCGGTCTTCCGTCCTCGTTCACGGACTGAAGGATTCCGTGGTCCCAGAACTCCCAGATGAACCCGCCCTGAAGACCCGGGGTTGCCTCGATGGCAGCCCAGTGGTCGGCCAGCGTGCCGTTGCTGTTGCCCATCGCGTGGGAGTACTCGCACTGGATGAGCGGCTTGGTCTGCTGCCCGGACAGCGCGTGCGCGACGCAGTCCTCCAGGGGCGCGTACATCGGGCAGGCGATGTCGGAGGCGAGCTCCGGATCCGCCCAGCCGCGCTTGGCGGCCCCCTCGTACTGCAGTGGCCGGGTCGGATCGTGCCGACGCACCCAGCCCGCGGCCGCGTCGTGGTTCGCGCCGTAGTCGGACTCGTTGCCCAGCGACCAGATGATGACCGACGGATGGTTCTTGTCGCGCAGCACCATGCGCGAGACCCGGTCGACGAAGGCGTTCAGATAGCGCGGGTCGTCGGCGATCTCGTGGGCGTGGTCGTGCGACTCGATGTCCGCCTCGTCGACGACGTAGAAACCGAGTTCGTCGGCCAGGTCGTACAGCGTCGGGTCGTTGGGATAGTGCGCGGTGCGGATCGCGTTGAAGCCGAAACGCTTGAGCAGGACCAGGTCCGCGCGCATGTCGTCGTACGACACCGTCCGCCCCGTCAGCGGGTGGAAGTCGTGCCGGTTGACGCCCCGGACGAAGATCCGCTCGCCGTTGACCAGCAGGTCCCGGCCGACGATCTCGACGTCGCGGAAGCCGACGCGGTGCCGGGAGGTGTCGGCGACCGTGCCGTCGGCGCGGTGCAGCCGGACGATCAGGCCGTACAGCTCGGGCGTCTCGGCCGTCCAGGTGCGCACCTCGGGCACGCGTGCGGTCAGACGTGCCTCGCCGAGGAAGTCGGAGACACGCTCGTCCTCGGCGTTGGCCAGATCGAACGCGGCGTCCTGGGTCACCGGCAGGCCGTCCAGGTCCCCGCTGACGTACCAGCCCTCGGGCAGCGCCCCGCCGCCCGCGTCCCGTACCCGGCAGTCGACGCGCAGCGCCCCGTCCTGCCCCGCCCGCACGGTCACATCGGCCAGCTGCAGCGGGTCGGTGGCGTACAGCAACACCGAGCGGGTGATCCCGCCGTGCCACCAGTGGTCCTGGTCCTCGATGTGCGAGGCGTCCGACCACTTGACGACCGTCAGCCGCAGCACGGACCGCCCGCCGGGGCGCACGACGTCCGACAGGTCGAACTCGGCTGCCAGATGGGAGTCCTTGGAGACGCCGACGGGCCGCCCGTCCACGTGCACCAGCAGCACGCTCTCGGCGGCCCCGACCTGGAGCACGATCCGGCGCCCGGCCCACTCGGCGGGGACGTCGATCTCCCGCTCGTACACCCCGGTCGGATTGACGGGCGGCGACAGGGGAGGAAACTCCGCATACGGCATCCGGATGTTCAGATACTGCGGAAGGTCGTCCGTGCCCTGCATGGTCCATACGCCGGGCACGGTCGCCGTCGACCAGGGACCGCCGACCGGCGCGTCCGGAGCGGACAGCAACCGAAAACGCCAGTCGCCGTCCAGGGAGTGTGCTCCGGTGCGCCGGTCGACGGCGTTCATGGGCAGCCGCCCCCAGGAGGTCACCTCGGGTGCCTCCCACGGGCGCAGCGCCAGCAGCGGGTCCGTCACGTGATCGCTCACTTGATCGCTCCCTTGGCGAGGTCCCCGATCATCTGGCGGGCGCCGATCGCGAACACGATCAGCAGCGGGACGAGGGCGAGCAGTGCGCCGGTCATGACCATTCCGTAGTCCGTGGTGCCGTGGGTGCCGTTGAGCTGGGACAGGGCGACCTGGAGGGTCACGTTGTCCGGGTTGGTGAGGGCGATCAGGGGCCAGGCGTAGTCGTTCCACTGGCCCATGAAGGTGAAGATGCCGAGGAACGCGAGGCCCGGCCGGACCACCGGGAGGGCCACGTGCCAGTACTGGCGCAGGAAGTTCGCGCCGTCGATGCGGGAGGCGTCGAGGAGTTCGTCGTGGATCGCGCCCGTCATGTACTGGCGCATCCAGAAGATGCCGAACGCGTTGGCGGCCGCCGGCACGATCAGCGCCGTCATCGAGCCGATCCAGCCGAGCTTCGCCATGATGACGAACTGGGGGATCGCCTGGAGCTGTGCCGGCACCATGAAGATGAACATGAGCAACACGAACAGCAACCGCTTGCCCGGGAACTCGAACTTGGCGAAGACGAAGGCCGCCAGCGAGTCGAAGAACAGGACCAGGAACGTCACCGAACCCGCGACCAGCAGCGAGTTGAACATCGAGCCGAAGAAATCGATGTTGTCGAACAGGTTGCGGACGTTCTCCAGGAAGTGCGTGCCCGGCAGCAGCTTGGGCGGGTACGAGAAGATCTCCGACGACGTGTGCGTCGACATGATCACGGCCCAGTAGAACGGGAAGGCCGAGAGCAGGACGCCGAGGACGAGGCCGGCGTGCAGCGCGAGCCCTCTGCGCAGCGACCCGTCGATCCTCTTGGTACGCCGGGGCCTGGTTTCTTGGATGGATGCCATGGTGAGCGGGCCTCCCTAGTCTTCGCCCCGGCGCTGCACCAGACGCCAGTTGATGATCGAGAAGAGGACGACGACGAGGAAGATGCCCCACGCCACGGCGGCGCCGTAGCCGAAGTCGTTGTTGTCGAAGGTCTGCTGGAAGAAGTAAAGGACCATGGTCCGGCCGGCGTGGCCGGGGCCGCCCGAGAACGTCGAGTCGTTCGAGGTGTTCTGCAGCAGGACCTGGGGTTCGGAGAAGCTCTGCAGACCGGTGACCGTCGACACGACGAGCACGAACAGCAGCACCGGACGCATCATCGGCAGCGTGATCCGGAAGAACGTCTGCACGGGGCCCGCGCCGTCCATCCGCGCCGCCTCGTACAGCTCGCCCGGGATGGTCTGGAGCCCGGCGAGGAAGATGATCGCGTTGTAACCGGTCCACTGCCAGGTCATCAGCGTCGCGATGGCGATCTTGATGCCCCAGGGGGTGTTCAGCCAGGCGATCTGGTCGAAACCGATGGCCTGCAGGAACGCGTTGACGAGACCGAAGTTGGTGGAGAAGACCGAACCGAAGATGATCGCGATCGCCACGACCGAGGTGACGTTCGGCAGGAAGTAGGCCACGCGGTAGAGGTTCTTGAAACGGACCGCCGAGTTGAGCATCACGGCCGTCACCATCGCCAGAAAGATCATGGGGAAGGTGGCCAGCGCCCAGATGACGATCGTGGTCCCGATCGAGCTCCAGAACTCGGAGTCGCTCAGCAGGTACTGGTACTGCGACAGGCCCGCCCACTCCATCGAGCCGAGGCCGTCCCAGCGGTGGAACGAGAGATAGAGCGAGAAGCCGACGGGTATCAGGCCGAAACAGAGAAACAGCAGGTAGAAGGGGGAGATCGCGGCATAGAGGTGCCAGTGCTTGCGGAAACCTTTCCGGGGCTGCGTCACAGGTGTCTCCGTGACGACCGCCGGGGGCTTCTCCAGCGCGGGGAGGGTGGCCATCAGTAGCTCACCCCCAGGTGCTTCGCGATCCGCCGGCATTTGCTCATGGCGTCACTCCAGGCCTGCTTCGGGTCCTTGCCGAGGACGCCGACGTTCTTGATCTCGTCCTTGATGGGCTGCCCGAGCGCGATGTCGAACGGGCTGTTGTAGGCGACGACGATCTTCTGCGCGGCGGGCCCGAAGACGTCCATCGTGACCTGGCCGCCGAAGAAGGGGTCGGGCTCGCGCAGCTGCGCCGCGCCGTACGAGGCGGCGGTGGAGGGGAAGAGGCCCGCGTCGACGAAGCCCTGCGCCTGGTTGCCCGCGTCGAGCATCCAGCTGATGATCTGGAAGGCCTGCTCGGGATCCCGGCACGCCTTGGTGATCGACAGGAACGAGCCGCCGTTGTTGGCGGGCCGCACCGGCATGTCGGCCACCCGCCACCGGCCCTTCGTCTTCGGCACGCCGTTCTTGAGGTCGCTGGTGGCCCAGGAGGCGCCCAGCTGGCTCGGCAGCTTTCCGTCCTCCACCGCCGACAGCTGGTCCGGGGTGCCGGTGACCAGGTTCGACACGATCTTGCGCTGTTTCGCCTCGACGGCGAGCGCCCAGGCGTCGCGCACATGTTCCTGGTCGCCGATGAAGTGGCGGTCCTTGTCGACGTAACGCTTGCTGCCCTGGTTCACCACGTTCTCGTAGACGCTGGTGACGTCGGTGAGCAGCGAGGTTCCCGGGATCCGCTGTCTGAGCTGCTCGCCCGCCGCGAAGAACTTCTCCCAGGTGTTGAGCTCCTTCGACACATCGGCGGGCTCGTAGGGCAGTCCCGCCTTCTGGAAGACGGCGTACTGGTAGAAGTGCCCCACCGGGCCGCAGTCGATCGGGAAGCCGATCATCGTGCCGTCGTCGGCGATGCCCTGCTCCCACTTCCAGGGCAGGTACTGGGACCTGTACTTGTCCGCGCCGAGCGAGCGCAGGTCCACGAACTGGTCGGCGTTGGGCAGATAGGACGCCATGTCCTCGCCCTTCAGGCCCGCGATGTCGGGGATGTGGGCGCGGCCGGCCATCGTCGTGATCAGCTTCGACCGGTAGTAACCGCCGATCTTGATGGCCTGGAGGTCGACGGAGGTGTCGTATCGGGCCTTGGCGTTCTTGATGACCGTGTCGCCGAGGCCGCCGTCCCAGTACCACAGGACCATGTTCCGCCCGGTCGAACCGGTCGGAACGGCGCAGCCGGACGCCAGGCCGCCGAGCGCCGTGACGGCCGAACCGGCCAGGCTCGCTCGCAGCAGGCCTCTACGGGAGAGCCGCACAGCTCCCACCGCCTTTCGGATCTGTTCGCGTCTTCGCAGACGATGTGCCATTCGAGGGGCAAGCGTGAGGTGGTGTCGTGTTCGGGGGCGGGCGGGGTCAGAGCCGGACGGGCGGGGTGACCGGCGCGTAGTGCACGGCCGGGCCGACGTCCGCCGGGATGCGGTCGGCGAGGAAGCCGTACGTCCGCTTCAGCTCGGGGTCGGTCACCGAGCGCCACCAGCGGTCGATGCCGTACCAGCCGGGCGCGGCGAGGGCCCCGCCGTGGTGTCGCACCGAGAGCCCGGCGGACAGGACGGCGAACAGCAGCCGCTCCTCCAGCGGCCAGCCGCCCAGGGAGGCCGCGACGAAGCTCGCGCCGAACACGTCCCCGGCGCCCGTCGCGTCCAGGACGTCGACGGCGAGGGCGGGGACTCCGGCGTACTCCCCGGTCGTCTGGTCGACCGCGAGCGCGCCCTCGGCGCCCCGGGTGACCACGGCCACCGGCACCAGCTCCGCGAGCGTGCCGAGCGCGGCGACCGCGCTGTCGGTGCGGGTGTACGCCATCGCCTCGGTCTCGTTGGGGAGGAAGGCGTGGCACAGGGCGAGCTGGTCGAGGAGGTCGGTGGACCACTGCTGGGTGGGGTCCCAGCCGACGTCGGCGTAGATCTGCGTGCCGCCCGCGGCCGCCTTGGCGAGCCAGGCGCGCGGTTCGGCCTCCAGGTGCACCAGGGCCGTGCGCGCCTCGGGCGGGTCGCCCATCAGCTGGTCCTGCGAGTACGGCGGCTCCTGGCCGTGGGTGACCAGGGCCCGGTCGTGGCCGTGCGCGAGGGCGACGGTCACGGGGGTGTGCCAGCCGTCCGCCACGCGGGACAGGGCGAGGTCGACGCCCTCCTGCCCGGCCAGGACCTCCCGGCAGTGGGCGCCGTAGAAGTCGTCGCCGAAGACCGTGGCCAGCGAGGTGCGCAATCCGAAGCGGGACGCGGCCACCGCGAGGTTGGCGATGCCGCCGGGGCCGCAGCCCATGCCCGCGGTCCAGATCTCCTCGCCGGGCGTCGGCGGTTTGCCGAGCCCCGTGAGGACGAGGTCGTAGAAGAGCAGCCCGGTGAGCAGCACCTCGGGCCGGTCGTCGTCCACCGCACATCCTCTCGTCAAAACTCTTCAATTCGGTGACCGGAATCGTGCGCCCCTCGGCGAGATTGGTCAATACCTCAGCAGAACTGAGCATGGATTTGATTGAAGATGACGAGTAGTGTTCACGTCGTGCTGGCAGAACGACGACATCAACTCATCCTGCGGGCCCTGCGCTCCGGCGGTCCCGCGGCCGTGACCGATCTCTCCGAGCAGCTGGGCGTGAGCCCCGCCACGATCAGGCGTGACCTGGTCAAACTCGAGGAGGACGGCCTGCTCACCCGGGTGCACGGCGGCGCCGTCGCGGAGGAGGGCGACCAGCCCTTCGCCGAGGTCGCCGAGGTGCGCGTGGCCGAGAAGGACACGATAGCCGCGCACGCGGCGGCGATGGTCGCGGACGGCCAGTCGGTGCTCCTCGACATCGGCACCACCGCCTACCGCCTGGCCCGCCAGCTGCACGGCCGCCGCCTGACGGTGATCACCTCCAACCTGGTGGTCTACGAGGAGCTCGCCGACGACGAGGGCATCGAGCTGGTGCTGCTCGGCGGCATGGTCCGCCGCGAGTACCGCTCCCTGGTCGGCTTCCTCACCGAGGACAATCTGCGCCAGCTGCACGCCGACTGGCTCTTCCTCGGCACCAGTGGAGTGCGCCCGGCCGGGCAGGTGATGGACACGACGGTCGTCGAGGTGCCGGTGAAACGGGCCATGATCAAGGCTGGTGACAAGGTCGTCCTGCTCGCCGACTCGGCGAAGTTCCCGGGTACGGGCATGGCGAAGGTCTGCGGTCCCGAGGACCTGGACGTGGTGGTGACGGACACGCCGGTCGACCCGGTGACCCGGTCCTCCTTGGAGGAGGCGGGCGTCGAGGTGGTCGTGGCAGGAAAGGTGCGAGGTTGAAACTGACGATTCTGGGCGGCGGCGGGTTCCGGGTGCCGCTCGTGTACGGGGCGCTGCTGACGGACCGCGCCGAGGGGCGGGTCACGGAGGTCGTTCTGCACGATCTGGACGACAGCCGGCTGTATGCGGTCGCCAAGGTGCTGGAGGAACAGGCGGCCGGCGTCCCCGACGCCCCGAAGGTGACCGCCACCACCGACCTCGACGAGGCGCTGCGCGGCGCCGACTTCGTCTTCTCGGCGATCCGCGTCGGCGGCCTGGAGGGCCGCGCCCACGACGAGCGGGTGGCTCTCGCCGAGGGTGTCCTCGGCCAGGAGACGGTCGGCGCCGGCGGCATCGCCTACGGCCTGCGCACGGTCCCCGTCGCCGTCGACATCGCCCGGCGGGTGGCCCGCCTGGCCCCCGACGCCTGGGTCATCAACTTCACCAACCCGGCCGGCCTGGTCACCGAGGCCATGTCCCGCCACCTGGGCGACCGCGTCATCGGCATCTGCGACTCCCCGGTCGGCCTCGGCCGCCGGATCGCCCGCGTCCTCGGCGCGGACCCGAAGGAGGCGTGGATCGACTACGTCGGCCTCAACCACCTCGGCTGGGTCCGCGGCCTGCGCGTCGCCGGACGCGACGAACTCCCGCGGCTGCTCGCCGACCCCGACCTGCTCGGCTCCTTCGAGGAGGGCAAGCTCTTCGGCGTCGACTGGCTGCAGTCCCTCGGCGCGATCCCCAACGAGTACCTGCACTACTACTACTTCAACCGGGAAGCCGTCCGCGCCTACCAGCAGGCCGAGAAGACCCGCGGCGCCTTCCTCGCCGACCAGCAGGCCCGCTTCTACGAGGAGATGAAGCGCCCCGACGCGGCGGCCCTGACCACCTGGGACCGCACCCGCGCCGAGCGCGAGGCCACCTACATGGCCGAGAACCGGGAGACGGCCGGCGCCGGCGAACGCGACGCCGACGACCTCTCCGGTGGCTACGAGAAGGTCGCCCTCGCCCTGATGCGGGCCATCGCCCGGGACGAGCGCACGACCCTGATCCTCAACGTCCGCAACCAGGGCACCCTCTCGGTGCTCGACACCGACGCCGTCATCGAGGTGCCCTGCCTCGTCGACGCCAACGGCGCGCACCCGGTCGCCGTGGCCCCGCTGCCCGAGCACGCCACCGGCCTGGTCTGCGCGGTGAAGGGCGTCGAGCGCGAGGTGCTCGCCGCCGCCGAGTCCGGCTCCCGCACGACGGCCGTGAAGGCGTTCGCGCTGCACCCGCTGGTGGACTCGGTGAACGTGGCCCGCCGGCTGGTCGAGGGCTACACCGACGTCCACCCCGGGCTGGCGTACCTTAAGTAGGCGCCCGATAGAAAGCGCTTTCCCGCCTCTTGTTCCGCCCGGCCCCCGGCCCGGGCCTCCCCGCCCTCCCTGCCTTCCCCGCCCTCCGCGGTCCCTCTCTGGAGATTCCCCATGCATGACGAACGCCGCCGCATCGAGGAGCGCGTCGAGCGCGTCCACAACCAGCGCATCAAGCCCGCGATCTACGCGGCCACCGTGCCCTTCGAGGTCGAGGCCTGGCAGGCGCCGGGGGAGCCGGTCCCCTTCGCCGAGGCCGCGGCCGCCGCCTACGAGCCCTTCGCGATGGACACCCCCTGGGGCCCGCCCTGGGGCACCACCTGGTTCCGGATGCGCGGCCAGGTGCCCGCCGAGTGGGCCGGCAAGCGCGTCGAGGCCGTCATCGACCTCGGCTTCGTGGGCGACTGGCCCGGCAGCCAGGCCGAGGCCCTCGTCCACCGCACCGACGGGACCCCGCTGAAGGCGGTCAACCCGCTCAACCAGTACGTGCCGATCGGCAACCCGGCGACGGGCGGGGAGAGCATCGACTACCTGGTGGAGGCGGCCTCCAACCCGGACATCCTGGCGAACGACTTCGCGGGCCCGACCCCGCTGGGCGATGTGCTGACGGCGGGCGACCGTCCCCTCTACACCTTCCGCCGCGCCGACATCGCCGTCCTCGACGAGCAGGTCTGGCACCTCGACCTCGACCTCCAGGTGCTGCGCGAGCTCATGGTCCACCTCGGCGAGCACGAGCCGCGCCGCCACGAGATCATGCACGCCCTGGACCGCGCCATGGACGCCCTCGACCTGGACGACATCTCCGGCAGCGCCGCCGCCGTCCGCGAGGTCCTCGCCCCCGTCCTGGCCCGCCCCGCGCACGCCAGCGCCCACACCATCTCCGGCGTCGGCCATGCGCACATCGACTCCGCCTGGCTGTGGCCGATCCGTGAGACGAAGCGCAAGACCTCCCGCACCTTCTCCAACGTCACCTCGCTCGCCGAGGAGTACGACGACTTCATCTTCGCCTGCTCGCAGGCCCAGCAGTACGAGTGGGTGCGCGACAACTACCCGCAGGTGTGGGCGCGGATCCAGGAGTCGGTGAAGAAGGGGCAGTGGGCGCCGGTCGGCGGCATGTGGGTCGAGTCCGACGGCAACCTGCCCGGCGGCGAGGCCATCGCCCGCCAACTCGTGCACGGCAAGCGGTTCTTCATCGAGCACTTCGGCATCGAGACCAAGGGCGTCTGGCTGCCGGACTCCTTCGGCTACAACGCCGCCTACCCGCAGCTCGCCAAGCTCGCCGGCAACGAGTGGTTCCTCACCCAGAAGATCTCCTGGAACCAGACCAACAAGTTCCCCCACCACACCTTCTGGTGGGAGGGCATCGACGGCACCCGCATCTTCACGCACTTCCCGCCGGTCGACACCTACAACGCCCGGTTCAGCGGCGAGGAGATGGACCGCGCCGTGCGCAACTACGCCGAGAAGGGCGGCGGTTCGCGCTCCCTGGCCCCCTTCGGCTGGGGCGACGGCGGTGGCGGCCCCACCCGCGAGATCATGGAACGGGCGCGCAGGCTGGCCGACCTGGAAGGGTCGCCGAAGGTCGTCGTCGAGCACCCCGACGCGTTCTTCGCCAAGGCCCGCGCGGAGTACCCGGACGCGCCGGTCTGGGTCGGCGAGCTCTACCTGGAACTGCACCGCGCCACCTACACCACCCAGGCCCGCACCAAGCAGGGCAACCGGCGCAGCGAACACAAGCTGCGCGAGGCGGAGTTGTGGGCGACGACGGCCGCACTGCACGCGCCGGGGTACGCCTACCCGTACGACAAGCTCGACCGGCTGTGGAAGACGGTCCTGCTGCACCAGTTCCACGACATCCTGCCGGGCTCCTCCATCGCCTGGGTGCACCGCGAGGCGGAGGCCGAATACGCGCGTGTCGCCGGGGAACTGGAGGCGCTGACGGCGCAGGCGGTGGCCGCACTGGGCGGTGGCGACGCCCGTGTCTTCAACACCAGCCCGTACGCCCGCGCCGAGGTGGTCCGCACGCCCGAGGGCGCACCGGCGTACGTCGAGGTGCCCGCGAGCGGCAGCGCGCCGCTGGCCGGCCCGGCCGCCGCCGAACTCCCGCAGCCCGTGACGGTCGCCGGACGCATCCTCGACAACGGCCTGGTCCGGGTACAGGTCGCGGAAGACGGCACCCTGTCCTCCGTCTACGATCTGCGCTCCAGCCGCGAAGTCCTGGCCGACCCGGGCAATCTGCTGCGCCTGCACACCGACCTCCCCAACTACTGGGACGCCTGGGACATCGACAAGCACTACAAGAACCGCTACACCGACCTGCTGGAGCCGGACGCGGTGACGGTCGTGGAGGAGGACCCGCTCGTCGGCGCGATCCGGGTCACCCGTTCCTTCGGCAAGGGCTCGACCATCACCCAGACGATCACTCTGCGGGCCGGCAGCCCCCGCATCGACTTCGAGACCGACATCGACTGGCACGAGGCGGAGAAGATCCTGAAGGCGGCCTTCCCGGTCGACGTCCGGGCGCCGCACTCCTCCGCGGAGATCCAGTTCGGCCACATCCAGCGCCCCACCCACACCAACACCAGCTGGGAGGCGGCCCGGTTCGAGGTCTCCGGCCACCGCTGGGTGCACATCGGCGAGCCCGGCTACGGCGTCGCGGTCATCAACGACTCGACCTACGGCCACGACGTCTCACGCACGGTCCGCGAGGACGGCGGTACGACGACCACGGTCGCCCTGAGCCTGGTCCGCGCCCCGCGCGTGCCCGACCCCGAGGCCGACCAGGGCCGGCACCGCTTCACCTACGCGCTGCTGCCCGGCGCGAGCATCGAGGACGCGGTCGCCGAAGGCTACGCCCTCAACCTTCCGCTGCGCGTGGCGGACGCGGCGGGCGCGCCCGAACCGGTCGTCTCGGTGGCCGGCGACGGCATCACCGTCGAGGCGGTGAAACTCGCCGACGACGAGTCCGGCGACGTAGTCGTCCGGCTCTACGAGTCCCGCGGCGGCCGGGCCACCGGCGCCCTGCGCACGGGCTTCCCGCTCGCCGGCGCGCAGATCACCGACCTGCTGGAGCGGCCCCTGGAGCCGGCGACCGTCGGTGCCGACGGCGCCGTCGACGTCGTCCTGCGCCCCTTCCAGATCCTGACGCTCCGTCTGGAACGCGCCGCCACCGGCCGTTAGCAACGGCCCCTCGTGGGCGGGCCCGCGATCTGGCACCAGGCAGCACGCCACACCGCGCGCCCGCCCCCGACCCCGAAGTGCCCTGCCCTGCGGAGGAGTTCAGCCGTGCCCATGCAACCCTGGTTCACCGACGCCAAGTTGGGGATCTTCGTCCACTGGGGGATCTACGCCGTCGACGGCGTCCAGGAGTCCTGGTCGTTCTACGACGACATCGTGCCGCACGACCAGTACATGTCCCAACTCGACCGTTTCACCGGCGCCCACTACGACCCGCGCGCCTGGGCCGACCTGTTCGCCCGGGCGGGCGCCGGGTACGCCGTCCTGACCAGCCGCCACCACGACGGCGTCGCCCTGTGGGACACCGCCTACGGGAACCTCAACCTGGGCCGCGACTACCTCACCGGCTACGCCGACGCCCTGCGCGAGAAGGGCCTCAAGGTCGGCCTGTACTACTCGCACTCCGACTGGAACCACCCCGACTACGCCACCACCCGCAAGCCGGGCCGCCCGCCGGAGATGGAGGACAACCGCTACTCCGAGTGCTCGGCCGAGGACGAGGACCTGGTGGCCTGGGAGCGGTTCATCGCCTACCGGGACGGCCAGATCACCGAGTTGGCCTCCCGCTACCGGCCCGACCTCATGTGGTTCGACGGCGAGTGGGACCGCAGCGAGGAGCAGTGGCGCATCAAGGAACTCGCCGCGCTGATCCGCTCGTACTCCCCGGACGTCGTCTTCAACGCCCGCATGCTCAGCGAGGGCGACTACGCCACCCCCGAACAGGGCGCGCCCATCGAACCCCCGCCCGGGCCCTGGGAGTTGTGCCTCACCATCAACGACTCGTGGGGGTACCGACACCACGACCAGAACCACAAGTCGCTCACCCAGCTGGTCCGCTACTTCACGGAGACCATCGGGGGCGGCGGCAATCTGCTGCTCGACGTCGGCCCGATGGAGGACGGCACCATCCCGCAGCCGCAGGTCGAGCGCCTCGAAGGGCTGGGGGAGTGGATCCGCACACACGCGGAGGCCGTGTACGGGACCGTGCGGGGGCTCCCGGCCGGGCACCACTACGGGCCGAGCACCCTGTCCGCCGACCGCCGCACGCTCTACCTCACGCTGTTCGACATCCCGCGCTCCGAGATCGGTGTGCGGGGTCTGGTCACGCCGGTCCGCAGGGTCACAGTGCTCGGCACCGGAACGGAACTGGCCCACCGCGTGATCGGCGGGCTGCACGAGGCCGTCGGCGTGCTGTGGATCGACCCCCCGGCGGGGTCCGACCTCGACCCGCACGCCACGGTGCTCGCGGTGGAGCTGGAGGGCGAACTGGAGCTGTACCGGGGGTCGGGACGCTTCTGAGACGGCCGCGAGGCGAACCGGCTGCAAGGCGAACCGGCTGCAAGGCGAATCGGCTGCGAGGCGAATCGGGGGAGAGGGGACATGCGTTCGGGTCGGTCGGTCGCTCCCCGTGACAGCGGCCGACCGACCCGATCCCCCGATCCCCCGTTCCCCCGGGAATCCCCCGTCGATTCCCGTTCTTCCCCCGTCGATCCCTGTGCTTCCCCCCGGGCCCCGGCGCTTCCCCCAAGCTCCCCCCGTAGGGCCCTTCACCCTTAAGAGCAGCCACCCCGCGTCCTGATACACCTTCCGCGAAAGAAAGTCCCCCGGACCACAATCCGGGGGACTTTCGTTTCGCTTCCGAGGAGCTCAGCCCGTGAAGCCGGCCGTGATGGAGGTGAACTGCCAGGTGCTCTGGCTGATGCCGGAGCAGTTGCTCACCACACCCCCGCCCGGGCACGGCCGGTCGCGGTTGACGGCCCAGTAGGCGAGTCGCGCGATGTGGTGGCTGTTGCTCCAGTCACGGATCTGCGTCCAGATCGCCGGAGTGGTGTTCTCCTGCTGGTCGGACAGGCCGTTCATGCCGGAGATGCCGATGTGGGCGTAGGCCGTCGCGTCGTCCCACCCGAAGGTGGACTTCAGCTTGGTCTTCAACCCCTCCGTCGCGTTCACGGTGTTGCCGTACATGTCCCCACCGCCGCCGAAGTCGAACGGCATGATGGTGAAGACGTCGATGTCGGCGCCGAGCGACTTGGCCTGCTCGATGAGGCGGTTGCCGTAGTACGTCGGCCCGGTGGTGGAGGTCCCGAAGGTCACGATGGTCTTCAGGCCCGGGTTGTTGGCCTTGACCGTCTTCAGCGCGGTGAGGATCCGCGCCTGCACGGCCTCGTTCTCGAACTCGTCCGTGTTCTCGATGTCCATGTCGATCGCCTTGAGGGAGTAGGCGTCGATCACCTTCTGCAGCGCGGCCGCGAGCGCGCTCGCCGAGGAGCAGTTGGCGCCGAGCTTGCTGCCCTGCCAGCCGCCGAACGACGGCACGATGTCACCGCCCGCCGAGCGGACCTGGTTGATCACGCTCTGGTCGACCCCGCCGGTCAGCGGACGGTTGCCGTCCCACATCGGGTTGCAGCCGCCGCCGTCGAGCACGAACGCCATCGTGAACCACTTGACGCCGGTGGAGCTCATCACCGTCGACACGTTCGGCGGGTCTCCCCAGCCCTCGAACAGATAGGGCGCGGCCTGCTTGAACCCGGTCCCGCCGCCGCTGCCCGCGTTCGTCGTCACGGACACCGCGTTGGAGGCCGCGGAGACGTTCCCGGCCGCGTCGCGGGCCTTCACGGTGAAGGTGTATCCGGTGCTCGCGGACAGCCCGCTGACCGTCGCGGACGTCCCCGACACGGTGAGCACCCGCGCGGACCCGCTGTAGACGTCGTACGCCGTGACGCCCACGTTGTCGGTCGAGGCGTTCCATGCCAGGGACACGCTGGAGGACGTCTTGCCGGTCGAGGTCAGCTGGCCGGGCGCCGTCGGCGCCTGCGTGTCCGTGCCGCCGCCCCCGCCGCCGGGCCCGTCGAGACTGATGTCGTCGGCGTAGTAGGAGCCCTGCGCGTACCAGCCGTGGACATAGATCGTGGCGCTGGTCTGCGAGGCCCCGGTGGTGAAGGACACCGACAACTGGCTGTACGCCGACGGCGACGTCGTCCAGGTGGAGGCTCCGCCGTCGACGCCGAGGTAGACGTAGGAGCCGCGCACCCAGCCGGTCAGCGCGTAGGTGGTGTTCGGCTGGACGGAGACGGTCTGGCTGCACTGGGCGTTGTCGCTCGAACTCACCGCCCCCGTAAGGGACTTGGATCCGCCGTGTACGGGGGAGGAGACGACCGAGCCGAGGTTTCCGGTACAGGACCAGGGCGAGAGGGCGCCCGACTCGAAACCGGGGTTGGTGAGGACGTTGGCCGCCTGGGCGGTACCCGGCAGGGCCACGGCCCCGGCGAGGGCGAGCCCGGCGGTGCCGAGCAGGGCGAGGAGTCGACGCCATGGGCGTCCGAGCGGTGTGCTGCGCACGCGATCTCCCTGAAGGAATGGGGGTGTTCGGGAGTGCAGGGGAGTGCAGGGGGAGTGCAAGGGGGTGCGCAACAAAGTTGGTATGGACCAATCCG
This sequence comes from Streptomyces sp. NPDC031474, assembly GCF_055581185.1. Classification (NCBI taxonomy): domain Bacteria; kingdom Bacillati; phylum Actinomycetota; class Actinomycetes; order Kitasatosporales; family Streptomycetaceae; genus Streptomyces; species Streptomyces sp. NPDC031474. The sequence goes on from NZ_JBVIJX010000010.1 coordinate 208,222, forward strand.
CCTGTCAAGGTGACGGGCAGAATTGGTCCATACCGGTGAGCTGTTCGGGTTTCAGGGGACGAGAGCAACCGCGCGATCAACCGCAACCGGGCCGCACCCGGCCGACAGGCTAAAGCGGCAGTGCCTGCGCCGCGCTCGCGGGGGCGACCTCGACGGAGTCGGCGGGCGCGGGCGCGGCCGGCAGCAACGGCTCGGTGTCCTCGACCCGCTGATGCGGCAGCGACACCGCGCGGAGCTGCCGAGGACCCGACACCACCGTGTAGTCCTGCCCCAGGAACGGCGGCACGATCTCGCCCGGGTCCTCGCCGAGCGCCAACTGCACTGCCGCCCAAGGCGCGTTGACGCCGCACAGGGACAGCTGGTGCAGCCCGCCGGCCGGACGGGTGTTGACGTCCATCAGGACCGGCCGGTCGCCGAACATCCGGAACTGGATGTTGGACAGGTAGTGCAGCCCGAAGCCCTCGGCGATGAGCCGCGCCGGCTCCAGCCACTGCTCGTGCAGCGTGAAGCCCCGACGGCGGCCGTTCTTCGTCCGGCCGATGGCCATCCGCAGGACGTTGTCGGGGCCCGTGAGGCAGTCCACGGACACCTCCGGCTGCTCCAGGCGCGGCATGACCAGCCAGTCGACCGGCTCCTCCGCCCGCTTCAACGCCTCGACCACCATGTCCAGTTGGACATACGGGCTCGGGAACCCGCTGAGGTGGGTGAGCGAGAAGGGGGTGTGCGTGATCACCCGGAAGCCCACCCCGCCCGCGCCGGACGCGGGCTTGAAGCACGCCTTGTGTCCGGCCTCCTCCAACTCCTTGACGGCGACGACGAGTTCGTCGGCCGTGCGGACCCGGAACCACGGCGGCACGGGGACCCCGATCGCCTGTACGGCCTCGTACGCGATCACCTTGTCGTGGAAGACGGCGACGGCCTCCGGCGGCGGCGCGAGCAGCGCGGTGCCGACCGCCTCGAAGTCGGCGCGGTGCGCGACGATCGCCTCCTGGTGCAGCCGGGGCACGAACACGTCGATGCTCCGGCGTTTGCACTGGGCGAGCGCGTACTCGACGTACGCGGCGGGGGAGAGGCCCTCCGGCTCCAGCTCGGCGGTGTCGGCGGCGGCCAGGACGGGGGAGTCGGCGTCACCGTGCGTGGCGTGGATCTCCACGGCCCGGTCGCTGGGATTTCGTCGCAGCTGATCCGTGAAGAACACGTTCTCCGCGTACGTGCGGTTGAGCCAGACGCGTACGCGAGAGACCATGCGAGGCCGCCTTTCACGGTTCGCGGGCAGGGCGAAGCAAGCCCGGCCCGGGCAGGGGGAATGGTGGGTCACCAAACCGCCCTGCGTGAAGGGACGTCCATGGCGGTGGTGTTGGGGCGATCATACGGCTTCCGAGGGGTGCGGCGTGCAACACGCGTGTTACGGAATTTCCGATCTTGTTCACGTGGGGCGCTCGTTCGGTGTAGAAGCGCCCGCTGCGGCGCAGGTGGAGCCGGGTGCCGGCCCCGAGGGCGACCCGATTCGACCTTGTCCGCCACGCGTGAATGTGTTCTCGTGGTGGCACTGGTGTGTTCGTGAGCATACGGAGCGTGGACTTGTGAGCGGGGGCGGAAGGTGACGTCGACGGCCGGTGGCGCCGGACAACTGCTGGCGATCAGCGATCTGCACATCGGATATCCGGAGAACCGGGCCCTGGTCGAGGCCATGGCCCCGGAGTCGGACGAGGACTGGTTACTCGTCGCCGGTGACGTCTCGGAGAACGTGGCCGACATCCGCTGGACGCTGAAGACGCTTGCGAGCCGCTTCCGCAAGGTCGTCTGGGCGCCCGGCAACCACGAGCTGTGGACCCACCCCAGCGACCCGGTCACCCTGCGCGGCGTCGCCCGCTACGAACACCTCGTCGAGGTCTGCCGCGACCTGGGGGTGACGACGCCGGAGGACCCCTACCCGGTGTGGGAGGGCCCGGGCGGTCCGGTGGCCGTCGCACCGCTGTTCCTGCTGTACGACTACTCCTTCCTCCCGGCCGGCTGTACGACCAAGGAGGAGGGGCTGGCCTACGCGCACAGCACCGGCGTCGTCTGCAACGACGAGTACCTGCTGCACCCCGACCCCTACCCGAGCCGTGAGGCCTGGTGCCGGGCCCGCGTCGCCGAGACCGAACGGCGGCTCGCCGAGATCCCCGACGACCTGCCCGTCGTCCCCGTCAACCACTACCCCCTGCACCGGCACCCGATGGACGTCCTGTGGTACCCCGAGTTCGCCATGTGGTGCGGCACCGGGCTGACCGCCGACTGGCACCGCCGGTTCCGGATCGAGACCATGGTCTACGGCCACCTCCACATACCGCGGACCACCTGGCACGAGGGCGTCCGCTTCGAGGAGGTGTCGGTGGGCTACCCCCGCGAATGGCGCAAGCGGCCGCAGCCCCCGGGCCGGCTGCGGCGCATCCTGCCCCAGGAGGCCGAGGCCAAGTGATCGACGAACTGTTGCCGGCGTCGGTGGTGGCGGTGGAGGCCTTCGGGGAGGAGGGCGTCCGCGAGTTCGAGGACGCGCCGCTGTACCCGCAGGAGGAGGCGCTGATGGTGCGGGCGGTCGACAAACGCCGCCGCGAGTTCACCGTCGTACGCTCCTGCGCGCGGCGTGCCATGGAGAAGCTCGGCGTGCCCCCGCAGCCCCTGCTGCCGGGCGAGCGCGGCGCCCCGCAGTGGCCGCAGGGCCTGCGGGGCAGCATGACCCACTGCGAGGGCTACTGCGCCGCCGCCCTGGTCCGGGCCGGCGATCTGGCCTCCGTCGGCATCGACGCCGAACCCCACGCGCCCCTCCCCGAGGGCGTCCTGTCCGCCGTCGCCCTGCCCGCCGAGGCGGAGCGGCTCGGCCGGCTGGCCGCGGACCGCCCCGAGGTGCACTGGGACCGGCTCCTGTTCAGCGCCAAGGAGTCCGTCTACAAGGCGTGGTTCCCCCTCACCCGTAAGTGGCTCGACTTCAGCGAGGCCGACATCGACCTCACCCCCGTCGGCCCCGCGGGCCGCTCGTACGGGGCCTTCCGGGCCCGGCTGCTGGTGCCCGGACCGATGGTCGGCGGCCACCGGCTCGGGCACTTCGACGGCCGCTGGACCGTGCAGCGGGGGCTGGTGGCCACGGCGATCGCCGTCCGGCACACCTGAGGGCCCGCACGCGCCGGCTCAGGTGCGGGCGGTCAGGGGCCGGGGTACCAGCTGTGCAGCAGCCGGAAGAACTCCTCCTCGTTGCCCGCCAGACCCGCGTCCGCCAGAGCCTGCTCCGCCTCGGCCAGGACGGCGGGCGGCACCATCGGCGGCAGCCGGTCGTGCGCCGGGCCCGAGCCGCCGACGCCCTCGCCGCTCCCCTCGTCGCCGAAGGCGGCGCGTACGGTGTGCAGCAGCCGCAGGTAGGCCTGTACGGCGGTGCGCTCGCGGTCGGTCAGTACAGCTGTGGGCATCGGTCGGCTCTCCCCGTGTCGGCGTCGTCTCCCCCGCGCCCCTGACGGCGCGTACGCCCCTGTGCGGCGGCGCACTTTCCAGCTTGCCGCCCACCACTGACAATCCGGCCTCGTCCGGGCACGGTTCGCCCGCTTAGCCGAGGCGAAACCTCCTCGAAATCCCCTGACGGAAAGCGGTCCTACCCTGGTGTGAACGGCTTTCGGCGGACCGCCTACGGCCAACGACCGAGGGAGGCGAGCGGATGGTCGACGTCCCCCGGCGGCGCCCGGCGCGCGCCGCCCGACTGCGCCCGGTGGGCGACTCAGAGCTGGAGTTGCAGTACCGGGTCGTGCACGGCTACCGGCGCGCCTTCCGGATGGCCGGCCAGGGCCCGGCGCTGGTCCTCATCCACGGCATCGGCGACTCCTCGCAGACCTGGGCCGGGCTGATCCCCGACCTCGCCCGCAACCACACCGTCATCGCCCCCGACCTCCTCGGTCACGGCGACTCCGACAAACCGCGCGCCGACTACTCGGTGGCCGCGTACGCCAACGGGCTGCGCGATCTGCTCAGCACGCTCGGCGTCGAGTCGGCGACCCTGGTCGGGCACTCGTTCGGCGGGGGAGTGGCGATGCAGTTCGCCTACCAGTTCCCCGAGCGCACCGAACGGCTGGTCCTCGTCAGCGCGGGCGGAGTCGGCCGGGAGGTCAACCCCGCGCTACGGCTGGTCTCCCTGCCGGGCGCTCATCTGGCGCTCTCCGCGCTGCGGTTGCCGGGAGCCAGACTTCAAGTCGGCTTTGTCATAGGGTTGATGAAGCTGCTGGACACCGATCTCGGCCAGGACGCCCCCGACTTGCTCCACCTCGTCGACGCGCTGCCGGACGAGACGTCGCGCAGCGCCTTCATCCGCACCCTGCGCGCGGTCGTCGACTGGCGCGGTCAGGTCGTGACCATGCTCGACCGCTGCTATCTGACGGCCGGGATGCCGACGATGCTGCTGTGGGGAGACCGGGACAGCGTGGTGCCGGTGCGGCACGCGTACGGCGCCCACGAGGCGATGCCGGGCAGCCGGCTGGAGATCTTCGAGGGGGCCGGTCACTTCCCGTTCCACAGCGACCCCGCCCGATTCCGGGCGCTCGTCGAGGAGTTCATCCGCACCACGGCCCCGGCCGACTGGAGCCGCGAACGCTGGCGGGCACTTCTGCGCGAGGGCCGCCCCGCGACGGGGGCGACGGGCCGGGCGGACGGCACCGCACGCGCCGTGCGGGAGGCCGGCGAGCGCAGCGCGACCTGAGCGCACCGTGCGGGGGTCTCAGTTCTGCGGGCCCCGATACCCCAGCGACGCTTCGATGCGACCCGCCAGGTGGTCCCGCTGGCCGCGACCGCGGGAGGTCGAACCGGCCAGCCAGGTAAGGCACTTGCTCGCCAGCAGCAGGCCGAAGCTCTCCGCCTGCTTCTCGTCGGCCAGGTCGAAACGGGTGCGGGCGGCGACACTGCGGACCGTCGCCTGGAGATCCGCCCCGTCGGCCAGTAAACGGGCCGCGACCGCGGCGCCCTCGACGTGGTGACTGCAGTGGCCCGCCTTCATGTGCCACAGCTCATGGCCCAGGATCACCAACTGGTGCTCGGGCGCGGTGCGTTCCTCGATGACCACGAGGTCCTGGTCGGCCATGTCGAGCCACAGCCCGCTGGCCGTGTCGGCGGGGAAGGCGGCCATGCGGAAGTGGACGGGGCGGCCACGCCGTCTGCTCATCCCGTCGCACAGAGCCGTGTACAGCTCGGCCGGCGCGGCCGGGGCCGAGAGGGTCAGTTCCGCGACCAGTTCGCCGCTGAGGCGGCGCATTTCCTTGGCGATGCTCACAGTTCTCCCCCGGATCACGACTCGGGCCGCTTCACGCTCTCCAGGAGCATGTCCAGCCACTCGGCGACCTTGTCGCGGTGCTGGTCGGTGGGCAGCTGGGCGGCCCGCCACGCGATCCCGCGCACGCCGTGGTCCTGCAACAGCCGCTCCAGCGGGTCCGCGACGGCCGCGGCCGCCTCCCGCGCGGCGAGCTTCTGGAGCAGCTCCTGCTCGATGTGCTGCAGGGCCCCCGCGAGCGCCTCCGGGTCCTCGGCCGTGAGGAATCCGGCGTGCACCCGGAAGAAGCGCTGGAGGGCGTCGCAGTGCTCCATCGTGGGGCGCCGGTCGCCGTTGATGAGGGCGCCCGCCTGCTGGCGCGACATGCCGGCGCCGTCGGCGATCTCCTGCTGGGTGTACTTGCGGCCGTTCGGCTTGAGCCGCGTACGGCGCAGCAGGTCCAGACGTTGCAGGAAACGGGCCTGCACATCGGGCTCACCGGCGGGCCGGCCGCTCAGCAGGGCCTTGACCACGGACTCCGGGACCCCGGAGGCGACGGACAGTCGCCCGGTGCCGAAGACCTCCACGTGCGGCACGCCGAGCCGGTCGGCGAGCGCGGCGACACGGGCGACGACGGCCGACAGCAGCACCGTCGCCGTGGCGCCCGGAACCTCGAAGCCATCCTCCGCCACCGACAGGTCTCCTAGGTCTCTCACGTCCCTCACACAGGCATGGACGGTCGCCTGAACTGCGTGGAGAGTAACCGGTCTTTCGAACTCACATCCAGGTCTCGCCACAACTGTGGCCAATTTCAGCCGTCAACGAGCATGGAATGCCACGATAGTTGACATGCCTCGCGTCGGGGCAGCAGGATCGGGGCGCCGCGTGAAGGCCGCATAGGCAAGAGGGGTGACCTCCCGATGGCACATCAGGCAGGAGAGCAGCGGTCCGTGCCGCGGCCCGTCCCCGAGAGTCCCGAGGCCCGGGCGTATCTGCAGGACTACGCCGCATACCTGGAGGCCGTCCCCTTCCCGTCCGTCGTCCTCGACCACCGCTGGGACGTGCTGCAGTCCAACGCCGCTTTCGCGTCACTTTTCCGGGACGTGAGCCCGCATCCGACGGCCCTGCCAGGCGACAACTTCATGCGGTTCGTCCTTTTTCATCCGGACGCGTCCTCGGTTCTCGGCGATCACGAGGCCCGCTGGTGCCTGCCGATGCTCGCCTGTTTCGCGGCGGCGGTGGAGCGGCAGGGCCAGGACCATGTGCTGCAGGCGATCCGCCGCGAGATAGCCGCGGACCCGATCATGGAGGCCGCCTACCGGCAGGGCCTGCCGCACTGGATCCGCGCGGTCGGCGCGGAGGCCGTCGAGCACGACGGGACCGTCCGCCCCCTCCTGCACCCCGACCCGCGCTGGGGCGCCACCGAGTGCCGCATCATCGGCGACACCCCGAGGACGCTGCAGGACATGGGGTACACACGGCTGACGATGGTGCTGCGCGACACCCGTCCGGCGTTCGTACCGCGCAGGACGCGCCCCGCGCGCCGCACCGCGAGCCATCTCAGCGTGGTCCCGCCCCTCGAGGCCTGAGCGCCTCCGGGGCCCGAGCGACCCCGAGGCCGACCGGGCACCGTCGACGTTCAGGTCGCCGACGGCGCCCTGGTCGGCCCGGCCGGGCTCGCCGGGCGGCCGGGTGGGCAACCGGTCGCGCTCCGGCGGCAGATCGACCTCCAGGGGCATTGTCCAACTTCTTCCGCTTCAAGGGCAGTTCGACGTTGTCTCCCACTCGTATCCAGGGGAAGACAGACGAGTTCGCCCGCCCCGACGGTGAAGGTCGGGTCGTGCACCGCCTCAGTCGGTTCGGGGTCGGCCGCCCTCGTGGTCAGAGGTCGAGGACGAGCTTCTTCCCGAGACACCGCGACACGCAGATCATCATCGTCTCCCCGGCCTCGCGCTCCTCGGCCGTGAGCACGGAGTCGCGGTGCTCCGGCGTGCCCTCCAGCACGTCGGTCTCGCAGGTGCCACAGGTGCCCTCGGTGCAGGAGAACAGCACCTCGACGCCCGCGGCGCGCACGGTGTCCAGGACGGAGACACCCGGCGCGACGGTCAGCGTACGGCCGCTCTGCGCGAGCTCGACCTCGAACTCGCCGTCCTGGCCCGCCGGTTGATCCTTCGCCTGGAACCTCTCGACGTGCAGCGCACCGGACGGGCAGCGCTCCTCCACCGCGTCCAGCAGGGGACCGGGACCGCAGCAGTAGACCAGGGCGCCCTCGGGCAGCGCGTCCAGCACCGAACCGAGGTCCAGCAGCCCGGTCTCGTCCTGCGGGGCGACGGTGACCCGGTCGCCGTACCGGGCCAACTCCCCGGTGAACGCCATGGAGTTGCGGGAGCGGCCGCCGTACAGGAGCGTCCAGTCGGCGCCCGCCGCCTCGGCCGCCGCCAGCATCGGCAGGACCGGCGTGATGCCGATCCCGCCCGCGATGAAGCGGTACCGCGCGGCCGTGCGCAGCGCGAAGTGGTTGCGGGGGCCGCGCACCCGCACCTTGTCGCCCTGCCCCAACTGCTCGTGCACATAGGCGGATCCGCCCCGCCCGTCCGGCTCCCGCAGCACCGCGATCCGCCAGGCGTGACGGTCGCCCGGATCGCCGCACAGCGAGTACTGCCGCTCCAGGCCCGGCCCGAGCACCACATCGACGTGGGCGCCCGGCTCCCAGGCCGGGAGCGCCTCGCCCAGGGGGTGGCGCAGGGTGAGGGCGAGCACGCCGTCGGCCGCGAACTCCCGCTGGCCGACGACGAGTTCGGCCTCGTACACGTCGCTCATGACGCTTTTCCTTGTGGCTCGTGTCCTTCGGGGTGGGCGAGCATCCACTCCCACATCTCGATCGGGTCCTGCGAGGCGTGCTCGGCTCCGCAGTGACAGGTGCCGTGCAGGACGTCGGTGCCCGGCAGCCAGTCGATGCGGTAGATCTCGCCGGTGGCGCCGGTGCTCACAGGACCTTCTCCACGGGCTTGTCGCCCTCCTCGACCAGCCGGGCGAGGATACGGCGGGCGGCGAGGCCGCCGGTGTCGATGTTGATGCTCAGCTCCTGGTACCCGGCCCGCTCCGAACCGAGCGTCCGCTGCAGGAGGTTGAGCGCGTCGACGTCCTGCATGACCACCGTGTGGTTGTTGCCGCGCAGGAACTCGGTGACCTCGTCGTCGTCGGTCGCCCAGTCCCGCGAGACCATCCAGAAGTCGTACACCTTGCCGTCCGCGGACGGTGTGATCGCGTACGTGATCTCGGTGTGGAAGCCGTTCGGGTCACTGCCGTCCGCCTCCGGCAGGACGCCCACCGGCGCGATGCGGCTGTGCAGCAGGTACAGACAGGGCGCGTGGTACTCGATGTCCTGCCAGCGGGTGATCCGGCCCTCGATGCCGGTCGACTTGGCGTAGAACGGCGGGCACTCGGCGTCGTCCATGTGCCGGCTGACCCGTACGATGCCCGCGCCCTCGTCGACCTCGGTGGTGATCGGCGTCTCGGCGACCTCGGGGGTGCCGATGTAGCCGCCGTGCAGATACGTCTCGTGGGACAGGTCGAGGAGGTTGTCGACGAGGAGCCCGTAGTCCGCGTCGATGGGCTCCATGCCGCGCACGGTCGTCCAGCCGGGGGCGTCGAGGTGGCGGGCGCGCGGGATGGTCTGCGGGTCGGCGAGCGCCGGGTCGCCGATCCAGACCCACACCAGGGAGTCCTGCTCGACGACCGGGTAGGAGGCGACCCGGGCGGTGCGCGGCACGCGCTTCTGGCCGGGCACGTACACGCAGGTACCGGTCGTGTCGTACGTGAAGCCGTGATAGCCGCACACGAGCCGGTCGCCGTCCAGCCGGCTCGGCTTCTCGTGCAGCGGGAACCGGCGGTGCACACAGCGGTCGGCCAGCGCGACCGGGGTGCCCTCCTCCTCGGTCCGGTAGAAGACGAGCGGCTCACCGAGGATTGTCCGGCCGAGCAACTCCTCGCGCCCGACCTCGTGGCTGTAGGCGGCGACGTACCACTGGTTCCTGGCGAAGGCGGTCGTGTGCGGCATGGCGGCTGGCTCCCGTCTTTGGGTCGTGGCGACATCGTCGTGACGGGCTGCACACGTGCGCAATACGGCTTCCGTGTCACGGAAGGGGGCGGGGAATCCCCATGGCCCTGCATGAGGGGGTCACCCTCGATCCCGACGACCCTGTGGGCGCGCCGGGTATGACAGTCGCTATAAGCTGTGTAGCCTGCCTCCTATAACGACTGTCATAGGAGGATGTCATGACCATCGTCACCGTGAACGCGCCGACGGGGCGCCTGAGTCTGGAGCAGCGCCGTGAGCTGGCCGAGACCCTGACCGACGCGGTACTGGTGCCCGAGGTGGGGCAGCATGCCCCGGCCGCCCGGGTCGGGTTCCAGGTGCACTTCGTCGAACGTGAGCGGGACATGATGGCCATCGGCGGCCGACTGCTGGCGGACGCCGGCCCGGAGCTCGACGTGATGGTGATCGACATCGCGGTCATGGACGCCGCCTGGCAGCAGGAGGTGCGGGCCGAGGTCATCGACCGCGTCCTGGCCGCGCTGGCGGCAGCCTGCGGGCTGGAGAAGCCGGCGCCGGCCTGGTGGGTCAACTTCCGGGTGATCGACGAGGGCAGTTGGGGCTCGTCCGGGGGTGTGCTGTCGATCCTGCCGCTGCTGGAGAGCGGGGTCTTCACCGAGGACCGGGTCAAGGCGGTGCGCGCCGCACTGGGTGTCTGAAGCGGAATGCCGGGAGGCGGCTCAGTCCTTGATCGTGGCCAGAATGAGCGCCTGCAACTGCTCGGCGGTGTCATCGAGAGGCTGGGTGCTGCGCTTGGCGCGGCACATGGCCACGGTGCCCTCGACGGCGGCGACGATGAGCGTCGCGAGCTGGGCCGCCTGATCCTGCTCGGCGCCGTGCTCGCGCAGCGAGTCGGCGAGCAGGCTCTCCCATGTGGTGAAGACGTCGGCGGCGGCCGCGATGGCGGTGGTTGCCTCATCGGTCGCGGGTTCCTCGATGGAGACGGCGAGGACGGGGCAGCCGGCCCGGAAGTCGCTGTCGACGACGATCCTGCGCCACACGGCGAGAAAATCCCGCAGTCCGGCGACCGGCCCCGCCTCCAGCGCCCTGCGCAGACCCCGGGCGGTCCACTCGCCCGTGTACCGGACGGCCTCCGTGGCCAACTGCTGCTTGCCGTCGGGGAAGTAGTGGTACGTCGAACCCAGCGGCGCCCCGGTGTACTTGGCGGTCTCGCGGATGCTGGTCGCATTGAGGCCGCGCCGACTGATCATGTCGGCCGCACCTGCCACGATCCGCTCGCGCACCGTCGGACTGGGCTTCATGGACACGATTCCTTCCGGTCCCATTTTTTATGACGACCGTCATAGCATAGCGTGACCCCGCCTCCAGCAGAGACAGGCCTGCTCATCCCTGGTGGAAGCCACCGTGAGTACTGTCGCCACCCCTGACACCCTCCACCGCGTGGCGGATGCCGTCCGCCAGGTCACGGCCCAGCTCACCGGACGACGACGCACGCGGGCGGAGATTCCCGAGGTGGACGAGTTCCCCACCGGCGTCCGGATCTACAGTCCCGTGACCGGAGCCGGAAGTCCGCTCGCTCCACCCGTGAGCGTCACGTCGACCACCGACGGGGGGTCCGCCCGGATACGGCCATGGCGGCATGAGCGCCATGCTGCTGGACGAGCTCATGGGCCGCGCCTGCGCGACCCGTGGGGCGCCCGGTCTGGCGGTCTCCCTCCACCTCCGTTACCACGGGCCCGTACCGCTTCGGACACCGCTGCGGATCCTCGCCCGGGTCTCCGACACGGACAACCGCAAGACGCACGTGAGCGGCTCGATCACCACAGAGGCGGATCCCGCCACGTCAACCCACCCCGAACTGGTCACCAGCCAGGCGGAGCGTCTGGACGAAAATCCCTTGCGGCGAAGGGTGGTGATCGCCCTACGGTTGCTCCCCGTGACCATGGAGATGCCCTACCAGCCACTTCCGATCGACCAGTCCGACGTGCGCTACATCCACGGGCCCGATTCCGCTCAGCAGTCGGGCGTGCCCGCCGGCGAGACGGTCGAGTTCGAGTGGCGGGGCAGCGCGGTCTACCCGGGAACCTTCCGGAAGTTCTGGGTACACGTGCCCGCACAGTACGACCCGGCGCAACCGGCATCCTTGATGGTGTTCCAGGACGGATGGTGGTACCTGGACCCCGCAGGGGAGGTACGCGGCGCGATCGTCCTGGACAACCTCGTTCACCGCGGCGACATCCCCGTCACCATCGGCGTGTTCGTCGATCCCGGCGTCTTCCCCGATGGGGAGAACCCGAAGAACCGTAACCACGAGTACGACGCCTTCGACGACCAGTACGTCACCTTCCTCCTCACCGAGATCATCCCGCAGGTTGCGGAGCGGTACACCATCGCCCGGTCGCCCGAAGGGTGGGGCATCTGCGGCGGGAGCAGCGGCGGCAACTGTGCCTTCACCGCCGCGTGGCTGCGTCCGGACAAGTTCCGCCGCGTCATCGGATGTCTGTCCAGCTTCGCGCAGATGCCGGACGGCAATCCCTACCCGGACCTCATCGCCCGCGTCCCCCGCAAGCCGCTGCGCATCTTCATGCAGAGCGGCCACCGCGACCTGCACTGGAATGAGCCCCAGGGGAACTGGCTCGCCGAAAACCTGCGCGTGGCAGCCGCTCTCGCTGAAGCGGGCTACGACTTCCGCCTTGTCCTGGGAGACGGCGGACACAGCCCCAACCACGGCGGCGTCCTGCTGCCGGACGCTCTGCGCTGGCTGTGGCGGCCCGATGAGGATTGATCGACACACGCATCATCCAACCGGGCGCCGGCTGCGATGAGGTGGGCTGCACCCTGGTCGCATACAAGATCACTTGCTTGACCAGGCGCGTCGTCGTGCTTGGGTCCGCCCGTCCGCGATCGACCTGTCGCTCACACTTGCGCTTCCGGCGGGCCCTGCTCGTCCTGGCCCATCCCGCCTGCGGCGAGGGCGTGCCTGTAGGCGCGTTCGTCGGCGTCTTCGAACACGGTGAACACCACGCGGTCGAATCGTCCGGGATGCGCTGCGATCCAGTCGGCGACGGTGTGCAGCGCGACCGGGGCGGCTTCCTCCTTGGGGTAGCCGAAGACGCCGGTGCTGACGGCGCAGAAGGCGAGCGTGCGGATGGTCTCCACCTCGGCCGCGAGGTCCAGGCATGCCCGGTAGGCGGAGGCGAGCGCCTGCGCGTCCTGCGCGCGCGGACGGCCCTGGACGACAGGGCCGACGGTGTGCAGGACGTACCGCGCCGGCAGGTGGTAGCCCCGGGTGATCTTGGCCGTGCCGGTGGGTTCGGGGGCTCCTTGCGCCGTGATGATCGTGTGGCAGTCGTCGCGCAGCTGAGGTCCGGCGGCGTTGTGCAGGGCGTTGTCGATACAGGGGTGCAGAGGGCGGAAGCAGCCGAGCAGTCGGCTGTTGGCGGCGTTGACCACGGCGTCGGCGGCAAGGGTGGTGATGTCTCCCCGCCACAGCACGGCCTCGGCCGGGGCCCGGACGGTCGCGCCGTGGAACTCCTCCGCGATCGTGGGCAGTTCACGTGCCGAGACGGTGGGCCGTAGGCGCCGCTCCGCGCCGAGGAGCGCGTCCAGCTCCCGGTCCGCTCCCTCCGGCAGCGGACCGGGATCACGTACGGTCAGCAAAGCGCGCAGCATCCGGCGGGACGTGCCGGCGTCGGCGAGGTGTCTCAGTGAGTCGGCCCGCAGCCCCAGCCGGGACACGGCCGGATCGGCACTGAGCAGGTGCAGTGCCGAGCGCACATGGGCGTCCAGCCGAGCGGTCGTGGCCGGGGGCGCCGTGGGGCGGAAGGGCTCGTCGAGGGCTACGGCCGACCGGTGGGCGGCCAGGGGCAGCGCGGAAAGCTGTGTCTGCGTTCCGGCGACGGCATCGGACTCGACTCGGATCGGACTCATCGAAGGCTCCGGGTGGGGCGGGTGAACGAGGTGTGCTGATGGCCCGGCATCGGCACGCGGCGCGCGTGGGCCGGGCCATCGGGTGGATCACATCAGAACAGGCCGTTGCCGTGGGGCAGTTCGGCCGGGACGGGGGCGATGACGTCCCAGTGCTCGACGATCTTGCCGTCCGCGACACGGAAAAGGTCGTAGTAGGCGACGGGCACGCCGAACTCGCCCTCGGACTGCGTCAGCACGAACTCGCCCTCGGCGATGACCTTGTGCACCTTCTTGTAGATCAGGTTCTTGCCCTGCTCGGCCCACTTGGCCGCGGCCGCCCCGAAGCCGTCGAGGCCGTCGGCGGCGTCGGTGTTGTGCTGGTGGTAGGTCTCGGTGGAGATGTAGTCGGTGAGCACCGAGTAGTCGGCGCCGACGAGGACCTTCTCGGCGAACTCGGCCACCAGGGCACGGTTGGCGTCGGTCTTGTCGGTCTCGGTGACCGCGGCGGGGCCGTCGGTCTGGGAGCGGCCCGAGAGGGTGTCCTTGACCTGCGGGGTCAGGGCGTCCCAGTGCTCGGCCAGCTTGCCGTCGGCGTCGACCCGGAAGATGTCGAACCCGACGAGCGGGTCCGGACCGAAGCCGAAGTACGTGCCGTGGAGGGCGACCAGGTCGCCGTCGGCGATGACCCGGGCACCTTCGTAGCGGAAGTCCTCACCCAGGCCTGCGACGAGCCCGCGCAGGGCCTCGGGCCCGTCGGCGGCGAGCGCGCTGTGCTGCTTGTAGTCCGCGGCCACCCAGCGGTCCACGGCGGACGGGTCCTTGTCGCCGAACAGCTCGGCGGCGGCCTGAAGGACGGTGTTCTTCGCGTTGCTCATGACGGTCTTCCTTGCTTGGGGACCTGGCCGGGACGGACCGGCGGTCCAGCGGCGATATGTTCAAACTATGCCGAGGACATCCGATCGATCGGCAGAGATAGCGACTACCGATGGTCAAAACACGACACGGTTGCTTTGCTGAACCGTACGAGGACCCCGTCCCGCCGGGCGGTGCCGACGGCGGTGCGGGTCAGCGCCCGGTCGCGCGGACGACGTCGGCGAGGGGGGTGGCGGGGCGGCCGGTGAGGCGGGGCACGGCGTCGCTGACTCCGTCGAGTTCGCCGGACGCGATGGCCGTGTAGGTGGACACCCACGCGTCCAGCTGCCACGGCGGGGCGCCGTAGGAGGCGCGGGAGGCATAGGCCTCCTCGACCGTCTCCTGTCGGTAGGTGACGGTGCGTCCGAGCTGCTCGGACAGGACTGCGGCCGCTTCGTCCAGGGTGAGCGACTCGGGCCCGGTCAGGTCGTAGGCGAGGCCCGCATGGTCGTCGGGCCGGGACAGCACCGCGTCGGCGGCGTCGGCGATGTCGTCCTGGCTGACGAACGCGGCGCGCCCGTGCCCGGCCGGGCCGCGGATGGCGCCGTCCTCGCCGACGAGGTCGGGTACGAACTCCGCGTAGAGGTTGTCCCGGAGGAAGGTGTACGCCAGGCCGCTCGCGCGGATGTGCTGCTCGGTGTGGAAGTGGTCGCGCGCCAGGGTGAAGGTGGCGTCGGGCGCCGCGCCGTAGAAGGAGACGTACACCAGGTGCCGGACGCCTGCCTCCGCGGCCGCGTCCACGAACGCCTTGTGCTGCGCGAGCCGGTCGGCGCTCTCGGAGGCGGAGACCATGAAGACGGTGCGGGTGCCGGCGAGGGCCTCCCGTACGGCGTCCCGGTCGGCGTAGTCGCCTCGCACCGCCACCGCGCCGGGAAGCCGTGGAGCGCGTGCCGGGTTGCGGGCCAGGAGCCTCTGCGGGACGCCCCGCTCGGCCAGTCGCCGTGCGACGCGCCCGCCCAGTCGGCCGGTGGAGCCGGTGACGGCGATCGTGGCTGCGGATGCCTCGGATACCTCGGATGCCTGGGACATGTCGTGACTTCTCTTCCTGTGGTGACGGAGGCGCGCTGCCGCCGGACGTCAGGGATCGAGCCCGTCGAGGAGCCGGTCCGCTCCCTGGGGAACGGCCAGAGCTCGTGCCCCGAGGTCCGAGGGGACGTCGGGATGGTCGGGGTTGATCCGGACGAGGCGGGCCCGAGGGGTCTGGCGCACCAGGTTCTCCATGGGCCGGCGGATCACGCCGGGAGTATTGAATCCGGCGCCGATTTCCAGCACGAGCAACGTGCTGTCCGTGGGCGCGTCGTCGAGCCACCGGGCCAGCCGCTGCCCTGCGGGCGCATAGGAGTCGTAGACGAACTCGGGACCGACACGGATGTTGGGGAAGACGTCGCCACCGCAGCGGGGGCAGCGCGGCAGGGCCGTCGGGTCCGTCACCCGACCCGTGTCACGGTCGTACGCGGCGAGGATCGTGTCGAGGAAGGGCCTGCTGGACCAGGTGTCCCGCGTGCACGGAACCGTGCACTGGAGGCGGCCGTAGTCGCCCTGCGGGGTGAAGACCCGGTCCGCCTCGAAGCCGTTGCGGGCGAAGAGGGCGTCGACGTTGGACGTCATCACCCAGTGGTCGCGGTCGCCGGCCAGCCGCCTCAGCGTGCGGTACAGGGGGTTGGGTTCGGTGCGGTAGCGGATGTCGTCGATGTGGACGGCCCAGTAGCCCCACATCATGTCCTTCGGCAGGGGCACGCCGAGCAGATAGCGCGAGCGCAGGCCGAGCCCGTACAGCGCCGGCAGCAGTTCGCGGAAGCGTTCGGCGTCGCCGTAGTCGTAGCCGGCGGCCGCGCTCAGACCGGCGCCGGCCGCGATCAGGACCCGGTCGGCCTCCTGCAGCCAGGTGCGGATGGTCTCTTGTGCCGGTGCCACGTGCCGTCCTTTCCTGTTTCCGCCAAGGAGACGTCTTGTCCGCGGGCGGCAGCACCAACGTACGAGGAGTGCAGGGAGAAAGCCGGATAAGCTTCCGACTGATGATGGCCAAAAAGCGACACGATTCCTCGCGTGAGATTCCGCAGATCGGATTCGCCGCGCCCGCGGGCACTCCCGCCGGTGTCGAGGTCATGTCGCTGGCCGAGCTACGGCGGCGTGTCTGCGAGCGCACCCTCGTGCGGCCTCAGCGCCCCGACTTCCACCACCTGCTCACTCTCACCGCGGGCGACCTCCGGCACGTCGTCGATTTCAACGGCTACGTTCTGCGGCCGGGCTCCTGGCTGTGGGTGCGCCCGGGGCAGGTGCACCAGTGGGGCGACCCCACCCAGGCCGAGGGCACGCTGATCCTCTTCCGGCAGGACGTGCTGGACCCGGCCACGGCTACGGCCGCTCGGGTCGACGATCCGCACGCGCCGGTCGTCACCACTCCCGTCGCCGCCGACGCCGAGGCGGTGACCATGGCCGCGGAACACCTGAGCCGCGAGTTCCAGGCGCTCGGTCACCTGCCCCTTGAAGCGCACATCGCGGCCCTGCGCCACCTCCTCGCCGTCCTCCTGCTGCGGCTGGCCCATCTCACGGTCCCCGTCGGGGGCCCCGCTCCGGAGCCGGACGAGACCTACCTGCGGTTCCGTGACGCGGTCGAACAGCGCTTCACCGCCACCCGACAGGTGGAGGACTACGCCCGCATGCTCGGCTATTCGGGGCGCACCCTCGCCCGGGCCACCCTGGCGGGCGCCGGGCTCAGCGCGAAGGAGTTCATCGACCGCCGGGTCGTGCTGGAGGCGAAGCGTCTGCTGGCGCACGGCGACGAAACCGCCGCCCAGATCTCGGACCGCCTTGGCTTCGTCACGGCCTCCCAGTTCAGCAAGTACTTCATGCACCGCACGGGCCGTTCCCCGATCGACTTTCGCAGGGAGATCCGGGGACAGGTGACCAACCAGTAGGACCACACCCGTTGGCTCCGAGAGGAGCGCCTCCTCCGTCGGGGGGCGGCCATGTCTCCGGCTGTCTTGGCGGGCGGGCGCCCGCCACCGGCCGCGTCGCGCCCGCGCCTGCCGTAAAGGGCTGGTCAGAGCCGTCCGGTTGTCCTGCTCGGAGTGACGCGGACGATGACGCGCTCCCCGTCGTTCTTCGAGGCCGGGTTGAAGGTGGCGTACTCCTGGCCCGTGTACTTGAGGGAGAGCTCGTTCACCAGGTCGCTGGCGGGGTCGGGGGTGAGCGTCGCGGTGCCGCGGATCTCGGCGTAGGTGTACGGGTTCTCGGGCGGGTTGATCATCACGGTGACGCGCGGGTCGCGAGCGATGTTCTTGCCCTGAGCCCGGTCCACGGTGGTGGAGAACAGCAGGTCGTCGCCGTCGCGCTTGATCCAGACGACGGTCAGGTGCGGCCGCCCGTCGGCCGCCACCGTCGCCACGGTCGCGAAGACCCGGGAGTCGTCGAGGTACTTCTTCAGTTCGTCGGAGAGCTCGGCTGCCACGGTCGAAGTCCTTTGTCCGATGTCGTGTGTGAGGTTGAAGCGTGCCACGAGGGTGCGGTGGATCCGTGAAGCGCGTGTGCTGCAACCCTGACGCGGTCACGAGAATTCCCGTCGGGCAGGGAGTCGACGGCCGACGGTGACTCCCGTTCTCCGTACGGCCGTTCGAGGCACTTGGTGATCTCATGGCCTGTCGCACACCCCACGTACCGTCGACTTTCACATCGGCGTCATCCGGGCCTTCCCTGACGTTCGGTGCTCTTGGAAAACTCCTTGCGCGCGCACTCCGTCACCGAACCGGCCGGCAGAACCCCATCTGCACGAGAGGTGCCTCACCCATGTCCGAAGTAAACCGGCGCCGCTTCCTCCAACTCGCGGGCGCCACCACGGCGTTCACCGCGCTCTCCAGCTCCATCGAGCGCGCCGCCGCGCTGCCCGCGAACCACCGCACGGGGTCGATCGAGGACGTCGAGCACATCGTCGTCCTGATGCAGGAGAACCGGTCCTTCGACCACTACTACGGCAAGCTGAGGGGCGTCCGTGGCTTCGGCGACCCCCGCCCGGTGACCCTGGCCGGCGGAAAGTCCGTCTGGCACCAGCCGGACGCCGGCGGCAAGGACGTCCTGCCGTTCCACCCCGACGCCGACGACCTGGGCCTCGCCTTCATCCAGGACCTCCCGCACGGCTGGAACGACGGCCATGCCGCCTTCAACTGGGGCAAGTACGACAAGTGGGTGCCCTCGAAGAGCGCCACGACGATGGCGTACCTCACCCGCGAGGACATCCCCTTCCACTACGCGCTCGCCGACAGCTTCACCATCTGCGACGCCTACCACTGCTCCTTCATCGGCTCCACCGACCCCAACCGCTACTACCTGTGGACCGGCTACACCGGCAACGACGGCAAGGGCGGCGGCCCGGTCCTCGGCAACGACGAGGTCGGCTACAGCTGGACGACGTACCCCGAACGTCTGGAGCAGGCGGGGGTCTCCTGGAAGATCTACCAGGACGTCGGCGACGGCCTGGACAAGGCAGGCAGCTGGGGCTGGATCCAGGACGCCTACCGCGGCAACTACGGCGACAACTCGCTGCTCTACTTCACCCAGTACCAGAACGCCCAGCCCGGCGACCCGCTGTACGACAAGGCCCGCACCGGCACCGACGCCCGCAAGGGCGAGGGCTTCTTCGACCAGCTGAAGGCCGACGTCAAGGGCGGCAAGCTGCCGCAGATCTCCTGGATCGTCGCGCCCGAGGCCTTCACCGAGCACCCCAACTGGCCCGCCAACTACGGTGCCTGGTACGTCGCCCAGGTCCTCGACGCGCTCACCTCGGACCCGAAGGTGTGGGCGAAGACGGCGCTGTTCGTCACCTATGACGAGAACGACGGCTTCTTCGACCACCTGCTCCCGCCGTTTCCGCCGGCCTCGGCCGCGCAGGGCAGATCGACGGTCGACGTCGGCCCGGACCTCTTCAAGGGCGACAGCGGACACACCGCCGGCCCCTACGGACTCGGCCAGCGGGTGCCGATGCTCGTCGTCTCCCCCTGGAGCAAGGGCGGCTACGTCTGCTCCGAGACGCTCGACCACACCTCGGTCATCCGGTTCATGGAGCGCCGCTTCGGCGTCCACGAGCCGAACATCTCGCCGTGGCGCCGGGCGGTCTGCGGCGATCTGACCTCCGCCTTCGACTTCTCCCGCAAGGACACCCGGCCGGTCGCCCTGCCCGACACCGACGGCTACCGGCCCCCGGACAAGAACCGCCACCCCGACTACGTGCCCACCCCGCCGGCCAACCCCGTCCTGCCGAAGCAGGAGCGCGGCCACCGGCCCACCCGCCCGCTCAAGTACACCCCCGCAGTGGACGCTTCGGTCGATCCGACCGCAGGGAAGCTCACCCTCACCTTCGCCTCCGGGGCCAAGGCCGGCGCCGCCTTCCTGGTCACCTCCGGCAACCGCACCGACGGGCCCTGGAGCTACACCACCGGGGCGGGCGCGACCGTCTCCGACACCTGGAACTCGGCGTACTCCGGCGGCTCGCACGACCTGACCGTGCACGGCCCGAACGGATTCCTGCGGGTGTTCAAGCAGGCCGGGAAGGCGGCGGGGACCGAGGTGGTCGCACGGCACCTCAGCGACGGCATCGAACTGACCTTCACCCACCGCGGCTACGAGACGGTGGAGCTGAAGCTGGCCGACGGGTACGGCGGCCGGACCACGACCGTGAAGCTGCGGCCCGGGGCCGTGGTCAAGCGCACCGTGGACCTGCGCGCGAGCCGACGGTGGTACGACCTCACCGTCACGTCCACCACGGACAGCGCGTTCCTCAGGCGGTTCGCCGGCCATGTCGAGAACGGCCGCCCCGGCGTGAGCGACCCGGCGATCATCACGGAGTAGCGGCGGAGGTAAATACCCGGTCAACGCGGCACCGTGAGGTCTGGTCAGGTCCCGGTGGGCTCGGGATAGTGTGCCCCGGTGAACATACATTCGAACCAACCCGCCGGCCCTGACCCGCGGGTCCAGCGCCAGGTGGAGCAGCAGGCCGGGGTCGCCCCCAGCGGCCCCGGCGGCGGCACGCTGTTCAGCGAGCCGGTGCTGGTGGTGAACCAGAAGGCCAAGCTCATCGAGCTGACCAACGAGTACAAGGTCATGGACCAGCAGGGCAACCAGCTCGGCTCCGTGGTCGAGGTCGGCCAGGGTTTCCTGCGCAAGGTCGTGCGCTTCCTCAGCGACTGGGACCAGTACCTCACGCACAAGCTGGAGATCCGTGACGCCCACGGTCAGCCGGTGCTGCGGCTGACCCGTCCGGCGAAGATCTTCAAGTCCCGCGTGATCGTGACCCGCCCCGACGGGCAGCAGGTCGGGGAGATCGTCCAGCAGAACGTCTTCGGGAAGATCAACTTCTCGATCAACGTCGAGGGTCGGCAGATCGGCGCCATCAAGGCGGAGAACTGGCGGGCGTGGAACTTCGCCATCGTCGACCACGAGGAGAACGAGGTCGCCCGGATCACCAAGACCTGGGAAGGCCTCGCCAAGACGGTGTTCACCACCGCGGACAACTACGTCCTGCAGATCCACTACCAACTGCCCGAGCCGCTGCTGAGCCTGGTCGTCGCCACCGCTCTGACCGTGGACACGGCGCTGAAGCAGGACGCCCGCGGTATCGGCTGACGCCCGTCACAGCGGGGTGAGATGCCCCGGCTCGGACCTCGGCCGGGGCAGCAGCGCCGGTTCGGCCGACGCCGTCCGCGGGTGCAGGGCCAGTACCGCCGCCACCGGGTGCTCCTCCGCGGGCACCTCGTGGGGTGCGTCGAGTCCATGGATCGCGCCGGGTTCCGGCGCGGCCCGCGACAGCAGCACCACGCCCCGCCCCGCGAGCGCCGCTCCCGCGAGGGCGAGAAGCACGCCCGCGGGCCCGCCCTGGAGGCGTTCGCCGAGCAGCAGGAGGCCTATCGCCGCGGCGGCCACCGGGTTGGCCAGCGTCACCATCGCCAGCGGGGCGCCGAGACCGCCCCGGTAGGCGGTCTGCGACAGCAGCAGCCCGCCCGTCGCGAAGGCCGCGACCAGCAGCGCCACCACGATCACCTGCACGCTGAGCAGCGGCCCCGACCGGTCCGTCGCGGCCACGGTCACCGTCTGGGTGAGCGCCGAGGCGACCCCGGAGGCGAAACCGGACGCCGTCGCGTGCCGCAGTCCGGGCTTGGCGCCGCGCCGGGCCAGCAGCCCGATCAGCGCCGCCGTCACCCCGGAGACCGCGACCGCCTCCGGCAGAGTCAGGACGTCCTCGGGGGCCGGCCCCGAGGCCGTGACCAGGATCGCGGCCAGGCCGGCCAGGGTGAGGGCGGTGCCCCGCCACTCGGCGAAGGTGACCTTGCGGCCCGCGACCCGCGCGCCCATCGGCACCGCCGCGACCAGCGTGAGCGCCCCCAGCGGCTGCACCACGGTGAGCGGTCCGTACTTCAGGGCGACCACGTGCAGCAGCGCGGCGGAGGCGTTCAGCCCCACCGACCACCACCAGGCACTGTTGCCGAGCATCCGCAGCAGGCCGGTGCCGGGGTTCCGGGAGGCCAGCCGCTCCTGCGCGACGGCGGCGGCCGCATAGGCGACGGCCGAGAAGAGGGACAGGACGACGGCGACGAGGGTGGCGTTCATCGGCCCGCTCCCACCAGGACAGGCCGTTCGGCCGGGACGAGGGCGCCCGTACCGCGTCCGGCCGTGGTGGCCGTGCGCCGGGGGGCGTGGATCAGTGTGAGCGCGACGCCGAGCAGGGCGCCCGCCACGACCGCGTCGAGCCAGTAGTGGTTCGCCGTGCCCACGATCACCAGCAGCGTCAGCAGCGGATGCAGCAGCCACAGCCACCGCCACCGCGACCGGGTGGCGACGATCAGGCCGATCGCCACCATCAGGGCCCAGCCGAAGTGCAGCGACGGCATCGCCGCGAACTGGTTGGAGAGGTGGTCCGTCTGCGGCGGGCCGTACACCGACGGCCCGTACACGCGGGCGGTGTCCACCAGGCCCGTCGCCGCCAGCATCCGGGGCGGGGCGAGGGGGAAGGCGAGATGCAGCGCCAGGGCGGCGGCGGTGAGCGCGGCCAGCACCCGGCGGGCCCACACGTAGTGCGCCGGGCGGCGCAGGTACAGCCAGACCAGGAAGGCCAGGGTGGCCGGGAAGTGCACGGTCGCGTAGTAGGTGTTCGCGGCCTCGGCCAGTCCGTCGCCGTGCAGCAGCAGGGACTGCACCGAGCCCTCGCCGGGCAGATGCAGCCACCGTTCCACGTGCCACACGTCGTGGGCGTTGCGCAAGGCCTCGCCGGTGTGGCCCGAGGCCAGCTGCCGGCCGAACTTGTAGACCAGGAAGAGCCCTGCGACAAGCAGGAGCTCGCGGACTATCGGCGGCCGGGTCGGCGCGGCCGGTTCCGCTTGTTCAGGCTCCGTGCGGGCATTCATCCCCCGGCCCCTTCGCTGTGACGGTGGTGCGTTGAGCTGTGACGGTGGCGCGTTTGATCGATCGATACTATGTCGTACCGATACGCCAGTGTACCGATACGCGCGGGTACCGGTACAATGGCGTTTCGATTGACATACGCCACACTGGAACCGGGCATAAACGGAGAGGGAGAGAAGATGACGTCGCAGGCCGCGGAGGGACCGGAGCCGGTCGCTGCAACGCGCCGCTCCAAGATCACGCCCGAGCGTGAGAAGGAGTTCTTCGACGCCGTCCTCGAGCAGATCCGCGAATGCGGATATGAAGCGGTCACCATGGAAGGCGTGGCGGCCAGCACGCGCTGCAGCAAGTCCACGCTCTACCGGCAGTGGAAGACCAAGCCCCAGTTCGTCGTGGCGGCCCTGCGCTCCCGCCGGACGGCGCGGCTCGCCGGCATCGACACCGGTTCGCTCGCCGAGGACCTGCGCGCGGCCGCGCGGGCCGCGGGCGGCTGGTCGACGAACGACAGCAAGCTGTTGCAGGCCCTCGGCCACGCCGTGAACGGTGACGAGGACCTCGCGCGCGCGTTGCGCGAGGCGCTCATCGATCCGGAGATCGAGGCGCTGCGGGACATCCTGCGGCGCGGCGTCGAGCGGGGGGAGATCCCGGCCGGCCATCCCGCGCTGGAGTACATCCCGGCGCAGTTGTTCGGCGTGGTCCGGGCCCGACCGGTGATCGAGGGGCAGTACGCCGACCCGGACTACCTGGTCCGCTTCGTGGAGGCGGCCGTACTGCCCGCCCTCGGGCTCTCCGTGGCGTCACCGTAGAAGACCCAGGCCGCCGTTCCCGGGATGACGGAACGACGGCCTGCTCGCGCCGCACCGTGGGGACGGGGGCGGCGCGCACCCCCCGGCCGGGTGGGGTTCCCCTTTGAGCGGAGGGGTGCCCCACCCGGCCGATCGTTTTCTCCACGGAACCCGCGGGCCCCGTGGATTCCGGGGGTTCCGCGGGTCCTGCGGGTCACGTGTGTCATGTGTGTCACGTGTGTCGTGCGGGTCCGGCTCAGACGTCGTGGCCGCTGCCGCCGCCCTTGGCCACCTTGATGCCCTGGGTGATCGTGTCGATGACCGTCAGGCTCTGGTCCGCGTCCACGCCGAAGCGGAGCACCACCAGCCGCTTGGTGTCCGCGGGCGCCGGGAACGCCAGCGACTCGACGACGCCGTCCGCGCCCTTGCTCGTGACCGCCTTCCAGCGCACCAGGTAGCCCTTCTGCCCGGCCACCGTCACCGCCTTCGAGTCGAGCACCTGGTGCGAGGTGATCGAACCGTACGTCTTCCCGCCGTAGGACTCCTCGGCGTTGGCCGCGATGTCCGCCTTGGCCACCTGCTCCGCGGTGCTGCCCTTGGTCTCCAGCGCCTCGACGGGCGCCGAGTACACACCCCCCTTGGTGCAGGTCTTCGAGGTGTCGCCGGGGCACTTGTAGGAGGAGTCGGAGGTGATCTGCGCCCCCACGCTGAGCTCCTGGCCGGTCCAGCCCTTCGGGATCGGGATGCTGATCCCGTTGAGCGCGTCGGTCACCGCACCGCTCTTGATCTTCGGCGGCTCGGACTCGCCGGGGGAGGGGGAGGCCCCGCCCGATCCGCCGGATCCTCCCGAACCACCGGAGCCGCCGGGCCCGCCGAACGGCCCGCCGTCGCCGCCGGGACCGCTCTGTCCGCCCGGACCCTGGGCCGTGCCGCCGCCTCCGCCTGAGCTGTCGTCCTTGGCCAGCGCGTACACGCCGACCCCGATGCTCGCGAGGACCGCGACGGCCGCCGCGACGGCTATGCCCGTCCGCAGCCCGCGCCGCTGCCCCGCGCCCGCGGGAGCGCCGGGTTGCACCGGATGGCCCGAATAACCCGAATAGCCCGGATAGCTGGGATACCCCGGTTGTGCCGGATAGGTTCCGTCGGTCGGGGTCTGCGCCGGCGGACCCCATACGGCGGCCGAGCCCGCGGCGCGGGTCTGGTCCGTCCATGTCTTGCCGTCCCACCAGCGTTCGGTGGCGGGACCGTCACTTGTCTGCCCCGGATCGGGATACCAGCCGGGAGGAGTCACCTGCGTCATGCCCCCACCGTATGAGGCGTCGGTGAAAGCCGGATGAGAGGGCGGGCACTCGGCGGAATTCGGCTCCGGTCGCCGCGCCGGTGCGCCGACGCCCGGTTGGCGTGAATTCGACGTCAATTCGGCGCGCGTCAGCCGCCGTTGACGTCACAGGGCCACTCCCGCAGGCCCGCCGGGGCGTCGAGGGCCACCCTTGTCACCCGTCGAGGCGGGACCTGCGCCGACCGCCCTCCGCGCGGGCCCCCGGACGGCTACGCTCGAGGTCCGTACGTCGTTCGGGCGACTTGGGGA
Organism: Streptomyces sp. NPDC031474; assembly: GCF_055581185.1. Taxonomy (NCBI): domain Bacteria; kingdom Bacillati; phylum Actinomycetota; class Actinomycetes; order Kitasatosporales; family Streptomycetaceae; genus Streptomyces; species Streptomyces sp. NPDC031474. The sequence continues at coordinate 233,121 of NZ_JBVIJX010000010.1, forward strand.
GGTAGCGGGATGACGGAGGTCAGGCCGACGGCGGCCGCCTCGACTTCCCTCTGGGAGCGCGAGAGGGAAGTCGCCGCGATCGCGCAGGCGGTGGAGACACTCTGCGCCCGCCAGTCCTCGTCGGGTCACCTGCTGGTGCTCCGGGGCGAGGCGGGATTCGGCAAGACCGCTCTGCTGGCCGAGACACGTCGCATCGCCGAGGACCACGGCTGCATGGTGTGGTCGGCCCGCGGCGGCGAGACCCTGAAGTCCGTCCCCTTCAATGTGGTACGGCAGTTGCTGCAGCCCACGCTGCTGTCCCTGCACCCGGAGGAGGTCCGCGAGTACCTCGGCGACTGGTACGACATCGCGGGCCCCGCCCTCGGCATAGCCGAACCCGGCGAGGGCCACGCCGACCCGCAGGGCGTGTGCGACGGCCTCGTCGCCGCCGTGACCCGGCTCGCCAGGCGGGACTACCCGCTGGTGCTCCTCGTCGACGACGCGCACTGGGCCGACCAGGAGACCCTGCGCTGGCTCGCCGCGCTCGTCGAACGCCTCGACGAGCTCTCCGTCCTGGTCGTCGTGGCCCGTCGGCCCGGCGAGGTCAAGGGCGACGCCGCCCGTCATCTCGACGCCATCGGCGAGGCCGCGGGCCGCGCCGTCACCAGCCTCAGCGCCCTGACGCCGGCCGCGGTCGCCGGCCTCACCCGCGCCACCCTCGGCGCGCACGCCGACGCCGCGTTCTGCCGCGAGGTGTGGGCCGTCACCGACGGCAACCCCTACGAGACCGTCGAACTCCTCGCCAAGGTCCGCGACAGCGAACTGGAGCCGAGCGAGTCCTCGGCCACCGAACTGCGCCCCCTGAACCGCGCCGCCCGCGGCGGCGGCCTCGTCGACCGCCTGGAGAAACTGGGCGTCGACGCCACCAAGTTCGCCATGGCCGCCGCGATCCTCGGCGCCGACATCTCCGTCGCCCAGGCGGCCCGGCTCGCCGGTCTCGGCCGGGACGACGCGGTGCGCTGCGCCGAACTGCTGCGCAACGCCCGCATCCTCACCGAACCCGCCCCGGGCGCCGTCCCCGCCGACGACGGCGACCTGGAGTTCGTCCACCCGCTGATCGCCTCCGCCGTCTACGACTCCATCCCCACCGGCCTGCGCACCGCGATGCACGGCATCGCCGCCCAGGTCGTCGCCGACGCCGGAAACGGCCTCGCGGCCGCCTCCCGCCACCTGCTCCAGGTCCACGCGGAGGGCGACGAGGAACTCGTCGAGCAGCTGCGCGAGGCCGCCCGCGAACACCTCGCCGTCGGCGCCCCGGACGCGGCCCGCCGCTGTCTGGAACGCGCTCTGCAGGAACCGCCCGCCCCCGACGTCCACGCGCACGTGCTCTACGAACTGGGCTCCGCGACCTTCCTCACCGCACCCGCCAGGACCATCGAACACCTGCGCACGGCACTCGGCATGCCCGGTCTCGACGGTGCCGAGCGCGTCGACGCCGTCTGCCGCCTCTCCCAGGCGCTCGTGCACAACGACCAGCTGGAGGAGGGCGTCCGCACGGTCGAGGCGGAGGCCGCCCGGCACGCCCCCGGACCCGCCCGGCTGCGACTGCAGGCCGTGCAGCTCATGTGGGAGGGCGTGCACGCCGGCGAGACGGCCTCACCGCGCGGCTCGGAGAAACTCGCCTCGCTCGTCGCGGCCTGCACCGGCCGGGACAACGCCGAGCGCGCCCTGCTCATCCTGCGCGGCTTCGACGCGGCGATCCACGGCGAGAACGCCATGGAGGTCGTCGAGTTCTGCGACCGCGCCCTCGTCAACGGCCGCCTCGCCCCCGGTCTCGGCTGGACCGACCAGGAGTGGGGCATCGAACTGCTGATGATGCTGGCCGGCTCCTACGCCTACACCGACCGGCTCGACCGCGCCGACGCCCTCCTCAACGAGGCCCTGCGCGCCTACGTCTCCGTCGGCTGGAGCGGGGGCCATCTCGCCCTGGCGCATGCCTACCTCGGGGTGGGGCTGCGCCGCCGGGGCCGGCTGAAAGAGGCCGAGGAGTCCCTCAGGGAATCGCTGCGCCTCGCCGAACGCGTCGGCCGCGGCCTGCCCCTGTACTGGTCGGCGACCTGCAACCTCGTCGACACGCTGCTGGTCCGCGGCCATGTCGCCGAGGCCTGGGAGACCGCCGAACAGTACGGCTTCGCCCCGCCGTACCCGTCGACGATCGTGCTGCCCGACCCGCGGACCGTGCGCGGCCGACTGCTGCTGGCCGTCGGCCGGGTCAAGGACGGCATCAACGAACTGGAGGCCGCCGAGAAGGCCGCCACCGCCCGCGGCCACCTCAACCCGGTGATGAGCCCCTGGGCCGTCGACCTCGCCCGGGCCCTGGCCGGTGAGGACCCGGACCGTGCGAACCGGCTCGTCATCGAGGCCCGCCGTCAGGCCGAACGCTTCGGCACCGACACCGCGATCGGCGAGGCCCTGCGCTGCGCCGCCGCCCTGGAGACCGGCCAGCGCGCGGTCCGGCTCGCCCAGCAGGCGGTCACCTATCTGGAGTCCTCGCCCTGCCAGTACGAACACGCCGCCGCCCGCGTCGAGTACGGCATCCTGTCGCGCTCGGCGTCCGAACTCGGCCGGGGCCTGACCCTGGCCCGTTCCTGCGGCGCCGACGGCCTGGCGGAGAAGGCACAGCTGGCCCTGAACGGGCTGGGCGCGCCGCAGGTGGGCCTCGTCCCCGGACAGACCCGGAGGTAGCTCCCCGACGCGTCGCGGCGCTGCGGCCGGATGCGTCTCAGCCGGTTCCGTCCTCCTGCGCCAGCACCCGCTGGGCCGCCGCGAATGCCGAGTTCGCCGCCGGGACCCCGCAGTAGACGGCCGTCTGCAGCAGGACCGCGCCGATCTCGTCCGGCGTGAGCCCGTTGCGCCGGGCCGCCCGCACGTGCATGGCCAACTCGTCGTAGTGGCCGTGCGCCACCAGCGCGGTCAGTGTGATCATGCTGCGCTCGCGGCGGCTGAGGGTCGGGTCGGTCCAGATCTCGCCCCAGGCGTAGCGCGAGATGAAGTCCTGGTAGCGCGCGGTGAACGCGTCCTGCCCGGCCTGCGCCCGGTCCACATGCGCGTCCCCGAGCACTTCGCGCCGCACCTGCATGCCCCGCTTCGCCCCGCCGTCGAGATGTGCCCGCAGCGCGGTCAGCACGGCCTCGGGACACTCGGCGGGCGCGAGGTGCGAGGCCCCCGGCAGCTCGACCAGCGCCGCACCCGGCACCGCGTCCGCGATCTCCCGCAGATGCGCGGGCGGCGTCGCCGGATCATGACGCCCGGCGATCAGCAGCGTCCGTACGGCGATCTCCGGCAGCCGCTCGCGCAGGTCGAAGGCGCCCAGCGCGTCACAGCACGCGGCGTAGGCTCCCGGGTCCGCATCACGGTGGTCGGCGATCAGCTCCGGCACGGTGAACCCCGGTGTGAACCAACGGGAGTTCGCGTTCTCGGCGAGCCCCGCCAGACCTTCCCTGCGCACCAGCGCGGCCCGCTCCTCCCACGGCTTCGACCCGTTGAAGTGGGCCGAGGAGCAGATCATCGCCAGCGATGAGAGGCGTTCGGGGTGGTGCAGCGCCAGCTGCAGACCCACCGCGCCGCCCAGGGAGACGCCCGCGTACGCGAACCGCTCCAGGCCGAGGGAGTCGGCGAGCGCCAGCACCAGTTCGGCGAGATCGCCGACGGTGGCCCCGGGACCGATCAGGTCGGCCGCCGAACCTCCGTGCCCCGGCAGGTCCCAGCGGACCACCCGATGCGTGACGGACAGCTCCGGCGCGACCTTGTCCCACAGGGCGTACGAGGTGCCCAGCGAGGGGCCGAGCAGCAGCGGGGGCGCGGAAGCCGGCCCCTCGGCACGGTGGTTGAGCAGTCTCTTGGTCAACGTCGCTCCAGGGCACGGTCGGTGAGGACTCCGGCGGAGCCGGTATAGCGGGCGGGGTCGGTGAGGTCGTCGAGCGCGACGTCCTTCAAGTCGGGCTCCTCGGCGAGGAGTTCGACCAGGGGACGATCCTCCGCGTAGGCACGGCGGGCGAGTTCGGTGAGAAGCTCCTTGGCGCGGGCCCGGCCGAGCACGGCCGACAGCTCGGCGGACAGCCGCTCGGAGACGATCAGCCCGTGGGTGAGGGCGAGGTTCGCGCGCATCGCGTCCGCGTTCACCCGCAGGCCCTCCGTCAGCTCGGCCGCGTCCCGGGCGGCCCCGCCGGCCAGCCGCAGCAGGTCCCGCAGGGGCTCCCACTCGGCGTGCCAGGCCCCGGCGGGCCGCTCGTCCTCCGCCGCCAGGGACCCCTGCAACGTGGCCGCGAGCTGCGGGGCGCGCCGGGCGGCGGCCGCGATCAGCGTGGACCGTACCGGGTTGGCCTTGTGCGGCATGGCCGAGGAACCGCCCCCGCTGCCCTCCGCCACCTCGGCGATCTCGGTGCGGGAGAGGCAGAGGACGTCCGTCGCGACCTTCCCCAGGGCGCCCGCCGTGAAGGCCAGACAGGCGGCGAGGTCGGCGATCGGCGTCCGCAGGGTGTGCCACGGCAACTGCGGTGCCCGCAGCCCGAGTTCACGGGCGTACACGGCGGGCAGGGCGGTCGCGTCGTCGGCGCCGTACGCCGTGAAGGCCGCCAAGGTCCCCGCCGCGCCGCCGAGTTGGGCGGGCAGCGTGTCCCGTACGGCCGTCACGCGGTCGCGTGCGTCCAGCACCAGCGACCGCCAGCCGGCCGCCTTCAGACCGAACGTCGTCGGTACGGCGTGCTGGGTGAGCGTCCGGCCCGGCATCGGCGTGTCCCGGTGCTCGGCGGCGAGCCGGGCCAGCGCGCGCCGACTGCGGTCGAGGTCGGCCAGGACGAGGCCGAGCGTGCGCACCGCCACCAGCATCATCGCCGTGTCCATGATGTCCTGGCTGGTCGCGCCCCGGTGGACGTACGGGCCGTACTGCGTGCCGACCGCCTTCGTCAGATCGGCGACCAGCGGGATCACCGGGTTCCCGCCGCCTCGGGCCCGCTCGGCGAGGGACCGCACATCGAAGTCACCGGCGCCGGCCGCCGAGGTGACCGCCGCGCCGGCCCCCTCCGGGGCCAGCCCCAGCGTCTCCTGGGCGCGGGTCAGCGCGGCCTCCGCGTCGAGCAACGCCCGCAGAAACGCGTGGTCCCCGGTCGCGGAGGCGGCGGCGGAGCCGGTCCACCCGGGGGAGAGCAGACCGGCCTCGGACGGACCGTCGGTGTGCGCAGGGGTCACTGGAACTCCAGGAAGACCGTTTCGCCCTCGCCCTGAAGGCGGATGTCGAAACGGTAGGTGCCCAGCGGGCCGTCCTGGGCGATCAGCGTGGCGCGGCGCGCCGGGTCCAGCTGCTTCAGCAGCGGATCCGCGGCGAGCGCCGCGTCGTCGCCGGGCAGGTAGATCCGGGTGAACAGGTGCACCAGCAGCCCGCGCGCGAACACGCACACACTCAGGTACGGGGCGCTGCGCCCGCGCGCGCCCGGCCGCAGCGTCCGCGCCGACCAGTGGCCGTCCGCGTCCGTCTGGACGCGTCCCCAGCCGGTGAACTCGACGCCGTTGCGGCCCAGGAAACCGCCGCTCGACGCATCCCGCCGCATCGAGCCGTCGACCTGGGGGAGGTTGCCCTCGGGGTCCGCGCCCCACAGCTCCAAAAACGCGTCCGGCAACGGTTTGCCCTCGCCGTCGTACACGTGACCCTGCAGCGTGATCGTGTCCGGGTGGCCGACGGGGGCGATGTCACCGCCGCCGGGGAACGGCAGGGCGTGGCCGTAGAAGGGGCCGACCGTGTGCGACGGCGTGGGCAGCACGGTCTCCGGACGGCTTGTGTCGATCTTCGTCATCGCTGGTCAGCGCCCTTCTTCGAGCCAGGTGGCGTGCGGGCCGTCGAGCACGATGTCCCAGTGGTAGCCCATTGAGAACTCCGGCACCGACAGACTGTGGTCGTAGGTCGCGACCAGCCGCTGCCGGGCCGCGTCGTCCGTCACCGACTGGATGATCGGGTCGTACGGGAACAGCGGGTCGCTCGGGAAGTACATCTGCGTCACGAGCCGCTGGGTGAACGCCGTGCCGAACAGCGAGAAGTGGATGTGGGCCGGCCGCCAGGCGTTGACGTGCTGACGCCAGGGGTAGGGGCCCGGCTGGACGGTGGTGAAACGGTAGAAACCGTTGTCGTCGCTCAGGGTGCGGCCGACGCCCGTGAAGTTCGGGTCCAGCGGGGCGTCGTGCTGCTCGCGCTGGTGCGCATAGCGGCCGGCCGAGTTGGCCTGCCAGATCTCGACCAGCTGGCCGCGGACCGGACGCCCGTCGCGGTCCAGCAACCGGCCGGAAACCGTGATCCGTTCACCGATCGGCTCGCCGTGGTGGTGCCGGGTGAGGTCGTTGTCGATCTCGGTGATGTCCCGCTCGCCGAAGGCGGGGGAGGCCAGCTCCACCAGCTCCGGGTCCTTGCTGACGTCGATCGCGACGGGCGGCTGCTTGGGGTGGCGCAGGACGGAGGAACGGTACGGCGCGTAGTCGCGGCGCGGCTGGTGCTCGACGGGAGCGCCGTCGGCGCGCCGCTTCTCGTACGCGGCGTGCTCGGCCGCGATCTCCTGGTCGATGTCGGCTTGAGTGAGAGTCATGGCGTTTCCTGGGTTCCTTGTCGTTCGAGGACGAGGGCGAGGCCCTGGCCCACGCCGATGCGCGGGACGGCGACCCCGACGCCGCCACCCCGACGGGCGAGCGGCTCGCGGCCGGTGGTCCGCAGTCCCTCCTTGTCCACGAGCAGCAGGGCGGCGGCGCCGTCGGTCGGCGGCGAGGCGTTGCCGGCCGTCACCGTCCCGTCCTCGATCCCGAACGACGGCCTGAGCTTCGCCCTCGCCTCCGGCGAGGCGTCCGCCCGGACGCAGTCGCCGGCGTCGAAGGGGCCCGCCGTCTGCGCCGCGGCGGCCTCGCGGTGACCGGACAGGGCGAGCTCGTCCCCGTGGGCGTTGCCGACATCGGCCACCGCCTCCAGGGCCGTGGCGACCGCCTTGTCCATCCGTGCAGCCTCATCTCTGCGAATTAATCAGCGCACTGAGTATTCCAGCGAGATGCCTCACGCTGCCATCGGCGCGCGAAACCGTCAAGGCCTCGCTGGACGACGATCGCTCGCGAGCCGCACTGGACACCGGGTATTGTTCAGTGCACCGACTAATTCGGACAGTGGGAGTGCACATGGCCGCGTTGGACCTCACGACCCACCCCGGGCATCTGGCCCGGCGGCTGCAGCAGGCGCACTACCTCCTGTGGAACACGATGGTCTCCGAGGACACCACATCGCCGCAGTTCGCGGTCCTGAACGCGCTCGTCGCCGAGCCGGGACTGGACCAGCGCACCGTGGGGGAGCGGGTCGGTCTCGACCGGTCGACCATCGCCGAGGTCATCAGCCGGCTCGGCCGCCGCGGGCTGCTGGACAAGGTGCGCGACCCGCAGGACGGCCGCCGTTTCCTGCTGCGCCTCACCGACGACGGCCTGCGCACCCACCGCAAGCTGGCCGTGCGCACGGCCCGGATGAACCAGGTCTTCCTCGCGCCGCTCTCCGCCGAGGAACAGGGCCAGTTCTTCGACCTCATCCGCAGGGTCTCGGACGCGGCGGAAGGGCTGCGCAACCCGGCGGAGCCCGTCATCGCCCGGAACTGACGTCTACGGTGCCTTCACGAACACGACCCACACCTGGCCCTCGGCGAAAGCGACGGGCTTTCCGTCGTCGGCGGTGAAGTCCGTGCCGTCCGTGGCCGTCGCCCGCTTCCAGTTCACGTCGAAGACGCGTCCGTCGCGCAGCACCTCGGCCTTGCCCGCCCCCACCGTCTCGGTGTACGGCGTGTTGTTGCCGAGGAAGTCGTGGAAACGCGACGCGCGCACCGTCACGTGCTGCACCACCACCGTGGCCGGCGCCACCGGCTGCCCGGCGGCCGTCACACTCGGTGTGCCGTCCATCGAGACCAGCCAGCGTGCCCGGCTCGCGGACCAGGTGAAGGTGAAGCGAGCCGCCGGATAGCGCACGGTCTGCGAGTGCTCCGCCCTGCCGCCGGCGGGCGCGGCGCCGTGACGGAAGCCCGTGGTCAGCGCGGCGGCGCCCGGCGCGGCGGGCAGCAGCCGGCTCGGACGCAGGTACAGGTTGTGCGGAGCGGCGCGGTCCGTGCCGCGGTAGTAGGCGCCGGACGCCTTCTCGGGTGTGACGGCGTCCAGCGGCGCCCGGTCGATCAGCGGCAGCAGCTTGCCCTGCGCCCCGGAGAACGCCAGCACCGGCCGGTCGAACTGACGGAGCAGCTCCAGATCGGACTCGCGGGCGCTGCGCACCGGTCCGACGGCCGCCGGCAGCCTCGTCGCGTACACGGCCATCAGCCGGCTCAGCCCGCCCTCGACCTGTTCGGCGTACACGACGTCCGCCGCGTCGAGGCCGGTCTGCGGTCGGGCGCCCGGCGCGTTGTCGATCTTCACGGCGAGCACCGAGCCGGTGCCGGGGCCGGTCGGCCCGGGGCTCTGCGACGCGCTCCGGCCGTCGTCGGGCCGGGAGGTCTCGCGGGAGGAGGTGCAGCCCGCGGCGAGCGAGACCGTCAGGGCGGCGGCCAGCGCCGCTGCCGACAGCGCGACGGCGGCCGGCGGCCGGACGCGCCCCGCGCGCCGCCCCGTGCGCCGCCCCGTGCGTCTCGAACGACTCGTGTCCGTCATGGGCACCCCCGTTCCCTGTCTTGATTGTGCGCTCATCCGTTCGACAGTGGCCATCCGTGACCGTGACCGACGGCCACGGCGGTTCGGGACCGGGCGACCGGGTACCCGGGCCGCAGCCGGGACCCGGGGCCCCCGGACCCGCCGGGACGGACCGGCCGGCGGAGGGAGCGCGGCACGATGAAGGCAGTGACCTGGCAGGGCAAGCGCGACGTACGGGTGGACACCGTGCCCGACCCGACGATCCAGGAACCGACGGACGCCGTCATCCGCATCACGTCCAGCGGCCTGTGCGGCTCCGATCTGCACCTGTACGAGGTGCTCACCCCGTTCATGACCCCGGGCGACATCCTCGGCCACGAGCCCATGGGCATCGTCGAGGCGGTCGGCGCCGGGGTGCCCGACCTCAAGGCCGGCGACCGGGTGGTGGTGCCGTTCCAGATCGCCTGCGGCAACTGCTGGATGTGCCTGAACGCGCTGCCCACCCAGTGCGAGACCACCCAGGTCACCGGCGAGGGGATGGGCGCCGCCCTGTTCGGCTACACCCGCCTCTACGGCGCGGTGCCCGGCGCCCAGGCCGAGTATCTGCGCGTGCCACAGGCCCAGTTCGGGCCCATCAAGGTGCCCGAGGGGCCGCCCGACGACCGTTACGTCTACCTCTCCGACGTCCTGCCCACCGCCTGGCAGGCGGTCGCCTACGCGGACGTCCCGCAGGGCGGCAGCGTCGCCGTGTTCGGCCTCGGCCCCATCGGCGACATGGCCTGCCGGGTCGCCCAGGTGCGCGGCGCGGGCCGGGTCTTCGGCATCGACCTGGTGGGCGACCGGCTGCGCCGGGCCCGCGCGCGGGGCGTCGAGACGTACGACCTCAGGAACTTCGACAGCGAGAAGGAGCTGGTCACCGCGATCCGCGACGAGACCGACGGCCGTGGCCCCGACGCCGTGATCGACGCCGTCGGCACCGAGGCACACGGCAGCGCGGCCGCTCGCATGATCCAGAACGCCTCCGCCCTGCTGCCGCGGAAACTGAGCGGACCGCTTGCGGAACGTTTCAGCGTCGACCGCCTGGCCGCCCTGCACACCGCCATCGAGCTGGTGCGTCGCGGCGGGACCCTCTCCCTGGTCGGCGTCTACGGCGGCACGGCCGACCCGCTGCCGATGCTCACCCTGTTCGACAAGCAGCTCCAGATCCGCATGGGCCAGGCCAATGTGCGCCGCTGGAGCGACGACATCCTGCCGTACCTCACCGACGAGGACCCCCTCGGCGTCGACGACTTCGCCACCCACCGCCTGCCGCTCGAGGACGCCCCGCACGCGTACGAGATGTTCCAGCGCAAGCAGGACGGCGCGGTGAAGGTCCTGATGACGCCGTGAGCCGGTCTGCTCAACTCCTCGGCGGCGGCCCGAGGATCTCCGACAGGTCGTAGCGCACCGGTTCCTCCAACTGCGCGTACGTGCAGCTCTTAGGGGTGCGGTCCGGACGCCAGCGGCGGAAGCGGGCCGTGTGCCGGAACCGTGCCCCGTTCTCCATGTGGTCGTACGCCACCTCGGCCACCCGTTCGGGCCGCAGCGGCACCCAGGACAGGTCCTTCTTGCCCGACCAGCGGCTCGGCGCCCCCGGCAGCCGGGCCGTCTCGTGCGCCGCCTCCTGCGACCAGGCCGCCCACGGATGGCCCGCCGCGTCCTCCATGCGCAGCGGCTCCAGCTCCTCGACCAGCTCCGCACGGCGTTTCATCGGGAACGCGGCGGACACGCCGACGTGCTGCAGCGCGCCCCGGTCGTCGTACAGGCCCAACAGCAGCGAGCCCACGATCGGCCCGCTCTTGTGGAAGCGGTATCCGGCGACCACGACGTCCGCGGTGCGCTCGTGCTTGACCTTGAACATGGCACGCTCGTCCTGGAGGTAACGCAGGGTGAGCGGTTTGGCGATCACGCCGTCCAGGCCCGCGCCCTCGTACTCCTCGAACCACTGCCGGGCCACCTCGACGTCGGTCGTCGCCGGCGCCACGTGCACGGGTGCGGTGACCCCGGCCAGCGCCCTGGTCAGCAGCTCGCGCCGGTCGCTCAGGGGCACGTCGAGCAGCGCCTTGTCGGCCAGCGCCAGAAGGTCGAAGGCGACGAAGGACGCCGGGGTCCGCTCGGCCAGCGTGCGCACCCGGGAGTCCGCCGGGTGGATGCGCTCCGTGAGCGCGTCGAAGTCGAGCCGGCCCTCCCGCGCGATAACGATCTCCCCGTCCAGCACACAGCGCTCCGGCACCCGCTCCCGCAGCGCCTCCACCAGCTCGGGGAAATACCTGGTAAGCGGTTTCCCGGTACGGCTGCCCAGCTCGACCTCGTCCCCGTCGCGGAACGCGATCGCCCGGAAGCCGTCCCACTTCGCCTCGTACTGCATGCCCGGCGGAATCGCCGTCACCGACTTGGCGAGCATCGGCTTCACGGGTGGCATCACCGGCAGATCCATGCTCCTAATCTACTCGGCGTCCAGAGGGCCGCCGAATCGTCCATGGAGTCCGGAGAACGCAGGTCGCATGCACTCCGACCTGCGCTCTTCCTCAGGACGCGTGCTCTGCCGAGGGCTCCTGAGCCCAAGTCGGCCGCTCACTCCCTGCGGACGCGCCGGCGGGAGTTGGGGGGACGGAAGCCGCCGGGGCGGGACTGAGGTCGCTCACGTTCCAGGTGCCACGGCGGGCGCGGAGGCACCCTCGTAACGCTGGAGGAACTGCTCCACGAAGGCGAGGACCTCCGCGTGCCTGGTCGACATTCCCATGGTGTTCTCCATCATGAGTACGCGGCCGAGCGCGTTGGTCAGCATGAGCAGCACGGCCGGGGACACCTCGGGCGGTAGCTCGACGCCTGTTTCCGTGAGCCTGCGGGTGAGGGCCTCCAGCTGAGCCTCGCGGTAGCGCTCCGCATGGAAGGCGAGCTCGGCGCGGATGGTCTTGCGGTGGTTGGCCAGGGCGGTGAACTCCGTGGTCAGTGCATTGCCGGGGTGGCTGGTGAGCTTCCACAGGGCCCGCAGGGGCTGGGGACCGTCGAACGCGCGGGCCGTCCGTTTCAACTCGTCCTCCGCGCGCCGCCGCAGCATGGCGAGGAAGAGGTCGTCGAGCGTGCGGAAGTAGTACAGGACGAGAGCCGGGGCCACGTCGGCCTCGCGCGCCACCCGCCGTACGCCGACGGCCGCGTACCCCTCCTTGAGCATCAGCTGCTCCGCGGTGTCGAGCAGGAGCAGGCGGGTCTTGGAGTTCTCGGTTCCCATTCGGCGGGGCGCAGTCATGCCGTCATTGTGCTTGACGGTCTCGAAGCGTGGGTGTTAAACAGTCGTTCAGCGCACTCGGTTAAACACTCGTTCAGCGCTTGATCGGAGGGCCATCCCGGTGGCACGAACCGACGACGAGACCACCTCTGCCGACCTTCCCCCGGCTGTCCGCTCCGCTCGGGCAGGAGAGACCCCCTACACGGGCACCCGCACCCTTCGAGTCGAGGACTCACGACTCCTGACCGGAACCGGCACCTTCGTCGACGACGTGGTACGCCCGGGCATGCTGCACGCCTGCTTCGTCCGCAGCCCGATGGCGCGGGCCCGCATCGTGGGCATCGACGTGTCCGAGGCACTCGAACTCGACGGCGTTCACGCCGTGTTCGTCGCACGGGACATCAACCCCGGTGTCCGGGAGCAGTGGTACACACTGAACGGACGGGACGACCCGGACACCCCCCGCCCGCCGCTCGCGGAGGACGAGGTGCGCTTCGTGGGGGACCCGGTGGCCATGGTGGTGGCCACGGACCGCTACCTCGCCGAGGACGCGGCCGAGTCGGTCGTCGTCGACTACGACCCGCTGCCACCCGTCGTCGACTACGCGACGGCCCTCGACTCCACCGAGTCGGTACACGCGGACCGGCCCGACAACCTCGTCGGCCGGCTCGGCGGGCGCCCCATGGCGGACCTCGAACCCGTCTTCGAGGCCGCGCCGCACGTCGTCAGCCAGACCGTGTACCAGCAGTCGCACGGTCCGGTCCCGATGGAGACCCGCGGGATCGTCGCCGAATGGGCGGCGGCCGGCAAGGAGATGACGATCTGGGCCGCGACCCAGTCCCCGCACGAGGTCCGGTCCTTCTGCGCTCGCCTGCTCGGTGTCGCCGAGCACCGGGTGCGGGTCGTGATGCGGGACACCGGCGGCGGGTTCGGACAGAAGGTGCTGCCGCAGCGCGAGGACATGTGCGTGATGCTGGCGGCCGCGAGACTTCCCGCCGCGGTCAAGTGGATCGAGGACCGTCAGGAGCACCTCCTCGCCGCCGGTCAGGCACGCCACGAGCATGGCGAGGCACGGATGGCCTTCGACGAGGACGGCAGGATCCTGGCCGCCACCCTGGATCACGTCCAGGACGCCGGCGCCTACCCGACGCCGTCGCCCGTACAGAGTGGCATCGCCGTCGGCATGCTGTTCCCCGGCCCGTACCGGATCCCGCAGGGCACGTTCTCGTCGCGGTTCGTGTTCTCCAACACCAGCGGGCGGGTGGCCTATCGCGGTCCCTGGCAGTACGAGTCGATGGCGCGTGAGGTCCTCCTCGACACCGCTGCGCGCCGACTGGGCCTGGACCCGGTCGAGTTACGGCGCCGCAACATGCTGAGCCGCGACGAACTTCCCACCGCGAACTTCAACGGCATGCCGTACGACCACATCTCCCCCCGCGAGACCTTCGAGCAGGCACTGGAGATGCTCGACTACGAGGCCTTCCGCCGCGAACAGGAGCGGGCCCGCGAGCAGGGGCGTTACCTGGGCGTCGGCACGTGCACGTACGTCGAACCGACCGCGGGTGCCACCCCGTTCCACGCCACCGAGGGCGCGACCATCCGGATCGAGCCCTCCGGCAAGGTGAACGTGTACGTCGCCGGAGGCTCGTGCGGCAACAGCCTGGAGACCACGGTCGTCCAGCTGACCGCCGACGCGCTCGGCGCCGCCATCGAGGATGTGAGCACCATCCAGGGCGACACGGCGGTCACCCCGTTCGGCAGCGGTACCGGGGGCAGCCGGTCGGGGTCCATGACGGCGGGCGCGATCGCCGAGACCGCCGGCGTGCTGCGTGAGCGGATCCACGCGATCGCCGCGCACCGGCTCCAGGTCCCGGTCGACGACATCGAGTTCGTACGCGGCCGGGCGTCGGTGAAGGGCGGCGGGGCCGAGGCCGGGCTGACCCTCGCCGAGATCGCCGACATCGCCTACTTCCAGGTCCACACCCTCCCGCCGGGCGTGCCGGCCGGGCTGGAGGCCAGCGGCCGCTACCACACCCCGCATCTGATGATCTGGGCCAACGCGACGCACCTGTGCACCTGCGAGGTCGACGTGGTGACCGGAGAGGTGAAGCTGCTGAGGTACATCGTCAGCGAGGACTGCGGCCCGATGATCAACCCGAGTGTGGTGGAGGGGCAGATCTTCGGGGGCACCGTCCAGGGCATCGGCGGCGCTCTCTACGAGCACCTGGCCCACGACGAGGACGGCAACCCCGTCGCGACCACGTTCATGGACTACCTGCTGCCCACGGCCACCGAGGTGCCGGTCATCGAGGTGGGGCACATCGAGACGCCCAGCCCGGGGCCCGGTGGCTACAAGGGAGTCGGAGAGGGCGGCGCGATCGGCTCCGCGCCGGCCGTCGTGAACGCGGTCGCCGACGCTCTCGCGCCGTTCGGCGCCCGCATCAGCCGGTTGCCGTTGGCGCCGTCGGAGATCGTCGAACTCGTCGAGGAAGCCCGGACGGGGCAGGCGGTGACCACGTGAAGCCCGCATCCTTCGAATATCACGCGCCGTCCGGCGCGGACGAGGCGGTCGCACTGCTGGCGGAGTACGGAGACGAGGCGAAGGCCATCGCGGGAGGGCAGAGTCTCGTTCCCATGCTGGCGCTGCGGCTCGCGGCCTTCGGGCATCTCGTCGATCTGCGCCGCCTGGACGAGCTGCGGGGCATCGAGCGTCGCGCCGACGGGTCGGTGTGGGTCGGGGCCGGCACCACACAGGCGACGGTCCAGCGCTCGGACGGGATACGCGCCGCGGTCCCGCTCCTCGCCCGGGCCACCCCCCTCATCGGCCACTTCCAGATCCGCAGCCGCGGCACCGTGGGCGGCTCACTCGCCCACGCCGACTCCGCTGCCGAATACCCGGCGGTGGCACTGACCTTGGACGCCGAAGTGCAGACCCTGTCGCCACGGGGCCGTCGCACCATCCCGGCAGCGGCCTTCCTCACCGGCGTGTGGAGCACGGCACTGGCCGAGGACGAGCTGCTGACCGGAGTCACCTTCCCGCCCTGGAACGGCCGTTGTGGCTTCGCCATCGAGGAGTTCGCCCGCAGGAGCGGGGACTTCGCCATCGCCGGGGCCACCGTCGCGCTCCGGCTGGGGGCCGACGGGCGCCTCGACCGGTGTGCCATCGGCCTGTTCGGACTGGGCCCGACCGCCTCCAGGGCCCGGCCCACGGAGACGGCACTCCTCGGCTCCGAACCCGCCGAAGCCGACGCCGACGAGATCGGGCGGTCCGCGACCACCGGCCTAGACGCCGTCCCCCGCGATCTGCACGGGTCGGCTTCCTACCGCACCCGCGTGGGCGCCGCCATGGTCGCCCGCGCCTGGCGACGCGCCGTACAGGAGGCACTCCATGGCTGACCTGGGCACCGCCGACATCCGGGTACGAGTCAACGGCAGCATGCGCCGGGAGACCGTACGGCCTCGGCTCACCCTCGCCGACTTCCTCCGGGTGAACTGCGCACTGACCGGTACACACCTCGGCTGTGAACACGGCGTCTGCGGCGCGTGCACGGTGCTGCTCGACGGCGAGGCCGTCCGCGCCTGCCTGGTGTTCGCCGTGCAGGCCGACGACGCGGAGGTGACCACCATCGAGGGGCTCGCCGCGCCGGACGGCGAACTCTCCGCCGTCCAGGCCGCGTTCCGCGAGCACCACGGCCTGCAGTGCGGGTTCTGCACACCGGGCTTCGTGGTGTCGGTCACCGCGTTCCTGGCCGAGAACCCCAAGCCCACCGACGAGGAGATCCGCGAGGCCCTGACCGGGAACCTGTGCCGCTGCACCGGCTACCAGGGAATCGTGAACGCCGTCCGGGCCGCCGCCGACAAGTCCGTGACGGAGGATTCGGCATGAGGCTGGACAACACGCTCAGCATCCCCGTGGCGGTGGAGGACGCCTGGCGGGTGCTCCTCGACGTCGAGCGGGTCGCCCCCTGTGTTCCCGGGGCGAGCCTCACCTCCAGCGACGGCGACGAACACCACGGCAGGATCAAGGTCAAGCTGGGGCCCATCGGCCTCACCTACAGCGGCACCGTCACGTTCCTGTCGCGGGACGAGCAGGCCAAGGTCGTGGTCCTGGAGGCGGGCGGCAGGGAGGCACGCGGCAACGGGACCGCGAAGGCCCTGGTCACCTGCCGCCTGACCGACGCCGGCGGCGACCGTACCGACGTACACGTGGAGACCGAACTCAACGTCACGGGCAAGCCGGCCCAGTTCGGCCGCGGCACGCTCGCCGAAGTGTCCGGTGCGCTGATGGCGCGGTTCGCCGAAAACCTCGCCGCCGAGTTGGCCACGGACTCCCCTGGGACCACGCCCGGTGCAACGCGGCCGGTCACCGGGGACGCCCCCCTCACATCCGCCCCCCTCACATTTGCCTCCCTCACACCCGGCCCACGCAGTCCCGCCGCCCCGCTCGACCTCATCGACGCGACCGGCGCGGGAGCACTCAGGCGTGTCGCGCCGATCGCGGCCGCCGCCGCCCTGCTGCTCCTCGCCCTCGGTCTGCGTGGCCGACGACGGCACCACCGGTGACCGGAACCCCAGGCCACTGTGCTCATGCCCTTCAACCAGGAACGAGGTCACCATGCCCGGACGAGTCGAAGGAAAAGTCGCTTTCATCACCGGCGCGGCACGCGGTCAGGGACGCAGCCACGCGATCCGCCTTGCCGAGGAGGGCGCCGACATCATCGCCGTCGACGTCTGCAAGCAACTCGACGGCGTGACGTTCCCCATGTCGACGCCGGCGGACCTGGAAGAGACGGTCAACCGGGTGCAGAAGCTGGGACGGCGCATCATCGCCGTACAGGCGGACGTCCGCGACCACGACGCGCTCAAGGCGGCCGTCGACGACGGTGTCGCCGAGTTGGGGCGCCTGGACATCGTCGTGGCCAACGCGGGCCTCGGCAGCGACGGCGGGCGACTCGACACCATGAGCGAGAAGACCTGGCGGGACATGATCGACGTCAACCTGACCGGAGTATGGCTCACCACCAAGGTCTCGACGCCGCACGTCGTCGCGGGGGGCCGGGGCGGCTCGGTCATCCTGACCAGTTCCGTCGGCGGCCTGCGCGGCCACGCGAACATCGGTCACTACATCGCCGCCAAGCACGGGGTGGTGGGGCTGATGCGCACACTGGCCTGGGAGTTGGGCGAGCACAACATCCGGGTCAACTCGATCCACCCCACCCAGGTCAACACACCGATGGTCATGCACGACGACACCTACCGGATGTTCCGTCCCGACCTGGAGAACCCCACGGTCGACGACTTCGCCGCGGTGTCGCAGCAGATGCACATCCTGCCCACGCCATGGGTCGAGCCGCTCGACATCAGCAACGGAGTCCTCTACCTCGCCTCCGACGAAGGCCGCTTCGTCACCGGAACCACCCTGACCGTCGACGCGGGAGCCATGCTCAAATGACCACCACCACACCCGTCTACTGGGACCCCTTCGACCCCGCACTCGCCCAGGACCCCTACCCCGTCTACGCCCGGCTGCGCGAAGAAGCACCCCTCTACCACAACGGCGAGCACGACTTCTTCGCGGTCTCCCGCTTCGCCGACTGCCAGCGCGGCCTCGCCGACTGGCAGACCTACTCCTCCGCGAAGGGCGACATCCTGGAGATCATCCAGGCGAACATGGAGATGCCCTCGGGCACCCTCATCTTCGAGGATCCGCCCGTCCACGACATCCACCGTCGGCTGCTCGCCCGCGTCTTCACGCCGCGCCGCATCGCCCAGCTGGAGCCGCGGATACGGGCCTTCTGCAAGCAGGTGCTCGAACCGGTCGCCGATGCCGAACGCTTCGACCTGGTCGAGGCCGTCGGCGCCGAGATGCCGATGCGGGTGATCGGCATGCTCCTTGGCATCCCGGAAGCCGACCAGCCGGCCTTCCGCGACCAGACCGACGCCACGTTGGAGACGTCGGACGGCGGCAGGATCAACCACGAGGACATCCTGAGCACCGAAGGGTTCCGCGCGTACATCGACTGGCGCAAGGAACACCCCTCGGACGACCTGATGACCGAGCTCATGACCGCCGAGTTCGAGGACGAGAACGGGGTCCGGCGCACCCTCACCGACGACGAGGTGCTCACCTACTGCTCGGTGGTCGCCGGCGCCGGGAACGAGACGACGGGACGGCTCATCGGCTGGTTCGGTGCCGTGATGGCCCGCTACCCCGAGGCGCGCCGGGAACTCGTGGCCGACCCGTCCCTCATACCGAACGCCATCGAGGAGATCCTGCGCTTCGAGCCGACCGGTCCGTTCACCGCGCGCCTTGTGACCAAGGACGTGGAACTGCACGGCCGCACGGTGCCGGCAGGCAGTGCCATGCTCTTCATCCAGGCCGCCGCGAACCGGGATCCCGAGCGCTTCCCCGACCCGGACCGGTTCGACATCCACCGGGTCACCCAGCACATGTCGTTCGGCGTCGGCGCGCACTACTGCCTGGGCGCGGCGCTGGCCCGTCTGGAGGGCAAGGTGGCGGCGGAGGAGATACTGAGGCGCTTCCCGCACTGGGAGGTGGACTGGGACGGCGCGGAACTGGCCCAGACCTCGACCGTACGCGGCTGGAAGACGCTGCCGCTCGTCGTCCGGGGAGCCTGACGATGCCGGATCGCTGGAACGTCACGGTCGACCCACGGGTCTGCGTCCGTACAGGCCTGTGCGCGGCCTCCGCGCCGAACGACTTCGAACTCGACGAGCGGGGGCAGGGCCGAGCGGTCGCCGCGACCGTGCCCGCCTCGGAGGAGATCCTCGAAGTCGCCGAGTCCTGCCCGATCGAGGCGATCTCGATCGCCGACTCGGACACCGGAGCGCCGGTCTTTCCGCCGCCGGACTGAGCTCCCCCGTGGCGCGGGGCCGTCAGGGCGCGACGGCTCCGCGCGGCCGGTGCCGGGTGGCCGAGGGGTGATCCGCCGGGCCACCCGCCACGGCGTCGGTCCACTCACCACCGCGGGCCGTATCGGCCGACTCGGCACCGCGCCGCCCCGGCCCACTCGCCACCGCGTCGACCCGCGTCACCTCCCCTCCGTCAACCGGCGGGCAGACGCGGGAAGTTCACGCCCGTGCGCGACGGGGCTCGCCGCCCCGCAGGAACGGCAGGCGCACGTCCGGCAACAGCGGTGCGAGCGACCGGTGGTGCCAGGCCGACGCGGTCACACCCGTGCCGTAGGCCAGGTCGTCGAGGCACCTCAGAGCCGTCCACCGCACGAGATCCAGGGCGGGGCCGCGCGTGGCCCACTCCGCGACGAGCGGAGCGAGCATGGCCGCCGACGCCACGCGGGCGGTCCGGCCACACGGCGCCATACCCAGACACAGCATCCCCAGCGGCCACCACTCACGGCGCAGCGCGAGCCCCAGCGCGGCTGTGTCGGCCACCAGGCCCTGTGCCACCACGGACACGCTCAGTCCCGTCGCACCCGGCGTCCCCGACAGGCGACGTCGCAGCAGCGCCGTGGTCAGCAGCGCGCTCGCGACCGCCGGACGAGGACGCCCCCGGGCGGCGCAGGCCAGCGTGAGGAGGTTCCAGGCGGAGGGACGGGCCGGTGCCAGCCGACCGGGGTGACGGTCGGCAAGCGAGGCCGCCGACGTGCCGTACTCGTGACGGCGTAGCGCCCAGTCACGCACGCCGAGCCGGGGCGTGTGGGCGACACGGGCCCGCGGCTGGTAGCGCACATGCAGTCCGCGATCGTGCAGCCGCCATACGAGATCGACGTCCTCACCGAGGCGCAGATCCTCGTCGAACGCGACATCGCGCAGCACGTCCGTGCGGACGAGGAGCGTGGCGGTCGGCACGAAGCCGAGCCGCGCGCCGGGACGCACCAGCGCCTGGTCCTGCCCCAGATCGAGGGCGGAACGGGCGGCCTCGTAGCGGGCGAGCAGACCGCTCGGGCGAGCCGGGACCGCCGGCACGATCCGCGGAGCGACGGCCGCCACCTTCGGGTCGTCGAAGGACGGAACGAGGACATCGAGCCAGCCGTCCTCCGGGCGGCAGTCGGAGTCGACGAACGCGACCAGCGGCGTACGGACCAGTGCCAGACCGGTGTTGCGGGCGGCCGCCGGGCCGCGATTGGTGCCATGACGCACCAGGCGCGCCCCATGGGATTCGACGACCGCGCCGAGCGGCGCGGGGTCGGGCGAGCCGTCGTCCACGACGATGACCGGCAGGCCCCGCAGCGAGGCGAGGCAGCGGTCCAGTTCCGACGGCCGTCCGAACGCCGGGACCACCACCGTCACCGGGTGCGGGCCCGGCCGGGGCGCGGGTACCGGGTGGGCGAGCCCCCGGTCGAGCAGTTGCCGGGCCAGGGCACGCCCCACCGCCGTGTCGGGGGCCAGGCCTGCCCGCCCGGCGCGGCGCAGAGCGGCGAGATGGGGGAGCGCGGCCTTCGTGAGGCGGGCGACTCCCCACGGCGCGCCCCCCGTCAGCACCCGCCCTCCTGCCCTGAAGGAGACGGCGCGGTCGAGCGTGACCGGCAGCCCGTGCGGCACCGACCTCGACGGCGAACCCGTGTTCATCGAACCATCCTTCCCCGGTCGTCGACCTGCCAGGCCGCGATACGGCCGGCCACGTCCGACACCAACTCCCGCATCAGCCTGCGTCCTTGGTCCGCGCTCGCGCCGGTCGGATCGCCCAGCACGCCGGTGGGCGACACCGCGCGGACACCGCCCGCCCGCAACGCGGGCATGATCGCCGAGAGGGGGCGGCGGTCCCCGGGGACGGCACGTCGCATGAGTACCTGTTCCGGCGCGAGGTGCAGCAGCAGCGACGTCTCCGTGACACCGGCGTGGGCGTCGCCGCCGGGGACGAAGCACCCGGTCCAGCCGGCGTCGTGCCCCTCGCCGCGCAGCGCGCCGACGACCGTGTCGAGCGTCTCGTTGTTGCCGCCATGCCCGTTGACCAACGCGATCCGGCCGGCCCACACCGCCAGGGAACGCACCGTCTCGACGAGCACCGCCCGCAGGGCCTCGTGCCCCAGGGAGACGGTGCCGGGGAAGTCCGCGTGCTCTCCGCTCGCCCCGTAGGGGATCGCCGGCGCGACGAGCGCCGTGCCGGTCAGGAGACCGGCGGCGCCCTCCGCGACGGCTCGTGCGATCACGGTGTCGGTGGACAGGGGCAGGTGCGGGCCGTGCTGTTCGGTCGAGCCGAGGGGCACCAGGACGAGGGCGTCGTACGGAATGTCGGGCCAGGGCAGGCGCGCGAACCGGTCGGGCACCTCAGCGCTCCGGTGCCGGACCGCCGCCGAGGGTCACGGCGAAGCCGGGCGGCACGTGCAGGTCCTGTGGGCACAGCTCGTGGACCGAGGAGCGGCCGAGCCCCAGGACCGCGGAGTCCAGGCCCGTGCGCAGGATGTCGAGGACGTTCTCCACTCCCGCCTGGCCGTTCGCGGCCAGGCCCCACAGGTAGGCGCGGCCGATGAGCACGGCGCGTGCGCCCAGGGCGAGTGCCTTGGCGACGTCGCCGCCGCGCCGCACTCCGCCGTCGAGCAGCACCTCGATCTCGTCCCCGACCGCCTCGGCGATCGCGGGCAACAGGCGGATGGTCGCGGGCGTGGTGTCCAGGTTGTTGCCGCCGTGGTTGGACACCGAGATCGCGTCCACTCCCGCGTCGACGGCCCGCCGCGCGTCGTCGACGCGGCACACCCCCTTCAGCAGGAACGGCCCGTCCCACTCCTCGCGGAGCCATTTGACGTCGTCCCACGTCGGCGGCGGGGTCCCCATCCACTCCCCGTACGCCCCGAAGAACGTCGGCGCCGCCCCGCCCGGCGCCCGCAGGTTGGGCACGGTCAGGTCCGGTACACCGCCGGAGCGCGCGAACCGCCACAGCCAGCCCGGCCGGGTGAGGACCTGGGGTGCCATCCGCAGGGCGGTCGGCACGTCGATCCGCTCCGGGATCACCGGGCTGCCCCAGTCGCGGCCCTGTGAGAACGACCAGTCCAGCGTGGCGACGAGTGCCTTGGCCCCGGCCCGGCGCGCCCGTTCCATCCGCTGCAGCAGCACCTCGCGCTCGCCGCTCCAGTAGAGCTGGAAGAACACGTTCGGATGGGCCGCGCAGACGTCCTCCACGGGCTTGCTCGCGAACGAGCTCAGCCCCATGATCACGCCCCGGTTCGCCGCGGCACGGGCGACGGCGAGCTCTCCCTCCGGATCGACCGCCTGCACGCCTGTGGGGGAGACGAGCACCGGGAAGGAGGTCTCCACCCCCAGGACGGTGGTGGCCAGTTCACGGCGGCCGTGGTGTCCGGCCACCCGCGGGGCGAAGCCGAGATCGGCGAAGGCCGCGGTGTTGTCGTCGACCGTCCGGCCACGCTCGGATCCGGCCAGCAGAGCGCCGTACACGCTGTTCGGCAGCCGCTTCCTGGCCCGCCGCCGGGCTTCGGCGACCGTCTCGAACCACGGGTTCCTGCGCAGGGAGTCGAGGGGGTTCACGCGGGTGCTCCTCGGGGGCTTCAGGGACGGAACCCGGACAGGGGGCTCTCGTCGCAGGCCGATACGGGGGGTTCGGGCGGCCGACGGGTGAGAGGGACCAGCACGGGCCGGGAGTGGTCCGCGCCCGGCCGCGGCAGGTGCGCGCGGTCGGCGGGCCGCTGTGCCAGCAACTCCTCGCCGAAGCCGCGTACGCACTCGGGGTCCGGCCCGTCGAGCGGCAGACCCGTGAAGAACTTGGCGGCCATGCAGCCGCCCTTGCAGGTGTCGTAGAAGCCGCACGACCGGCACGCGCCCCCGGTCTGCGGCGCGCGCAGCCGTTGGAAGAGGGGCGACGAGTGCCAGACACCGGCGAAGCCGCCCGGTTCCCGTACGTTCCCGGCGAGGAACTCGTCGTGGATCGCGAACGGGCACGCGTACACGTCACCGACCGGGTCGATCAGACACACCACCCGCCCGGCCCCGCACAGATTGAGGCCGGGCAGCGAACGTCCGTACGCGGACAGGTGGAAGAACGAGTCCCCGGTCAGCACCGAGTCACCGTGGCCGAGCAGCCATGTGTACAACTCCCGCTGCTGGTCCGCCGTGGGACGCAGTTCGTCCCAGACATCGGCGCCGCGCCCGGACGGCCGCAGCCGGGTCAGGCGCAACTGCGCGCCGTAGCGGTCCGCGAGGGCCTTGAAGTCGTCGATCTGGGGAATGTTGTGCCGGGTGCAGACGACGGACAGTTTGACGCCGCGCAGCCCGGCGTCGGCGAGCCGGCTCAGGGCGCGTACGGCCGTCGCGTACGAACCCGGCCCGCGCAGCGCGTCGTTGACCTCGGCCGTCGCGCCGTCGAGTGAGACCTGGACGTCGACGTAGTCGTTCGCGGCGAGCCGCCGCGCGGCGTCAGGAGTGATGCGCACACCGTTGGTGGAGAACTTCACGCCCACGTGGTGCGCGGTGGCGTAGTCGAGCAGTTCCCAGAAGTCCGGGCGCACGGTCGGTTCCCCGCCGCCGAGGTTGACGTAGAAGACCTGCATGGCCTCCAGTTCGTCGAGGACGGCCTTGGCCTCCGCCGTGGTCAGCTCACGAGGGTCGCGCCGCCCCGAACTGGACAGGCAGTGCGCGCACGCCAGGTTGCAGGCGTACGTCAGCTCCCACGTGAGGCAGATGGGCGCATCGAGGCCCGCCTCGAACAGCTCTGTGAGGCGCGGCCGTTGGGAGTTCACAGGGGCGGAGCTCATGGGACACCGTGGCCCTTCAGGTCGTGACCGGACTGGTTGTCGTGGCGGCCGGACCCGCGGCGATCTCACGCGTGGGTCGTTCGACGAGCATGGAGGTATCCACGAGGGAGGCCAACGCTGCGCTGTACGCGCGCAGTTCACTTGCCGGAACACGGCATTCCTCGCACGCGACTCGTGCCGAGGCGGCTCCGGGCAGACGGCGGACGACCTCGACCAGACGGGGGTCCTTCAGGAACGTCAATCTGCGGGTCCCGAAGTGGTAGAGCAGCGCGCCGAACGGTTCGGGCCGCAACGAGACCTGCGGGTGCAGGGCCCATGCGTGGTCGAGAGCGAGGTCGCTGCCGAGGTCCGGCCCGGGGCCGGGCATCAGTACACGCCGCACATGCCGTCGATGGAGATGTCCTCGATCAACGGGTCGGTGAGGGGCTCCTGGTCCTCCGGGGCGATCTGCGGTGTGCGCTCGGCGTCGGGACCGCTCGCCGGTCCGGCTGCATTCGGTGGACTGGTCTCCGCCATCGGGGGCTCCTGTGTGTCACCATGGATTCTCTGCTTCTCTTCTGAAGAGAATGATATTTCCGTCGAGCGAGGAAGGGAACCCCGGGCCGGTGCGGATTCCCGATGTACTGGTGGTGGGCGCGGGCGGCAGCGGCGCGGTGCTGGCCGCCCGGCTCAGCGAGGACGCGGGCTGTGAGGTCCTGCTCCTGGAGGCCGGACCGGTTCCCCTGCGCGGGTTCCCGGACTCGGCCCTGGACGCGCGCAGGGTCCCGGGCGCGCAGCCGGATCACCCCTACGTCCGTCCCGTCTCCGTACGACTCACCCCGGACCACCCGTACGCCGCTCCCCGGGGCCGGGTCCTGGGCGGTTCCAGCACCGTCAACGGCGGCTACTTCATCCGGGCACGCCGGACCGACTTCGACCGGTGGGCGCGGCGGTCGGGTGACGCGCGCTGGTCGTACGAGCGGGTCCTGCCGTTCCTGCGCGCGATGGAGACCGATCTCGACCACCCGGACGGCCCGCTGCACGGTTCCGGGGGCCCGGTACCGGTGCGGCGCGTCACCCCGGACCATCCGGCCGCGGCCGCGTTCAACGCCGCGGCACGCGAACTGGGGCATCCGGAGGAGGCCGACAAGAACGCGCAGGACCCTCCCGGTTTCGGCCCCGTGCCGACGAACACGCTCGGCGGCCACCGCGTCAACACCGCTCTGGCCTACCTGCTCGGAGCGGCCTACCGGCCGAACCTCACCGTCCGCGGTGGGCACACGGTGCGCTCGGTCCTCATCGAGCGCGGCCGCGCGAGAGCGGTGGTGGCCGAGCACGAGGGGCGGCGCACCGTTGTCCCGGCCGGCGAGATCGTGGTGTGCGCGGGCGCCCTCGTCACGCCCCATCTGCTGCACCTGTCGGGGGTCGGTCCGGCACAGCGGCTCGCCGGCCTCGGCATCCCGGTCGTCGCCGACCTCCCCGCGGTGGGCGCCGCGGTCAGCGACCACCCCCAGGTGGCCGTGACATGGCAGCCCCGGCACCCTCTGGCCGACCCCGAGGGAAGCTGGCTCGGTGGCGCACTGCATCTGGCGTCCTCCCTGGACGGGCAGCGTGCCGGCGACCTCGAAGTCCTCCAGTCCCTCCTGCCGTTGACCGCCCTGACCGCCGGAACCACGTCGGCCGGCCGGGCGCCGTCGCCCCTGTTGGTGTCCGTGGCGGCGCCGCGCAGGAGCGGTGGTCTGCGGACCGTCTCGGCCGACCCGGAGGTCGCGCCACTCGTCGACTACGGCTACCTCGCCGACCCGGTCGACCGGCGCAGGCTGCGTGAGGCGGTCCGGGCGGCGGCGCACCTGGTGGGCACGAGCGCGTTCGGTGAGGTGTGCGCGGGACTGGCCGCCCCGTCCGGCCGGCGCGTACTGGACGACGGCCGCGCCCTTGACCAATGGGTCCGTGCACACCTCGGCACGGCCCAGCACACGTGTGGCACCGTCCCCATGGGGCCGTCGGGCGCGGTCGACGCCCACGGCCGGGTGCACGGCGTCTCAGGCCTGCGGGTGGCGGACACCTCGGTCCTGCCGGACGCCCCCCTGCGCGGGCCCGCCGCGACCGCCGTCCTCGTCGGGGAACTCGCGGCGGACTCCCTGCGCCGTATCTGAGCCGGTCCTCGCCCCTGCCGACGTGTCGCTCAGTCGGGCTTGGCCGCCCACGCCGCCTCCACCGCGTCCGCGACCGCGTCGCCCTTCGCGAAACCGTGGTAGGCGGCGAACTGCAGCACGATCTCGTCCATCTCCACCGGGGCGCTGCCAGACGTGCCCGAACACGAAGTTGAGGATGCCGGGGTGGCGGTACGGCGAGTTCGTCGGTGGGGCGGGGGTGAGGCTGACGTCGATGAACTCCTCCACGCCGCGCTCCATGCGCTTGTCCACGTCGCTCGGGCCGAGTGCGTCGTGCCCCAACGTGGCCCAGGGCGGCGTCTGTTCGCCGCGCAGGTAAGCAGGTCCCCACGAAATCCCCGGTGCGGCGACGCCGTGGATCGGGACGGACGGTCAGACGTGGCGGCTGTCCGGATCGCGGGGGATCCGGGTTGCAGGCACGGATTCACCGGAAGCGATGCCGGTTTCGCCGAACGCGTCGACGGCTACCCAGTACTCCGCATCCGCGTTGAGGGAACGCAGGTCCAGAGCGGTGCGCTCGTACACCAGCCAGCTGTGGTACAGCTTCTGTGGGTGACGGCCGTAGCGGACGTTGTAGCCGATGGCTCCCGGAGCGGCTTCCCACTCGACTCTCGCGGTGCGGTCGTCCACGCGGGCGACCTGAGCGCGCACAGAGGGCGGAGCCTCGCCCTCGCTCGTCCCGAAGACGCGGACACCGCTGACGGCGAAGGCGCCGTCGAACGGCAGCCGGCCGTTGGTCACCCTGACGAATCGGGCTTCCTGGGGCGTGTCGAGCACGATGAAGGCGTGCGGAGCGTCGGTGTCCGTGCCCCGGGAGTCCCGGACGACGGTCCACTCCCGGCCGTCTTCCGAGATCTCGACCAGGGTCTCCGCCGACCGGTGACTCGGAAAGATGCCCCGCCAGGAATGGCCCAGGTCCACTCCGTCCGGAGCGGGAGGGGCGGCGTCGGCCAACTGGTGGTCGGCCAGGTTGATCTGAAGGGCATGGACGGCCTTGGGTGCGCCGAGATCGACCGTGAGGGATTCACCCGGTTCGCTGCCGGCAGCCGCCCACCAGGTGCGGACGTCCTCGTCGACGGCGGAGGCGGGGTCGTGCCCGGGGGCCGAGGACGAGGCGACGGCGTCCGCCTTGTAGGAGAGCAGCATCCAGGCGGGGGGCGTCCACGGGTCGAACGGTGCGTCCGGGACCGTCATCGGGTAGTCGGCGAAGTTCTGGTTGCAGAACAGCACGCCCTCGTCGTCGAAGCCGGCGGGGAAGATCCCCACGCGCCGTTCGAAGATGTCGTTCACAGAGATGCGCATGGTCGCCGCGTGCCACCAGTTTCCGTGCCGGTCCTGAAACGTGCTGCCGTGTCCGGCTCCGGTGATGAAGCCGCCCGGTTTGGACGAGAACGGGCTGTCGAGCGAATAGCTGAAGGGCCCCAGTGGTGACGAGGCCGTGCAGTACCCGTCGGCATAGGTGTTCAGCTGGGTGGCGGGTGCCGCGTACTGCAAGTAGTAGGTGCCGTTGTGCCTGGTCATCCAGGCGCCTTCGATGTACGGGTCGCGGCCCATGGCCAGGGCGGCGAGTCGTTCCCGCTCGGTGCGCGGCGGTACGACGACGTGGTCCTCGCCCAGTTGCTCCCAGCCGCGGGCCTCGACATCGGACGCGATCAGCGGTGCCGGCTCACCGATCGGGATGAAGGCGTCCGAGAGCTGAACCCCGTAAATCGGTGTCTTGTTGTCGCAGCCCCAGTACAGGTACACGGAGTTGTCGGTGTCCTGGAAAAGGTTCGGGTCCCAGAAGGGGAAAGTTCCCGGTGTGACCTCGACGAAGTCGTCGGAAAGGGGGTCGACGCTCCGGAAGAAGGGGCAGTTGTCCTCCTTGCGGGAGGCGCTGACATAGAGCGCTCCGTCGACCTCCCGGACATCCGGCGCGTAGTCGAGGGCCGGCAGCTTGGACGTCGCGCGGTACTCCCACCGTATGAGATCCGCCGAGTGCCAGAAGCCCGCGGACATCGAGACGAACATGTAGTAGCGGTCGCGGTACAGCACGATCGAGGGGTCCGCCGCCTCCCGGTGCACGCTCCGTCGCGGCTCGCCCAGCTTGACGCCTCTGACCGTGCCGGAGAACCGGATGTCCTGATACCGGTAGGCGATGTCGAGCGGATTGCAGAAGACGCGTGCTGGGACGGTCACTTGGGCTCCCTGTCAGCAGGTTCGAAGGTCTTCGGTACTCGGCGGCCGGGCGGAGCCTCCGTGGGCCGCCGACGGTTCACTCGGTCGCGAGGTGTCGCCGCGCCTCGCGACGTCGGCGTTGTTCGGCGGGGTCGGCGACCGGCGCGGCCAGCAGGAGCCGTCGGGTGTAGGGGTGTTCCGGGCTCGTGGTGACCTCGCCCGCCGGTCCGGTCTCGACGATGTCGCCCCGGTGGATGACGCTCACGCGGTGGCTGATGTGCCGGATGACCGCGAGGTCGTGCGAGATGAACAGGTAGGCGACGCCGGTGCGCCGCTGGATGTCGACGAGCAGGTCGAGGACGCGGGCCTGGGTGGTGAGGTCGAGTGCGGAGACGGGTTCGTCGCAGACGATGAGCCGGGGGGCGGGCGCGAGGGCGCGGGCGATCGCGACGCGTTGCCGCTGGCCGCCGCTGAACTCCCGCGGCAGCCGCTGCGAGGCGTCCTTCGGCAGCCCCACCTGGTCGAGCAGCTCCGCGACCCGGCCCCGGGCCTCACCCCGCGCCGTGCCCTGCACGACGAGCGGTTCGCTGAGGATGTCACCGATGGTGAGGGCCGGGTTGAGGGAGGAGTACGGGTCCTGGAACACCACTTGGATGTCCCGGGCCAGGGCACGGCGCTCCTTGCGCCCGACATGGGTGATGTCGGAGTCCCGGAAACGGACCGTGCCGCCGCTGGGGGCCACCAGCCCGAGCACGGAGCGGCCGATGGTCGTCTTGCCGGAGCCCGACTCGCCGACGACGCCCAGGGTCTCGCCCCGCGCCACGGTCAGCGACACACCGTGCAGCACTTCGTGGGGGCGGGCTCGGAAGCCCCGCCCGGGGTAGGTGACGCGCAGGTCGCTCACCTCCAGCAGTGTGGTCATCGGGTCTCCGTTTCGAGTACGTCCGCGGGGGTGGTCGGCGGGTCGGCGCGCAGAGCGGTCTCGTCGAGGATCGAGTCCAGGAGCCCGCGCGTGTACGGGTGCCTCGGCGCCGTGAACAGTTCCTCCGCCGTGCCGGTCTCGACGACCGTGCCCTCCTGCATGACGGCCACGCGACCGCAGATGTCCGCGACCACGCCGAAGTTGTGGGTCACGAGCAGGACCGCCATGTTCAGGTCCTTCTGGAGGTCCCGCAGCAGGTCGAGGATCTCGGCCTGAACGGTGACGTCGAGGGCGGTGGTCGGTTCGTCGGCGATGAGCACGAGAGGCCGGCTGGCGACCGCGCCGGCGATGAGGACGCGCTGTGCCATGCCGCCGGAGATCTGGTGCGGGTAGGCGCGGAAGGTGCGTTCGGGGTCGGGGATGCCGACCCTGGCGAGGAGCGCCAGTACCCGGTCGCGGGCCTCGCTCCTCGGCATGGGTGTCGCCGCGCGCAGGCCCTCGACGAGCTGGGCGCCCACCGTGCACGAGGGGTCCAGGTTGGACATGGGTTCCTGGGGGACGTAGGCGATGGACGTGCCGCGCACCGCCCGCAGTTCGCGCTCGCTCAGGCCGAGCAGCTCGCGGCCGTCGAGCCGGATCGAGCCGCGGACGACCACCGCCTCAGAGGGGAGCACCCCGAGTGCGGCGAAGGCGGTCTGTGTCTTGCCGGAGCCGGATTCGCCGACCAGGCCGAGGGTCTCTCCGGCGGCCAGGCTCAGGGTGACGCCGGTGACGACCTCCTTGAGTTCGCCGGTCGGGGTCGGGTAGGCGATCGCCAGGTCGTCGACGGTGAGCAGTGCGGGGGAACCCGACTCCTCGGCGGCCGGCGGGCGGTACCCGGTGGCGGTCACGATCCTGACCGGCTTGGGACGGCCCCCCTCCAGGGCGTCCCGCAGCGCGTTCCCCAGGAGCACCAGCGAAGCGGTGATGACACCGAGGACGAGGCTCGGCCACAGGAACTGGAGCGGCTCCTCGTACAGGTTGGTGAAGCCCTCGGAGATCATCGCGCCGAAGCTGGGCACGGTGGTCGAACCCACGCCCAGGAAGGCGAGGCCCGACTGGACGGCGATGGAGGAACCGGCGAGGAACGCGGTGGCGATGATCACCGGGCCGCGCACGACGGTGAACACGTGCCGTCGCAGGATGCGCCGGTCGGGCAGTCCGGAGACCCGGGCGGCGTCCACGTACAGCTCGTTCTTCACACCGAGGACGAGGTTGCGTACGAGCCGGTAGATGCCGGGGGAGAGCAGGACGCCGAAGACGACCATGGTGGCCCGGTAGTCGCCCTTGGTGACCGGCATCAGAATGATCAGCAGGAGGAGCCCGGGGAACGTCATGATCAGGCTGAAGAGCCATTCGGTGATGCCGCGGACCCGTCGCCCGAAGTAGCCGCCGACCAGCCCGGATGTGATCCCGATCGCGAGGGCGATGCTCGCGCCGATGAGCGCCGAGACCACGCTGGTGTTGATGGAGAACAGGAGCCTGGCGTAGATGTCGCGTCCGCTCTTGTCCCCGCCGAGCAGGTAGCCGTGGTCGCCGACGCCGGCGTTGACGGCGTCCAGGTTCGCCTGGTTGGCACCGTGGTCGGTGAGGAGAGGCGCGAGGAGCCCGAGCAGGACGACGACGGACAGCAGGCCCGCGCTGACGACGGCCTGCGGGTCGGCGATCAGGCGCCGCAGCGCCGAGCGGCGCCGCCCGGCCGTGTTCGCTGTGGTCAACTGACTGTCCTCGCTTTCGGGTTGAGCCAGCCGCCCAGCAGGTCGACGACGAGGTTGACGACCACGACGAGCAGCACGCCGAAGAGGCTGATGCCCATGATGATCGGCACGTCGCCCTGCAGGGAGGCGTTGAACGCGTACTGGCCGAAGCCCGGCAGGGCGAAGATCTGCTCGATGATCAGGGCGCCGCCGAGCATCTGGATGAACTCCAGGGACAGCACGGTCAGGGCCGGTCCCGCGGCGTTGCGCAGGGCGTGCCGCAGCACGATGGAGCGGGTGGGGATGCCCCGGGTGCGCAGGGTGCGGACGTAGTCCTTGCGCAGTTCGCCGATCATGGCGCCGCGGATCTGCGAGGTCAGACTGGCGACGCCGCCCATCATCAGGGCGACGACAGGGATGGCGATCGAGCTCGCCCAGCGGCTCGGACTCTCCGCGAGGGCGGTGTACCCGGTGGCCGGGAACACATGCAGCTTGATGGCGAACACGTAGACCAGCGCGATGGCGACGAGCAGACTCGGCACGAGGTAGCCGATCATCGCGGCGCCCTGCGCGAACCGGTCGACGGCACCGCCGCGCGCGGCGGCGGCCACTCCGAGCACGACGCTGATGACCGAGGTGGCCAGCAGCGCGACGACCACGATCGACAGGGTGACGCCGAGCCGGGAGGTGAGAGCGGAGCGGACCGGTTCGCTGGTGAAGTACGAGGCTCCCAGGTTCCCCCGGACGGCGTGCCCGAGCCAGTCGGCGTACTGGACCGCGACGGGGCGGTCGAGGCCCATCTGCGCCTTCTGGGCCGCGATCTGCTGCGGGGTGGCGCCGTTGCCGAGGACGCTGCTCGCCACGTCGTCGAAGGACGTGCTGAGCAGCAGGAAGGTGATCATGGTCACCAGGACCGCGAGCACGAGGCCCGCGGTCAGGCGACGCAGCACATAGAGCGTCATGGTGGGTTGCTCACCCGCCGGACTTCGACGAGCCCGCCACGCCGAACTGGCGGATGGTGGACATCGTGGAGGCGCCGTCGCCGAGGTAGGTGATGCCCTTCTTGGTCGCCCAGTCCGAGCCGATGTAGAAGACGGGCGCCAGCCAGGCGTTCTCGACGCCGAACTTGTTGATCTCCTTGTAGATCCCGGCGGACTTGGCCGGGTCGAGTTCCCGGGACGCCTGGCCGAGCAGGTCGGTCAGCTTCGGGTCGGTGGAGTGGAAGACGTTGCGGAAGCCGGTCGGGGTGTAGAAGCTGCGGGTCATGACGGCGTCGGAGGCGAGGCCCTCCACGAGCAGGAACATCGAGTACTTGCCCGAGGCGACGGCGGTGGTGGTCTGCTGCGCGGGCACCGGCTCCCACGTCACCTTGACGCCGATGTCGGCGAGCGCCTGGGTGAAGATCGGCTCGAAGCTCTTGGTGAAGACGAGGCTCGGCATGGTGACGGAGAATCCCTGGGGGTAGCCGGCCTCGGCGAGGAGCTTCTTGGCCCCTGCTACGTCATAGGGGTACAGCTTGTTGAGCGATTCGTCGTAGGCCCCGTCCTGGGGGTTGAACAACTGGTCGGTCGCCTTGCCGGAGCCCCGCAGTACCTGCGTGACGATCTTCTGCCGGTCGAAGGCCATGTTGATGGCCTTGCGGACGCGCACGTCGCCGAGCGCCTTCAGCTTGGTGCCCGCGCGGTCGCCGAGGACGAGGAACGCGCCCGCGGTGGCCTGTACGTGCGAGATCTCGAAGCCGGCCGCCTTGATCGCGGAGATCTGCGAGACGTCGACCGTGCCGGCGTTGGTCTCGCCCGCCTTGAGCGCGTTGGCCGAGGCGGTCGGGTCGGTGATCACCCGGATCTTGACCGTCTTGAACGGATACGCCTTCTTGTTCCAGTAGTCGTCGCGCTTCTTCAGGACGTAGACGGAGCCGTTGACCGTGGCCTTGGTGTCGAGGGTGTAGGGACCCGAGCCGACCGGGTTCAGGATGGAGCTCTTGGCCGCCATCGTCTTCGGGTCGCCGATCACGCCGGGCGCCGTCGACAGCGCGGCGAGCAGTGAGGCCTCGGGCTGCTTGAGCTTGAGGACGACCGTCGAGGCGTCGGGGGCCTCGACCGAGGAGACGGAGGCCAGCGACAGCTGGCTCTGCCCGGGTGTCGACCGGATCCGCTCCAGGGTTGCCTTCACCGCGTTGGCGTCGACGGGATCGCCCGAGCTGAACTTCATGCCCTGGCGGATCTTCAGGGTGAGCGTGCGGCCGTCCTTTGAGTACGACCAGCTCTCAGCCGCGCCGGGGTGCAGCTCGCCCTTGTTGTCCTGGAGGAGCAGCGTGTCGTAGAGCGAGTCCCAGACGTAGGTCTGCTGGCCCTCGATGAGCTGGGCGGGATCGAACGAGTTGGGCGTGCCGAGGATGGACAGCGCGAGGGTCGCGTCGGCGCCTGAGTTCGACGTGGCGGCCGGGGTGCTGTCGCACGCCGCGGTGGCGGTGGCCAGCAGCGCGACGGCCGCCACGGCGGCAAGGGCCTGCGAGCGCTGTCGTGGCCGTGGCATGGGCCGGGAGTGCGAGAAGCGGATGCGCATGGGCGGATTCCTTCGTCCTGGAACCTGAAGAGCCGAGGCCTTTGTCGGTGCGTCGGTGGGTGGGCGCGGTCATGCACGGGTGTACGAGTGGGCCGATGCACGCGTGGGGTGTGCGGCGGAGCCCCGTGAGGCCGGCATGCGGGTGGTGAGCGGGAACGGTGCGGCGGTCGCGGATCCGCCGGTTGGTCCCGTCACGCGAACAGTTACCACGTGGTCGAATTTCATTCGGAAGGTAAGCCCCGGCGGAGGGCGCGGGAAGACGGGGGACCTGGTTCGTAATCAGAGCGTTACCTGGCGCGAAATCGTCGCTCCCCGCCCCTTGTGCTCGCGGCGGTCGCCGTCCACACTCCGACCAGGCAATGAAATTCTAAGGGTTGGAAGGTTTTGGTGTCGTGATGCGGGAGTCGGGAAGAGGGAACGCGCTGTGACCCAGGCCAAGGCCCGCGGCCCGTACACCAAGACCCCCGCCAGACGGGCCGAGATCGTCCGGGCGGCTCGCGAGAGCTTCGCGGAACACGGATTCACGAAGGCTTCGCTGCGCGACATCGCCGAGCGGGCCGGCATCACCCACGCCGGGCTGCTGCACCACTTCCGCAACAAGGACGACCTGCTCGCCGCCGTGCTCGCCGAACGCGACACCGAGGAACGGCAGTACGCCGAGTCACGGGTGCCGGACATGGACCATCTCGCCCCCTACCTCGGCGACCTGCTCCGCCACCACCAGAAGTCCCCCGAACTGATGCGCCTGTGGATCGAACTCGCGGCGGCGGCCTCACGCCCCGACCACCCCGCGCACCGCTACTTCGCGCACCGCTACGCCTGGGGGCGCGACCGGTTCGCCCGGGGTATGCGCGGGAAGGCCGACCGCGGAGAACTCCACGCGGCACTCGCCCCCGACCACGCGGCCACCCTGCTCCAGGCCGTGCTCAACGGCCTTCAGCTGCAGTGGCTGCTGGACCAGGATCTCGACATCGTCGGCCCGATCCGGGCCTTCATGCATATGACCTTCCCGCACGCCGCAGAACCAGAGGACGAAGCATGAGCCATGGCACCCTCGCCGTTCAGCTGTACAGCGTGATGGATGCCCTGCAGGCCGACCGCCCCGGCACCCTCGCGCGCCTTGCCGCGATCGGCTTCCGTCACGTCGAGCCGTTCGCGCTCGGCCTGTGGAACACGCCCCCCGACGAACTGGCGGCCTCCGCACGGGCGTTGCGCGTGGATCTGGACGAGGCGAATCTCGGTGTCAGCTCGATGCACATCGCCGTCTCGGCCGACAGCCAGACGCCCGTGATCGAGATCTGTCGCATCCTCGGTACGGACACCGCCTTCGTGCCGATTCCGTGGCTCGTCGACGGCTTCGACGAGCGATCCCTGGAGACCCACGACGGTGTACGCGCCTTCGCCGGCCGTCTCAACACGGCTGCCCGGGACCTGGCCAGGGCGGGAATCCGGCTCGGCTACCACAACCACCACTTCGAATGGGCCCGACTGCCCGACGGCGCCCACGCCTTCGACGTCCTGTGGGATCTGCTCGACCCGGAGGTGCTCGCCGAGGTCGACGTCTACTGGGCCGCCGTGGCCGGCCAGGACCCGGTCGAGGTCCTGAAACGTCTGGGAGAACGCGCCGTGTCCGCCCACCTCAAGGACGGGCCCGCCGAACGCGACACCCCGCAGACGCCCATCGGCACCGGGGACATCGACATCCCGGCGGCATTGCGCACGGGCACCCATCTGCGGTGGCACATCACGGAGATCGACCAGACGGAGGCCAACCGCTTCGAACTCCTCGCCGCGAACCGACAGGCCCTGCTGTCGGGCGGCCTGACCCTGCCCTGACACCCGGACGGCCGCCTTTGTCCTCCGGGGACGGACGCCGCGTATGGGGCGCGGTCGTCCGCAGCGCCCCGGCATCACACCGTTCACACCGTTCCAGGAGCGCTCATGCGCGGCAGTACGCCATTCCTGTGGGGAGCCTCCAGCTCCCCGCACCAGACCGAGGGCAACAACGTCAACAGCGACTGGTGGGTGATCGAGGGGCGAACGCCGGGCATGCAGCGGAGCGCTCGACAGCTACCACCGCTTCGAGGAGGACATGCGGCCGCTCGCGGACGCCGGTCTCAACGCCTATCGCTTCGGCATCGAGTGGGCACGCGTGGAACCGGTGCCGGGACACTTCTCCCGGGCCGAGCTCGCCCACTACCGGCGCATGATCGACACCGCCCTGTCGCTCGGCCTGACGCCCGTCATCACACTCCACCACTTCTCCAACCCGCGCTGGTTCGCCGAGGAGGGGGGCTGGCTCGGGAAAAATGCGGTCGAGCGGTTCACGCGCTACGCCGAGGCCGTCGTGGACATCCTGGGCGACGTCCCTTGGATCGCGACCATCAACGAACCCAACATGCTCGCGATGATGATCACCATAGAGCGCCAGGGGCCGGCCGGTCCGGACAGCCGCTCCCAGGGACTGGCCGCGGCCGACAACACGCGCCCGAAACTGCCCGCCCCCGACCCGGAGATCGGAGCCGTCCTGGTCGAGGCTCACCACGCTGCCCGGAAGGTCGTCCGCGCCAACACGGACGCCGCCGTGGGCTGGACCATCGCGAACCGTGCCTTCGCCGCGCGACCCGGCGGCGAGGACAAGCTCCGCGAGATCGAGTACGGCTGGGAGAACCTGTATCTCGAAGCCTCGCAGGGTGACGGCTTCGTCGGAGTCCAGTCGTACTCCAGCGAATGGGTCGGACCCGACGGCATCGAGCCGCATCCGCCGCACCCCGACAACACCCTGGCGGGCAAGGCGTACCGGCCCGACGCTCTCGGCATGGCGGTCCGCCACACCTGGGACGTCACGGGTGGGGTGCCGATCCTCGTCACCGAGAACGGCATCGCGACCGACGACGACAACCGACGGATCGCCTACACGCAGGAGGCTCTCCACCACCTGTTCGCCGCTATGGACGACGGTGTCGATGTACGGGGCTACCTGCACTGGAGTGCCCTCGACAACTACCGCTGGGGCGACTGGAAGGCGCCCCTCGGCCTGATCGCCGTCGACCGGGAGACCTTCGAGCGTCACCCGAAGCCGAGCCTCGCCTGGCTGGGCGCCACCGCCCGACGCGGACACCCCTGAACCTCTGTGTGGCCACCCGAGGGCCAGGCCCGGCGGGCGCAATCCCCGCCGGGCCGGAGCGGCGGTCGCCTCAACCAGCCTTCCCCACACGCCGAGAGGCGCTGAACCTGCCGCAGGGGATCGGCTCCACGACGGTGCCGTCGGGGAAGACGACGCGGGCGGTGGTGGCCGGGGGGACGTCGACCGTGATGGTGAGTTCGTCGCCGGACATCCGCCACTCGACGGCGATCGTGCCCTGCGGGGACTCGTGGGTGCCCCGCGCCCAGGGCACGGACGGGTGCGGGACGGGCGCCACCTCGAAGGACTCCCAGGCGATCGACCCGGGTGTCTGGCGCAGCCCCAGGGTGTGGGTGTGCAGGAAACGGACCACCGCGCCCTTGCTGTAGTGGTTCAGGGAGTCGTGGGCGGTGCCGTTGTCGTCGACGCCCTCCCAGTCCTCCCAGACGGTGGTCGTGCCCCGGTCGAGCATGTACAGCCAGGAGGGTGCGGTGCGCTGGAGGAGCAACTCGTAGGCGACATTGGCGTATCCGGTGTCGGCGAGGACCGGCAGCAGATCGCCGGTCGCGAGGAATCCGGTGGTCAGGTGGGTTCCGGCCGCGCGGATCAGCTCGACAAGGCGCGCGGCTGAAGCTTCACGCAGCGCGTCGGGGACCAGTCCGAGGCCCAGCGCGCGCACATAGCCGGCCTGGGTGTCGCCCGTGGTACGTCCGTCGGGGGAGAGGAACTCGGTGCGCCATGCGTCGCGGATCCGCTCGGCGGTGGCTGTGTAGCGGTCCGCGTCCTCGCCCCGGTCCAGCACCCGTGCGACGCGGGCGAGGGCCGCCGTCGAGCGGTACAGGAAAGCCGTGCCGATCTCGCCCTTGTCGGCCATGAACCAGGCGACGGGGTCGCTCTGGACGGGGTCGATGCGGGTGCCGTCGGCCGCCTTCGCCTTCGGCTCGGTCCACTCGCCCCAGTGGAAGGAGCCGTCCCACAGGTACTGCTCGTGCGGCAGCGGCTCCGCCGAGCGTTCCACACGGGAGTGATGGCGGGTGGTGCGGGCGGTGTTCAGTGCCCACTCCACCCAGCGGACCATCGCCTCCCAGTTCTCGGCGAGAACCTCCCGGTCGCCGTACGACTCGTACAGCTCCCACGGGACGGCGACGATCGCGTCTCCCCAGCCCGCCGAGCCGGTCATCATGGCGAACTGGTCGTCCAGGTGGTGTTTGATACGGCGGCCGTCGGGCGAGAAGTTGGCGATCCTGCCGTCCGGCAGCTGGTCGTCGCGCACGGAGCGCAGCCACTTGCGGCTGAAGCCCAGGACGTCGTACAGGCGTGTGGCGGTGGGGGCGAAGACCTGGTAGTCACCGGTCCAGGCGAGCCTTTCGCGGGTCGGGCAGTCGGTGGGCACGTCGACGGCGTTGCCGCGGAAACTCCACTCGGCGATCTCGTGGAGGCGTTCGAGGTCTGCGTGGCCGCAGCTGAAGGTTCCGGTGCGACGCAGGTCCGAGTGCACGATCCGCATGACGAGGCTCGCCGGGTCGAGCGGGGCGCCGTCCCGGCGGACGCGGACGTAGCGGAAGCCGTGCACGGTGTGACGCGGCTCGAACGTCTCGTCGCCGCCCGCGGAAACGGCCTCGTCACGCTGCACGAACGGGATCGGAGCCTCTCCCGGCCGTGTCGCGTCCAGGTGAGTGGTCGTCAGATCGCTGTCGGCGCCGACGTGTTCGCCGTGGTCGATGACGGTACGGGTGCCGGAAGGGCCGAGGTCACTCAGTGCGATCCAGCCGGAGGCGTTCTGGCCGAAGTCGCCGATCCAGAGCCCGTCCTTGACCTGCTGGACCGACTGGGCTGGGCGCGACTCGACGATCCGTACCGGCGGTGCCGGCGACCAGGTGATCGCGGGTGCCTCGACCTGGTCCACGAGGACGGGCCGTTCGCTGACCGGTCGGACGCGGAAGTCGGTGGTCTGTCCGTCCATGAGGTCGGCCCGGGTGATGGCCGACTCCGTGCTCGTCCACTTTCCGTCCGTACGGACGACCTGCTGTGTGCCGTCCTCGTGCACGAGGTGGAGT
Organism: Streptomyces sp. NPDC031474; assembly: GCF_055581185.1. Classification (NCBI taxonomy): domain Bacteria; kingdom Bacillati; phylum Actinomycetota; class Actinomycetes; order Kitasatosporales; family Streptomycetaceae; genus Streptomyces; species Streptomyces sp. NPDC031474. The sequence goes on from NZ_JBVIJX010000010.1 coordinate 271,445, forward strand.
TCGGCCCGCGCGCCGGGAACCGTGCCCCATGCGGCAGGCCGGCGGAAGGCGCCCACCTGGCCCCGGTACCAGCCGTCGGACAGCAGGATCTCGATCTGGTTGTCGCCCGTGACGACGGCGGCCGTGACGTCGTAGGCCTGGGCGTAGAGCGTACGGTCGTAGGAGGTGGACCCGGGAGCGAGTTGGGCGGCGCCGGCCCGCTCGCCGTTGACGTACGCCTCGTACACCCCGAGTGCCGTCGCGTACAGCCGTGCCGAACGTACCCCGGCCGGTACCTGGAACCGGACCGACAGCGCGTACGCGGGCCGCTTGCCGTATCCGCGGTCGCCGGCCTCGGCGGGACTGATCCAGTGTGCGCGCCAGTCGGCGTCCAGCAGACCGCTTTCGAACGCGTGCCACGGTGACCACGGCGAATCGCCCTCGTCACCGAGCGCCCGAACCCGCCAGGTCACCCGGCGACCGCTCTCCAGCGCCGCCCAGGGCCAGGGGAGGAACCGGTGCCCGTCCACGGCCGTGATCACGGCGGACCGCGACACATCGTCGAAGGTGCACTGCACCTCGTACGCCACCGGGTGCGCCACGTTCGACGGCGGCTTCCACGACAGCCGGGGGGTGGGCCCGGACACGGGGAAGTCGTCCCCGCCGCTGTCGATGCCCAGGTCGTACGGTGCGTTGCGCATGGTCTGCCTTCTCGGGACTCGGTGGAACGGGATGCTTCTCGGGAGCGGCGGCCGGGAGGCGGCCTAGCGGACCGACCTGATCTTGAACTTGACGATGAGGCCACCGACCAGGGCCAGGAGCGCGCCGAGCAGGTAGAGCTGCGTGTAGTTCTTTTCACCGCCGGCGCTGACCCCCAGAGTGATGACGAGCGGGGCGATCAGCGGGGCGACGGCGCTGGGGATCTTCTGCGCGAAGCCGACGACGGCGAGGTAGCGGCCCGCCTCGGCCCGGTTCGGCAGGACGGCGAACACGATCGCCTGGTCCACGGCGCTGAACACGGCGATGGCGAACTGCATCAGCACCGCGCCGACGACCAACTGGGGCAGCGAGTGGGCGAACGCCTCGGTGACGGCCCCGGCGACGAACACCGTGGCGCCGATCATGGTGAACAGCTTGCGCCGGCCCAGTTTGTCGGAGAGGAAGCCGCCGCCGATGGCACCGCCCGCCGCGGCCACCACGCCGACGGTCCCGATGACCGCCACGATCCCGGCGACCTCCTTGACCGGCAGGTCCAGCCGCTGGGCGTAGAAGAAGGTACCGAAGGTGGTGTTGAAGTACAGGCCCATGAAGAAGACGAAACGGCCGAGCCAGTTCCAGCCGAAGTCCGGGTGCTTGCGCGGGTTGAAGCCGTAGCTGGCAACCATGCCCTTCAATGTCACACCGCTGACGTGCACCAGTGTGCGGGAGTCGCCCTCGGGTTTGAACACGGGGAAGAGCAGCACCAGGGCGGCACCCAGAACGCCCGGAACCAGGAACACCAGGAACGTGCTGGAGGCCACCGCGTACGCGAGGCCGATGCCGATCACAGGGGCGATCTGGGTCATGACGGTGGTCAGGGCGGAGATCCGGCCCCGCTGCTCTTCGGGCACCCGGTCCGCCTGGACGTTCTGGATCGCCTGCCCCGCCGTCGACCAGCCGATCATGCCGACCACCCAGGCGAGGCCCAGGGTGAGGACCGACGGCGCGAGGGCCACACCGACGAGCGCGGCGATGCCGAGCAGGGCACCGCCGATCATGAAGGGGGTGCGGCGGCCGAACCGGGAACGTGTGCGGTCGCTCCAGAGACCGATCAGGGGGCTGAGGACCAGGTAGACGAACTGCGCTGACCCCGTGACGTAGCCGAGCCGTTCCTCGTGCCCGGGTGCGAGGTCGTCGATGCGCACGGCGAGGGAGTAGGAGAGCGGGACCATCAGGGCCAGGGAGCCGCCGAAGCTGGCGATCATCAGCCACAGGAGGTAGCCCCTGCCGACCCTCTGAAGCGGTGGTGCCTCGATCTCGGGCCTGGCGGGGGCCTGGGCGGCGTCCTGCGGTGAGGCTGTGGATGAGCGAAGCACCACGCTGACGTCCTGGTCGTCGTGAGGCATGAGGACTCCTTTGTCAACATGGTCGCAGTGCGCGAGGCAACCGCCGGGGAAGGACGGCCGGGGCGGGCGTGTGAGCCGGACTACCGGCCACCTGGCTGGGCGGTACTCCAGCAGCCCCGGCTGCCGGGTGGCGGCGGCTGCGGCCGACGCCGTAGCGCCGATCGCGCTCCCGGCACGGCGAGGCGCCAGGCCCTGCCGCTCGTGGCGGAGGCCGTCGGCCACCCCTGCGGTCCTCGGACCGTGTCCGTACCGGCGTGGCGAAAATGTGGTCGAAGTCGTCAGCGCGGCGGTACGCCCCGCGCCGCCGGATCCCCGCGGTCGGCGGCCGGTCCGGTGCAGTGCCGACGCGGATCGTCCGAGCGCGGTGGGCAGCGGCGGGGCGGCCGACCCGATGGCTTCCCGGTCGTCGCGCCGGGGACGAGTCGGCCCCTGCCGGCCGGTGAGGTGTCAGTCGGCCGCGGTCTGGTTCGGCTTGCGTCCTTCCAGGCCCTGCCAGCGGCCGCGCAGGGCGAACGCGGCCGACTTCGGCTTCCGGTCGCGGGTGAACACGCCCTTCTTGTTCCCGTCGACGCGGTGGATGCCGGCGGAGGTCTGGAAGTCGGCGAAGTTCCACACCTGTTCGCCGATGAACTCGGGGATGCGGTCGAAGACGCGGTGGTACATGGCGAGGAAGTCGCTCTGGTACTCCTCGCTCCATGGAGCGTCCCAGACGGAGTGCAGACCGGGCTGCGTGTCGGCGCCGTACTCGGACATCATGACGGGCTTGCCGAAGCGCTGGACCCACCCGCGCAGGTCCTGCTCCAGGTAGCCCTCCGCGGTCGCGAGGTCGCCGGTGAACAGGTACCAGCCGTAGTAGCGGTTGATGCTCAGGACGTCGAACAGGTCGCCGATCTGGTCGTTCTGCGGGGTCGCGAACATGACGGCGGAGTAGGTGAGGGGGCGGGTCGGGTCGAGTTTGCGGGCCAGTTGGACCAGCGGCTCGAAGTACTCGCGCGCGCCGTCCTCGTTGGAGGCGGGTTCGTTGGCGAGGCACCACATCACCACGCTCGGGTGATTCTTGTCCCGTTCGATCAGCTCCCGCAGGTGCTGGGCGTGCACGTCCCGGGTGGTCCCGCCGAAGTTCTCCGGCGCGAAGGTCGGGGTCGGGGGGATCCCGGTCAGTCCGCCCTGGACGCCCAGGTTGAGGCCGACGGCGGCGGTCTCGTCGATGACGACGATGCCCTGGCGGTCGGCGAAGTCCAGGACCTCTTCGGCGTACGGGTAGTGGGAGGTGCGGAAGGAGTTGGCGCCGGTCCACTCCATGAGCTGGAAGTCGTGCACGAGGTAGGCGTCGTCGTGGCCCTTGCCGCGCACGGGTGTGTCCTCGTGCTTGCCGAAGCCGGTGAAGTAGAACGGCTCGCCGTTGATCAGGAACTGCGTGCCCCGGACCTCGACCGTACGGACGCCGAAGGGCTGGGTGTAGCTGTCGAGGACCTCTCCGTCCGCGGTCAGCTCCACGACGAGGTCGTAGAGGTAGGCCGCGCCGGGCTGCCAGAGCGTGACGTCCTCGATGCGCAGGGCGCCCTCGCCTCCTGTTCCCTCCGCGACGGTCAGGCCGGCCTCGTCGATCGCGCGCACGCGCACGGCGACCGGGTCGGCGTGCTCGCCGGCGGTCTCCACGCGGTAGCTGACGGTGCCGGCCGCGCCGTCCCGCCCGGTGACGACGGTGACGTCCTCGACGAAGGCCGTCGGCGTGCTGTACAGGCGCACCGAGCGGGCGATGCCGGCGTAGTTGTAGAAGTCGTGCAGATACGACTGCCGTTCGCGGCCGTCGGGGCCGGTGGTGACGGTGCCGGGCGGGATGGTCACGTTCGTGAGCCGGTTGTCGACGCCGACGGTCAGCCGGAACTCCGCGCCGGGCTCGACGACGCCGGTCAGGTCCGCCTCGAACGGTGTGTAGCCGCCGGTGTGTTCGGCCACGAGCCGCTCGTCCACGTAGACCTGCGCGGCGTGTGTGACGGACCCGAAGCGCAGGATCACGCGTTCACCGGTCCAGCCGCGCGGTACGCGCACGTCGCGCTGGTACCAGACGACTCCGACGTGGTCACGGATCTCGGGGTCCACGAACAGGTCGTTGTAGCTGGCGGGCACCGGGATTTCGAGCGGCGGGGCGAGGCGCGAGGCCCACGGGGCGGCGCCGGCCCGGCTGCCGATGGCGAACCGCCACAGGCCGTCGAGACCGACGACATCGCGGGTGGGGGTGGTACGGGGCGAGAGCATGGAGTTCCTACCGGGTGCTCGGAGCGGTCGGGGTGGTGGGGGCGGCGCGCGTCAAGCCGTTTCTCCGGCGTCCGCGAGGAGTGTGCTGCCCGTCATGAAGGCCGAGAGGTCGCTGGCGCAGAACAGCACGACCCGGGCGACGTCGTCGGGCACGCCGAGCCGGCCGAGCGGACCCGGCTGCATCACGGACATGATCGTTTCGGAGTCCACGCCGGCCTCCGCGGCCATCGCCAGGTTCCCCTCGGTCGGTACGAAGGTCGGCGCGACGCCCAGTACACGGATGCCGAACGGTGCGAACTCCAGGGCGAGTTGGCTGGTGAGGCCGCGTGTCGCGTGCTTGGAGCCGACGTACGCGGCGAGCCCGGGGGCCGTCCCGCGGAACCCGGCGGTGGAGACGACGTTGACGATGACGCCCCCCTGCCCGGCCTCGCTCATCCGGCGCGCCGCTTCCCGGGAGCCGAGGAAGACCCCGCGGGTGTTGACGGCGAACACGTCGTCGAACGCCTTGCCGGACATCTCCAGGGCGGAAACGCTGGGGAAGATCCCGGCGTTGTTCACCCAGATGTCGATCCCACCGAGCTCCTGGACCGCGAGGTCGGCGGCGGCCACGACGCTGTCGGGGTCGGTGACGTCCAGGTGGGCGGCCAGGGCACGGCCCTGCCCCCGGGAGCTGAGGTCTTCGGCGACGGCGGTGGCGAGTTCGTCCCGGATGTCCGCGACGAGCACGTCCGCTCCCGCTTCGGTCAGCCGCTCGGCGATGGCCCTGCCCAGCCCCTGGCTCGCGCCGGTCACGACGGCCCGCCGCCCGGACAGCGAGACGAGTTGCGCCAGGGACTTCGACGAGACGTCGGGTACGGAAACCTGCACGGTGTGTCCTCCTGTGACGGTCGGGTCAGATCCGGCCGCGGCGGGCGGTCTCGCCCAGCCAGGCCAGAGAGGGCTTGGGACGGCGCTCGAACGTCTCGCGGTCGACCTCGACCAGGCCGAACGTCGGTGCCCAGTGGCCCCACTCGTAGTTGTCGAGCAGGCTCCAGTGCAGATAGCCGCGGACGTCCACCCCGTCGGCGATCGCCTTGCCGAGGTGTTCCAGGGCCTCACCGGTGTAGGCGATACGGCGGGTGTCGTCGCCGGTGGCGATGCCGTTCTCGGTGATCAGGACCGGCAGATCGCCGGTGACCTCGGCCGTGTGCCGCACCGCGATGCTCAGGGCGTCGGGCCGGTAGGCGGTGCCCACGAGCGTGTTGTCCGGGTGCTGCGGGTGGGGCTCGATGCCGTCCGGGCCGACCCACTGGCTGGAGTACGACTGCACGCCCACGAAGTCGTCACCTCGCGACCCCTCCAGGTAGAGGTCCTCCCAGGTGTGCTCCAGCTCCCGCTTCTTCTCCTCCGACCCCGGACGGGCGACGAAGGCGCGGTTGGCGACCGTCCAGCCGACCTTGGCGCCGGTGTGCTCACGCAGCACCTCCCGCGCCGCGTGGTGCGCCTCGACGAGCCGCACGCCGACGGCCGGATCGGGGGCCGGCAGGGGCGGACGCGGGCCCTCATTGTCGAGCGTGGGGCTCTGCCACTCCCCGGAGGCCTGCGCGCTCTGCATCGCCCGGGCCATGCCGACCATGATGGCCAGCATGTTGGGCTCGTTCATCGTGACGACCCACTCGACACCTTCGAGGATCGGCGCGACCGTCTCGACGTAGGTCCGGAACCGGTCGACGGCGCGGTCGCCGAGCCAGCCGCCCTCCTGGGCGAACCAGAGCGGGCTGGTGAAGTGGTGCAGGGTCACGACCGGGGTCAGGCCGAGTTCGAAGGCCGTCTCGATCATGCGCCGGTAGTGGGCGAGTTCGGCGCGCGAGACCATGCCGGGGACGGGTTCGATGCGGGCCCACTCGATGCCGAATCGGTAGGCGTTCAGGCCGGCGTCCGCGAGCAGCTGCATGTCCTCGCGGTAGCGGTGGTAGCTGTCGCAGGCGTCGCCGCTGCGCTCCATGCCCGGGATGCGGCCCTCGTTCGCCCAGAAGTCGCTGTTGAGGTTGTTGCCTTCGATCTGGTGCGGCGCCGTGGATGCGCCCCAGAGAAATCCGGGAGCGAGTTCGGTCATCGTCGACTGCCTTCCTGGGCGCCGCGGGTGACGGTCGCCAACACTTACCATGTGGTTGGTTTTCGCTGGAACGTAAACCGGGATCACAGGGGAAGGAAGACTGCGGGGCGGTTTCGTAATCTGAGCGTTACATTCCCGCCGATGGAGTGGGTGCCCCGTTCAGTGCGAACCCTGGTGAACTCTAGTTCGAATCTTGTGTCGAACCTCGGGTTGTCTCGGGTCCTGACCAGGGGTGATCACATGGTGTCGGCGGTGCCGTCCCGGACGAACAGCAGGTGCACGAAGTCGGTGACCGGCCCCACGATGTCGAGGTCCTGGTCGAGGACCCACTGCAACTGGAGCCCGTTGAGCACGGCCTGGAAGAGGACCGCGGCGCTGTCGGGACTGACGCCCTCGCGGAGCCTGGCGCGGGTCGCCTCGTCCGGGAACCCGTCTGTGAACTGGGCGCGGCTGCGTGCGTAGCGCTCGACGAAGTAGGTGTGTGCCGGATGGTCGGGACGTGAGGCCGCCGCCGCGAGCTCGATCCACAGTCGCATCAGCTCGGGAGTCTTCTGGTGGTGGCGGATGAGCTCGGCGAGGTAGGGGCCGAGCTGGTCCGGCCGTTCCACTTGGTTGAGGCCCTGCTGCCACTCCTCCGAGTCGCGGTCGGCGAGCACCTCGGCGAGCAGTTCGTCCTTGTTGCGGAAGTGGTGCAGGAGTCCGGCGTGCGTGATGCCGGCTCGTTCGGCGATGTCCCGCAGAGAGGCCTTGCTGTAACCGTGCTCGGCGAAGCTGTCGCGGGCTGCCCGGACGATCTCCGACCGGCGGGCCGGCGTCTTGGCGTACGGTCCCCGCGCTCTTGCCTGCCCCACGGTATGCACACCCTCCTCCACGAAGCGACTCGAAAATCTAACACGCGGTCGGAAACCGAGCTCGCGTTTCATGCTCGCCCCGCCGCCGTCGCAGGGCTGGGGGCGCTCGGTGGCGCTGAGCAGGACCTGGCGTGTCTTGGAGTCCCCGGTGCCTTTACGTCGAGGCGCATGGACGGGGCCAAGTTGATGGCTCGCTCTGTGGGTATCCGTAGCCCATCTGTCGAGGTGCGAGCTGCACAACGCCGTGGCAGTGGTCACCGGCGCGGGCAGCGGGATCGGCCGTGCCGCCGCCCACGCCTTCGCCCGGCGCGGCGCGGCGCACGAGTGGTCCCATGGTGCGGCAGCCGCACCAGGCCGCCCCGCGCGGCCCACCGCCCTCGCGCAGGTGCGCCAGGTGCATGTTGACGTGCGCGACCGCGGCCGTTACGTGATCCGTTGTCCAGGCATCTCTCATGATCGGGGATACACCCGATCACCGACGACCGCCATGCAGCGACGGGCCTCTTGGGGCTCAGGCATTCCCATCGGCCTTCTGGAGGCATTCCTGGAGAATCCAGTCGGTCAACTGCGTACGACAGTGCGGAGCCGAGCCGCCCGCACCCGTTGACGGACGCTCATACCGCGGCGAGCCGCGACAATCTCGCAGATCAGGGCGGAAGCATGCTCCGATTCTACGCGCCTCTCGCGCGCAGCGCGGGTGCGACCCGATGCCACCTGATGGCCGAGACAGCCCGACCCGAGCTGATGCGAGGAATCGGAGGTATGTCTACTGTGGCTCGCATGGGCGATGCGGTGGAACTGGAAGCAGCCGGGCGGACGGTACGGCTGTCCAGCCCGGACAAGGTGTTCTTCCCGGAGCGCGGCTTCACCAAGCTGGACCTCGCCCGCTACTACCAGGCGGTCGCCCCCGGCATCCTGCGCGCCCTGCGCAACCGCCCCACCACCCTGGAGCGCTACCCGGAGGGTGTGACCGGCGAGTCCTTCTTCCAGAAGCGGGCGCCGAAGAACATGCCCGACTGGATCCCGACCGCCCACATCACCTTTCCCAGCGGGCGCAGCGCCGACGAGATGTGCCCGACGGAGGAGGCGGCCGTCCTGTGGGCGGCCCAGTACGGCACTCTCACCTTCCACCCCTGGCCCGTCCGCCGCACCGACGTCGACCACCCCGACGAACTGCGCATCGACCTCGACCCGCAGCCCGGAACCGACTTCGACGACGCCGTCCGCGCCGCCCACGAACTGCGCGCCGTCCTCGACGAGTTCGGCGGCCTGCGCGGTTTTCCCAAGACCTCCGGCGGCCGCGGCCTGCATGTCTTCGTGCCGATCGAGCCGAGATGGACCTTCACCCAGGTCCGGCGCGCCGCCATCGCCGTGGGCCGGGAGCTGGAACGGCGGATGCCGGACCACGTGACCATCAAGTGGTGGAAGGAGGAGCGGGGCGAACGCATCTTCGTCGACTACAACCAGACGGCCAGGGACCGCACGATCGCCTCCGCCTATTCCGTGCGCCCCCTCCCGCACGCCCCCGTGTCGGCGCCTCTGAGCTGGGACGAGGTCGGAATCGCGCACCCGCGGGACTTCGACATCGCGACCATGCCCGCGCGCTTCGCCGAACTCGGCGATGTGCACACGGACATGGACGATCACCGCTTCTCGCTGGAGGCCCTGCTCGAACTCGCCCGCCGGGACGAACACGACCACGGGCTGGGCGATCTGCCGTATCCGCCGGAGTACCCGAAGATGCCGGGGGAGCCGAAGCGGGTGCAGCCGAGCCGGGCGAAGAAGGAGGCGTCCCCGGCCGAGGCCGAGGCGCCTCCTCCGGACGCTACAACTCCTTGATCCGGACGTCCCGGTACGAGACGACGTCCGTCGTGCTGTGCACCTGGAGCCCGATGTAGCCGGACGCGAACCGCCGCCCGTCCGTGCCCGGGTCGTCCGAGCGGGGCGGGGAGAAGTCCTGGCCGCCGATGTTGTCGAACTCGTTGATGAGCACGCCGTTGCGGAAGACCGAGTAGTGCTGGTCGACCACCCGGATCTCGTAGTCGTTCCAGGTGCCCTTCTGCGTGACGCCGGCCCCGGCGAGTCCCACCCGGTCGAAGCCGTACACCGAGCCCGTCTTGTACATGTCGCCGTCGGGCCGGTCGAGCACCTGCACCTCGTGGCCGTACTTGATGGCGACCCACTCCGGCCGCGGCTCCTCGGGGTGGTCATGGACCCACGGGAAGCGCACGAACACACCGGAGTTGGCGTTGCCCGTGCCGGGTGCGTCGTCGCGCCACTGCAGTTTCAGCGAGAAGTCGCCGTACTTGCGTTGCGGGAACCACAGCATGCCGAGTCCGTCCCGCGTCGTGCCGGAGGTGATCGACCCGTCGGCGTTGAGCGCGAACGAGCCGCCGCCCACCTGCTGCCATCGCGCGAACGACTCCGCGGTCCCGTCGAGGATGGTGCGGTAGCCCTCGGTCTGGCCGGGCGTGCCGATCCCGGACTCGCGGGCCGCCTGCTGGATCGCGTCGTACTCGCGGCCGTCGACGACCCCGTCGGTGAACAGTTTGTCCAGGACCGTCTTCACGTGCTTGAGGAACAGCGCGTGGGACGTCCACTCCTTCTCGTCCTCGATCAACTCGTTGATGCGGCACCGGCTGTCGGTCAGCCGGTTCGGCACCCCGGAGTCGACCGTGCCGACGATGACCGTCAACCGCTCGTCGTACTCGGGGCAGTTGGGGGCCGGGACGTGACTGGACACCACCGTGAAGGTCACCGTGCGTGCGGTGGAGGTGTTGCCCGCCTTGTCGACGGCCCGGTAGGCGAGGGTGTGCGGACCGGCCCGGTCGACGGTCACCGGTGTGCTGTAGGCGAGGTACGGTCCGCTGTCGAGCGAATACTCGATCCGGTCGACACCCGACCCGCCCGCGTCCGTCGCGCTCACGGTCACCTTGGCGTTGCCGACATACGCCCCGTCGGAGTTCCTCGTGCCGTCGACGCTCACGCCGGTCACCGGGGGCGTGGTGTCCTGCGGGGTCGCCGCGACCACCGTGAACCGGACGTCCTTCTCGGCGGACACGTTGCCCGCCTTGTCGGTGGCCCGGTAGCGCACCGTGTGGGCGCCCGCCTGATGCACCATCACGGGCGCCGTATAGCGCTGCCAGGCCCCGGAGTTCACCGCGTACTCGATGGTGTTGACCCCGGAACCGATGTCGGAGGCGGACACGGTGACGGTCGCCATGTCGACGTACGTCCCGTCGGCGTTCTGCTCACCGGTCACCGTCGCGGAGGTGTCCGGTGGCGCCGTGTCGTCGGAGGGCCGGGCGACGACCGTGAACGCGACGCTCTTCTCGGCCGAGACATTGCCCGCCTTGTCGAACGCCCGGTAGCGGACCCGGTGGCCGCCGACCTGGTCGACGACGACCGGGGCGGTGTACGGGATCCAGTCGGCCAGGTCGTCGACGGCGTACTGAATGCTGTCGACCCCCGACCCGCCGTCGTCCGTCGCGCCGATCGCGACACTCGCCGAGCCGACGTACTCGCCCTGCGCGTTCTGTGTGCCGGTGACCTGCGCCGCCGCCTCGGGCGGGGTCGTGTCCTGCCCGCCGCCCTCGGTGACCACGAGGATGCCCTGCATCTGCCCGTGGCCGGGGATCGTGCAGTGGTAGAAGTAGCGACCCGGGGTCAGGGTGACCTCGGCGGTGTGGCGGCCGCCCATGTCGTCGTTCGGGTTGGCCAGGATGTTCAGGGTGACGTCGTCGTTGAACTCGGGATCGTTCGTGACGAACGTCAGTGTGTGGGGCATGCCGGTGGTGTTGCCGGTGGCCGCGCTGTTCTCGAAGACGATCGTCGCCTGACCCGCCACCGCCGTGGTCGGAGCCGACACGTACGAGGTGATGCCGTCACCGGCGGTCCAGGTGAGCACCTGGGCGGCAGCCGCCGGTTCGGACTGTGCCGCCGCCGTCGTCGGCGCCGCCTGCAGTCCGAGCACCATCAGTACGGCCGCCAACAGGACCGGCCAGACTCTTCGTTGCCGTGTTCGCCGTGTCACCGCGCTCCCCTCGCCAGTTCGCCGGCGGCCGGTGTCGGACCGCCGCCGGTGTAAGTGACCCGCCACAGCGCCGACTTGGCGTCCGAGGTGAAGAAGCCGCGGCCGTAGTCGAGGACATACAGGGCGCCGTCCGGACCGAACTTCCAGTCCATGAGGTTCTTGATGCCGTCGTTACCGACGGGCACGATCTTCTTCAGCGACTCCGAGTGCACCGGCAGACCGCCCGACCCTTGTGTCTTCGGGTCCATGACCACCGCGTTGCGCGGCTGGTCGGCGTCGTAGAAGTCGCCGACGAACCATTTGCCGTCCCAGTACGCGGGCCACTTGGCCGCGCTCGCGCTCGTGGCGTCGTAACGGTAGACGGGGCCGTTCATCGCGGCCTGCCCGCCGCCCTTGAGCCACGGCAGCCGGTAGGTCGCCTGGTCCTTGCGGTAGGTGGGGACGCCGCTCGCGTCGCGCGGGTAGTCGGGCGCGCCGCCCTGGGGCGAGTACCAGATGTTGTTCCCGGTGACCGGCGGCAGGTTGACCAGGCCGTCGTTGTTCGGCGACTCGTTCTTCGGGTGGTCGCAGTCGTACCAGCCCAGCGGCTGCGAGGGATCGGGCAGGTTGCGGTCCCGGTAGGGTTGCTTGTTGCCCATGCAGTACGGCCAACCCCGGTTGCTCGCCTGGGTGATGACGGCGAACGTGTCGTACTTCGCCGGCCCCCACGTCGTCGACGGGTCGCTCGCGTCCGGACCGACCCAGCCCGCGTACAGGATGTCGGTCGTGCGGTCGACGAAGATCCGCGCGGGGTTGCGGACGCCCATCACATAGATCTCGCCGCGCGTCTTGCCGCCGCCCTCGGCGGTCTCCCGGCCCGTGAAGAGGTTCCCCGCCGGAAGCGTGTACGTGCCGTCGGCCTCCGGGTGGATGCGCAGGATCTTTCCGTTGAGGTTGTTGGTGTTTCCGGCGGTGCGGCGCGCGTCGGCGAAGGAAACACCCCGGAAGTTCGGTTGCGGGTTGTTTCCGGAGTAACCGTCGCTGAAACCACTGGAGTTGTTGTCACCGGTGGCGATGTACAGGTTGCCCTTCGAGTCCCAGGACATGCCGCCCCCGGCGTGACAGCAACTGTGCACCTGCACCGGCCACTTGAGCAGCACCTTCTCGCTGTTCAGGTCGAGCCGGTTCGTGGCGGGGTCGAGCGTGAAACGGGAGACGCGCCGCTCGGCCATCCGGGTCTCACGGTTGACGCCCGAGTGCGGTGTGTAGTGCAGGTACACCCAGCCGTTCTGCTCGAACCGCGGGTCGAGCTCGATGCCGAGAAGCCCTTCCTCGACCTTGATGAGCTCGTCGCCGCCGCCCTTGTTGCCGAAGACCGTCAACTCCCCGGCCAGGGTGACCTTCTTGGTCGCCGGGTCGTAGACGTGGATCTGCCCCTTGCCCTTGCCGACGTTGGGGTTGTTCCAGTCGGTGATCACGGGCTGGGAGGAGTCGGCGCCGCCCCGCCCGATGTAGAGGACCCGGCCGTCGGGCGCGGTGACCAGGCCGTGCGGTTCGCCGATCTGGTCGTTCTGCCCGGGCTGGTTGGGCTGGGTCAGCCGCTCCGCCTTGTAGTTCCCGGTGATGGTCGCCTTGCAGTCCGCCTGCACCAGCCGGGTCGTCCACAGCAGCGCGCCGCGCAGATGCGCGCGGAAGTCGACCTCGTCGTACGACGACACCGTGCCGCCCATGCCCGTGTAGAAAGAGCGCCCACCGTCGTAGTCCCGGCACCAACTGACCGGGTGGTCCGCGCCGTTGGCGCTCGCGCCCGGCTGGTACGTCGACTCGCGCACCCGGGCCACGGTGTGCACGTCGCCGGACGGGTTCTTCACCCAGTTCGGCCACAGGTCCGGGCGTTTCCACTCCAGCGGCAGCTCCTTGGTGGCCGGATGCCGTCGGTCGCCGACCTCAACGGTCGCCCGCTGCACGGCCGTTGGACTCGACGCAGCGGGGCGGGCGCCGATCAGACCGGTGAACCAGTTCGAGTACGGCTCGGCGCGGGCCGCGTCGTGGAGGCCGACGAACCCGCCGCCTGCCTCCATATAGGCCTCCAGGCCCGACTCCTGCTCCGGGTCGAGGACGTCACCGCCGCCGGTCAGGAACACGACCGCGTTGTAACGGCCCAGTTCCGTACCGTCGGTGAACACCGAGGCGTCGTCGGTGGCCTCGACCGCGAACCGCTGGTCCGCCGGTCCGGACAGACCGATCCGCTCGATGGCCTCGATACCGGCGTTCACGACCGGGGACTCGTCCCCGGCCGCGGCCGACCCGTGGAAGATCAGCACACGTACGTTCGCGCCGCCCGGCGGCGACTTCACGGACATCGTTGTCAGGGGTGGATCCGGGGCCGGGCGCGCGTCCGCGGCGGGCGCGGACAGCAGGCCGGCGACGAGCGTCCCGCACGCCACGGCCGTCACCCGGATTCGTCTCTTCGTGCTCAACCCTCGTAAGTGCATGGGCACCTCCTCGGTCACAGCGACAGCGCCAAGGAAGCTAGACCCCTTTGCGCGACTCGCCAATACCTATGACCGCAATGGCACGAACTTTGTCCTGGGTGTGGAGAAACAGCGGAACGACCGGTACCGTCTCACAGGTTCATCACAGGCACGTCTTCTTCATCGTCGCAAATTCCGTACCAGGGTGGGGAGTTCGGCATGGACAGACGCGGGTTCAACCGCCGGGTGCTGCTGGGCGGCGCCGCCGTCGCGACATCGTTGTCCCTGGGCCCGGAGGCGGTGAGCGCCGACCAGCCGGCGACGTTCGCACCGCCGGGGGGAGCGGTCAGACATCTCAAGCTGTACGCCGAGAAGCTCCCCGACGGGCAGTTCGGCTACGGCTTCGAGAAGGGCGGGGCGACCATCCCCGGGCCGCTCATCGAACTCAACGAGGGCGACACCGTCCACATCGAGTTCGAGAACACCCTGGATGTGGCGGCGAGTCTGCACGTCCACGGGCTGGACTACGAAGTGTCCAGCGACGGAACGAAGTTGAACAGCAGTGACGTCGAACCCGGCGGCACCCGCACCTACACCTGGCGCACCCACGCCCCCGGCCGCCGCGCCGACGGCACCTGGCGGGCGGGCAGCGCGGGCTACTGGCACTACCACGACCACGTCGTCGGAACGGAACACGGCACGGGCGGCATCCGCAAGGGCCTGTACGGGCCGGTGATCGTCCGGCGCAAGGGCGACGTCCTGCCCGACGTGACCCACACGATCGTCTTCAACGACATGACGATCAACAACAGGCCCGCCCACTCGGGCCACCAGGGCCCCGACTTCGAGGCGACGGTGGGCGATCGGGTCGAGTTCGTGGTGATCACGCACGGCGAGTACTACCACACCTTCCATATGCACGGTCACCGATGGGCCGACAACCGCACCGGCATGCTCACCGGCCCCGACGACCCCAGCCAGGTCATCGACAACAAGATCGTGGGCCCGGCCGACTCCTTCGGCTTCCAGGTGCTCGCGGGGGAGGGGGTGGGCGCCGGCGCGTGGATGTACCACTGCCATGTGCAGAGCCACTCGGACATGGGGATGGTCGGACTGTTCCTGGTGAAGAAGCCCGACGGCACGATCCCCGGGTACGAGCCGCACGAGCCGCATGCGGCGGGGGAGCCGGGCGCTACGGACAGGACACCCGAGACGCACCGGCACTGAGGCCGGCGGAGAGAGCGCTCTCACCGTGCTCGTCGCCCGGAGCTATCCTGATCGGCAGCCGGCCAGGAGGAGCTCCGAAGTGACCGAGACAGTGCCGCGCCCCACGCTGGAGGCCGTGGCCGCGCGGGCCGGGGTCTCCCGGGCGACCGTGTCACGAGTCGTCAACGGCGGGGACGGCGTCCGGGAGCCGCTCGTCGAGCGGGTCCGGCGGGCTGTGGAGGAACTCGGGTACGTCCCCAACCAGGCCGCGCGCAGTCTGGTGACGAAGCGGCACGACGCCGTCGCCGTCGTCATCGCCGAACCGGAGACCCGGGTCTTCGCAGATCCCTTCTTCGCGCTTCAACTCCGCGGCATCAGCAAGGAGTTGACGGCTCACGACAACCAGCTCGTGCTGCTGCTCACCGAAGGCCGCGACGACCACGCGCGGGTCGCCCGCTACCTCGCCGGCCATCATGTCGACGGCGCGCTGGTCTTCTCCCTGCACCTCGACGACCCGCTCCCCGGCCTGATCCAGGGCGCCGGCGTTCCGACCGTGTTCGGTGGCCGGCCCGGCTGGAGCGACGGCACACGGGACGTCGTGTACGTCGACAGCGACAACGGGGGCGGCGCCCGCGAGGCCGTACGCCTGCTGGCCGCCCTCGGCCGCACCCGTATCGCACACCTCACCGGCCCCCTCGACCAGACGTCCGCGGCGGACCGGCTCGACGGGTACCGAGAGGTCATGGGCGACACCGATCCGCGGCTCGTCGTCGAGGGCGACTTCACCCCCGGCGGCGGTGAGCGGGCCATGCGCGAACTCCTCGACCGCTGCCCCGACGTCGACGCCGTGTTCGCCGCCAACGATCTCACCGCCGCGGGCGCCCTGCGCGTCCTGCGCGAGAGCGGACGGCGCGTGCCGGAGGACGTCGCGGTGGTCGGCTTCGACGACATGCTGCCCGTCGCCGAACAGACCGACCCGCCGCTGACGACGGTCCGTCAGGACATCGAGGAGATGGGACGGATCATGGCCCGCCTCCTGCTGCGCCGCCTCGACCGGCACACCGCCGACGACGAACCGGGCGGCGTGATCCTGCCCACCACGGTGGTGCGCCGCACTTCGGCGTAGCCCGGCCCGTCCCTGACCGCCTCAGGTCTCCTGCGGCACGCTCTTGATCACCGCGAAGCGCGCGCCGTACGGGTCGGCGAGTTTGGCGATACGGCCCACGCCCTGGACGTCCGTGGCGGGCATCCGTGTCCTGGCGCCCCGTTCCTCCGCCTTGGCGACGACCGCGTCCACATCGGTGACCTCGAAGTACGGCAGCCAGTACGGCGCCGACTCGGCCTCCGTCGGATCGTCGGCCAGCGGGACGATCCCGCCGAACATCGACTCCTCCCCGGCGCCGGCGGGGTTGACGCAGGTGTATGTGCCGCCCGGGAAGGGGACGGCCGAAGTCTCCAGACCCAGTGTCGTGTTGTAGAAGGCGGCCGCCGCGGCGATGTCCGGTGTGTACAGTTCGACCCAGCACAGGGAGCCGGGCTCGTTCGCCACGTCCACGCCCTTGGTCAGCGCCGGCTGCCAGAGGCCGAACGGCACGCCCGCCTGGTCGGCGAGGACCGCCATCGTGCCCTGGCCCATCACGTCCATCGGCGGGAAGAACACTCTGCCGTGGGCCTGTTCGGCGGTCTTGGCCGTGGACTCCGCGTCCGGTGTCTGGAAGTACACCGTCCACGACGGCGGGCCCTGCTCGGGCGTCGTCTGCACGCCGCCCGCCACGGTCTTCCCGTCCAGCTGGAAGAACCCGTAGCCGCCGGAGTCGGGCCCTGCCGACTGGAATCGCCAGCCGAAGAGCGCGCCGTAGAAGGAGGTGGCGCCGTCGATGTCGGACGTGCCGACGTCGATCCAGTTGGGAGCGCCGTTGACGAAACGGGTGGTGAGCATCGTTGCCCTCCTCGAAGGGGTTCCCGTTCTCTGCACTGCCGAGTCTGGCACCGCCCACTGACAATCGCGCGCGTGCCGCGCGCGCCGCGCGCCGCCGTGCGTCGTGGTCGTCGCCGGGACATCATCGGGGCGGCCGGGGCCGTGCCGCGGCGCGTATATGCGGCGTTGATGGAACGTTTGTCGCCGCGGGGCACGATTCTCGCCATGTACACCGACACGATTCCCACACCCGACCTCGCCTGGCAGCGGGAAGCGCTGTGCGCGCAGACCGGGGCGGACTTCTTCTTCCCCGAGCCCGGCAGTTCCGTGCGGGAGGCGAAGCGCATCTGCGGTATGTGCGAGATGCGGAGCGCCTGCCTCGACTACGCCCTGGCCAACGACGAACGCTTCGGCGTCTGGGGCGGACTGTCCGAGAAGGAACGCCTGCAGATCAGGCGCACGGCACACTGACCCGTACGTCGCGCTGACCCCGAAATCCGAGAGACCGCGTCGCGGGGGTGCGGTTAGGATCCGGGGGCCGTCATTCTCCGCGGTAGCGTTCATCTCCAAACCATTGCAACGGGCAGGGCTTGATCCGTTGCGTTAGTTTCACATCCATTGCAACGATTCTATCTCCTTGGGCTGCATATATGTCCACGGTGCGCAATAAATGCGTTGCCCGATTGGTGAATGCAACGTAGCTTTTCCGTCATGAGAAACAAGGGGGCGGGGGCCTCGCAGGTCGAGGGGCGCACGGTCGGCGGAATGAGCGATCAAGGGGGGTGGATCATGGAGACGGCGCGGAATCGGCAGTCGGCGACACCCGCCGCCTTCACCGCCTTCGCCCGCTTCGTGCTCTGCGGCGGCGGAGTGGGGCTCGCCTCCAGCTTCGCCGTGGCGGCCCTCGGCTCGTGGATTCCCTGGGTGCTGGCCAACGCCCTGATCACCGCCGGGTCCACGCTGCTCGCCACCGAGTTGCACGCCCGCTTCACCTTCGGCGCGGGCGGTCGCGCGACCTGGCGCCAGCATGCGCAGTCGGCCGGGTCCGCGGTGGCCGCGTATGCGGTGACCTGTGCGGCGATGCTTGTCCTGCAGCAACTGGTGGCGGCGCCCGGCGCGGTGCTCGAACAGGTCGTCTACCTGTGCGCCTCCGCACTCGCCGGTGTCGCACGGTTCGCGATGTTGCGCCTGGTCGTCTTCGCGCGGCACCGCTCGCAGGTCGCGGACGCTGTCCGCACCGCCCGTCCCGTCCAGGCCGCCGTGGCCCGAACCGCGGCGCCCGACAGCCGGGCGGTGCTCTGCCGCGCGGCCTGACCGCTCCCCACGACACGTTGGCCGGCCGCCACCGGGCCGCGACGATGCCTCTGCATCCGGACAGCCCGAACGGCCCGCGCCGGGAACCGGTTTCCTGCGCGAGCCGTTCGTGGGACCGGTGGGACGAGAGGGCGGTCAGCCCGCGGCGCGGGCCGCCATGCGGGCCTTGCGTGCGGCCAGCTTCTCGTCGAACTTCAGAGCCTCCGCGTCCAGACCGCCCATGTACAGGCCGATCTCCTCCTGCGCCTGCTGCCCATCGGGGCCGAGGCCGTCGATGTCCATGACCTTCAGGAAGCGCAGCACGGGCTGGATGACGTCGTCGTGGTGGATGCGCATGTTGTAGACCTCGCCGATGGCCATCTGCGCGGCGAACCGCTCGAAGCCGGGCATGCCGTGGCCGGGCATGCGGAAGTTCACGATGACGTCCCGCACCGCCTGCATGGTGAGGTCGGGGGCGAGGTCGAAGGCTGCCTTCAGCAGGTTCCGGTAGAAGACCATGTGCAGGTTCTCGTCGGTCGCGATGCGCGCCAGCATGCGGTCGCAGACCGGGTCGCCGGACTGGTGGCCGGTGTTGCGGTGCGAGACGCGGGTCGCGAGCTCCTGGAAGGCGACGTAGGCCACCGAGTGCAGCATCGAGTGCCGGTTGTCCGACTCGAAGCCCTCGCTCATGTGGGACATGCGGAACTGCTCCAGCTTGTCCGGGTCCACGGCGCGCGAGGCGAGCAGGTAGTCGCGCATCACGATGCCGTGGCGGCCCTCCTCGGCCGTCCAGCGGTGCACCCAGGTGCCCCAGGCGCCGTCCCGGCCGAAGAGCGAGGCGATCTCGTGGTGGTAGCTGGGCAGGTTGTCCTCGGTCAGGAGGTTCACGACCAGCGCGATCCGGCCGATCTCCGTGACCTTCGACTGCTCCTTGTTCCAGGCTTCGCCGTCCTCGAAGAAGCCGGGGAAGTTGCGGCCGTCGGACCACGGCACGTACTCGTGCGGCATCCAGTCCTTGGTGACCTTCAGGTGCCGGTTGAGTTCGGTCTCGACCACTTCCTCCAGCGCGTACAGCAGCTTGGCGTCGGTCCAGACGGCGGGGCTGCCGAGGTGAGGGGAGGTGATCGTCACAGGTACTCCAGGGGGACGTGAAGCGGAGTGGCACAATCCGGCGAGCGAGGCCGGAACTTACGGGATCGTAGGCTACGAACCCGTAGGTTACGAAGCCGTAGGCTAAGGATGCTGTAAAGATCGCTGATCAGCCGTGTTTCGCCGGGCGATTCGGGGTAGGCCGAACAGCCCCGGGACCCGCAGGTCCCAGGGCTGAAAAGGTGATCCGATCACCCGTTCAGGCGTACAAGTCGCGCAGCCGCACCGAGAGGCACGTCACACAGCCCTCGAGTTTCTCGTACTCGCTGATGTCGACCACGACGGGCTCGTGACCGAGATCGGCGAGCAGGTCCGCCGTCTTCGGCGCGCTGGCCGCCATGAGCACGTGCGGGCCGCCGAGAAGCACCACGTGCGAGCCGGCCTCCTCGGGCACCGACAGGAAACGCGGGAACAGCGAAGGCCGGTCCACCTTGGGGATGTGCCCGATCACCGTGCCGTCGGGCAGCGCCGTGACCGCCGACTTCAGATGCAGCACCTTGCTCACCGGTACGGCCACGACCCGCGCCCCGAGCGGTTCGAAGGCGGCCCGCACCTGCTGGACGCCGGCCGCGTTGGTCCGCCCGCCCCGGCCGACGTAGATCGTGTCGCCGACCTTGAGGACGTCACCGCCGTCCAGGGTGCCCGGCTCCCAGATCCAGTTCACCGAGCAGCCGAGGCGTGCCACGGCCTCCTCGACCCCGATGGTCTCCTCGCGCCGGGACTCGGCACCGGGGCGCGCGATCAGGGCGACGTTCTTGTACATCACCACCGTGTCCTCGACGAACACGGAGTCCGGGCAGTCGTCGGCCGGGTCGACCTCGACGGTCTCCCAGCCGTGCGTCCGCAGCGTCTCGGCGTACGCCTCCCACTGCTCCAGGGCGAGCTCCACGTCGACCTTCTCCCGCTCGAAATGCGTCACCAGGCCTTCCGCGAGGCGCGGGCTGGGGCGGCGGATGAGGGCCTTCTTGCTGGGCACGTCCAGGTCTCCGAATCGGCGGCGGCGTAGGGCAGGCCCTACCGGCGTCTTAGGGACGACGCCGGTCAGTCATCATGCAGCGCCGGACCACGAGGACAAAACCCCGCAGTAACAATATGCCCGCCCTGAAACCCACCCCGCCCCCCAAAAACACCCCCACCCCGCCCCCCCCGCCGAACCCCGCCCAGCCCCCGCGCCCGACCCCACCCCGAGCCCTGAGCCGCGCCCCAGGCCGCGCCCCGTCCCGAGCCCTGAGTCGCGCCCCGTCCCGAGCCCCGGGCCGCGCGCCGACCTGAGAGCGGGGCTGTGTCTTGCTCCGTGTCCGGTTCGAGTCCTGGGCTGTGCCCGTCCGGTGAGCCGGGCGCGGATCTGTTGCGAGTGCCTGGCCGTGCCATGTCTGCAGACCTGGGCCGAGCGGCGGCCCTGTCTCGAGAACCGGGCCGCGCCCCGACCTGAGAGCGGGGCTGTGTCTTGCTCCGTGTCCGGTTCGAGTCCTGGGCTGTGCCCGTCCGGTGAGCCGGGCGCGGATCTGTTGCGAGTGCC
>NZ_JBVIJX010000010.1:292403-447419 GCF_055581185.1 Streptomyces sp. NPDC031474
CGGGTCGCGCCCTGTCTCCAGACCTGGGCCGAGCGGCGGGCCGCGCTCCGTCCCGGGGCCGCGCCCCGGCCCGAGCCCGGGGCTGAGACCCGGGCCGGACCCCGGCCCGCGCTCCGTCCCGGGGCCGCGCCCCGGCCCGAGCCCGGGGCTGAGACCCGGGCCGGACCCCGGCCCGCGCCCCGGCTGGACCCCGGCCCGCGCCCCGGCCTGAGACCGGCCCGCGCCCCGGCCTGAGATCGGGGCGGACCCCGGCCTGAGGCCCGGGCCGGACCCTCCCCCCGGTTCTGGGCCGCGGCCCGGGCGTAGAACGTCCTGCTCGCCCCCCGTGCCGGGTTCCGGGGCCTACGTTGGGTTTGCCAGTTCTTGTGCTGTTGTTTCTCGTAGTTCTCCGTCCAGGAGCAGCCACCGGGTGATGCCGATGGACTCCAGGAACGGCAGGTCGTGTGAGGCCACGATCAGGGCGCCCTCGTACGACTCCAGGGCTGTGGTGAGCTGGCGGACGCTGGCCATGTCGAGGTTGTTGGTCGGCTCGTCCAGCATCAGCAGCTGTGGCGCCGGCTCGGCCAGCATCAGGGCCGCCAGGGTCGCCCGGAAACGCTCCCCGCCGGACAGTGTGGCCGCCTTCTGGTCGGCGCGGGCGCCCCGGAACAGGAAGCGGGCCAGCCGGGCCCGGACCCGGTTGTTGGTGGCGCCCGGCGCGAACCGGGCCACGTTCTCGGCGACCGTGAGCTCGCCGTCGAGGACGTCCAGGCGCTGCGGCAGAAAACGCAGCGGCACGTGCGCGTGCGCCTCGCCCGCCTGGGGCGCCAGTTCCCCGGCGATCGTGCGCAGCAGCGTCGTCTTGCCCGCGCCGTTGCGCCCGACCAGCGCCACCCGCTCGGGGCCGCGCAGGTCGAACCCGCCCGCCACGCGCGCGCCGTAGGCGAGCCGCAGGTCCATGAGCGTGAGGACGTCCCGGCCGGGCGGGACGGCCGTGTACGGCAGGTCGACGCGGATCTCGTCGTCGTCCCGGACGGCCTCCACCGCGTCGTCGAGCCGCTCCCTGGCCTCGGCGAGCCTCTCCTCGTGCATGATCCGGTGCTTGCCCGCGGACTCCTGCGCCGCGCGCTTGCGCGCCCCCATGACGATCTTCGGTTCGCGTTTCTGATCGAACATCTTCTGTCCGTACCGCTTGCGGCGGGCCAACTTCACCTGGGCGTCGACCAGTTCGCGTTTCTGTTTCTTCAGGTCGGCCTCCGCGACGCGCACCATCCGCTCGGCGGCCTCCTGCTCGGTGGCCAGGGCCTCCTCGTAGGCGGAGAAGTTGCCGCCGTACCAGGTGACCTCCCCGGACCGCAGGTCGGCGATCTGGTCGACGAGGTCCAGCAACTCCCGGTCGTGGCTGACCACGACCAGTACGCCCGGCCAGGACGCGACGGCCGCGTACAGGCGACGCCGCGCGTACAGGTCGAGGTTGTTGGTCGGCTCGTCCAGCAGCAGGACGTCGGGGCGACGCAGCAGCAGGGCCGCCAGCCGCAGCAGGACGGACTCGCCGCCCGACACCTCGCCGATGGTGCGGTTCAGGTCGACATGGCCGAGCCCGAGCTCGCCGAGGGTGGCCAGGGCGCGCTCCTCGACGTCCCAGTCGTCGCCGACGATCTCGAAGTGGGCCTCGGACACGTCGCCGGCCTCGATGGCGTGCAGGGCGGCCCGCTGTGCGGCGATGCCGAGCGCTTCGTCGACCTTGAGCGCCGTGTCCAGGGCGACGTTCTGCGGGAGGTGGCCGACCTCGCCGGTGAGGCGCACGGCGCCGTCGAGGGGGGTGAGTTCTCCGGCGATCAGCTTCAGCAGGGTCGACTTGCCGGAGCCGTTGACGCCGACCAGTCCGGTCCGGCCGGGGCCGAAGGCGACGTCCAGCCCCTCGAAGACGGGGGTGCCGTCCGGCCAGGAGAAGGCGAGGGAGGAACAGGTGATGGAATGAGTCAAAGCGGGCCTCGCGGTTGCGTGTGCGGTCAGGGCAACGCGTGTCGAGACACCGGAAGGCGGCGACCACCGCAGCAGCGGGGAGCGCGGAGGCAGGGAGAAGGTCCCGTTCCGCAGGGACGGCTCGCAGGCCGAGGTCGCACGCGGCATCCACACGCAAGACGTGTGGCGCGGTGTCTCAAGACCTCAGACGAGCAACGTCCTTCTCCAATCGGCGGCAACAGAACCGTTGAACACCGTAGGAGGGCCCGGGAGGAGTGTCAAAGGATTAAAACGGCCTCAGCAGGCGTCCCGCATCAGCTCTGCCAGGTCGTGGTCGAGGTCGAGCTGCCGGTACTCCGTGCCGGCGGGCACCAGGTCGCTCGTGGCCTGGAGGAAGCGGCGGATCTCCGCCGAGTGGACGTGCACGACGGCGGTGCCCTCGGGCGCGTGGAACTCCAGCACCGTACGGTCGTACCCGTAGGGGCGGACCCGGACGTCGCCGTGGCCCTCTGCCTCGTGCAGGCCGGCGGCGAGCAGGTCGCGGGCGAACGTCCAGCAGACCTCGACGCCCTCCAGGGTGGCCGGGGCGGGGAAGGTCATGCGCACGGCGAAGGGGTCGTGACGGTCGTAGCGCAGCGTGGCGGGGATGCTCGGCATCCGGGGCGCAGCGGCGACCAGACGGGCCTCTACGGGCTGCTCGATGACGGTGGACATCGCCTTGCTCCCTCGTGACGGCGGGACGAACTTCCGGGCGGTGCGTCCGGACACTGCTAGAGACGCCGGAACCGGCCGATCCGTGCACACCGATTTCGAGTGACCTCGGTCACCGCTTTTCATGCACGGGAGTGACTCAGCTCTCCTCCCGTGCCGTATAAGGCGGTTGAGGTGATCGCGGGCCTCTGGACGGCACCGAAAGCCGTGGACTAGTTTCGCCCGCCATGAGGCGCTTGGGGAACACGCGACGCACGGTATGGACAGCACGTAGAGGCGGCCGCGCGGCCGCGGCGGTCTGCGGGGCGGCGCTCGCCGTCCTGACCGCCCTGCCGGCCCAGGCGCACACACCGGGCCCGGCGGCGCCACGCTGGGACCTCAAGGACACCGGCGCCACCGCCGTACGGTTCCGTGGCCTCGCGGCGGTCGACCGCCGCACCGCGTGGGTCGCCGGCACCCAGGGCACCGTCCTGCGCACCGCCGACGGCGGCGAGAGCTGGCGCAACGTTTCGCCGCCCGGCGCGGCCGACCTGCAGTTCCGGGACATCGAGGCGTTCGACACGCGCCGCGCCGTGGTGCTCGCCATCGGCGAGGGCGAGGCCTCGCGCGTCTACCGCACCGAGGACGGCGGGACGACCTGGACGGAGTCCTTCCGCAACACCGACGCGCACGCCTTCTACGACTGCATGACCTTCTTCGACCGTCGCCACGGCCTCGCCATGAGCGACCCGGTCGACGGCAAGTTCCGCATCCTGTCGACCGACGACGGCGGCCGCTCCTGGAAGGTGCTGCCCAACGAGGGCATGCCGGCCGCCCAGGACGGCGAGGCGGGCTTCGCCGCCAGTGGCCAGTGCCTGGTCGCCTCCGGGGCCCACGACGTGTGGCTGGCGACCGGCGGAGCCGCACGCGCGCGGGTGCTGCACTCGTCCGACCGGGGGAGGACCTGGACGGCCACCGACACCCCCATCCCCGCGGGGGATCCCGCGCGCGGGGTCTTCGCCCTCGCCTTCCGCGACCGCACCCACGGCCTCGCCGTCGGCGGAGACTACCGCGCGGACCAGCCCTCCCCGCTCGCCGCCGCCACGACCGGCGACGCGGGGCGCACCTGGCGGCCCGCCGCCACACCCCCGCCCGCCTACCGCTCGGGCGTCGCCTGGCTCCCGCACAGCCGCACCGCCGCCCTCGCGGTCGGCCCCACCGGCACCGACCTGACCACCGACGCCGGCCGCACCTGGCGCACCCTCGACACGGGCTCGTACGACACCGTGGACTGCACCCCCGACCTCGGCTGCTGGGCCGCCGGCGAACAGGGGCGCGTGGCCCGTCTGGAGGGCTGAGCGGCTTTTCGGGGTACCCGTTGGGCGCGAACACGAAGGGAGTGAGCGCCCATGCCACGCGGGTCCAGCCCCAAGCGGGAGCGCCAGTACGAGCACATCAAGAAGAGCGCGCAGGACCGGGGCGAGAGCACCGGCCGTGCGGAGGAGATCGCCGCCCGGACGGTCAACAAGGAGCGCGCCCGGTCCGGCGAGTCGAAGACCGCCAGCCGCACCTCCACGCAGGACATGTCGTCCGGCAGGCGCGGCGGCCAGCGGTCCGGCAAGGGCTCCCAGGGGCCCACCTACGACCAGCTCTACGAGGAGGCCAAGCGGCGCGGCGTCAAGGGCCGCTCGGACATGAACAAGAGTCAGTTGGAGCGCGCGCTCGGCGGCAAGAGCTGAGTCGGCAGCCGCTTCGGGACACGATCGCGGGCCGGACCCCGGGAGCCGTACGCTCGTCCTCACCATGACGACCGTAGACATTCCCGCGGGCTGGCCCGCGACCGAGGAAGAGGCCCGCGCCGTCCAGGACGGACTGCGCGCGCGGGTGGTGCTCGACGAGCCGGGCCCGCCGCCCGGGACGGGGTACGTCACGGGGGTCGACGTGGCCTACGACGACGAGCGGGACGTCGTCGCGGCGGCGGCCGTCGTCCTCGACGCGGCGAGCCTCGAAGTCGTCGCCGAGGCCACCGCCGTCGGGCGGATCTCCTTCCCGTACGTGCCCGGACTGCTCGCCTTCCGCGAGATGCCCACCGTGCTCGCCGCCCTCGACGCCCTGCCCCGCCCGCCGGGGCTGGTCGTCTGCGACGGCTACGGCCTGGCCCACCCGCGCCGCTTCGGCCTCGCCAGCCACCTCGGGGTCCTCACCGGCCTGCCCACGATCGGCGTCGCCAAGAACCCGTTCACCTTCACGTACGACGACCCGGGAGCCCCTCGCGGTGCGGCGTCCCCGCTGCTGGCGGGCGACGACGAAGTGGGTCGGGCGCTGCGCACGCGGGCGGGCGTGAAGCCGGTCTTCGTGTCCGTCGGCCACCGCGTCACCCTGGACGTCGCCTGCGCGCACACGCTCGCCCTCACCCCGCAGTTCCGCCTCCCGGAGACGACCCGCCGCGCGGACTCCCTCTGCCGGCGCGCGCTCCAGGAGGCGACGACGACCAGCGCCTGACCCCTCCTCATCTCCTGAGTACGTCGTTTGAGCACGTCGTCTGAGCACGTCGTCTGAGTACGTTGTCTCAGTACGTCGTCTGAGTACCTGTACGGATGTGCGCCCCGCCCCGCGCTCGGCAGGCTGGCCCGCATGACGACGCACCGTGCTCCCAAGCCCCTCGCCGACCCCGGCCGTCCTGTCGAGCGTGCCGTGAACGCCGCGCTGATCCTCGCCGTCCTGGCCGGGCTGGGCTGGATCGTCGGGATGATCTACACGCTGGTGCAGTGGCCCCTGTAGGGCGCGTTCAGCGCCGCGCCGCCACCCGGAACCGGATGCCCGCCCGGGTCAGCCGCTCGGTCAGCGCGTCGCCCATCGCCACCGCCGTCGTGACCTGCCCCGCCGTCGGCGGGAGGTCGTCGCAGGCCAGGGACAGCGCCGCCTCGGCGAGCATCTTCGCCGTCTCGTCGTAGCCGGGGTCGCCGCCCGCGACCTCGGTGCACACCCGTCGGCCGCCGCCCTCGCCGACGAACCGCACGGAGAACCAGCTCTTCGCCCGCTTCTGCGCGCTCGGCCCCTCCCCGGGCTTCAGCCGGTCCGACAGCCAGCGCCGGGCGGGCGGCAGTTGGGCCGCCGCGACGAGCGTCCCGACCGCCGCCACCGCTCCCACGGCGACGGGCAGCCGTCGTACGGCCGCGTAGTGCCGGTAGCGGAAGTCCGGCCCGTAGCGCGGCAGCGCCCGCGCCGACCGGAGCACGATCTGTGGGTCGACTGTCGGCAGCGGCAGCGCCCAGGCGCCGGCCTCCGGGGCGAACCGGGGCACGCCCACCGGTGCGGCGGCCCGGCGGCCCAGCAGCCGCGGTTCGTGCCGCCCCCGCTCCCGCGCGGCGGCCACCATCTGCCGGCCGCGCGCGAACTGGCCCAGCGCGGAGGCGAAGGTGCCGCCCGAGAAGGTGGCGTCGGCTGTCACGAAGCCGTCCACGGTCAGCGGCACGCCCTCCGGGAGCTGCCGGACGGTGAAGTACACGCCCAGGTCGTGCGGGACGGAGTCGAAGCCGCACGCGTGGATCAGGCGCGCGCCCGTCTCACGCGCGCGTGCGTCGTGCCGGACATACATCAGGTCGACGAACTCCGGCTCCCCGCTGAGGTCGAGATAGTCGGCGCCGGTGTCCGCGCAGGCGGCGACGAGTTCCTCGCCGTGCGTCACATAGGGGCCGACGGTCGTGGCCACCACGCGCGCGTGCTCCGCGAGGGCGCGCAGCGACGCCGGGTCCGAGACGTCGGCCCGTACCACCCCGACGTCCACGCCGAGCCGTTCGCGCAGCCGCTCCAGCTTCTCCGCGCCGCGGCCGGCGATCGCCCAGCGCAGTCCCGCGGGCGCGTGGGCGGCGAGATACTCCGCGGTGAGCGTTCCGGCGAAGCCCGTGGCCCCGAAGAGCACGATGTCGTACGGACGGTCCGACCTTTTCAGCCTGCTCATGACACCCCTTTGCCGTGCAGCCCGCGCCGCTGTCGGTGGCCGAGGCTAGCGTGAGGGGTACGGAGGCCAACGACAGGTGTCCCCAAACTGGCTAAGCGCTTGCTCGTTCTCCTCTTGTGTCCGCTGGAACGTGTTCTTAGCATCGCTGGTGTTACATCGGTTGTGTCACAGCAAGGGGGCTGGATGACGACGGGACGGACGGACGGCCACGGCCCGCTGGCGGGGGTGCGTGTGGTGGAACTCGCCTCGATCGGCCCCGGCCCCTTCGCGGGCATGCTCCTGGCCGACCTCGGCGCCGACGTCGTCCGCGTGGACCGCCCCGGCGGGATGTCTCTCGCCATCGACCCCGCCCACGACGTCACCAACCGAAACAAGCGCTCGGTCGTCGTCGACCTCAAGGCACCCGACGGCCCCGCGCGCGTGCTCGACCTCGCCGCCCGCGCCGACGTGCTCATCGAGGGCAACCGGCCCGGCGTGGCCGAACGGCTGGGCGTCGGACCCGAGGACTGCCACGCCCGCAACCCCCGGCTGGTCTACGGCCGGATGACCGGCTGGGGCCAGGAAGGCCCCCTCGCCCACCGCGCGGGCCACGACGTCACCTATCTGGCCCTCACCGGCGCCCTCGGCATGATCGGCGCCCCCGACCGGCCGCCGCCGCCCCCCGCCAACCTGCTCGGCGACTTCGCAGGCGGCTCCCTCTACCTCGTCGTAGGCATCCTCGCCGCGCTGCACCACGCGCACACGCACGGCACCGGCCAGGTCGTCGACGCGGCCATCGTCGACGGCGCCGCCCACCTGTCGGCGATGATCCACGGCATGCTCGCCGCCGGCGGCTGGCAGGACCGGCGCGCCGCCAACCTCCTCGACGGCGGTTGCCCGTACTACGGCGCCTACGAGACCGCCGACGGCGGGTACATGGCCGTCGGCGCCCTGGAACCGCAGTTCTACGACGAGTTCGTGGACCTGCTGGGCCTCGGGGACTTCCGCGAGGCCCGCAAGGACTGGACCCGCTGGGGAGAGCTGCGCGAGGCCGTCGCCGCCCGCTTCAGCACCCGCACCCGTCAGGAGTGGACGGCTCTCTTCGAGGGCTCCGACGCGTGCGTGGCGCCCGTCCTGTCGCTGCGCGAGGCCCCGCACCACCCGCACCTCGCGGCCCGCGGCACCTTCACCGACCACGGCGGCATCACCCAGCCGGCCCCCGCACCCCGCTTCTCCGCGACGCCCACCGCCGTCCGGACCGGACCCGCGCAACCGGGCGCCGACACGCGCGCGGTCGCCCGTGACTGGGACATACCGGGGCTCGTGACGGACCTTGAGAAGACCCCCGTGACCCCCGTGAGCACGGAAGAGACCCTCGAGAAGACCCCTGCGAAGGACTTCCCGCACCAGGGCGCCTGACCCCGCCCCGCTCGGCCCACCCTCCCGAAAGGCCTGCCAGTGAGCACCGAAGCGTACGTGTACGACGCGATCCGCACCCCGCGCGGACGCGGCAAGGCGGACGGCGCCCTGCACGGAACGAAGCCCATCGACCTCGTCGTCGGTCTCATCCACGAACTCCGCGGCCGCTTCCCCGGCCTCGACCCGGCCGCGATCGACGACATCGTGCTCGGCGTCGTGGGGCCCGTCGGCGACCAGGGCTCCGACATCGCCCGCATCGCCGCGCTCGCGGCCGGCCTGCCGGACACCGTGGCGGGCGTGCAGGAGAACCGCTTCTGTGCCTCGGGTCTGGAGGCCGTCAACCTGGCCGCCATGAAGGTCCGTTCCGGCTGGGAGGACCTGGTCCTCGCGGGCGGCGTGGAGTCGATGTCCCGGGTGCCGATGGCCTCGGACGGCGGCGCATGGTTCAACGACCCGATGACCAACCTGGCCGTCAACTTCGTGCCGCAGGGCATCGGCGCCGACCTGATCGCCACGATCGAGGGCTTCTCCCGTCGTGACGTCGACGAGTACGCGGCCCTCTCCCAGGAGCGGGCGGCGACGGCCTGGAAGGAGGGCCGCTTCGACCGGTCCGTCGTCCCGGTGAAGGACCGCGCCGGCCTCGTCGTCCTCGACCACGACGAGCACCCCCGCCCCGGCACCACCGCCGACTCCCTCGCCCGGCTGAAGCCGTCCTTCGCCGACATCGGCGAACTGGGCGGCTTCGACGCCGTGGCCCTGCAGAGGTACCACTGGGTGGAGAAGATCGACCACGTCCACCACGCGGGCAACTCCTCCGGCATCGTCGACGGCGCCTCCCTGGTCGCGATCGGCTCGAAGGAGGTCGGCGAGCGGTACGGGCTCACCCCGCGCGCGCGGATCGTCTCCGCCGCCGTCTCCGGTTCCGAGCCGACCATCATGCTCACCGGGCCCGCGCCCGCCACCCGCAAGGCCCTCGCGAAGGCCGGCCTGACCATCGACGACATCGACCTCGTCGAGATCAACGAGGCGTTCGCGGCGGTCGTCCTGCGTTTCGCGCGGGACATGGGCCTGTCCCTGGACAAGATCAACGTCAACGGCGGCGCGATCGCGCTCGGTCACCCGCTCGGCGCCACCGGCGCGATGATCCTCGGCTCGCTCGTCGACGAACTGGAGCGCCAGGACAAGCGCTACGGCCTTGCCACCCTGTGCGTGGGCGGCGGCATGGGCATCGCCACCGTCGTCGAGCGCGTCTGACCACCCCAGCGCAGCCAGAGACTTCTACGGAGACCCCGTCATGACACAGAGCACCGTCATCCGCTGGGAACAGGACCGCACCGGCCTCGTCACCCTCGTCCTCGACGACCCCAACCAGTCCGCGAACACCATGAACCAGGCGTTCCGCGAGTCGCTCGCGGTCGTCACCGACCGACTGGAGGCCGAGCAGGACTCCATCCGCGGCGTCATCTTCACCTCCGCCAAGAAAACCTTCTTCGCCGGCGGCGACCTGCGCGACCTGATCCGCGTGACGCCCGAGACCGCCCAGGAGCTCTTCGACGGCGGACTGGAGATCAAGCGCAACCTCCGCCGCATCGAGACCCTCGGCAAGCCGGTCGTCGCCGCCCTCAACGGCGCGGCCCTCGGCGGCGGGTACGAGCTCGCGCTCGCCTGCCACCACCGTGTCGCCCTCGACGCCCCCGGCTCGAAGATCGGCTGCCCCGAGGTGACCCTCGGCCTGCTCCCCGGAGGCGGCGGCGTCGTGCGCACCGTCCGCCTCCTGGGCATCGCCGACGCCCTCCTCAAGGTCCTCCTCAAGGGCACCCAGTACAGCCCGCAGCGCGCCCTGGAGCACGGCCTGATCCACGAGGTCGCCGCCACCCCCGACGAGCTCCTCGCCAAGGCCCGCGCCTTCATCGACGCCAACCCCGAGTCGCAGCAGCCCTGGGACAGGCCCGGCTACCGCATCCCCGGCGGCACTCCCGCCAACCCCCGGTTCGCCGCCAACCTGCCCGCCTTCCCGGCCTCCCTGCGCAAGGAGACCAACGGCGCCCCCTACCCGGCCCCGCGCAACATCCTCGCCGCGGCCGTCGAGGGCGCCCAGGTCGACTTCGAGACCGCGCAGGTCATCGAGGCCCGCTACTTCGTCGAACTGGCCGCCGGACAGACGTCGAAGAACATGATCCAGGCGTTCTTCTTCGACCTCCAGGCCGTCAACTCCGGCGTCAGCCGCCCCCAGGGCATCGAGCCCCGCCCGGTCCGCAGGGTGGCGGTCCTGGGCGCCGGGATGATGGGCGCCGGCATCGCCTACTCGTGCGCCCGCGCGGGCATCGACGTCGTCCTCAAGGACGTGTCCGCCGAGGCCGCCGCCCGCGGCAAGGGCTACTCCGAGAAGCTGTGCGCCAAGGCCGTCTCCCGGGGCCGCAGCACGCGGGAGAAGGCGGACGCGTTGCTCGCCCGTATCACGCCCACCGCGGACCCGGCCGACCTGGACGGCTGCGACGCGGTCATCGAGGCCGTGTTCGAGGACACCTCCTTGAAGCACAAGGTGTTCCAGGAGATCGAGCAGATCGTCGCCCCCGACGCCCTGCTGTGTTCCAACACCTCCACCCTCCCCATCACCGTCCTCGCCGAAGGCGTCGAGCGGCAGAGCGACTTCATCGGCCTGCACTTCTTCTCGC
The DNA here is from genome assembly GCF_055581185.1 of Streptomyces sp. NPDC031474. Classification (NCBI taxonomy): domain Bacteria; kingdom Bacillati; phylum Actinomycetota; class Actinomycetes; order Kitasatosporales; family Streptomycetaceae; genus Streptomyces; species Streptomyces sp. NPDC031474. The sequence goes on from NZ_JBVIJX010000010.1 coordinate 303,072, forward strand.
CCGTCGACAAGATGCCCCTCGTCGAGATCATCAAGGGCGAGCGCACCGGCGACGAGGCGCTCGCGCGCGCCTTCGACCTGGTCCGGCAGATCAGGAAGACGCCGATCGTCGTCAACGACTCGCGCGGCTTCTTCACCTCACGGGTGATCGGCCACTTCATCAACGAGGGCGTCGCCATGGTCGGCGAGGGCATGGAGCCCGCCTCCGTCGAACAGGCGGCGGCGCAGGCGGGCTACCCGGGCAAGGTGCTCGCCCTGATGGACGACCTGACGCTCACCCTGCCGCAGAAGATCCGGGCCGAGTCGAAGCGGGCCGTTCTGGAGGCGGGCGGCACGTGGCCCGGGCACCCCGCCGAGACCGTCATCGACCGCATGGTCGACGAGTTCGGCCGGACCGGCCGCAGCGGGGGAGCGGGCTTCTACGAGTACGGGGAGGACGGCAAGCGCGGCGCACTCTGGCCGGGGCTGCGCGAGCACTTCACGCGCGCGGGCGGCGAGATCCCGTTCGAGGACATGCAGGAGCGCATGCTCTTCTCCGAGGCCCTCGACACGGTCAGGCTCCTCGAAGAGGGCGTGCTGACGTCCGTCGCGGACGCCAACATCGGCTCCCTCTTCGGCATCGGCTTCCCCGGCTGGACCGGCGGAGTGCTCCAGTACATCAACGGCTACCAGGGCGGGCTGCCCGGCTTCGTGGCACGCGCGCGTGAGCTCGCCGAACGCTACGGCGACCGCTTCGCGCCGCCCGCTCTGCTGGTGGCGAAGGCGGAACGGGGGGAGACCTTCACCGACGCACGCTGAGCCACCGGCCCGTCAGAGCTCACCAGGGCTCATCAGGCCTTATCTGGGCTCATCAGGCCTCATCAAGGGGAGCCGTCCGCGGGCGGCTCCCCGAGCCACTCCCGCAGCTCCGAGGTGAGCGACCGCTGGAAGGCCGTCAGCAGGGCCTGGACCACCAGGGGCTGCATGTGCACCGACAGCGACCGCACCGCCTGCGCGTCACGCTCCGGCACCTCCTCACGCAGCAGCCGCGACAGCTCGTGGGCCGCGGCGCGCGCATGATCGAGCAGGACGCTCCTGGCCGCGAGGATCGCCTCCTGCGACAGCGGTACGTCGAGCAGGCGGACGCCCAGCCTCAGCAGCCCGAGGTCGACCCCGTACGCGTCCTGGTCACGCCGGACCACGCCCATCGCGACGAGCCGCTCCACGTCCTCCTCGCCGAGCGCCCGCCCCGCCTTCCGCGCGAGCTCCTCCCGGCTCACCGTCTCCACGGCGTCCGGCGCCCAGGAGGCGACCACGGCCCGGTGCACGGCGAGGTCGTGGGCGTCGAGTCCGGGCGGCAGCCGGTCCAGGTAGCGCTCGATCGCCGCCAGCGTCAGGCCCTGCTGTTGCAGCTCCTCGATCAGCGCGAGACGCGCGAGATGCCCGGGGCCGTAGTGGCCCACCCGACGCGGACCGATGACGGGCGGGGGCAGGAGCCCCTTGGCGCTGTAGAAGCGCACCGTCCGCACCGTGATCCCCGCCCGGGCGGCCAGTTCATCGACCGTGAGGTCCGGCTCCTCGGTCTCGATTGTCATGTGCAGCAGTATCGCTGTGCCACCAGTGCTGTGAAACCCGCGCGGCCCGCAGCAGGGGTGTTCCGCAAGAACTGGGCGAAGGACGCCGTACGCAGACCGCGGCACGGTGAACGAGCAGCGCGAATACGACCCGCCCGAGCCGCCTCCCGTAACCTGACGCGAGCGGCAGATCTCTGGGTACGTCCTCCGCTGGTCCGCCGATCCCCTGGGTATGTCAGGAGTCCCCTTCCCTGGCCCCGCACACGTTCGCGACCGGCGCGCCCGGACGGCTCCGTTCCGCAGGTCTCACTCCGCCACGGGCAGGCACTCGGCGAGCAGGCCCACGACATCGCGCCAAGCGCGCTGGGCGTGCCGAGGGTGGTAGCCGACTCCGGGGACCACCACCTGGTCGACGGGAGGATGGTGGAAGGCGTGCACCGCGCCCCCGTACAGCACGAGACGCCAGTCGACACCCGCGCCCTGTATCTCGGCGACGAACGCCTCGCGCTGCGCCGGCGGCATGATCGGGTCCTCCGACCCGACCCCGGCCCACACCGGGCACCGGATGCGCGCCGCCTCGCCCGGTCGGCCGGTGGTGAGTGCGTTGACCGTGCCGATTGCACGCAGGTCGGCGCCGTCACGGCCGAGTTCCAGCGCGATCGCACCTCCGGTGCCGTATCCGACGGCGGCGATCCGGTCGGGGTCGGTGCGCGGTTCGGCGAGCAGGACGTCGAGTGCCGCGTGGCCGATGTCCCGCATACGCAGGGGGTCGCGGAGTAGCGGGGTGATGCGGGCCAGCATCTCTTCGGGGTCGGTGAACCAGCGCCCTCCATTGATGTCGAAGGCCAAGGCGACGTAGCCGAGTTCGGCCAGTGCGTCGGCCCGGCGCCGTTGGAAGTCGTTCAGCCCTGGTCCCTCGGGCCCGATGAGAACCGCAGGCAGACGGCCGCTACCAGCCGGGAGCGCAAGGTGACCGACCATGGTCAGGCCGTCGGCCGGATAGGTGACCGTGCGTGTAGTAACCGTCGTCATGCACACGGACTGTAATGACTACACAACTGCTCCCGGCGTCCACACGCCGACGCCAACGGAATCTTGGTGTGCGCCTGAGGTGCAGTCTTCTCCCGCCGACCATCGTGACGGGCACTACTTCTGTGCGGGTCTCGAGATCATGAAGTCGTCGTTGGTGAACGTTTGGCGCGCTAGATCCCGAGAGACGCGACGGTGTGCGTCCGGATCCGGGGAAAGCGCGCCGGGAGCTACACCCGAGAGGTCACCACGTGGGGGTCGATGACCAGCCAGGTGCCGAAGCTGCGTGACTTCCTGCTCGAACTGTAGGTCTCACTGGTCGTCATGGAGGCAGTCGGCGACTACTGGAACCAGTTCCACTACCTGCTGGAGGACATGCTCCCGGTGCAGTTGGTCAGGGCCGGCCCCCGGATCAAACCAATCCGGGCCGAGAGCCAAACCCGCCAGGACCCGCCAGGACCAGCCACGGCAACACCTACCTCAAAGGCGCCCTCGGCATCGCCGCCATGTCCGTCTCACGGTCCCGGGGCACCTTCCTCGTCGCCCGCTACGCCGGGATCAGCTGCCACACCCGCTCGAGCGAGGTCCCGTCCCCTCCGGGAAGCGCACGGCGGGCCGCTCGGGCTCCTGCCAGCCGGGGCCCGCCCGGGTGCCGCGCGTGGATGTCCTCGGCGTACACGGCCTGGTAGGGGAAGTGCGGCTCCTCGAACTCCCATGCCCCGTCGCGCCGGTGGGCGAGGAAGAGCCCCTTCCTGGTGCTCGCCGGCAGCAGGGTCGCGGTCATGACGATCGCCTCTCTCCTGCCCGGTGCGTGACGCCTCTGTCGCAGCACTGCGGACAGTGTGGACCCCTCACTGACAGTCCCCGCTGACCTGCACGAACGGCGTGCCACGACCGCTCACCCGCCCGTCAGCGCGCCCGCGGCGGGCGTATCACCACCGCACCGGCAGGCTCCGCCTCCCCCGGATCAGCATCCCCGGCAGCCATTCCCCCGGTTCCCCGTCCGCCGTCAGATCCGGGCAGCGCTCCAACAGCGCGCGCAGCGCCAGCTCGCCCTCGAGGCGGGCGAGGGGGGCGCCCAGGCAGAAGTGGATCCCGTGTCCGAAGGAGAGATGGCCCCGGGCCTCGGGGCGCCGTACGTCGAAGCGTTCCGGATCGGGGAAGCGCGCCGGGTCGTGGTCCGCGCCGGCCATGGCGATCAGCACGATGGCACCGCGCGGCACCCGTACGCCGCCGACCTCGGTCTCCTCCAGGGCGATGCGCGGCGTGGTGGTCGCCACCGGCCCGTCGTAGCGCAGCGTCTCCTCCACCAGCCCCGCCGCCAGCCCCGCCGGATCGGCCCGTACGGCCGCCAGCTGCTCGGGGTGCGCGAGGAGCGCGCGCACCGCGTTGCCGATCGTGTTGACCGTCGTCTCGTGCCCGGCGACGAGCAGCAGGAAGGCCAACGAGACCAGCTCGTCCTCGGTGAGCCGGTCGCCGCCCTCGTCGACGGTGTGGACGAGGGCGCTGAGCAGGTCTTCTCCGGGGCTCTCGCGCTTGGCGGCGATGAGCCCTGTGAGATACGGCATGACGTGCTCGTACGCGTCCTTCTCCGCCTCGGGGCTGGTGGGCGCGAGGGTCTCGTTGGACCAGGCGTGGAAGGAGGCGCGGTCCAGGCCGGGGACGCCGAGCAGTTCGGAGATGACGATCATGGGGAGCGGGGAGGCGAACGCCTCGATGAGGTCGGCGCGGCGTGCTCCGTCCGCCGTCATGCGGTCCAGCAGCTCGTCGGTGATCTCCTGGACGCGCCCTCGCATCCCCTCGACCCGCCGGGCCGTGAACTCCCCCGCGACCAGCTTCCGCAGCCGGGTGTGGTGGGGCGGGTCGCTCATCAGCATGTTGGAGTTGCCGAGCATGTTCAGGGCATACGGCGGGCTCCAGCCGGTCTGCCGCCATTCGCGATGCCAGTCCCGGCTGAGCTGCGGGGCGGTGAAGGCCTCGCGCGCGGCCTCGTACCCGACCACGAGCCACACCACGCCCCTGTCGGGCGTCACTACCTGGTGCACCGGACCGCGCTCGCGCAGCCGGCGGAAGGCGACGTACGGGTCGGCTTCGAAGTCGGGGCTGAGCGAGGCGAGCACCTCGATCCCGCCGACGCTGTCGGGCCGGTCTGTTCTGTCGGTTATCGCGGGATCGGCGGCGGCTTTCTCGGTCTCGGTCACGACGGAATTCCCTTCCTTCAGGCCCGGGTTACCGGCCCCCGCCGACCACTCCGAGCACAGCCGCTCACTCTAATCTCGCACCCCCACCCACACAACTACGCGCTCTCCTTGCTAACTTCGGGATTTCATGAGGTGGGCTGTCCGAAAAGTGGGCTGTCCGAACGGTGATCGAAAACCAGATGAATGCTTCTGACCTGCAACGATGGGACTTCTCTAGGGTCTTGTCGGCTACACGGAAAGAAGTGCATCTGACGCGAAAATGACGGCGAGCACTCCGGGGAGTTGTGGGAGGGCGATCAGTAAGATCATGTCGCCACACCGTTCTGCAGGACACGATCTCGGATCTTCGGGCGTGAGATATTTTCAGACAGAATCTAATTGGAATTCGGCCCGTTCTCGACAGTCGGACCTCGCTGAACAAGGGGTTACGTGGTCCGTGCATCGCGCGATTCGCGCCACCGGTGGAGGTGGGAGTCCTGCGATCTCTTGTGTGATTGCTGCATTTGAAGTTAGGTCTGTGGTTGTGAGTGTCAACCACGTGAGCGGCCGTGGCGAAACCTTCCATTCATGTCGATGTCGCTCCACGGGGCGGGCCCCGTGTGCGTAGCGCCGAGCCGGGGCGAACGGCCGCAGCTTCGCGTGACCTGTGTTCCCACTTCGGGTCCTTGAAGTTGTGCGGTGCACGCTGCCGGTCGACCGTCGAACGCCGCCGTCGCGGCACTGCTGCGGGCCCCGCCGGGCCGGGCCGGAAGCCGTCAGGACGACCAGCCGTCGCCCTGACGTGACCACGCCCTACCGCGGAACAACTTGACTACTCCATGGCCGAAAGCAATTGCTCGCGACCTGCAAGAAACGTGGAGGGCAAACTATGAAGGAATCTTCGGAGACGGCCTTGGACGAGCTGTGGAAGCTGGTGTACACCAGCTTCAGGTTCCCGTTCATGCACGCCGCTCTGCGTCTTGAACTCTTCACCCTGCTCAAGAACCGGCCGGGCAGCAGCCTTGACGAGATCACCGCCGAGCTCGGGCTGCAGGAACGTGCCGGACACGTGCTGCTCCTCGGGTGCTGTGCGTTCGACCTCGTACGCAAGGAGGGCAACGGCTACCACAACACCGCGGCCACCGACCTGCTGGCCGGCGATCAGGGCGCGTTCATGCCGGTGATCGTCCGCTACACCCACGAGATGCTGTACCAGCCGATGGGCTGGCTCCACGAGTCGCTGGTGAACAACGAGAACGAGGGGCTGCATCGCGAACTCCTCGCCGACTCCCCGGCGACCACGCTCTACGAGCTCCTCGGCCAGGACAAGAACCTGGAGCAGGTCTTCACGGCCATGATGGAACACCAGAGTCGCTCGGTGGTCGAGGACCTCGTCAACGCCGTGGACTTCTCGTCGTACAAGAAGGTGCTCGACGTCGGCGGAGGCACCGGGACCAACTCCATCGGTTTCGTGCAGCGCTGGCCGCATCTTCGGGCAACCATCCTCGAACTGCCCAACGTGGCGGAGATGGCCGCCGCCCGCATCGCCGAGGCGGGCCTCTCCGAGCGCATCAACGCGGTCGGGACCGACATCTGGAAGGACGAGTTCCCCTCGTCCCACGACTGCGTCGTCTACTCCCGTTTCCTTGAGATCTGGTCGCCCGATCAGGTCCGCGACCTCTTCGCGAAGACGTACCGCGCGCTGGAGCCGGGCGGTCACATGGTGATCGTCGCGTGTGCCCAGGACGACGACGAGACCGGGCCCGCCCACGCCGCGTTCATGGCGGGGTACGTCCAGACGATCGCGTCACCCGAGGGCCGTATCTACACGGCGCAGGAATTCGAGCAGTGGTACACCGAAGCGGGCTTCGAGTCGATGGACCGCCAGTACCCGGGCCGCTTCGACGTCATCCTGCGTGCCCGCAAGCCCATGGCCCGGTGAGTGCGGTCCGTTCCCTGCCGCCCTGCCGATCCGTCAGGCGGGCGACTCCGACCGTCTGACACGGGGCGGCCCGCCCGTCGGGGCGCGGCCGGATCGGCCGGATCACCTCGACGGGGCCCTGCGCCCGTGTGACGCACCCTTCGGGTCCTCATGTCCCTGCACCCATGCGTTCCCGCATCCCTCACCCGGGCGCCGTGCGCCAACCCACAGGCCCGTCCCATCCCTCCACGCGGCACGCGTGTGTGTGAGTTGGACGCATCGCATCCGTGCGGCTCCGCGCGCGGCCGCGCAACGGCGCTGAGCGCGGCCCGCCCGCGCTGCCGACACCTGATCCGGACCGCATCGCCGTCACCCCTGTCGTCACCCCACCCGCCTTCCCGCCTCCTCGGTGTCGGCGCGGGGCGGCGTGCCCTGTTCGCGTCCTCGGCGCCGCATCCAAGAAAGGGAGCTTGAGTGAATTCGCCTGACAGGCTTGCCATCGTTACCGGCGGAACCAAGGGAATTGGTCTCGCTTTCAGTCACCGTCTGACCCGGATGGGATTCCGGGTGGTCGCCACGTATCGCAGTGACGAAGAGTCGGCGAACCTTGCTCTGCAACAGGTGGAGAAGGGGCTGTCTGTCGTGCGGTCGAATGTGTCCGACCCGGACGAAGTCGCCGAACTCGCTGAACTCGTACGGACCGAGCACGGAGTCCCGCAGGTCCTGGTGAACAACGCCGGTCTCAATATCGACGGTCCGGTGCTTGAGATGTCCGACTCCGACTGGCGTCGGGTACTGGACACCAATCTGTCCGGCCCGTTCTATATGACGCGGGCCTTCGCCCCGGTCATGCTGGAGGCCGGCGGCGGTTCCATCGTCAACATCGGCGCGACCACAGCGATTCGGCCCCGGATGAACGGCGCCAACTACTGTTCGAGCAAAGCCGGGATGCTTCATCTCACCAAGTGCCTGGCCATGGAACTCGCTCCGAGTATCCGCGTGAACTGCCTCATTCCGGGAATGATCGACACGGAAGAAATGCGTACGCGCTACCGCTTGGCCGAGCCGGAGTACATGGATGCGTTGCTGAATGAGATACCACAGCGCCGGATAGGCGCCACCGACGAGATGGCGGACGCGCTGGAATTCCTGGTGGGCGAGGGGGCCAGGTACGTCACGGGGCAGAAACTGATTGTGGACGGCGGCCAGTTCATGTGGTGAAGCACTCGACGCACAACCGGGGCGCACGCTCGCTCCTGCTGGAATCGCCAGCACTCCATTGACTTCAAGGAAGAGGAATACTCATGCGATCACGCCTTGAGCGTTACCAGGAGTTCCTGGAGCAGGAGTACCGCACAGGGTTCACCAAGTTCGACGAGTATGACATTTCCGGCATCTCTTCCGACCTCCTGAAGAGGATGAAGGACGGTCACTTCACGCGCATCGTCTTCAGCGGAATGGGCTGCTCGGCCATCGTGTCGGACGTGATAAAGGCGTTCTTCAACTCGATCCGCAGCGACCTCGAAGTGTATGTCTTCAACGACTACGACTTCGAGTACCTTGTTCCGCGCGCGGTGATCGAGGACGAGCGCACGCTCATCATCCTGAGTTCGTACAGCGGCCACTCCAACGAGCCGGTCCGTGCCTTCCACGCGCTGCGCCCCATGCACGACCGGGTGCTGCTGCTCACCTCGGGCGGCCGGCTCGGCGAGCTGGGCGAGGAGCACGGCGTATCCATCGCGCGCTGGACGCTGAGCAAGCCGGACCGCGAGTACCCGCTGTTCCACGTGGGCCAGTACTTCTCGATCCTGGTTGGCATGTTCCTGCGGCTCGGTCTGCTGGACAAGGACTACGGGCCCGAGGTCCGTTCCCTGGCCGAGGACCTGCGGACCGACTTCACCCCGGAGTTGCGTGCCCTGGCCGCGGACGCCGCCGCGCGCAGCGAGAACGCCAACGTCATCATGCTCGGGTCGCCCAAGTGGCACGAGAGCCTGCTGAAGTTGGCCAAGATGCACTTCAACGAAATCGCCATGGTGCCGGCGACGCGCAATTATTTCCACGAGTTCTGCCACAGCGAGGTGGCCACGCTCACCGACCCTGAGCGCAGGCACAGCATCCTCGTCTTCGCTGACCCGGAAGAGGACGAATACACCCGGGCCAAGCGGAAGAATCTGGTGTCGTTGCTGACTGCACCGATCCCGCAGAACGCAAAGGTCACCGTCACCGAGATCGAACTCGACCAGCCGACTTTCATCCGGCAGTACTTCACCGCTCTGGAGTTCGTCCAGTACCTCACTCTCGATCTGGGCAAGGCGCGGGAGACGAAGTCGCGCAACCTCATATCCGAGGCTGCGGGAAACCCCTGGTACCACGGCAGCACCATCGCCGCGGAGAACGACGGCTGATACGTAGGCACGGCGTCGGCCACGGCGAGCGTAGGGCATTGGAGAAGACAGCCGAACAGCTCAGGAAATGAAGGCAAGAGCCGAGGAAAATGGAGCGATCGTGAATCGACGGGAGCGTAACTCCCTCACGGCCTACCAGCAGGATATTTGGGCTGCGAACTCTATCTTTCCAGATCTCCCGCAGTTCAACTGCTTCATCACCGACCGGTTCACCGGTGACGTGGACGTCGACCTCCTCAAGGCGTGCCTGCGCCGTGCGGTCGACCGCAACGATGCGTTCCGGATCCGGATCGACCCGGAGGAGGGAACTCCGCGCCAGTGGGCCGAGGATGAGGCTTACGGCATCCCGACGATCGACCTTTCCGACGCCCCATCGCCGCGGGATTCCTGCGAGGCGTGGATCAAAGACGCGTTCGACGTGCCATTCGAGGTGGAACGCAGCCGGCTGTTTAGGCTCGCGGTCCTCAAGGAGGGCGAGGGAGTCTTTCATTCCTACGTCAAGGTGCACCACGTCGTCGCGGACGCCTGGGGCCTGAACCTCTTCATGTCCCAAGTCCGCGCCGAATATGACCGGATACGAAGGACCGGGCGGTTCGAAGAGCCGTCCGTGCCGTCGTACCTGGAATTCACAGAGGACGAGCGCCGCTACCGTGCCTCGGACGACTACGCGGATGACCGGGCCTATTTCCAGAAGCAGTTGCGGGGTGTCTCCCCGACCCTCTTCCGCCGCTCGGCCCCGGCCGGCTCCCGCAGCAGTGCCCGCCACAGCTTCATGATCGAACGCGGTGTCATCGAGAGCATCCGTGAACGCGGCCATTCGGTCTTCGCGTTCGTCGCGGGCGCCTTCGCCGTCTACCTGTCGCGGGTGCACGGCAGCGACGAAGTCGTCCTGGGCGTACCGCTGCTGAACCGGCCCACCGCTCGGCAGAAGCAGACCGTAGGCCACTTCGCGAACACCCTGCCGCTGCGGGTGACGGTCGGCGAGGACCGTACGATGAGCGAGCTCGTCGCCGAGGTGCAGGCATCGACCCGGGAGCTCAAGCCTCACGAGCGCTTCTCCCTGGGCGACCTGCTGCGCTGCGTACCGCTCCAGGAGAGCGGCCCCAAGCGGCTGTTCGACACCACCGTCGCCTATCTGCGCTGGCCCAGTCCACTCGCGGTCCAGGGCGTGGAGTACGAGACCGTCGTGCAGGCGCGTGCCCACGACGACGATGTGCTGGCAGTGGTCGTCAACGAACTGGACGACGTCGGTGACGTCCTGGTCGACATGGACTACGCCCTCGATGTGTTCGACGCCGACTTCCCCGTGGAGTCGGTGGCCGCCCACATTGAGGAGATCCTCAAGGGCGCTCTCGCGGGGGCCGCCCTGACGCTGTCGCAGATCCCCATGGTCGGCGAAGCCGAACGTGCCGCCCTGATCGCGACGGGCACCGGCCCGGTGAACGCGTTCAGCGAGGACGCGACCGTCCACGCGCTCTTCGAGCGGCAGGCGGCAAGGACTCCCGACCGGCTGGCCGTCGTCACCGACGACCCCGCCCAGTCGCTGACCTTCGGCCGCCTCGACGGGTGGGCCAACCACATCGCGCACCAGTTGCGCGAGGACGGCGTGCGCACGGGCGACCGGGTCGCCGTGCTGGCCGAGCGCGGCCCGCAGCTCGTCGCCGCGGTCCTGGGCGTCCTCAAGGCAGGCGCCGCGTACGTCCCGGTCGACCCGGACCATCCCGAGGAGCGCGTCCGGTTCGTGCTGGCCGACAGCGGGGTCGCGGCAGTGCTGCTGGGCAGCACCGTGCCCGCCGCGCCGGTGGGCGACGCCGTGTCCGTACGGCGCCTCGAGGCGACTGCGTCCGCCGTACCCGCCGTACCCGCCGTACCCGCCGTACCCGCCGTACCCGCCGGACCCGTCGCTCTCGGCGGGCCGCACGACCTCGCGTACGTCATCTACACCTCCGGGTCCACAGGACGGCCCAAGGGCGTGCAGGTCGAGCATCGCTCCGTGGTGAACCGGCTGGAGTGGATGCAGCGCCGCTACCCGGTCGGCGAGGAGGACGTCCTGCTGCAGAAGACGCCGGCCACCTTCGACGTCTCGGTGTGGGAGCTGTTCTGGTGGGCGATCACCGGGGCCGGCCTGGCGCTGCTGCCGCCCCGGGGCGAACGCGACCCCGAAGTCATCCTCGGTACGGTGCGGGCGCACCGCGTGACCGTGGCCCACTTCGTGCCGTCGATGCTCGGCCCGTTCCTCGACCTGATCGAGGAGAACCCGGCCCGGGTGGCGGACGCGGCCTCCCTGCGCCAGGTGTTCTGCAGCGGAGAAGCGTTGACGCCCGCTCATGTGGCGCGGTTCAACCAGGTGTTCGCCGACGCCGGCGCCGCGGCTCCCCGGCTGGTCAACCTCTACGGCCCGACCGAGGCCACGGTCGACGTCACCCACTACGAATGCCCCGGCGGCACGGACGGCGAAGTGGGCCGGGTGCCGATCGGGCGGCCGATCGACAACATCCGGCTGTACGTGGTCGGCGCTCACGGGCACCTCCAGCCCGCAGGTGTGGCCGGCGAGCTGTGCATCGCGGGCGTCGGCGTGGCGCGCGGCTACCTGGACCGGCCCGAGCTGGACGCCGCCGTGTTCGTGGCGGACCCGTTCACGTCGGGCGGGCGCATGTACCGGACCGGGGACCGGGCGCGCTGGCTGTCGGACGGCGCCTTGGAGTACCTGGGGCGCCTTGACGACCAGGTCAAGATCCGCGGCAACCGGGTCGAACCGGGCGAGGTGCGCAATCACCTGGCGGAGTGTCCGGGCGTCCGGGACGCCCTCGTCGTGGACCGGACCGAGCCGGGCCGCGGCGTGCACCTGGTGGGTTACTACGTGGCCGACGAAGAAGTGGGGGCGGCCCGGTTGCGCGCCCAACTCCTCGAAACCCTGCCGCAGTTCATGATCCCTGCGTATTTCGTGCGGATCGACCGGATACCGCTCACGGCGAACGGCAAGGCCGACCGGCGACAGCTGCCCGCCCCCGCGGTGGAGACGGGCGCCGGGTTGCGGGCGCCGTCCACCGAGATCGAGGTCAAGGTGGCGGCGGCCTGGGCGGCCGTCCTGGGGACCGACACGATCGGGACCGACCAGGACTACTACTCCCTGGGCGGGGACTCGATCCAGATGCTCCGCATCCAGGCGGAGGCACGGCGTGCGGGCGTCCACTTCACCCTGGCCGACATGGTCCGCAACCCCACGGTCGCCGCGCTCGCCGCGGTCGCGACGACCGTGTCGCAGGACGGGACGGACACACCGCTGGAACCGTTCGCCCTGGTCCCGGGAGTCGACCGGGTACGGCTGACCGGCCTCGAGGACGCCTACCCGGCCACCCGGCTGCACCTGGGCCTGCTGTACCACAGCGGGGAGCACGAGAGGTCGGCCGTCTACCACGACGTCTTCCGCTACTCGCTGAAGTCGCCGTGGGACGAGCAGGCGCTGCGTCGCGCCTTCGACGGGCTGGTCCGGCGGCACCCGGTGCTGCGCTCCGCCTTCGACCTCGGCGGCTACTCCGAGCCGCTACAGCTCGTGTACCGGGAGGCCGACGGCGGGCTGCAGATCGCGGACCTGCGCGGTCTGGGCGAGCAGGAGGCGCAGGACGAGCTGGACCGGCACGTCCAGGAACGGCGGTACCACGAGTACCGTCTGGACCGGCCGCCGCTGTACCTGTTCCGCATGCACGTCCTGCGCGACTCCCTGGAGCTGGTGTTCAGCTTCCACCACGCGATCCTGGACGGCTGGAGTGTGGCCACGCTGGTGCGCGAACTGCTCCAGGACTTCCTCCACCACGCCGGGCAGCCCGTCGCCGCCGTCCCGGCGCAGGCACTGCCCTCGCCGGCCCTGTACGTGCGCGAGGAGCGCAGGGCCCTGGCCTCCCAGGAGAGCAAGCGGTACTGGCAGCGGCTGCTCGACGGTGCCGAACTGGCCCAGATCGACGGTCTCAGGCCGTACGAGCCGGTGGGCGACACGGGGCTCATCGTGCACCGGCTGGAGCTTCCGGACGGCCTGGCCGACCGGGTGGGCCGTCTGGCACGCACCCACAACCTGCCGGTCAAGTCCCTGCTGCTCGCGGCGCACTGCCTGACGCTGCGGCTGTTCTCCGACACGCACGACATCACGACCGGGCTTGTCACCGGCGGACGGCCGGAGCAGGCCGACGCCGAACGGATCACCGGACTGTTCCTGGAGACGTTGCCGCTGCGGCTGAACGTTCAGCCGCGTTCCTGGCTGGACTCGGCGCGCGAGGTGTACGAACAGGAGCGGGCCGGCCATCCCCACCGTCGCTATCCGCTCAGCGCGATCCAGGAGGACCGCGGTGGGAACGCCGTCTTCGACACCGCCTTCAACTACGTCCATCCGCACGTGCTCACCTCGCTGTTCGAGGGCACCGGCATGAAGCTGACCGACTTCAGGACCTGGGAGGAGACGAACTTCAAGCTCCTGGTCAACGCCGTGGTCGACCCGGTGGACGAACGCCTGTGGCTGCGGATCGACTGCGACGGACGCACGTTCTCGCGCTCTCAGGTGGAGAGCATCGGACAGACGTACGTGGCCGTCCTCCAGCGGATCGTCGAGCACCCCGAAGCGGACGTGGACTTCGCCTTCCTGAGCGACGGGCTCACGCAGGCCGCGCCGCGGACCGTCCCCGGCGCGGGCGGCGGGGCCGACGCGCCCGCGCACGTCATCCGTCTGATCGGCGAGCACGTCGCCCGCACGCCCGAGGCGGTGGCCGTCAGCTGCGGCGCGCGCTGCTGGACGTACGCCCAGCTCGACGCCGCGGCGAACCGGATAGCCCACGCCCTGATCGAAGCCGGAGTGCGCACCGGCACCGCCATCGGCATCGCCATGGACCGTTCGCCCGAGACACTGGCCACCGTACTGGGGGTCGGGAAGGCCGGAGCCACCTGCGTCCCCCTCGACGCCGGCTACCCACGGGCCAGGCTGGCGGCGATGATCGCCCAGGCCGAACCGCTGTGGATCGTCACCAACGAGACGCACGTACCGCTCTTCGACGACCCCTCCCGACTGCTGTACGTGGATGAGCTGCTGGAGACGGAACCCGACCCGGCAGGTGTCGCGGAACTGCCGGAGATCACCGGTGAGACCGTCGCCTACCTGCTGTTCACCTCCGGGTCCAGCGGCGAGCCCAAGGGCGTCGAACTCCCGCACCGGGTGCTCGCCAACTACATGCGGTGGCAGGTGCCCTCGGCCAGCGGCGCGGCGGGCGGCAAGACCCTTCAGTTCGCACCCCTGAGCTTCGACGTGGCGTTCCAGGAGATCTTCTCCACGCTGTGCGGCGGCGGCACCCTGCAACTGCTCGCCGAGGACGAGCGGCGGGACATGCCGGCCCTGCTGCGGCTCCTGGACCGCGAGGAGGTGGAGCGCGTCTTCATGCCCTACGTGGCGCTCCAGCAGCTCGCGGAGACGTCCCAGGCGCTGGGCATCCGTCCGGGTGCCCTGCGGGTGGTCATCTCCTCCGGTGAGCAGCTGAGGATCACCGACGAGATCCGCAAGTTCTGTGCCGCGCGGCCGGACACCGTACTGGAGAACCAGTACGGGCCGACCGAGACCCACCTGCTGACCCACCACACCATGACCGGTGACCCGGCCCGCTTCCCCGACCTGCCGCCCGTCGGCGTCCCCGTGGACGGCATCGAGCTGCACCTGCTCGACGGCCTCATGCGGCCGGTCCCGGCGGGCGCCAAGGGAGAGATCTACGTCGGCGGAGTGTGCCTGGCCCACGGCTACCGCAACCGGCCCGACCTGACCGAGCAGCGGTTCGTACCGCACCCGTCCGGAGAGCCGGGCGCCCGCCTCTACCGCACAGGCGACCTCGCCAGGGTCATGCCCGACGGCAACCTCGCATGGCTGGGCCGCGCCGACTCCCAGGTGAAGGTGCGTGGCTTCCGCGTCGAGCCGGCCGAGGTCGAACTGGCCATCGCCAAGCTCGCCGAGGAGCAGTCCATGTCCGGTATCCGCGAGGCGGCGGTGGTGTCGCGGCGCCGGGAGGGCGGCGACGCGTTCCTCGCGGCGTTCCTTGTCGGCGACCCCGAGGCCGTGGACCTGGACGAGGTGCGCAGCCGGTTGCGGGCGGTGCTGCCGGACTACATGATGCCCTCGCACCTTCAGTGGCTGGCGAGCCTGCCCCTGACGCCCAGCGGCAAGCGGGACGACGCGCTGCTGCGCCGCATGCCGCTGGCCGCGCCGTCGTCGGACGCCACCGAACCCGCCGACGAGCACGAGAGGGTGCTGGTGGGCATTCTGGCGGAACTGCTGGAACTGCCCGCGGTGGGCGTGCGGGACAACTTCTTCGACATCGGGGGCACCTCACTGACCGCGATGCGGCTGGTGATGACGATCGAGAAGCGCTACGGCGTCAGCGTTCCGCTCTCGGCGTTCGTCGCCGCCCCGACCGTCGCCGGGCTGGCCCAACGCCTGCGGGGCGGCGACGCGGCCGCCCGGTTCGACCCGGTCGTGCCGATCCGCACCGAGGGGGACAAGCCGCCGCTGATCCTGGTCCATCCGCTGGGCGGCCACGTGCTGTGCTACGTACGTCTCGCCCGTCACCTACCGCAGGACCAGCCGGTCTACGCGCTTCAGGCGTGGGGGACCGTGCCGGGCACGGAGCCGCTCAGCTCGATCCAAGAGATGGCGGCGGGCTACCTGGAGGCCGTGCGGGGCGCGTGTCCCGAAGGGCCGTATGTGATCGGAGGATGGTCCTTCGGCGGCTTCGTCGCCTTCGAGATGGCGCGCCAGCTGCGCCGCAGTGACCCGGGCGCCCTGCACGGCACCGTGCTGATCGACCCGATCGCCGTCAAGCGGGGGGAGCGGCCCGACATCGCCGACCACTCGCTGCTGGAGTGGTTCTTCTGGGAGCTGCTGTGGATGGAGCGCGGTGGCACCGCACCGGTGGTCTCGCTGCCGGACGGTCTGGAGGAGGAGGCGAAGTTCGACTTCATCGTCGGACACGCCACGCAGGCAGGCGTCCTGCCCGCAGGCAGCTCGCGCACCACCGTGCGGCGCCTGTTCCAGATGTTCAAGGCGCACTGGCGGGCGATCCTCACCTACCAGCCCGAACCGGGCGACGAGGACGTGGTGCTGCTGCGCGCGACCTCGGAGCTGCCGGAGATCCTCCAGCCGATGCACGGAGCAGCACAGAGCCTGCATACGGACCCCACCAACGGCTGGGGCGACCTGACCACGGGCCGGCTCCAGGTGGTCGACGTCCCCGGTGACCACCTGGTGCTCCTGGACGAACCGCACGTGAACGTCGTTGCCGAGAAGCTGGCACAGGCGGTGGCCGGCCGACCGGGCCGACGACTGTCGGAGAGGAGTGGGAAATGACGCAGTCCCCCCCGCGCAAGGCCCTCATCATCGGAGCGGGCGTCGGCGGCCTCGCCGCCGCCGCGACGCTGCGCCGTGTGGGCGTCGAGGTACAGGTCTTCGAGCGGGCTCCCGAGCTGCGGCCGGGTACCACGGCGGTGTCGCTGATGTGCAACGCGGTCCTGGCGCTGCGCAGCCTCGACATCGACATCGCCTCGGGCCTGGAGAAGCGTGGTGCGGTGTTCGACGAGCTCAAGTTCCTCACCCGGCGGGGCCGTCCGATCAGGGCGCTGCCGTTCCGGGAAGTCTCGGACCGGCTGGGGGCGTCGAACTACGCCGTCCACCGGGCCGATCTCCAGCAGACGCTGCTGGACGCCCTCGGGGACGGGAGCGTCATCGAACTCGGTGCCGCGGCAGCGGAGTTCGTCAGCGGCGAGGACCGGGTCGAGGTCACCTTCGAGGACGGCAGGACCGCCTCGGGCGACGTCCTGATCGGGGCGGACGGCTTCAACTCGGCGATCCGCAGGCAGGTGGCGGGCGCCGACGAACCGCGGCCCGGCAACTACGCGTGCTGGCTGGCCACGGTGCCTTTCACCCACCCGCGGATGAGCAAGGGCTACGCGGCGCACTACTGGGGGAGGGGCCAGCGCTTCGGCCTTGCCGACATCGGGCACGGCCGCGCCTACTGGTGGGCGACGAAGAACGTGCCCCCGGGCGCCTCCGGACACCTGCGGCGCGGCAAGGAGGGGCTCGCGGGCCTCTTCGCGGGCTGGGCCGACGAGGTGCGGGAGGCGATCCGTACCACCCCCGAGGAATCGATCGTCCGCCTCACCGCCCAGGACCGCCCGTTCCTCCAGCGGTGGGGCACCGGACGCACGACCCTGCTCGGGGACGCGGCCCACCCGATGCTCGTGAGCCTGGGCCAGGGGGCGGCGCTGGCCATCGAGGACGCCGTCGTCCTCGCCCAGCACCTGCGCGCGAGCGCGGACCCGGTCGCGGCGCTGCGCGGCTACGAGGACGAGCGCAGGCCGCGGACGGAGGGACTGGTCGCCGCGGCCCGAGCGCTGAGCGAGACCGAGCAGCTGGAGTCCTTCGGTCCCGCCCTGGCGCGCGACCTCTACTTTCGGTTCACGCCGCTGTCCAAGCTCACCAGCCAGAACGAAGCGGTTCTCACCTGGCCCCCACTGGGCTGACCACACCCCATGACCGCTGATGGCCGACCCGCGGGTGGGCATACGCGTGCCCGCCCACGGCCGCACCGGTATCCCCGCTCTTCGTAGGAGCACATCACCGTGCTCGTCGTCACCCGGATATCGCGCTGATAAGCTGTCAAAGGAATGGATGTTGTCACGGACTGCCCTCAGCTCCCGGAGTCGGCGGCCGTTCGGCGGTGATGAACTCTGCCCGGTATGTTGGGCGCCATCCATAAATTCCGCAGCCTGGTAGCCCCGATACCAGCCACCGTAATTCCGCTGACCACATACCGGCTTGAGTGCTTCCCGTCGGCGGCATAAAATCCGCGGACTTTTTTCCGAGCGGCCGTAAACGGAATACTCGCGGAGCCTCCATGGACGAGTTATTGGCCGTCGTCACCGAGGCGGCGGAGCCGGATGACTTCGCCGCACTGCCAGTTCCCGATTCGTGCCGTGCCGTTACAAAGACCCGCGCAAGTCCCTGCATCTTGCCGAGGTGCCGGTACCGGTGCCCGAGCCGGGGCCGGGCGAGGTGCTGGTCGCCGTGATGGCCAGTTCCGTCAACTGCAACACCGTGTGGAGCGCCATCTTCGAGCCGGTGCCCACGTTCGCCTTCCTGGAGTGTTACTGCCGGACTTCGCCGCTCGCGCGTCGCCACGATCTGCCGTACCACGTCATCGGTTCCGACCTGGCGGGATTCGTGCTGCGTACTGGACCGGGCGGGCGCGCGTGGCGGCCCGGCGACAAGATCGTCGCGCACTGCCTGTCCGTGGAACTGGTCAACTCCACCGCCTACCGTCAGCTGGTCAGCCGCACGGCGCCGACCTGAAACAGGGCGACAACGTACTGGTCTGGGGGCGGCCGGGGGGGGCTGGGCTCGTACGCGACCCAACTCGCCCTGGCCGGCGGCGCGCCCGACCGGTGTGCGTGGTGTCCGACCGGGCGAAGGCGGATCTGTGCCGCACGATGGGCGCGGACGCGGCGATCGACCGCAGCGCCGAGGACGTCGACATCGTGCTGGAACACCCCGGCCGGGACACCTTCGGAGCCTCCGGCCACGTCATCCGGCGGGGCGGCACGGTGGCGACCTGCGCATTCACCACCGGTTACCCGTACGAGTACGACAACCGCTACCTGTGGATGTCCCTGAAGCGGATCATCGGGTCCCATTTCGCCAACTACCGCGAGCCGTGGGAGGCGAACCGCGTCATCTGCAAGGCACGAATCGGAGCTTCGAGCACAACACATTTCAGCCATCACTCGATTCCGGGACACCGTCGAGTCCGCTGCCTGATGGTCTTCTGCTGTCAGCTAAGCGGCTGCCGAATCGAGGACACGTCCCGGCTGCCGTGTTAGCGTGGGGACGGTATCCGCGGTTAACCAACAGGCCGACACATTCGGCATTTTGAGACAGCGGATATAAAGGCAAGGGAAAGACTCCGGGCGGCTGCCACAAGCGCCGCCTCCATTACTCTGGGGGTTCAGTGACCTTAGCGCGCGACTATTCGTCTGCCTCGCAGATGCCGCGGAGCGAAGGCGGCATCAGCGGCATGGCAATGGGTGACCAAGTATTCAGCCGACTCCTGAGCGACCGCATCGTCTTCCTCGGCAAGGAAGTCGATGACGACATCGCCAACAAGCTCACGGCTCAGTTGCTGATGCTCGCCGCGGAATCCAGTGAGGACATCTACCTCTACATCAACTCTCCTGGTGGTTCGGTCACTGCGGGTATGGCCGTGTACGACACCATGCACTACATCAAGAACGACGTGGTGACGATCGCCATGGGCTTCTGTGCATCCATGGGCCAGTTCCTGCTGACCGCCGGCGCAAAGGGCAAGCGGTACGCCCTGCCCAACACCAAGATCCTCATGCACCAGCCGTCGGCCGGACTCGGCGGCTCGGCCAGTGACATCAAGATCTACGCCGAACAACTGCTGCGCACCAAGCAGGAGATGGCGGCGCTGATCGCCGAGCATTCCGGACAGGACGTCGACACGATCACCA
This sequence comes from Streptomyces sp. NPDC031474, assembly GCF_055581185.1. Taxonomy (NCBI): domain Bacteria; kingdom Bacillati; phylum Actinomycetota; class Actinomycetes; order Kitasatosporales; family Streptomycetaceae; genus Streptomyces; species Streptomyces sp. NPDC031474. The sequence continues at coordinate 322,707 of NZ_JBVIJX010000010.1, forward strand.
GGGACTCGGACCGCGACAAGTGGTTCACGGCCCAGGAAGCCGCGGAGTACGGGCTCATTGACTCGGTGATGAAGTCCGCCTCCGGTGTCTCGGGGGCCGGTGGCACGCTCGTGTCCTGAACGGGCAACGGCCCGGCAAGGACCCCCTCACCCATCAGGGACCGAGCCGGGCCGACCGCGTCCGGCCACCGCAGTCACACCCGACCCCAAGAGGAACCGAGACCATGGCCCTGCACAATCGTCCGGCCTCTGCATTCGGCGGTACGCCACCGCAGGCCCGGTACATAGTGCCCCGCTTCGTCGAACGCACGGCACAGGGAACGCGCGAGTACGACCCGTACTCCAAGCTCTTCGAGGAGCGCATCGTGTTCCTCGGAGCGGAGATCGACGACACATCCGCCAACGACGTCATGGCGCAGCTCCTCTGTCTCGAATCCATGGACCCGGATCGGGACATCGCCTTCTACATAAACTCGCCGGGCGGCTCCCACACCGCCATGACAGCGATCTACGACACGATGCAGTTCGTGAAGCCCGACATCCAGACAGTCTGCATCGGTCAGGCCGCCTCCGCCGCCGCTGTCCTCCTGGCCGCCGGCACTCCCGGAAAACGCGCTGCGCTGCCGGGGGCACGCGTACTGCTGCACCAACCCCACAGCGGGGGACAGCGCGGACAGATCTCCGATCTGGAGATCCAGGCCCGCGAGATGCAGCGTGTGCGCACGCTGGTGGAGACCGTCCTGGCCCGTCACTCCGGCCGGCCGGTGGAGCAGATAGAGCAGGACATCGAGCGGGACAAGATCCTCACGGCCGAACAGGCGGCTGAATACGGCCTGATCGACCACGTACTGACCAGCCGCAACAACGTACTGAACGATCGGAACAACGGAACGTCATGACAGACCGCAAGGATCGGATCCCCGCCGACTTCGGAGCCGCGGGAGTGTTGTAAACCGCGCCCAACAGGACCACGGGGACGTCGTGCGTTTCCCTGTCGGCCCTCCAGGGCTGCGCGCCTGTCTGTCGCGGTGTTCTCCCCGGACGGAGTACAGCAGATCCTGGGCACCCAGGCGGCCGGATTCCGTAGGGAGAACTCCGTCCACGGCGAGATCCGGCCACTGTCAGTGGCATCGCCTACGGTGGCGTCATGTCGGGGATCACATACGTCCGTGGCGACGCCACCGTGCCGTCGGTGAAGGGCGTCAAGGTCATCGCCCATGTCTGCAACGACATCGGGGGATGGGGGAAGGGCTTCGTGCTGGCGCTGTCACGCCGCTGGCCGGAGCCGGAAGCGGCCTACCGCGCCTGGCACCGCGAGCGCGCCGCCAACGACTTCGGCCTGGGCGCGCTCCAACTCGTCCAGGTCGAGCCGTACATATGGGTCGCCAACATGATCGGCCAGCGCGGCGTGCGCACGGGCAGCAAGGGCGTCCCGGTGCGCTACGACGCCATCGACACCGCCCTGGCCCGCCTGGCCGACCGCGCGACAGAACTCGGCGCGTCGGTGCACATGCCGCGGATAGGCTGCGGCCTGGCCGGGGGGAAGTGGTCCCGGGTGGAACCGCTCGTCTCCGGGCGGCTGGTGCAGCGGGGCGTCGCGGTGACGGTGTACGACCACGGGGAGGGGTAGTGCGGATGGGCGCCGACAGGGCGGGCGAGGACAGGGGCATCGACGTCCTGGTCCTGGGCGGGGCGGGGGTGGACACCGTCGTCCAGGTACCGGAGCTGCCGCTCCCGTACGCCGACAGCTACATGATCGACAGCGGGATCCGCACCCGCGCCGGACAGACCGGCGACTTCGTCGCGCTGGGGCTCGCCGCCCTCGGCCTGCGCACCCACCACCTCGACTTCCTGGGCGACGATCCGGAGGGCGCCCTGGTCCGCGCCCTGCACGAGAAGCACGGCATCGCCCTGACCGCCGTCCCGCAGCCGGCCGGCACCAAGCGCGCGGTCAACCTGGTGAGCCCGGACGGGCGGCGGCTGTCGCTGTACGACACCAGCCGCGGGCGACCGGAGGACCGCTTCCCGCAGGACACCCTGTGGGCGCTGGCCACGGCGAGCCGGCACGTGCATGTGGCGATCACCCCCGGTTGCGCCGACGCGCTGCCGCTCCTGCGCGCGGCGGGCGCCCGCATCTCCACCGACCTGCACAACTGGGACGGCGAGAACCCGTACCACGAGGCCTTCGCCTTCGCCGCGGACGTGGTCTTCCTCTCGGCCGCCGCGCTCACCGACCCCGCGGCCACGATGCGACGGATCGCCGCGCGGGGCCGTGCCGAGGCGGTCGTCGTCACCGCCGGCGCCGAGGGCGCGTACCTGCTGTCCGAGGGCGAGCTGACCCATATACCGGCCGTCGCCCCTCCCGCGCCGGTGGTCGACTCCAACGGCGCGGGAGACGCCTTCGCGTCCGCGTTCCTCTACGGCCGCCTCAGCGGCGAACAGCCCCTGAGATGCGCCCGGTTCGGTGTGACGGCCGGCGCGTACGCGTGCACCGTCCCGGCCACCGGAAGTGCCGCCGTCTCGCGTGACGAGCTCCTGGCGGCGGCCCCCCGGTAGCGCAGGACGGCGGGCGCGCCGCGCACTCAGTTCTCGTGCACGGAGTTCGTCGCCGCGATCTTCTTCCAGGACTTCGGCCGCACGGGAGTGGCCGACGACTTCGCGATCGACGCGGTCCGCGCAGCGGGCGCCGCCGGCTTCGTCGGCTGGAGAAGCCAGGTGTCCAACAGCGCGCCCAGCCGCTTGCCGGAGACCTGCTCGGCGTACGCCTGGAAGTCGGCGATCGTCGCGTTGCCGTACGCGTACTTCTGCGGCCAGCCCTTCAGGATCGCGAAGAACGCGTCATCGCCGACCTCGTTGCGCAGCGCCTGCACGGCCAGCGCGCCCCGGTCGTAGACGGCGATGTCGAACTGGTTCGCCGCGCCCGGGTCGCCCGGCTTCACCGTCCAGAACGCGTCGTCGGCCGGGTGCGAGGCGTACACGTAGTCCGCGAGTTCCTGCGCCGTGCCCTCGCCCTCGTGCTCGGACCACAGCCACTGCGCGTACCGGGCGAAGCCCTCGTTGAGCCAGATGTCCTTCCAGCCCTTGAGGGACACCGAGTCCCCGTACCACTGGTGCGCCAACTCGTGTACCACCACTGAGGTGTTGGAGCCGTTCGCGAACTGCTTGGGGCTGTAGTAGACGCGGCTCTGCGTCTCCAGCGCGAACGAGGTGGTGGTGTTGGGGACGTATCCGCCGGCCGTACTGAACGGGTACGGCCCGAAGTAGTTGCTCAGCCAGTCGACGATCTCACCGGTGCGCTCCACGCTCGCCCGTGCCGCCCCGTCGTTGTCCCCGAGGTCCTTGCTGTAGGCGTTGATCACCGGCACGCCGCCCTCGGACGTGCTCGTCGTGACGTCGAACTTCCCCAGCGCCAGCGTGGCCAGATAGGTCGCCTGCGGCTTGTTCTGGCGCCAGTTGTAGCGGGTCCAGCCGAGGCGTGAAGTCGTCGACTGGAGCGTGCCGTTGGAGATGGCCTGGGTGCCGTCCGGCACGGCCACCGAGACGTCGTAGGTCGCCTTGTCGAGCGGATGGTCGTTGCTCGGGAACCACCACCACGCCGACTCGGGCTCGTCCGCCGCGACCGCGCCGTCGGGCGTGCGGTGCCAGGTGGAGAAGCCGTACGCGCTCTTCGTCGACGGCACCCCGCGGTAGCGGACGACGACCGTGGCCGATGTGCCCTTGGCCAGCGGCTGCTTCGGCGTGACCACCAACTCGTGCTCGCCGGAGGTGGTGAAGGCGGCCGCGGCGCCGTTGACCCGGACCTCCTGGACGTCCAGCAGGAAGTCCAGGTCGAAGCTCGACAGGTCCTGCGTGGTCTTTGCGAGGATCGTCGCCGTGCCCTGCAACTCGTCCGTCGCCGGCTGGTACGTCAGCCGCAGGTCGTAGTGCGAGACGTCGTATCCGCCGTTGCCGTAGGCCGGGTAGTACGGGTCGCCGATGCCCGACGCGCCGGGGGAGTAGCCCGCGGCGGATGCCGGGATCGCCAGCAGTACGGACGCGGCAGCGAGTGCGCCCGGCGCGATGAGTCTGCGGTGCACGAAAGCTCCAAGTAGTGGGGGTACAAAGGCTGTTCGAAGCCTATTCAGTCCCTGTGCCCAGAAGGTGTCCACCGTCACCCCTGTCACACGATCGCCATTCGGCCGTCATCAGCGCCCGCCTCCACCGGCGTGTTTCGGCCATCGGCGACCCACCACAGGGGGCCCCGCCGTCTCCCATCTGCCCTCTTCTGCACAGGAGTTGACCGGGGTACCGTCCGGCGCATGTCGACACGCATGCGCTTCACGAGCTGGAGACCGCTCGCCACTGCCGCCATCACCCTTCTGGTGGCCGCCTTCCTCACCCCGGCCACCGCCCAGGGCGCCCCGCGCGAGAGCAGGCCCGTCTACTCCTACGAGCACGCCATCCGCGAGGCCGTCTGGGTCGACACCGGACTCGACGGCGACGGCGACGGAAGGACGGACCGCGTCGCCGTCGACATCGTCCGCCCCCGCGAACTCGCCGCGCAGGGGCGCAAGGTGCCCGTCATCATGGACGCCAGTCCCTACTACTCCTGCTGCGGCCGCGGCAACGAGAGCCAGCTCAAGACGTACGACACGGCCGGGAACGTCGTCCAGATGCCGCTGTTCTACGACAACTACTTCGTGCCGCGCGGCTACGCCTTCGTCGGCGTCGACCTCGCCGGCACCAACCGCTCCGACGGCTGCGTGGACGTCGGCGGGCGCTCCGACATCCAGTCCGCGAAGGCCGTCGTCGACTGGCTGAACGGGCGGGCCAAGGCCTACACCACCCGCACCGGCGCCACGGCCGCCAAGGCGGGCTGGACCAACGGCAGAACCGGCATGATCGGCAAGAGCTGGGACGGCACCATAGCCAACGGCGTCGCCGCCACCGGCGTGCGAGGCCTCAAGACCATCGTCCCGATCAGCGCCATATCCTCCTGGTACGACTACTACTTCGCCCAGGGCGCCCCGCTCTACGACTCGGGCCCCGACTGGCTCTCGAACTACGTCGACAGCCCCGACGCCCGCGCCAAGTGCGCCGCGGTCCAGCAGAAGATCGTCGACGGGGCTCCGCGCACCGGCGACTGGACATCTCTGTGGACCGAACGCGACTACGTCAAGGACGCGCGCAAGGTGAAGGCGAGCGTCTTCCTCGTCCACGGCATGCAGGACCTCAACGTCCGCACCAAGCACTTCGGTCAGTGGTGGGACGCCCTCGCGAAGAACGGCGTCGAGCGCAAGATCTGGCTCTCGCAGACCGGCCATGTCGACCCGTTCGACTTCCGCCGCTCCGCCTGGGTGGACACCCTTCACCGCTGGTTCGACCACGAACTCCTCGGCTACGACAACGGCGTCGACCGTGAGCCCATGGCCGATATCGAGCGCCACCCCGACCAGTGGGTCACCTCCGCCGTCTGGCCGCCCCGCGGCACCCGGACGGCGACCCTGCACCCGGCCGCCGCGGCCCAGCCCGGCGTCGGCACGCTCGGTCTGCGCAAGGGCGCCGGCACCGCGGCCTTCACCGACGACCCGCAGCTGAGCGAGACCGACTGGGCCGCGCGGATCGACACCCCGACCCCCGACAAGGCCGGCTTCAGCACCGGTCCCCTCACCCGCGACCTGCGGCTGTCCGGCTCCTCGAAGGTCACCGTCACCGCCACGCCCACGACCGCTACCGCCCACCTCACGGCCGTCCTCGTCGACCTCGGCCCCGACACGATCCGCGACTACGCGGCGGGCGGCGAGGGCATCACCACGCTCACCGACCGCACCTGCTGGGGTGCGAGCACGGCGGGCGACAGCGCCTGCTTCAAGGAGACCGGGGCGAACACGGCCGACGTCGACTACACGGTCGTCAGCCGCGGCTGGGCCGACCTCGGCACCTTTGCGAACCCCGGCAAGGGCGTCCCGCTCACCCCGGGCAAGGCCTACACGATCACCCTCGACCTGGCCGCCACCGACCATGTCGTCCCGGCCGGTCACCGGCTGGCGCTGATCGTCGCGGGCACCGACAGGGACCTCATCGACCCGCCCGCCGACACCCCGACCCTCACCCTGGACCTGTCCCGCACCTCGGCGCGGGTCCCGCTCGTCGGAGGCGCCGACGCCTTCGCCCGCGCCACGTCCGCGGCGGCGGCCACAGCGGTCACGCCCGGCGCCGGCGCCCTGGACGGCGTAAGGACCCCGCACAACGCCCAGCGGATCCCGTAGGCCCGCAGACCGGTCAGGAGGAGGCGGCCGAGAGCACCAGTTCGGCCGCCTCCTGCGCGCATCCCCACGCCACGGTCACACCCGCCCCGCCGTGCCCGTAGTGGTGCACCACCGGCCGCCCGTCCGGCAGCTCCGCCCGCTCCAGCCGTACCGTGTCCCGAACCGGCCGCAGCCCCACCCGGTGCCCGAGGATCCGCGCCCCGGCGACCTCCGGCCGCAACGCCGCACAGCGTCGGACGATCGCCTCGGCCACCTTCGGGTCCGGCTCCAGCGACCACGCGTCGTCCTCGGCCGTGCCGCCCAGCAGCAGCCGCCCGGGCTGCGGGAAGAGGTAGACCGGCGAGCCGTCCGGGGCCGTGGTGACGAGCCAGGTGTCGACGCCGGGGTTCTCCACGACGACGAGCTGCCCCCGCACCGGCCGCACCGACGGGTCCGCGGCCAGCTCCCGGGCGGCCAGCCCCGCGCAGTTGACCACGACGGGCGCCTCGGCCTGCGCCAGATCGGTCACCGTGCGCTCCTCGACCCTGCCGCCCGCCCGCAGCAGCCGCTCCCGCAGCCACGGCAGATACATCGACATGTCGATCAGCGGCAGTCGCACCCGCACGCCCGGCCCGGCGCCGTACTCGCGTGCCGTGGTCCGGCGCAGCCCGGTCAGCCGACCGGCCGCCCAGGCCTCGACGCGGGCCGGCTCCTGCTCGCCCATCACACCGTCGACGAGGCGCACGCCGGTCTCCTCGGGCCGCCCGGCGAGGCGCTCGTAGACGTCCAGGGAACGCAGCGCCCAGGCCCGCGCCGACACCTTCGGTTCGATGTGGTACGGCCACCACAGCGCACCGGCGACGGCGGACGTGGTCCGCTCGACCGGGTCGCGCGTCCACAGACGCACCCGCAGCCCGCGCTCGGCGAGTACCACGGCCGTCGACAGCCCGATGACCCCGCCGCCGACCACGATCGCGTCGCCGTTCACCCGAGTGTCCATGCCCGGACGGTAACCGACCGTGCCGACGGTCGGCGAGATCGCCGAAGAAGGGGTGCGACGACGTCCGCGGACGACCACTAGGATCTACGACCTGATGACTGCCACTCTCGTCGCCAAGAACCTCGCCGCCGGGCACGGCGACCGCTCCCTCTTCTCCGGGCTCGACCTCGTCGTCGCCCCCGGGGACGTGATCGGGCTGGTCGGCGCCAACGGCGCGGGCAAGTCCACCCTGCTGAGGCTGCTCGCCGGGCTCACCGCGCCCGAACAGGGCGAGCTCAGGCTCTCCCCGCCGACCGCGACCGTCGGGCATCTGCCCCAGGAACCGGAGCGCCGCGCCGGTGAGAGCGTGCGGGAGTTCCTCGCCCGCCGCACCGGCGTCGCCGAGGCACAGCGCACGATGGACGAGGCCACCCAGGCCCTGGTCGACGGGGCGCCCGGCGCCGACGACGCCTACGCCACGAGCCTGGAGCGGTGGCTCGACCTGGGCGGCGCCGACCTCGACGAGCGCGCCGAGGAGGTCGCCGACTCGCTGGGCCTCGGCGTCGGCCTCGACCAGCTGATGACGTCCCTGTCCGGCGGGCAGGCCGCCCGCGCGGGCCTCGCCTCCCTCCTCCTCTCGCGCTACGACGTGTTCCTCCTCGACGAGCCGACGAACGACCTCGACCTCGACGGCCTGGAGCGCCTCGAACGCTTCGTGACCGGACTGCGCGCCGGAACCGTCGTCGTCAGCCACGACCGCGAGTTCCTCACCCGCACGGTCACCAAGGTCCTCGAACTCGACCTCGCCCAGCAGCAGATCAACCTCTACGGCGGCGGCTACGACGCCTACCTGGAGGAACGGGACGTGGCCCGCCGGCACGCCCGCGATGACTACGAGGAGTACGCCGACAAGAAGGCGGCGCTCCACGACCGCGCGCAGACCCAGCGCTCCTGGATGGACAAGGGCGTGAAGAACGCGCGCCGCAAGGCGGGCAACGACAACGACAAGATCGGCCGCAAGTTCCGCAGCGAGGCCAGCGAGAAGCAGGCCGCGAAGGCCCGGCAGACCCAGCGCATGATCGAACGCCTGGACGTCGTCGAGGAGCCGCGCAAGGAGTGGGAGCTGCGCATGGAGATCGCGGCCGCACCGCGCTCCGGCGCGGTGGTCGCCACCCTGCGCGAGGCCGAGGTACGCCGCGGTGACTTCCGCCTCGGGCCGGTGTCCCTGCAGATCGACTGGGCCGACCGGGTCGCGGTGACCGGCGCGAACGGCGCGGGCAAGTCGACGCTGCTGGGCGCGCTCCTCGGCCGCGTCCCGCTGGACGCGGGCCACGCGGCGCTCGGCTCGGGCGTCCTGGTCGGCGAGGTCGACCAGGCGCGGCAGCTGTTCCACGGCTCCGAGCCGCTGCTCGACACGTTCCGCGCGGCCGTTCCCGACACCGAACCGGTCGAGGCGCGCACCCTGCTGGCCAAGTTCGGCCTGAAGTCGGACCATGTGATGCGGGCGGCGGGCACCCTGTCACCCGGGGAGCGCACCCGCGCCGCCCTCGCGCTGCTCCAGGGCCGGGGCGTCAACCTCCTCGTCCTCGACGAGCCGACGAACCACCTCGACCTCCCGGCCATCGAGCAGCTGGAGTCGGCCCTCGACGCCTACGAGGGCACGCTGCTCCTGGTCACCCACGACCGGCGCATGCTGGACGCGGTCCAGGTGACGCGTCGGCTGGAGGTGGCGGACGGCAAGGTGACGGAGCGGTAGCCGGTAGCCGCTGCTCTGGACCGCCCGCTTCCCACGCCGTCGGCAACCGCTCCTCACCGGCCTTGGTCCCGCGGGGTGGGGAGCGGAGGATTGAACGGGGACGGTGCGGCCAGGGCCCATCGGAGGGCCGTCGCACGGCGGATCTCGACCACGCGCTCGACGTCGAACTCGACGAGCTTCAACGCGCCGGGCAACGCCGCGCTGCGCTGCGGATCCCAGTCGAGCCGGGCCCGGCCGGTCAGCTGGAGCGTGTGGCCCTGCTCCCAGTCCAGGAAGAGCAGCCCGCAGGACGGGTTGAGATGAAGGTTTCCCAACGTCATGTAGAAGGAGTTCCCGACGTAGTCCGGCCAGGAGAGCCGGCGGGCGCCGTGGACGGTCACGAAGCCCGGCTCGCCACCGCGATGCGAGGCGTCGGCCCCGTGATCGGGGGAGTGGCTGGCGATGAAGAAGGTGTCCGCCTGTGAGATCCATCGCCGCTGGCGCTCGGTGAGATCCGCGCGGACCTCGGCCACGGGCTGTCCGGGGTCCGCGGCGTCCTCCAGAGGGACCCGCTGCTGAATGTACTTGGGGCAGTTGCCGAGAACCTGTTCGGCGCGGACGTGGAGAGCGCCCTCTCGCCGTTGCGCCACGCCGTTCAGCCTGATGCGGCGCACGGTGCGTGGTTCGATCGCGAGCATCCCGACGGCGCGCTCGGTGTCGAAGGCCTGCTCGAGGGGGTCGCCGGTCACCGGCACGGCGGCGACCCTGAGGTGGTGCCGGTCGACGGTGTCGGCGAAGCCGACGCCTCCTGTGACGGCGGAGGCCCACACGGCGCCCTCGGCGTCGGACGCGCCGAGCAGGAGCAGCCGTTGCTGCCTCAGGAACTGGGCGAACGGGGGCTGGATCACATCGTCGAACATGGGTGAGCCCCACCCCGAGTGGCCCTCGCCCGCCCTCCTCTGTACGGCCTGTTCACCCTGGTGCTGGAGCGGCTTGGTCACGCTGGTCTCCTTGTGTTCCGCGGTTCTCCCCGACCCCGCCCGCTGCCCTCGGCCCCGGCCGGTGATCGAGACGCTAGTGAGGGCGCGACGCCTCTGGTTGTCGAATCGCGCACCGCGCATGGAGGGGACGCGTCCAGTTCGTCGAGCGCCCCGGCGGCTCCGTGCGGCCGTGGTGTGCCGCATCGGCGCAGACAGGGCCGGGTGCGGGCAGTACTCGTGGGGTCACAGAGGGCCATGTGGTTGATCGAGAAACTACTGGTCGCTGTAGAAAACCAGCAACAGGGTATGTTCCAATGGCTCGCGGCGGGACGGATGCAGGGGTGACACCAGCCCATCGGGGTGCGGCGGCCGCAATGGCGCGGCTGTGGTGAGGCGACGAAGCACCCCGCTGATTCCTGCTCGACAGACGGGGGTTAGTCGATGGCACATGTCGGTGTTCGGAGTTCGGCTCGGACCGTTGTCCATCTCGATGCGGACATGCAGTCCCATGGCTGCGTACAAATTGTTCGCGGGCATGACGAAGAGCCTCGAGGGACCAGGGCGACAAAACGGTTCGGTGAAGTGCGGGCGCATTTCGTGGAGGGCGGTCCGCGGGAAATGATCCGGCCCAGCAGACTGCTCGAACCGGGTCTGGACGGGTATTTGAGCGTATGTCGCCCGCTGGCCGGCGAGGTGCTGGTGTTCCAGGACGGACGCCATGCGTCGGCCCGTGGGGCACAGCTCGTCTGCTACGACAGTTCACGGCCTTACAAGATCATCATGCCGGAGCGGTTCCGTATGGTGATCCTGGTGCTGCCGCACCGTCTGATGGGGCTCACCGCCAAGGACACCGGGACGCTCACGGCGAGGGCGTGGCACGGGTCGCACGGTCTCGGGGCGCTGATGTCCGACCTGCTCGTCGGACTTGAACAGCACGGTGAGCAGGTCGACACGGGGATCGAACTCCTGGGCGGCAGCGTGGCGGGACTGGCCGCCGCACTGTTCGCCGAGCAGTTGCGCTCGATGGCCGAGGAAACCAGCGTGGCCAGACCGACCCTGATGCTGAGCATCCAGGCGTTCATCCGCGAGCGGCTGGCCGACCCCGAGCTCAGCCCGTCGACGGTGGCCCAGCGGCACAACGTCTCGCTTCGCTATCTGCAGAAGATATTCCACGAGCACAAAACGAGTCCCGCGCGCTGGATCCGGGACGAAAGGCTCGCTCGGTGCCGGTCCGAGCTGGCCGATCCCAGGTTCGATCACCTCTCCATCGCGGTGATCGGCGAACGCTCCGGGTTTTACGGGGCTTCCCACTTCAGCCGCCTCTTCCGGGACCGGTACGGCGTCACGCCCCGGGAATTCAGGAAAATGCGCGAGGCGGCTCTCGGTAATTGACGCACGGTGCGCGTGTTCCATGGTCCGGACCGTTGACAACAGTCATGGAAAGGTAATGCGTTGACCAGTTTTGAGTTTCCCGGAGAGTACTACGAGATCATGCGCAGGGGCTTTCGGGACCTCGCTGCCGAAACGGAGTTCCTCGCCTCCCTCGCACCTGCGGGCGCCCGCGTGCTCGATCTCGGCTGCGGAACGGGCACCAACCTTCGCGAGCTCGGCGCACGGGGCTTCTCCTGCCTGGGAGTGGACCAGAGTGCACGTTTCATCGACTATGCGCGCAACGCCGGCGGCGAGGGCGTCGAGTACGTGCACGACAGGGCCGAGGCCTTCGCCTGCGATGACCGGTTCGATCTCGTCTACAGCCTCTTCATGACGCTGAACTACCTGCCGCGAGCCGAGCTGCGGCCGGTTCTCAGGAAGCTGCGGGACCTGCTGCGGCCCGGCGGCCATCTCGTCCTGGAATTCGGTCACCTGCTGAACTTCGTGGAGAGCTACCAGCAGCACACGGTGGCCCACCACCGCGGTGACGGGGTGCTCATCACCCGGCTCGCCCGCCAGTCGATCAACCCGCACGCGGCGAGCTGGCGGAACGAGGAGACCCTGCTCGTCCGTGAGACGGACGGCCGGGTGGCCATGTACGACAACTTCTTCGACCAGGCCGTCCTCACCGGGCCGGAGGTGCGAGAGCTGTTGGCCGACGTAGGACTGACGATAACCGCCGAGTACGGCGGTTTCCGGAAGGAGCCGGCGCCCGGCCACGGACGCGGCCCGCTGGTGATCGTGGCGACCGCGGCGGGGGAGAGCTCCAAATGAAAACCCCCGACATCTCGTTCCTCGACGGCGGCCCCGCCGTCGAGCCGAACGTGGCCCACCTCGGTGAGGCGCTCGTCCGCGCGGCGCACGACCACGGCGCCGAGGAACGCATCCGGTTCATCCGGCCGGACGGCAGCGAAACCGCAAGCACGTACCGGCACCTGCTGGACCGGGCCGCACGCATCCTCGCCGGCATCCGCGCCGCGGGCGTCCTCCCCGGCGAAACGATCATTCTCCAGGTGGGCGACGACCCGGAACTGCTGGCCGCCTTCTGGGCCTGTGTCCTGGGCGGGTTCGTCCCCATGCCCGTCAACGCCGGCGCCACCGCCGACCAGCGCGCGGCCGCTCCCGAGCTGCTGCGGCGGGTCTGGCACGGCTACGGCAGGCCGAGGGTGATCACCGGCGCCGGTCAGGAGCTGTCGCCCGAGGTCACCGCCGATCCCGGCTGGGGCGGCGCATGGCTGGGAAGCACGCCCGAACTGCTCTCGCACACACCGGATATGACATGGCATCAGGCCGATCCGGACGACCCGGCCGTGCGGCTGCTCACCTCGGGCAGCACCGGTGTGCCCAAGGCGGTGGTGCTCAGCCATCGGAACGTGCTGAGCCGGACGGCGGCCACCGTCCAGGTGAACGGGCTGAGCGACCGGACCCGCACCTTCAACTGGATGCCCCTGGACCATGTGGGCGGCCTGGTCATGTTCCACGCCCGTGACGTCTACCTGGGCTGCCACCAGGTGCACGCCCGCTTCGCGTGGGTGCTCGGCGATCCGCTGCGCTGGATCGGCGCGATGGACCGGCACCGTTCGGACACCACCTGGGCGCCCAACTTCGCCTTCGGGCTCATCAACGACCAGGCGGACCGGCTCAAGGAGCAGTCCTGGGACCTGGGATGCCTGCGCTACATCATGAACGGCGGCGAAGCCGTCCGCAGCGGTGTGGTCCGTCGGTTCCTGGAACTGCTCGCCCCCTTCGGGCTTCCGTCGGACGCCATGTACCCGGGTTGGGGCATGTCGGAGACCTCCGCCGGAGTGGCCGACTGCGAGTTCTCCGTCGCCAGCGCCGGGGACGAGCGCTATGTGCCCGTGGGGCGGCCGCAACCGGGCACCCGCCTGCGGGTGGTGGACGAGCGCAACGAGCTCGTCCCCGTCGGCGTCACCGGCAGACTCCAGGTCACCGGCGCTTCCGTGACCGCGGGCTACTACCGCAACGCCGAGCAGAACCGGCAGTCGTTCACCGCCGACGGCTGGTTCAAGTCCGGTGATCTCGCCTACATCCAGAACGGAATCCTCACGGTGACCGGCCGGGCGGACGACGTCATCCAGCTCGACGACGTCACCTACCACGGCCACGAGATCGAGGCCCGGGTGGAGGAGCTCGACGTCGTCGTGCCGTCGTACACCGTGGCCTGCCTGGTGAGCGGGGAGGACGCGGAGCGCGAAGAACTCGCGGTCTTCTTCCATCCGCGCGACGGCGTGGACGTCCGCGAGGCGGAACGTCTGGTCCGCGGCCGGGTGGCGGACGCGTTCGAGGTCGACCTGGCACACGTCGTGGCGGTCACCAAGAAGGACGTCCCCAAGACCGGCATCGGCAAGCTGCGCAGGGCCCAGCTGCGGGAGCGGTTCGAGGCCTCACGCGGCGCGGACCGTGCCGACGCCCTGGCGCGGCGCTCCTGACCGGTCCCTGGAAAGGTGCGACATGCAGACGGTGGCGCCAGGGGAGGGCCCCCTGGCGCCACCGGCCTGTTTCCGGGGCAGGTTCAGCGCCCGCCCCACCGACCGGGTGGGGCCGCGGCGGGGACGGTCGCCGGGAGCTTGCGGCCCAGGAACTCCCTGACCAGGTCGGCCGTCTCCGCGCAGTGCGTCTCCAGGGGGAAGTGCCCGGTGGGCAGCAGATGCACTTCCGCGTCGGGCAGGTCACGCCGGAAGGCCCGGGCGCCCTCGGGGCCGAAGATCTCGTCGTGGGCTCCCCAGACGGCGAGCAACGGAACCCGGCTGCTGCGGAAGTACTTCTGGAAGAGCGGATACGCCTCCAGGTTAGAGGCGTAGTCACGGATGAGCCGGAGCTGGATCGCGATGCTGCCGGGGCGCCGCAGCGCGGCCGAGTCGAGGTGCCAGGCGTCCGGGTCCAGCAGACTCTCGTCGGACACCCCGTGGGTGTACTGCCACCGGATCCCCTCCGGGCTCAGGGCCTGGCGCAGGGGGGCCTCGGTCGTGGGGTTCGGGTCGGCGAGGTAGGCGTGGACCGGGGCCCAGAACTGCGGACGCAGGCCTTCCCGGTAGGCGTTGCCGTTCTGCGTGACGATCGCGGTGACCCGCTCGGGGTGGGCCGTGGCCAGCCGCCAGCCGATCGGCGCACCGTAGTCGTGGACGTGGAGGGCGAAGCGCGACAGCCCCAGCCGCTGCGTGAAGTCGCTCGTGATCGTGGCCAGGTTGGCGAAGGTGTAGTCGAAGTCGTCGGCGGACGGCCGGGCGGAGTGACCGAAGCCGATGTGGTCGGGAGCGATCACCCGGTAGCTCCCGGCCAGGCGGCTCATGAGGTCGCGGAACGAGCGGGAGCTCGCCGGAAAGCCGTGCAGCAGGAGCAGGACCGGCGAGTCGGGGGAACCGGCCTCGCGGTAGAACACGTCGAGCCCGCGCACGCTGACGGTGCGATGACGGATATGCGGATCCATGGAACCCCTTCGCTGTGACCCTGCCCTGTCGCGGCCTGCCTGCCGTGCCTGCCATGCCTGCCGTGCGCTGTCGGCGGTCGTGCGCCGGCGCTCCTCGGGCACGTCGTACAGGTGCCGGCGGCCCGTTCAGACTCCGGTGTGGCGGGTCCGCGCGTAATGCCGGGCCGCCTTGGCGCGGTTGCCGCACAGCGCCATGGAGCACCAGCGACGGCCGCCGTTGCGGGAGGTGTCGAAGAAGTACCGGATGCAGTCCGGCTGATCGCACAGGCGGATCCGGTCCGCGGCCGTGGTGAGCAGACGCAGGTAGTCGCGGGCCGCGGTCCACGCCGCGCCCCAGGCCGGATCCTCGAACTCGGTCGCCTCGCCGGGCCCTTCGGCGGTCAGCGTGGGCCTGATTCGGCCGTGCGCCAGGACGTCGTCGACCTGCCGGGCCGCGCTCGCGGAGCCCGGCGCGGTGACGGCGGCCGACAGCGCCTCGCGGGCGAGGAGAACCGCCTCCAGTGACGCGGTGTCAGCGGGGAAACGGTCGGCCAGGCCATGGCCGGCCAGCCAGACGTGCAGGCCGCTGGGCGAGTCGAGCAGGTCCTCGTCGTGACCGTGCTCCTTCCAACGGGTGTTCAGCAGGTCGAGAGCCAGGGGCTCGCCGACGAACGGACGCGGGTCGGTCTCGGTCATCGCACCATCCTCCATCCGAACCGTTCTAACCCCTCAAGCATACGTGACTGGTTGCAAGGAGAGATTCCTAACCTGTAAAGTCGCTTTCGTTGGTTAGTCGGATCGGTGTGTGCGGACGTACCAAATCGCGTGCGCGTTCACACGAGAAGCGAGCGGCCACCGTCCATAGCGTGAGGACGGCGCGAGATCGGCCGACGGCCCCTCGACGCGCCCCGACTCAGACGAGCACGCAGGCACAGGAGGGTTTCCATGACTGTTACCGAGACTCCGAGTCCGGCCATCGGCGGCGAGCAGGCCCCTGTCTCCGCACAGGAGATCCTGGCGCGGGCGCGGGCCGCGGCCCCGCTGCTGCGCGAGCGCTCCGAGGAAATAGCACGCACCCGGCGGCTTCCGGACGACGTCGTCCGGCTGGTGCGCGACACGGGCGTCTTCCGCATCGGAATGCCGAAGGAATGGGGCGGCCCGGAACTCACCTTCGCGCAGCAGACCGAAGTGATCGAGGCGCTCTCCTACGGTGACTCCGCCGCCGGCTGGTGCGCCATGATCGGCATGGACACCTGGATCTACGCGGGCTACCTGGACGACCTGGTGCTCAAGGAGATGCTCGCCAACCCGGACGCGATCACCGCCGGTCTGATCTTCCCGGTCGGTCGTGCCGACCGGGTTCCCGGTGGCTACCGGGTCAACGGCCGCTGGCCGTTCGGCAGCGGTGTCACCCACGCCGACTGGGTCGTCGGCGGCTGCGTCGTCCACTCCGACGGCGAGCCGGAGCCGGGTCCGGACGGCGCGCCGGTGAACTGGCGGCTGATGCTGGCCCGTCGCGAGGAATTCGAGACGGTGGACACCTGGCACACCCACGGTCTGGCCGGCAGCGGCAGCATGGACTACCAGGCCACCGACCTCTTCGTCCCCGAAGAGCGCTCGTTCGACTTCACGAATCCGCGGGGATCCGGGCCGCTGTCCGCCCCCGACGCCTTCCTGGGCAATGTGCCCGGGGTGCCGCTGGGCGTCGCCCGCGCGGCACTGGACCATGTACGCGAGCTGGCGGCCGACCGCGTCGAGCGGGCCACGGGCACCCCCTGGTCGGACAGTTACCGCGTGCAGACGGCCATCGGTCAGGCCGAGATGGAGCTCTCCGCGGCCCGCTACGCGGTCTACGGCACGCTGAACGAGCTGTGGAGCCGGCTGGAGGAGGGTGTGCAGCCGACGCGCGACCAGCAGGTCTCCTCGGCGCTGGCCCGCGTCAACGCGTTCCGCACGGCCCGCTCGATCGTCTCGCGGCTCTCCGACCTCGTCGGAACGGCCTCCATCTACCAGACCTCTCCGCTGGACCGCTGGCTGCGCGACCTCCACACCATGTGCCAGCACATTCTCGCCCAGGAGCAGATCGTGCAGTCGGCAGGAGCCCATCTCCTCGGCGGCACCCCGCAGGCGCCCTTCCCCCTCGGGCTCAAGGGATAACCCGGACACGGTGACGGCGGTCGGTGCAGCGGGGCGAACGTCCCGCTCACCGGCCGCACCGCCGGCATCGGACGCAAAATGACCGGCAATTGACTAGATGAGGACAGTTCATGGCAACTTCCAGCGAAGTAGAAGTCGACGCAGTAGGCACAGGCGGAGGAAAACCGGACGGAACCAGGCCCTGGGGATTCCGCGAGTGGGGCCTGCTCGTCAGCGTCTGTGCGGCATTCTTCCTGGACGCCCTCGACAACATCATGGTCGGCATAGCGGTTCCGCCGATCCAGTCCGACCTGGGCATGAGCACCCAGTCCGTGCAGTGGGTCGTGAGTTCCTACGTCCTGGGATTCGGCGGTTTCCTGCTGCTCGGCGGACGCATGGCGGACATGCTGGGCCGGCGCCGCATGTTCCTGATGGGCGTCGCCATCTTCGCCGTCGGATCGCTCGTCGGCGGGGTGACCAATGACGGTCTCGTCGTGATCGTCGCCCGGTTCATCATGGGCATCGGGGCCGCGTTCACCGCCCCGGCCAGCCTGTCCATCATCATCACCAACTTCGCCGAAGGCCCGCAGCGCAACCGCGCCGTCGGCATCTACACCGCCTGCGGCGCGGTCGGCTACTCCACCGGCGTCATCGTCGGCGGCGCGCTCACCGAGATCAGCTGGCGCTGGACCTTCCTGCTCCCGGTGGTCGTGGCCCTCATCGCGTTCGGCGGGGCGCTCGCACTGGTGCCGCGCGACCCCAGCACCGACCGAAGCGGGAGCACCTTCGACGTCACAGGCGCCGTCACCGTCACCGCGGCGATGCTGCTCCTCGTCTACAGCATCGTCGAGGCGCCCGACGCGGGCTGGGCCTCCCCGCGCACACTGGGAACGTTCGCCGCCTCGGTGGTCCTCCTCGCCGTCTTCGTGGCCGTCGAACGCCGGGCCGCCCAGCCCCTGCTGCGTCTGGGCCTGCTGCGCAACCGTGCCCTGGTGGGGGCCAGCCTGGTCGCCGCGGCGATCCTCGGCACCTACATGAGTTTCCAGTTCATCGGCGGTCTCTACCTGCAGACCCTGCGCGACTGGTCGCCGATGCAGATGGCTCTGGCCTTCCTGCCCATCGGTCTGCTCATCATGACGATCGCCCCCCGGGCCGGGAAGCTGATCGCGCGGTTCGGCGTCCAGTGGATGATCTTCGCCGGCTTCGTCGCCTACACCGCTTCGTACCTGCTCTTCCTGCGGATCGACGAGACGTCCTCCTACCTGTGGGTGATCCTGCCGAGCATCCTGCTCATCGGCGTGGCGTTCCCCTTCTCCTTCCCCGCCGCGAACGTCCAGGCGACCACGGGCGTCGACGACTCCGAGCAGGGGCTGGCGGCCGGCGTGCTGCAGACGGGCTACCAGGTGGGCGCGGCGATCGTCCTCGCGATCGTGACCGCCACGATGTCGGTCGAGGAAGGCGCGAAGGACACGACCGCGACACTGGACGGCTACCACTCCGGTCTCTACGTCGTCACCGCCATCTCCGTCCTCACCACCCTCCTCACGCTCGGCGCGGCGCTGCGTGCCTCGGCGCGACGCCGGCCGGAAAGCGCGGCGGCGATCCAGTAGGCGCACGCCCGCCGTCGGACGGGCCGGAGTTCCGCCCCACCCCTTCGCGGAGAACGGGGTGGAATTCCGGCCCTCCTCGCGGAACCGAAAACCCTCAGCGGGCAGTGATCGAATCCGGCAGAGTTCACTTTCCCGGGCGGATGGGACCGCCCCGGTGAGACCTGGAGATGACCGATGGACCGTAGTGGGCTGTGCCCCTTCGTAATGGACGCCGGCGGGCGCGACATCCATGGTGAGATCGCCCGGATACGCAGCCTGGGACGCGCGGTGCAGGTGGAACTCCCGGGCGGGGTGGTGGCCTGGTCGGTCACGGACTACGACCTGATCCGCAGTCTTCTCCTGGATCCGCGCGTCTCCAAGGACGCCTACCAGCACTGGCCTTCCTGGATCAACGGCGAGATACCCCAGGACTGGCCCCTGGCCATCTGGGTGTCCGTCCAGAACATGGTGACGGCCTACGGCGCCGACCACACCCGTCTGCGCAAGCCGGTGGCCACGGCCTTCACACAACGCCGGGTCGCCGCACTGCGCCCGCGTATCCAGCAGATCACCGACGAACTCCTCGACGCCCTGGCCGCCGAGCCGCCGGGCCGACCGCTGGACCTGCGCGAGAAGTTCGCGCATCCGCTGCCCAACCAGGTGATGTGCGAGCTGTTCGGCATTCCCGACGAGTACCGCTCCGAACTGCACGGGATCATCAAAGGCTTCTTCCGCACGTCCGCGTCCGCACAGGAGGCGCAGGCCAACGGCCATGCCCTGTACGCCACCCTGTCCGACGTCCTCGCGTACAAGCGCGAGAACCCGGGGGACGACCTCACCTGCGACCTGATCGCCGTGCGGGACGAGGACGGCGCGAGTCTCACCGAGAAGGAACTGGCGGACAACCTCATCCTGCTGTTCACGGCCGGCTACGAGACCACCGTCAATCTGCTCGACCACGCCGTGCACGCCCTGCTGCGCCACCCCGAACAGCTCCGCCTCGTACAGCAGGGGGACGTCGGCTGGGACGACGTCATCGAGGAGACACTGCGCTACGAAGCCCCCGGCGCCCACTCGATCCTGCGCTACGCCGTCGAGGACCTCGACCTCGGCGACGTGGTGATCCCCAAGGGCGACGCGATCATGATCTCCTATGCCGGGGCGGGCCGGGACCCCGCACGGCACGGCGACACCGCGGACCGCTTCGACAGCACCAGGCCCGGCCGCCGCGACCACGTCTCCTTCGGTCACGGCGTCCACTACTGCCTGGGCGCGCCGCTGGCCCGGCTGGAGGTGTCGATCGCCCTTCGCTCCCTGTTCGAGCGTTTCCCTGCACTGGCTCTCGCCCGACCCGACAGGCCGGCCGAGGCGCAGGAGTCGTTCATCTCCAACGGCCACCGGGAACTGCTGGTCCTCCTGGACCGCGAGAGCGCTGCCGTCTGACGGCTCAGCCGGCCGGCCGCGCCGTCGGCTCCGGCCCGTACCGGGCGGCCATGGCGGCCCGGTACCAGGCGGTGTACGACGCGAAGCGCTCCGGGAAACCCGGACCCGGGTCGGCCTCGACCAGCTTCCACAGGGCCGAGCTCTCGTACCAGTGGTCGACCGCGAGCAGCGACAGCCGCCGCGCCCTGGCGGGGTCGTTCCGGGCGCCGAGCAGGTCGAGCGCCCTGCCGTGGGAGACGTTCCCCTGCGGAAGCGGCAGGCGCAACGCGTCGGCCACCGTGCTGACCACGTCCCGGACCCGCACCGGGTCGGGGTGGTTGGCGTGCAGGACCCGGCCGGCCGGCAGGGCGCGGAGCCGGGCCAGGCGGGCGACGGCGTCGGCCAGATCGTCGACGGCGATCATCGAGACCTGGGCGCGGCCCTCGTCCACCCAGTGCGGGACGCGGCGCAGCATCGCCAGGAGCGAGGGCACCACCCAGGTGTCGCCCTCGCCGTAGACCATGTGCGGCCGCAGCACGAGGCCGCCCGCAGCGAGCACGCTCTCCTCCGCGGCGAGCCGCGTGATGCTGGTGGGGGACACCGGGGCGGGCCGCAGCAGCGACTCCGTCTCGCCCCGGTGAGGCCCGTCGCCGTAGACCGCGGCCGTGCTGAGGTGGATGATCCGCCGGACGCCGGCCCGGGCCGCTTCCCGGAGCAGCGCCCGAGTGCCCTCGACGTTGACGGCACGGCAGCGTTCCATGTCTGCGCCGACCTGTGCGGCGAGATGGACGAGCGTGTCCACTCCGTCGCAGACGCCTCGCAGGGAGTTCGCGTCGCACAGGTCGCCGCGGACGGTGTGCGCCGCCGCGCCGGCCGGCACCGTGACCCCCCGGTCATGGACCAGCAGCCGCACGAGGGCGCCGGGCGCGGCGCCCCCGGCGGTGAGGAGCCGGCGGACCACGTGAGCGCCGATGAATCCCGCTCCTCCGGTGATCAGCACGGTCGGCCGGGTCATGCCGACTGCCTTCCCGCGTCGGTCAGGGAGGCGGTGAAGACGGGGTGGCCGTCCTGACGTCCGGTGACCCGGACCGACCGGCCGCCGGGAACCATGGTGGGGACGGTGTGCGCCTCGATCCAGCAGGGCGTGGCGAATTCCGCGTACCGGTGGAAGTCGATGGTGAACGACGCGGGATAGAAGGGGTCCGGCGTAAGGAGGGCCGTGGCGGCCTGGTGCGCGGCCTCCACCAGAAGCATGCCGGGATAGTGGTCGGCCGCCCGGCCGAACAGGGTGACGTTCCCGGTGTCGCCCCGCAGTTGCCAGCGCCCCGGTTCGCGGGTGGGCGCCAGCGCGACGTGCACGGGCTCCGTCCGGCCGACCAGGGCCGGCGCCACGGGTATCACCGGCGCCGCCGACTCGGCCGGGGAGAACGCACCCCGGAGCCGCCGGTAGGCCTGCGGGGTGGAGATGCTGAGCCGGCCGCCGCCCGTGGCCACCGTACGGGCGCCGTGCCGGACGGTCATACGGCAGTCCGTGGCGGTCAGCCGCCGGCCGCGACGCCGTATGTCGCGGCAGACGACGTCCAACCGCAACTCGGTCGCCGTGTCCGTCACGTCGAGGTGTTCGGGGTGGGACCGGTAATGGAGGTCTCTCATCAGGAAGTGGTGGTCGAGCGGGACGGCGAACTCCGTGTGGCACAGGAGGATCGCGGCCTGCCGCAGCGTCTCGACGATCAGCACCGGGGCGTGCTTGCCCTGTAAGGGGACGAAGAACTCGTGGGCGTGCGGCCAGTTCGCCGCCACCGAGAAGCGCTCGTCGTCCAGGCGCTGCCAGTCGGTCAGCAGAACGTCGTCGACGCGGGGTCTGTGCACCAGCTCCTTGGGCAACGCGCCGGCTCCGCCCACTGCGTCGACGACCTGCCGACCGCAGGCCACAGGTGTCCAGCTCATGGCTCCCCCTCATGACACGAGCATGGAGAGGCCTGTCCCCCCTCGGGGAAAGATACGTCCTTAGCGGTATGGTTTCAATCAAGTTTGAGTCAGTAGAGGATGGTGCTCGTGGCCCAGCAGGAACGTGCGATCAGGACTCGGGAGCTGATCCTCGAGGCGGCGGGGGCGGTCTTCGCCGAGCGGGGATACGACGGCGCGACCATCTCCGACGTCTACTCACGGGCCGGGCTCACCAAAGGGGCGTTCTACTTCCACTTCTCCTCGAAGGAGGATCTGGCCGAGGCGATCCTCGAGGTCCAGGTGGACCGGGGGACCTACCCCATCGTCCGGCGTCCGCTGAAGCTTCAGGAGTTGGTGGACGCCGGGTTCGTCTTCGCGCACCGCCTCATGCACGACCAGATGCTCCAGGGCAGCGTCAGCCTGTCGTTGGAACGGGGGGCGCATCAACTGGACCGCCGACGACCGTTCCTGGCCTGGATCGAGCACAATCTGGCAGGTCTGACCGAGGCGAGCGAGCAGGGAGAGCTGTACCGGAGCGTCGACCTGCAGGAGACCGCCGAACTCCTCGTCGCCTCCTTCTCCGGGATCCAGCTGCTGTCCCATGTGCTCTCCGACCGCAGGGACATGGCGCAGCGGCTGTCCGTGCTCCTGATGCAGCTGCTGCCGACCGTCGCCGTCCCCGCCGTGCTCGCGCGGCTGGACCTGAGCGCCGATCGCGGCGCCCGGGTACTGGCCGAGGCGGAGGCCCTGGCCGCGGCCGCCGCAGAGGCCGCCGACGGCGACGGCAGCTCCGACTCCGACGGCAGCTCCGACTCCGACTCCGACTCCGGTTCAGGCACCGGCACCGAGTAGAGGGACCCGCCGGGGCACGAGCCCCAGCGCCGGTCAGAACGTGCATGGCGGTATTTTCCTTTCCCCGAGGCGCTCCCCGCTGCCTGCCGTACGGCAGCCGCGAGCCTGCTCGAGGTCAGAGCCGGCGGGCCTCCGCCGGCTCTTTTGCGTATCGGCGACGGCCCGTCGGGGCAGGCGTGTACGGGCTAATTCCTGTGCGCGCCCCCGCAAAACCGCGACCCGGCCTCTCGGTAACGTCTGACGCATCGAACCGGTGCGTATCTGAAATTCCCCGGAGAGGACCAGTCATGGGTGACCTGTCAGCAGCGAATCATCCGCCGGTTGCCGTGACGGACGATCTGCGTTCCGTCATGCGTAATTTCGCCTCCGGTGTGTGCGTGGTGAGTACTTTCTCCGACGCGGAATCGACTCGACGGCACAATGCTCTGACGGTCAACTCGCTGACCTCCGTGTCATTGACCCCGCCCCTGGTTTCGCTGAGCATTCGCCGTGACTCCACGTTTCTGGACGACCTGATGGAATCCCGGGTCTGGGCGCTCTCCATCCTCGACGGCGGCGCCGAAGACCTGGCCCGGATCTTCGCCCGCCCCGCGGAGGACCGGATGAAGGCCCTCGGCAGCCTGCCCGCCGAGCCGGGCCGGCAGACCGGTGCCCTGCTCCTCGACTCCGCGGCCTGGATGGAGTGCCGGTACCGGGACCACCTGGTGGCCGGCGACCACCTGCTGATCGTCGGAGAGGTCGTCGGAGCCGGCGTGAACGACTCCCGGTCCTCACTCATATTCCTGCACGGGGAATTTCACCGTATGGACCGGAACGCGATATGAGCGGACCGGAAGAGCTGCGGATGAGAGAGCATATGTCTGGAATATCGATCGGTGTGGTCGGAGGTGGTGCGTCCGCGGTCTGCCTCATCGACGCACTGGCCCAGGCGCAGGGCGGACCGGGCAGCATAACGGTCTTCGAGCCCTCGCCGAATTTGTGGCGAGGTCGCGCCTATCAGGTCGACGCCGAGACCATAAAGGTGAATGCGCCGCCCGACGACATGTCCGTGCGCGTGGGCGACCTCGGTCACTTCGAACGCTGGCTGGAGATTCGCGAGCGCATTGTCGAGGACTTCGACAGCGTCGACCCCTATTCCGGGGCACGCTTCGCACCGCGGACCGTCTACGGCGAATACCTGGAGCAGTCGGCCTACACGGCGCTGGGAGAGCTGCGCCGGCAGGGCTGGCGGGTCGATCTCGTCGGCGCCGCGGTCACCGGGGCCCGGCGGACCGCCGACCAGGTGCTGCTGAGCACGAGCAACGGCCACGCCGGCGCCTTCGACTACGTCGTACTGTGCGTGGGCGGTGACAGCCCCAAGGACGCCTACGGACTCACCGGTGCACCGGGGTTCATCGCGGACCCGTACCCGGTGTCGCACCGCCTGCGGGACATCGGCCCGCGGGAGGACGTGGCCGTCATCGGCAGCGGACTCACCGCCGTCGACATCGTCCTCGCTCTCGCCGCTCAGGGCCATCAGGGGCGGATCAGCCTGCTGTCCAGGCGAGGACTGCTGCCCGGGGTCCGGCAGCGCCCGGCCGCCTTCGAGCCGCGCCATCTCACGAAGGAGCGGATGCGGTCCCTCGCCGGGCGACGGAGCGAGCTGACCCTCGCGGAGTTCGCGGACCTCGTGAAAGCCGAACTGCGCGACGCCGGCGCGGCTCTCGACGCGGTGTACGCCGAGATCATGAACGCCGACCGGGAAGCGCCGGTGGACCGCCTGCGACGTCAGTTCGCCGCGGTGGACTCCCCGGACCTGGGCCTGCGCATCCTGCAGCGCGCGGTGCCCGACATCGGCCCGGACGTGTGGCCGCTGCTCAGGGAACAGGACAGGGCCGAACTCCTGCACTCCCACTACCGGACCGTCATGAGCCTGTGCTGCCCCATGCCGCCGAGCAGCGCGTCCCTGATGCTGCAACTCGTCGACGCGGGGCAACTGGACGTCCGCTGCGGCCTGCAGAAGGTCGCGGCACGCCCCGGCGGCGGCTTCGAGACGATCACCACGGACGGGACGGCCCTGGCGGCGGACAAGGTGATCAACGCGGTCAACGCTTCCGAGGGCCGGATCCCCACCCGCGCGCTGCCGCTGGTGACCACCCTGACGCGCGCTCACGCGGCCGTCCGCCACCCCCACGGCGGGCTGAACCTGGCCCGGGCGACCAGCCGCCTCATCGCGGACGGCACCCAGGACCCGCGCCTGTACGGACTCGGCAACATCGGCTCCGGCGCGCTCTTCTTCACGTTCGGAGTCCCGTCGCTGGTGGACCGCGGTGAGGACATCGTCGCCGCCATCCTGCAGCACGCAGGCGCCGCGAACACCGCCCGGCCGGCGGACGTCCTGCTGCCCGCCTAGCGCATTCCGTACCGACGATCCCCCCGTTCCCGGTCAACACCGGCCCAGAAAGAGGGAGTCCCCATGACCACCATGACCAGCCCGACCGACACGACCGACACGTCCGACCCGGCCGACACGACCACCGGGACCCGTGCCGCATACCTCGCGGACACCGCGACCGGTCTGCCGATTCCCGGTGAGCCGGTCTTCGACACGCCGGAGGAGACCAGGCGGCACCGGAAGCAGCGCCTGGCCGCGGCCCTGCGGCTGTTCGGCAAGTACGGCTTCGGAGAAGGGATTTCGGGTCACATCTCCGTGCGGGACCCGGAGTATCCCGACCAGTTCTGGGTCAATCCCTTCGGCGTCTCCTTCAAGCAGGTCCGCGTCGCCGATCTGATCTGCGTGGACGCCGAAGGCCGTGTCGTCCACGGAAAGCACCGCGTCAACCCGAGCGCCTTCGTCATCCACTCCCAGATCCACGAACTCCACCCCGGGGCGACCGCGGCCGCTCACGGCCACACGGCGCACTCCCGCGCGCTCGGAGCGCTCGGGCGGCTGCTGGAGCCCATCGACCAGGAATCGGCCGCCTTCTACGGACGGCAGACCCTGTACGAAGCCTACGAAGGACCCTCCGTCTCCCTCGAACAGGGCCGCGACATCGCGGAGCAGCTCGGGGACAACCGGGCCATTCTGCTGCGCCACCACGGCCTGATCACCGTGGGCGGCTCGCTGGACGAGGCCGTGCACTGGTTCTTCACCTACGACAGCTGCGCCCAGGTCCAGCTGCTCGCCCTCGCGGCCGGCACCCCGAAGACATTCACCCATGAACAGGCCACGGCGGCGGGCGACGGATTCGGCGACGCCCAGCTGGGCTGGTTCAGCTTCCAGCTGCTCTGGGACGAGATCGTCGCCGAGCAGCCCGATCTGCTCGACGAGTGAACGTCCGGCCGACGCCCCGGCGGATCTCGTGCCCCAGGTGGAACAGATGAAGGACACCCCATGATCTCTCGGCAGAACCCCCCGGTGCAGTCCTGGCGAGGCCTGCCCGCCGCGCAGCAGCCGACCTGGCCCGATGAGCACGCCCTCGGCACGGTGCTCTGCGACCTCGCGGCCGCACCGCCCCTCGTCTTCGCGGGCGAATGCGACCAACTGCGCACCCGGCTGGCCTCGGTGGCACGCGGGGAGGCCTTTCTCCTCCAGGGCGGTGACTGCGCCGAATCCTTCGACGCCGTCTCCGCCGACCAGGTCCGGGACAAGATCAAGACGCTGCTGCAGATGGCGGCGGTGCTCACCTACGCCTCATCCGTGCCGGTGGTCAAGGTGGGCCGCATCGCCGGCCAGTACTCCAAGCCGCGCTCGCAGCCCACGGAGCGGCGTGACGGGATCGAGCTCCCTGCCTACCGCGGCGACGCGGTCAACAGCCTGGAGTTCACCCCCGAGGGCCGCACCCCCGACCCCGAGCGCCTCAAGCGCATGTACCACGCCTCCGCCGCCACCCTGAACATCGTCCGGGCCTTCACCACCGGCGGCTACGCAGACCTGCGGCAGGTGCACGACTGGAACCAGGACTTCGTCGCCAGCTCTCCCGTCGGCGAGCGGTACGAGCGTCTCGCACGGGAGATCGACAAGGCCCTGGCGTTCCTCAAGGCCTGCGCGGCGGAGCCGAGCGAGTTCCGCTCCACCGAGTTCTTCTCCAGCCACGAGGCGCTGCTCCTCGACTACGAGTCGGCGCTCACCCGGAAGGACTCCCGTACCGGACAGTGGTACGACGTGTCCGCCCATCTGATCTGGATCGGGGAACGCACCCGGCAACTCGACGGCGCCCACGTCGAGTTCGCCTCGCGGGTCCGCAATCCCATCGCCGTGAAGCTGGGGCCGGCCGTCGGCGCGGACGAGGCGCTGGCGCTCGTCGACCGGCTGGACCCGGACCGGGAACCGGGCCGGCTGTCCTTCATCACCCGGATGGGAGCGGACAAGGTCCGTGACGTCCTTCCCGGGCTGGTGGAGAAGGTCACGGCGTCCGGCGCCCAGGTCGCCTGGATCTGCGATCCGATGCACGGCAACACGTTCACCGCCCCCAGCGGCCACAAGACACGCCGGTTCGACGACGTCCTCGACGAGGTGAAGGGCTTCTTCGAAGTCCACCGCGAACTGGGCACCCACCCGGGCGGCATCCATGTCGAGCTGACCGGCGAGGACGTCACCGAATGCGTGGGCGGCGGCGCCGAGATACGTCTGGACGACCTCGCGCAGCGCTACGAGTCCGCCTGCGATCCGCGCCTCAACCGCTACCAGTCGCTGGACCTGGCCTTCCAGGTCGCCGAGTTGTACCACCACCGCCGAGCGCCGCAAGGAGAGTGAGATGACAGTGCGCGCAGTACGGGGCGCGGTCCAGCTCGAACGGGATGACAGAGACCACCTGGTGGACAGCACCAAGAGCCTGTTGAAGGAGATGCTCGACGCCAACGGACTGCAACAGCAGGATCTCGTCAGCGTGATCTTCACGGCGACGCCCGATCTGCACAGCGAGTTTCCCGCGGTGGCCGCACGGGAGTCGGGCATCACCGACACCCCACTCCTGTGCGCCCAGGAGATCGACGTCGCCGGAGCACTGCCGCGCGTCGTGCGCGTCCTGCTGCACGCCGAGACCGATCGGCGCAAGCGCGACCTGCGCCATGTCTACCTGGGCGGCGCCGCAGCCCTGCGCAGCGATCTCGCCGGCACTGCCGAGGAGGCCCGGTGATCCGTACGGCAGCGGTCGTGGGCACCGGCCTGATCGGCACCTCTGTGGCCCTCGCGCTCACCCGAAGAGGAGTGCGCGTCCATCTGCTCGACGCGGACGAGTCGGCGGCCCGCACCGCCGCCGCGCTCGGCGCGGGCACCGTCGGGCCGCCCACCGCACCGGCGGACATCGCCGTGCTGGCCGTGCCGCCCGGCAGCGTCGGCGAGGTGCTGGCCAAGCAGCAGTCGAACGGGCTGGCCCGCAGCTACACCGACGTGGCCAGCGTCAAGACCGGGCCGGAGCGGGATGTGTTCGCCCTGGCCGACCCGTCCTGCTACATCGGCGGACACCCCATGGCGGGACGCGAGCTGTCCGGTCCGCTCGCCGCTTCCGCCACGCTCTTCGAGGGACGCTCCTGGGTGCTCACCCCCACCCCGGACACCGCCACGGAAACCCTGAACCGGGCGCTGGAGGTGGCGTCGCTGTGCGCGGCGGTTCCGGTGGTCATGCAGAGCGCCGCCCACGACCGGGCGGTCGCCCTGGTGTCCCACACCCCCCACCTCGTCGCCTCGTTGATGGCGGCGCGTCTCGAGCACATGCCGGAGGACGCCTCGCAACTCGCCGGTCAGGGCGTACGGGACGTCACCCGCATCGCCGGAGGCGACCCGCGCCTGTGGGGCGACATCCTGGACGCGAACGCCACGGCCGTCGCCGATGTGCTGCAGGAACTCGCCGTGGACCTCACCGTGGCGGTGTCGGCGCTGCGGGGCCTGGCCACCGACGACGCCGACGAACGGGCGGAAGGGCTGATGCTCGTCGCCGACCTGCTGGGTCGTGGCAGGAAGGGCCGTGAGCGGGTGCCGGGCAAGCACGGGGAGAAGCCGTCCCACTGCACGCCCGTGCATGTGCTCATCGGTGACCAGGCCGGTGAGCTGGCCCGTCTGTTGGCGACCGTGGCGGAGCTGGGCGTCAACGTCGAGGAGGTGTCGATCGACCACTCGCCCGGCGAGCGCAGCGGGCTGGTCGAACTCCTGGTGGAACCGGCCTCGGCCGTCCGCATGGCCCGCCGCCTCACGGACTACGGATGGACAGTGCAGCGGCCCCCCGGCCACACCGGCACGCCGGCCGTTCCCACAGCCGAACCGGCCCCGCGCACCGGCCCGCTGCCGGCCGGCACGGCCGGTGGCCGTTCCCGGGCACCTGCCCGCGGTTGACGAGCCGACCACCGACGACGAAGGAGAAGCCGTGGGCGCATCGCGCCGGACGACCGCGGGCCGGCCGCACGCCGCCGGGGACACGCACGCCCCGTTGGCCGCGCGGATCCCCGGGTCGAAGAGTCTCACCAACCGGGCGTTGCTGCTGGCCGCCGCCGCGAGCGGCACGAGCGTGCTGCGGGCGCCGCTCGTCAGCGACGACACCCTCGCCTTCAGGGAGGCCCTGCGCACGCTGGGCGTCGAGGTGCGGGCCGCCCCGGCCGACGCGTACTGGGAAGTCACCGGTATCCGCGGACACCTCGCCGGGCGCGCCGACCTGTGGTGCGCCGACGCGGGCACCGCGGTCCGGTTCCTGCCGCCGTTCGTCGCGGCGGCGGGGAAAGGGGAGTTCACGTTCGACGGGACCGGCCAGCTGCGAGCCCGCCCGCTGGCCCCGCTGGCCGAGGCACTCGGCCGCCTCGGCGCACAGGTGCGTACCGGGCCGGGCGGATCCCTGCCGCTGACCGTGCGCGGCGACGGGCTGGACGGCGGGCCGCTGGAGCTGGACTCCGGCCTCAGCAGCCAGTATCTGAGCGGGCTGCTGATGGCCGGACCGCTGATGCGCCGCCCGCTGTCGGTCGAGGTCGCCCGCCTGGTCAGCAGGCCCTACGTCGACATGACGCTGGCGCTGATGCGGACCTTCGGCGCACGGGTCACCGAGCCGGCCCCCGGACGCGTCGAGGTGACTCCCGGCGGATACACCGCGACGCACGTGTCCATCGAACCGGACGCCTCCACCGCGTCGTACTTCTTCGCCGCGGCCGCCGTCACGGGAAGCACCGTGACCGTCCCCGGCCTGGGGCGCGACAGCCTCCAGGGCGATCTGGGCTTCGTGCGGGTCCTGGCGCTGGCGGGGGCCGACGTCCGTATCGGGGACAAGGCGACCACCGTCGCCGGTACGGGGCGGCTGCGCGGCGGATTCGAGGTGGACATGGGCGAGATCTCGGACACCTTCATGACGCTGGCCGCCATCGCCCCGCTCGCCGACGCACCCGTCACCGTCACGGGCATCGGCCACGCGAGGCTGAAGGAGTCGGACCGCATCGGCGTGACGGCGGCGAACCTGCGCGCCTGCGGGATTCGCGTCGACGAGGGCCGGGACCGGATCACCGTCCATCCCGGCACACCGCTGCGGGCGCGGATCGCCTGCCACCGCGATCACCGGATCGCCATGTCCTTCGCCGTGCTCGGGCTCGGCAGCTCGGTCGCTCTCCCGCTCGACGACCCGGCCTGTGTCGGCAAGACCTTCCCCGGGTTCCACACCGAGCTGCGACGGCTCTTTCCCGCCTACGACTTCGAGGAGCAGTGAGACAGATGTCGAGCAGGTTGCGGTGGTTGACCGCGGGCGAGTCGCACGGCCCCGCACTCGTGGCGACGTTGGAGGGCCTCCCGGCCGGGGTGCCGGTCACCACGGACATGGTGGCCGGCCACCTGGCGCGACGGCGGCTCGGCCACGGGCGTGGCGCGCGGATGAAGTTCGAGCGCGACGAGGTCACCTTCCTCGGCGGCGTCCGGCACGGTCTCACCCTGGGTTCGCCGGTGGCGGTCATGGTGGGCAACACCGAGTGGCCGAAGTGGGAGCAGGTGATGGCGGCCGACCCGGTGGATACGGAGGTGCTGGCGGGGCTGGCCCGTAACGCGCCGTTGACGAGGCCGCGGCCTGGGCACGCGGACCTCGCCGGGATGCAGAAGTACGGCTTCACCGAGGCCCGGCCCGTCCTGGAGCGGGCGTCGGCGCGCGAGACGGCCGCCCGGGTCGCGCTCGGCGCGGTGGCCCGGTCGTATCTGAAGGAGACGGCGGGCATCGAGATCGTCTCCCACGTGGTCGAGCTGGCCTCGGCGAAAGCGCCGTACGGGGTGTGTCCGACCCCGGCGGACACGGAACGGTTGGATGCGGATCCGGTGCGGTGTCTGGATCCGGACGCGTCGAAGGCGATGGTCGCGGAGATCGACCAGGCGCACAGGGACGGTGACACGCTCGGTGGTGTGGTCGAGGTGCTGGTGTACGGGGTGCCGGTGGGGCTGGGCTCGCATGTCCACTGGGACAGGCGCCTCGACGCCCGGCTGGCCGCCGCTCTCATGGGCGTCCAGGCGATCAAGGGCGTCGAGGTCGGCGACGGGTTCGGGCTGGCGCGGATGCCGGGTTCGAAGGCACACGACGAGATCGTCGCCGGCGACGCGGGGATCGGACGGGCCTCGGGCCGCTCGGGCGGTACCGAGGGCGGGTTGTCGACGGGTGAGGTGCTGCGGGTGCGGGCGGCGATGAAGCCGATCGCGACCGTGCCGCGGGCGCTGCGGACGGTGGACGTGGTCACGGGCGAGGCGACGCAGGCGCACCACCAGCGCTCCGACGTGTGCGCGGTGCCGGCGGCCGGGATCGTGGCCGAGGCGATGGTCGCCCTCGTCCTGGCGGACGCGGTGGCGGAGAAGTTCGGCGGCGACAGCGTCCCCGAGACCCGCCGCAACGTGCGGTCCTACCTCGACCACCTGCACATCCGATGAGCGGGCCGCTGGTCGTCCTGGTCGGCCCGATGGGCGTCGGCAAGTCCACCGTCGGACAGCTGCTGGCCGAACGCCTCGGCGCCGGCTACCGGGACACCGACGACGACATCGTCGCCGAGCAGGGCCGCAGCATCGCGGAGATCTTCGCCGACGAGGGCGAGCCGGTCTTCCGGTCGATCGAGAAGCAGGCGGTGCGCAGGGCCCTGGCCGAGCACGACGGCGTGCTGGCGTTGGGCGGCGGCGCGATCCTGGACGCGGACACGCGCGCGCATCTGGCCGGGCGCCGGGTCGTCCACCTGTCGGTGGACGTCGAGGAAGCGCTCAGGCGCACCGGCCGGGACACGCCCCGGCCCCTGCTGGCGGCCGACCCGCGCAGGCAGTGGCAGGACCTGATGAAGACCCGCCGCCACCTGTACGAAACGGTCGCCGCCACGGTCGTGGCCACGGACGGCCGCACCCCTGAAGAGGTCACCCGAGCCGTCCTGGACGCACTGGGGCCGAACCTGGTCCGGGCCGGCCGCCGGCAAGGGCCCGGCCCGGCCGGCCCGCTCGCCGCGTACGGCGAATGAGCCGGCCCGTGAGCCGGGCCGTGCTCAGCGCTTGCCCTTCTTCGGGTCGACCAGGCCCGCTCGCCGCAGTGCGTCGGCCATGGCGCTGTTGGCCGGCGGGGGAGCCGCCTGGCGGGAACCGCCGCCGCTGCCGCCGCGCTGGCCGCCCTGCTGGCGCTGCTGGGGCGGACGCCCGCCGCGCTGGGGCCGGCCGCCGCCGGCGGCGGACTGGCCCTCGCCGCCCTGCGGGGCCGCCTCGTCGTCCAGCCGGAGCGTCAGCGAGATCCGCTTGCGCGGGATGTCCACGTCGAGGACCTTCACCTTGACGATGTCGCCGGGCTTGACGACGTCCCGCGGGTCCTTGACGAACGTCTTCGACAGGGCCGAGACATGTGCCAGGCCGTCCTGGTGGACGCCGATGTCGATGAACGCCCCGAACGCCGCCACGTTCGTCACGACCCCCTCCAGGACCATCCCGGTGGACAGGTCGGAGATCTTCTCCACCCCCTCCTTGAAGGTGGCCGTCTTGAACGCGGGCCGCGGGTCACGCCCGGGCTTCTCCAGCTCCTTGAGGATGTCGCTGACGGTCGGCAGACCGAACGTCTCGTCCACGAAGTCGGTCGGCCGCAGCGAGCGCAGGACGCCCGTGTTGCCGATCAGGGACGCGACTTCCTGCCCGGAGGTCTTCACCATGCGCCGCACCACCGGGTACGCCTCGGGGTGCACGCTGGAGGCGTCCAGCGGGTCGCTGCCGCCGCGGATGCGCAGGAAGCCCGCGCACTGCTCGTAAGCCTTCGGACCGAGGCGCGCCACCTTCTTCAGCGCGGAGCGGGAGGTGAAGGGCCCGTTGGCGTCACGGTGCGCCACGATGTTCTCGGCGAGGCCCGAGGAGATGCCGGACACGCGCGACAACAGCGGCGCCGACGCCGTGTTGACGTCCACGCCCACGCCGTTCACGCAGTCCTCCACCACCGCGTCCAGCGAACGCGACAGCTTCACCTCGGACAGGTCGTGCTGGTACTGGCCGACGCCGATCGACTTCGGGTCGATCTTCACCAGCTCGGCGAGCGGGTCCTGGAGCCGGCGCGCGATGGACACCGCGCCGCGCAACGACACGTCCATGTCGGGCAGCTCCTGCGAGGCGAACGCGGAGGCCGAGTACACGGAGGCGCCGGCCTCGGACACCATCACCTTGGTGAGCTCGAGCTCCGGGTGCTTGGCGATGAGTTCACCGGCGAGCTTGTCGGTCTCGCGGGACGCCGTGCCGTTGCCGATGGCGACCAGCTCGACCGCGTGGCTCTTCGCCAGCCGCGCGAGCTTGGCGATCGCCTCGTCCCACTTGTTCGCCGGGACGTGCGGGTAGATCACGTCGGTCGCCACGACCTTGCCCGTCGCGTCGACGACGGCGACCTT
Organism: Streptomyces sp. NPDC031474; assembly: GCF_055581185.1. Classification (NCBI taxonomy): domain Bacteria; kingdom Bacillati; phylum Actinomycetota; class Actinomycetes; order Kitasatosporales; family Streptomycetaceae; genus Streptomyces; species Streptomyces sp. NPDC031474. Next base: position 356,243 of record NZ_JBVIJX010000010.1, read on the forward strand.
CACGCCCGTACGGAAACCGGGGTCCAGGCCCAGCGTCGCGCGCGTGCCGGCCGGCGCGGCGAGCAGCAGGTCGCGCAGGTTCGCCGCGAACACGTTCACCGCCTCGTCCTCGGCGGCCGTCCGCAGCCGCAGCCGCAGGTCGATGCCCAGATGGACGAGGATGCGGGTGCGCCACGCCCAACGGACCGTGTCCGTGAGCCACTTGTCGCCGGGTCGGCCACGGTCGGCGATCCCGAACCTCGACGCGACGATCCCCTCGTACGACGACGGGCCGGGCAGCTCCGAGGGCTCCTCGGGCTCCAGGACGAGGTCGAGGACCTCTTCCTTCTCGCCGCGCAGCATCGCCAGGATGCGGTGCGAGGGCAGCGCGGTGAACGGCTCGGCGAAGTCGAAGTAGTCGGCGAACTTCGCGCCCGCCTCCTCCTTGCCGTCGCGCACCTTGGCGGCGAGCCGGCCGCGCCCCCACATGCGCTCGCGCAGCTCGCCGATCAGGTCGGCGTCCTCCGAGAACCGCTCGGTGAGGATCGCCCGCGCGCCGTCCAGCGCGGCCTGCGGATCGGCGACGCCCTTGTCGGCGTCGACGAAGGCGGCGGCCGCCGCGAGCGGGTCGACCGTGGCGTCGCCGAGCAGGCCCTCGGCAAGCGGTTCGAGGCCTGCCTCCCGCGCGATCTGGGCCTTCGTGCGCCGCTTGGGCTTGTACGGCAGGTAGATGTCCTCGAGCCGCGCCTTGGTCTCGGCGCCGCGGATCTGCGCCTCCAGCGCGTCGGTGAGCTTGCCCTGCTCACGCACCGACTCCAGGATCGCCGTCCGCCGCTCCTCCAGCTCCCGCAGGTAGCGCAGCCGCTCCTCGAGCGTGCGCAGCTGCGCGTCGTCGAGCATCTCGGTCGCTTCCTTGCGGTAGCGGGCGATGAAGGGAACCGTGGAGCCGCCGTCGAGCAGCTCCACGGCGGCCTTGACCTGCCGCTCCCGTACGCCGAGCTCCTCGGCGATCCTGCCTTCGATGGACCCTACTTCGATGGACCCGGGTGTCGTCACGATCCCGTACCGCCTTCTCCACTGAGGTTGCGCCGCAATTGTGGCAGGTGGCACCGACAGTCGGGGATCAGGGCGCACTCGTGGCGGGGCTCAGGCCCGGCGGCCGTGCGCGGAGTCGTCAGGCTCCGCCGTACAGCCGGGCCAGGGCCCGGACGGGCTGGGCGCCCCGGGTACCGCGCGCCCGGCCGTCCACCCTTCGCCTCAGCCCGACGCGGTCCAGGTGAAGCGCGGCTCCCTGCGCTCCAGGAACGCGGCGACGCCCTCCGCGGTCTCGCCGCTGCCGCGCGCCTGCGCGCTCCAGTGGGCGTCCCGGTCCGTGCGTCCGGTCGCGAACTCCTTCGCGGCGGCCTGCGTCAGCTGCGAGCGGGACACCAGGACCCGCGTGAACTCCTCGACCCGCTTCTCGAGTGCGTCCGCGGGCAGCACCTCGTCGACCATGCCCGTGCGCAGTGCCCGCTGCGTGTCGATCAACTCGCCGGAGAACAACAGGTACTTGGCGGCGGACGGCCCCACGAGGGACACCAACCGTCGGGTGGAGGAGGCCGGGTAGACGATCCCGAGCTTCGCCGGCGTCACCCCGAACAGCGCGCCCTCCTCGGCGAACCGCAGGTCGCACGCCGCCGCGAGCTGTGTGCCGCCGCCCACGCAGTGCCCCCGGACCGCCGCCAGCGTCGGCTTGGGGAACGCCGCGAGGGCGTTCTCGGCGCGAACCGCCAGCGCCGGCGCCTCGTCCGGGGCGTCCTGGAGCGTGGAGATGTCGGCGCCCGCGCAGAACGTCCCGCCCGCGCCGGTCAGCACCAGCGCCCGCACCCCGGGATCGGCGGCCAGGGTGTCCAGCAACGGGGGCAGCGCCGCCCACATCGCGGCCGTCATGGCGTTGCGTTTCGCGGGATGGTGCAGGACGACGGTGGCCACGGCATCGGTGACGCCGTACAGCAGTTCGGGCTCCATGCCCAGGATGCTAACCACCCCGCGCGGGGAGGAGCGGCGTCGTACCCGTACAACCCGAAGAGTGCGCGAAGGCGGCGCGGATACGACAGAAACGGTCCTGCGGCCGACCGGGTCATCCGCGGGCGGTCGAAAACGCTCGATAACTGCTGACTTCTGTTCAGTCATCCGGAGGAGGCCGTCCCGTTACCAACACTCGACGTGTGGTGACAATCGAGCGCGAGGGCGGCGACCGGACGATGGACGATCACGGGCGCGGGCCCGACCCACGCCCAGAGGGCGGCCCAGGCGGACCTCCCGACTCCCCGCGGGAAGCCGTGCCGCGACCGCTGCCCTACGAAGGCGTCTGGCGGTTCACCGCGGCAGCCGTGGACGCCTCTGTACCGCAGGCGCGACACGCCGTGCGGGACCTGCTGTACCGCCAGGGGGTGCCCGTCTCGGACGACCTGGCCCAGGGGCTGCTGCTGATCGTCTCCGAGCTGGTGACCAACGCCGTCCGGCACGCGGCACTGCTGTCGCCCGTGGTCGCGGTGGAGATCGCCGTCGGAGCCGACTGGGTGCGGGTGGCCGTGGAGGACAACCACCCCTACCGCCCGACCGCCCTGGAGGCCGACCACGGCCGCACCGGCGGCCGGGGACTGCTTCTGGTGCGGGAGATCACCAGGGAGGCGGGCGGGGCGTGCGACGTCGAGCACACGGCGAGCGGCGGCAAGGTGATCTGGGCCGCCCTGCCGCTCAAACCCGTGCGGGGCCTGTGAGGGTCACCAGCCGGCCGAAGGACCCGTCAGCTCCCTGACCGCGGGCCGCGCCGCGTCCAGCACGGTCATGAACCAGGACGAGAACGTGTCCTTCGCATGCCGCTCCGCCAGCTCGGCGGGCGTCACGAAGGCCGTGTCGCCGACCTCCTCCGGATCCGGCCGCAGCGGGGACTGCACCAGCCCGACGAACAGGTGGTTGTACTCCTGCTCCACCAGACCCGAGTCGGGGTCCGGGTGGTGGTAACGGACCGTGCCCGCCTCGGCGAGCAGCGACGGGGAGACGCCCAGCTCCTCGAAGGTGCGCCGGGCGGCCGCCGCGAACGGCGCCTCACCGGGGTAGGGGTGACCGCAGCAGGTGTTGGACCACACGCCGGGGGAGTGGTACTTGCCGAGCGCCCGCTGCTGGAGCAGCAGCCGGCCCCGCTCGTCGAAGAGGAACACGGAGAACGCGCGGTGCAGCTGCCCCGGTGGCTGATGGGCGGCGAGCTTCTCCGCGGTGCCGATCGTGACGCCGTTCTCGTCGACCAGCTCCAGCAAGATCGCTTCCGCGGTGCCGTTCGACGAGTTGTGTGTCGCGGTGGCAGGTGTGATCGGCATACCCATCCTTAGCATCGGTCCTCGCGTCCCCCAGTCTGCCGTACGCGCCCGGCGCTCCCGGCGCTGCGCGCGAAAGCGCGCATGTCCCGCGCACGGCAGGGGTCCCCGTAGGCGATCTTGCCCGGCGCCGACCGCGGGGAACCGTACGGAACGCCTGTGCGGGTCGCTACGGATCACCCGACGCCCATGACGCGTACACACTCAGTGACAGAGCCGTGCCTCGTGCTGGGCGTGCCCGCTCGGCTCCAGCTGGAAGGTGCAGTGCTCCACGTCGAAGTGGTGGCCCAGGCAGCCCTGGAGTTCGTGCAGCAGCTTCTCGTGGCCGATCGCGTTCAGCACCTCCGAGCGCACCACCACGTGCGCCGACAGCACCGGCATCCCGGAGGTGATCGTCCAGGCGTGCAGATCGTGGACGTCCTCCACTCCGTCCAGGGCGAGGATGTGGGTCCGCACCTCCGCCATGTCGACGTCCTTGGGGGCCGACTCCAGCAGCACGTCGAGGGTCTCGCGCAGCAGTTTCACCGTCCTCGGCACGATCATCAGACCGATGACGAGCGAGGCGATCGGGTCGGCGGTCTGCCAGCCGGTGGCCAGGATCACCCCCGCCGAGATGATCACCGCGACGGAACCCAGCGCGTCCGCGGCCACCTCCAGGAACGCCCCGCGCACGTTCAGGCTCTCCGCCTGGCCGCGCATCAGCAGCGTGAGCGAGACCATGTTCGCCACCAGACCGATCACGCCGAACCAGATCATCAGGCCGCCCTCGGTGGCGGCCGGCGTGAAGAACCGCTGGACCGCCTCGTACAGGACGTAGCCGCCCACCCCGAGCAGCAGCAGACAGTTGGCGAGGGCCGCCAGGATCTCGGCGCGGGCCAGCCCGAAGGTGCGGTTCGCGCTCGGCGGCCGATTGGCGAAGTGGATGGCGAGCAGCGCCATGCCCAGGCCCAGCGCGTCCGTCGCCATGTGGGCCGCGTCCGCGATCAGCGCCAGGGAGTCGGCGAGCAGCCCGCCGACGATCTCGACCACCATGACGCCGAGCGTGATCGACAGCGCCACCCGCAGCCTGCCGCGGTACGCCGCAGCGGCCGTGCCGGTGGTCGGCGGGTGCGTGTGCGTGTGACCGTGGTCGTGCCCAGCCCCCATGGAAGCAGCCCTTCTGTGGTCCGTCGCGGCCCGTCGTGTTCTGCCCGGGCTCACAGTGAACTACGGGTGGGGGGTATCCGGCAACGCGGCATTGAACACCGTTGTCATGTGCCCTGACCTGCGGAAACGAATCGCAGGTCAGGGCACCCTCACCTGCGGCTCAGGCATGGTGCAGCCGCTGGCCCCGCCAGGCCGAACCGACCGTCTCGCGCAGGTCCCGCCGGGCCGTCCAGCCCAGCTCCCGGGCCGCGGCACCGGCCGAGGCCACCGCGCGCGGCGCGTCCCCGGGCCGACGCCCCTCGACCACCGCCGGCCGGGTGTCGCCGGTGACCTCTCCGATCAGGGTGACCAGCTCGCGCACCGAGACGCCCTCGCCCCGCCCGATGTTCACCGTCAGATCGCCCGCCGCGTCCGGCGCGGTCAGCCGCCGGGCCGCCGCCAGGTGCGCCTCGGCCAGGTCGGCGACGTGGATGTAGTCACGGACGCAGGTGCCGTCCGGTGTCGGGTAGTCGTCGCCGAAGATCCGCGGGGCCTCGCCACGGGTGAGCCGGTCGAAGACCATCGGGACGATGTTGAAGACGCCGGTGTCGGCCAGTTCCGGCGCCGCCGCCCCGGCCACGTTGAAGTAGCGCAGGCAGGTCGTCGCGATGCCGTGCGCCCGCCCCGCCGCCCGCACCAGCCACTCCCCGGCGAGTTTGGTCTCGCCGTACGGGTTGACCGGGGCGCACGGGGTGTCCTCGGTGATGAGGTCCACGTCCGGGTTTGCCGTAGACGGCCGCGGAGGAGGAGAACAGGAACCGTCGGATCCCGGCCTCGGCGACCGCGTCGAGGAGGACGGCCAGACCGCCCACGTTCTCCCGGTGGTAGCGGGTGGGCCGCGCCACGGACTCGGCGACCTGCTTGTGCGCCGCCAGGTGCACCACCCCGGTCACCTCGTGGTCGGCGAAGACCCGCCCGAGCAGGTCGCCGTCGAGCGCCGAGCCCCGCACGAGCGGCACGTCCGCCCCGAGCCGCGCGGCGGCGCCCGTGGAGAGATCGTCCAGGACGACGACGCGCTCCCCGGCGCCGGTCATGGCCCGCGCCACATGTGCCCCTATGTATCCGGCTCCGCCGGTGATCAGCCACGTCATGCCTGTAGACCCTATGCGGATCGGTATCGGCACCCCTGCGCGGTGAGCAATGTCCCGGATGTCGGCTCTGTGGGGCCGCGGTTTGTCGGCCGGGCCGCCGATCACCGATGATGATCTCGGCAAAGGCCGGTTCAAGCCGGGCTCAAGCCGGGCTCCCGGACCTCGTTGATCATCCTTGAACGGGCGGTGAACCCGGCCTTCCCGGCATCCGATAGCCTCTGCCGACATGCCGCCCGCCTGGCGCGGCCACCGGTGCACTCGCCGGTGCGGCCAAGGGCGCCCCCATCGTGTACATGACCGGCGTGAACGCGTCGGACCAGGGAGTGAGTTCGGTTGCCGACCGCCATCCTCACCGGCTCGCCGGTCCCCGGATCGTCGATCGAGGGCGACCTGCGGTCCCTCGGCTACGACGTGCGGACCGCCTCCGACGCCGGTGACGCCGAGACCCTCCTCGCGGCCGTCCCCGGCGACCAGCGCGTCGCCGTCGTGGACGCCCGCTTCGTGGGCCACGAACACGCGCTGCGCCTCGGCCTCACCGACCCCCGCTTCCCGCTCGCCGCGATCCCGGGCGCCGTCACCGCGCAGCCCGACGGCCGCCAGGCCCTGACCCGCGCGATGGCCCGGGAGAACTCCGCGAGCGGCGGCGCGGTCCTGGCCGTCGACAGCCTCGCCGACCGTGTCGTCACCGCCCTCGACGCCGACGGCGTCGACGTGTACCGCCCCGAGCTGGGCAGCCTGGTCGCCGAGGTCCCCGCCGACCCGCAGGCCCGCAACGAGGCACGGCAGGCCGTCGCCGCCGTCGACGACGAGGCCGTCCGCCTGAAGTCGGCCGTGAAGGCCCGCGACGGTTTCTTCACCACCTTCTGCATCAGCCCGTACTCCCGCTACCTCGCCCGCTGGTGCGCGCGCCGCGGCCTCACCCCGAACCAGGTCACCACCGCCTCGCTGATCACCGCCCTCATCGCGGCGGCCTGCGCGGCCACCGGCACCCGCGGCGGGTTCATCGCGGCCGGCGTGCTGCTCATCGCGTCCTTCGTCCTGGACTGCACCGACGGCCAGCTCGCCCGCTACTCCCTGCAGTACTCCACGCTCGGCGCCTGGCTCGACGCCACCTTCGACCGCGCCAAGGAGTACGCCTACTACGCGGGCCTCGCGCTCGGCGCGGCCCGCGGCGGCGACGACGTATGGGCCCTCGCGCTCGGCGCGATGGTGCTGCAGACCTGCCGGCACGTCGTCGACTTCTCGTTCAACGAGGCCAACCACGACGCCACGGCCAACACCAGCCCCACCGCAGCCCTCTCCGACAAGCTCGACAGCGTCGGCTGGACCGTCTGGGTGCGGCGGATGATAGTCCTGCCCATCGGCGAACGATGGGCGATGATCGCCGTCCTGACCGCGGCCGCCACTCCCCGCATCACCTTCTACGCGCTGCTCATCGGCTGCGCCTTCGCGGCGACGTACACCACGGCGGGCCGTGTCCTGCGCTCCCTGACCCGCAAGGCCAGGCGCACGGACCGGGCGGCGCAGGCCCTCGCGGACCTCGCGGACAGCGGGCCCCTGACCGAACTGCTCGCCCGTACCCTGCCCGCGGGCATCCGCATTCCGGCCCCCCTCGCCGCGGCCGTCGGCTCCGGCCTGCTGGTCCTCGCGGCCGGGTTCGACGGGACGGGCTTCTCGCTCCTCGTGGCCGTCGTGCTGTACGTCCTGCTGTCCGCCGACGCCGTCGCCCGCCCCCTCAAGGGCGCCCTCGACTGGCTTGTCCCGCCGCTCTTCAGGGCCGCCGAGTACGGCACGGTGCTGATCCTCGCGGCCCAGGCGGACGTGCAGGGGGCGCTTCCCGCGGCTTTCGGTCTCGTCGGCGCCGTCGCCTACCATCACTACGACACGGTGTACCGCATCCGCGGCAACGCCGGAGCGCCGCCGGCCTGGCTGGTGCGCGCCGTCGGGGGGCAGGAGGGGCGGACGCTGGTCGTGGTCGTGCTGGCCATGGCGCTCACCGCCTCGCAGTTCAAGGTCGCGCTCACGGTCCTCGCCGTGGCCGTCGCCGTGGTGGTGCTCGTCGAGAGCATCCGCTTCTGGGTGGCTGCCCACAAGGGCGGCGCTCCCGCCGTACACGATGAAGGAGAACCCGCATGATCGGCCTCGTGCTGGCGGCCGGCGCCGGCCGGCGTCTGCGCCCCTACACCGACACCCTGCCGAAGGCGCTGGTGCCGGTGGGGCCCGCGGGCATAGAGGGCGAGCCCACGGTGCTCGACCTGACGCTCGGCAACTTCGCCGAGATCGGTCTCACCGAGGTCGCGGTCATCGTCGGCTACCGCAAGGAGGCCGTGTACGAGCGCAGGGCGGCGCTGGAGGCGAAGTACGGCCTCAAGCTCACCCTGATCGACAACGACAAGGCCGAGGAGTGGAACAACGCCTACTCCCTGTGGTGCGGCCGGGACGCCCTCAAGGACGGCGTGATCCTCGCCAACGGCGACACCGTGCACCCGGTCTCCGTCGAGAAGACGCTGCTCGCCGCCCGCGGCCAGGGCAGGCGGATCATTCTCGCCCTCGACACCGTGAAGTCCCTGGCGGACGAGGAGATGAAGGTCGTCGTCGACCCCGAGAAGGGCATGACGAAGATCACCAAGCTGATGGACCCGGCCGAGGCCACCGGCGAGTACATCGGCGTCACCCTCATCGAGGGCGACGCGGCCCCCGAACTGGCCGACGCGCTCAGGACCGTGTGGGAGACCGACCCCCAGCAGTTCTACGAGCACGGCTACCAGGAGCTCGTCAACCGCGGCTTCCGCATCGACGTGGCGCCGATCGGCGACGTCAAGTGGGTCGAGATCGACAACCACGACGATCTCGCCCGTGGACGGGAGATCGCGTGCCAGTACTGACCCGGCTGATCCCCTCGCCGGTCGTCGTCGACATCCGCCCCGGCGCCCTCGACGACCTCGTCGGGGTCCTCGCCGACGAGCGCATCTCGCACTCCGGCAAGCTCGCGATCGCCGTCAGCGGCGGCTCCGGCGCCCGGCTGCGCGAGCGCCTCACCCCGGCCCTGCCCGGCGCCACCTGGTACGAGGTGGGCGGCGGCACCCTCGACGACGCCGTGCGGCTCGCCGGTGACATAAAGGCCGGTCGCTACGACGCGGTCGTCGGCCTCGGCGGCGGCAAGATCATCGACTGCGCCAAGTTCGCCGCGGCCCGGGTGGGCCTCCCGCTGGTCGCCGTCCCCACCAACCTCGCGCACGACGGCCTGTGCTCGCCGGTCGCCACCCTCGACAACGACGCGGGCCGCGGCTCCTACGGAGTGCCGAACCCGATCGCGGTCGTCATCGACCTCGACGTCATCCGCGAGGCCCCGGTCCGCTTCGTGCGGGCAGGCATCGGCGACGCGGTGTCGAACATCTCGGCCATCGCCGACTGGGAGCTCGCGAGCCGGGTCAACGGCGAGAAGATCGACGGCCTCGCCGCCGCGATCGCCCGCCAGGCCGGCGAGGCGGTCCTCAGACACCCCGGCGGCATCGGGGACACCGACTTCCTCCAGGTGCTGGCCGAGGCGCTGGTGCTCAGCGGCATCGCCATGTCGGTGTCGGGCGACTCCCGCCCGTCCTCCGGCGCCTGCCACGAGATCAACCACGCCTTCGACCTGCTCTTCCCCCAGCGCGCCGCCGCCCACGGCGAGCAGTGCGGACTCGGCGCGGCCTTCGCGATGTACCTGCGCGGAGCCCACGAGGAGTCCGCCTACATGGCCCAGGTGCTGCGCCGGCACGGGCTGCCGGTCCTGCCCGAGGAGATCGGCTTCACGGTGGACGAGTTCGTCCGCGTCGTGGAGTTCGCCCCCGAGACCCGGCCCGGCCGCTACACGATCCTCGAACACCTCGACCTCAAGACCGAACAGATCAAGGACATCTACGCCGACTATGTCAAGGCCATCGGTAGCTGAACTCAGACCGGTCGTCCACCCTCCGGGGGTGAAGGACCGGCGCAGCGGTGAGCACTGGATGGGGCGCCTCTACATGCGTGAGGTGTCCCTGCGGGTGGACCGCTATCTGGTGAACACCAGGGTCACGCCCAACCAGCTCACGTACCTGATGACCGTCTTCGGCGTCCTCGCGGCCCCGGCGCTGCTGGTGCCGGGGATCACGGGCGCCGTGCTCGGCGTGGTGTGCGTCCAGATGTACCTGCTGCTGGACTGCGTGGACGGCGAGATCGCCCGCTGGAAGAAGCAGTACTCCCTCGGCGGGGTCTACCTGGACCGGGTCGGGGCGTATCTCACCGACGCCGCCGTCCTCGTCGGCTTCGGGCTGCGCGCCGCCGACCTGTGGGGCAGCGGCCGGATCGACTGGCTGTGGGCCTTCCTCGGCACGCTGGCCGCGCTCGGCGCGATCCTGATCAAGGCCGAGACCGACCTCGTCGGCGTCGCCCGCCACCAGGGCGGGCTGCCGCCCGTCAAGGAGTCGGCGTCCGAACCGCGCTCCTCCGGCATGGCGCTGGCCCGGCGGGCCGCCTCGGCGCTCAAGTTCCACCGGCTGATCCTCGGCATCGAGGCGTCCCTGCTGATCCTGGTCCTGGCCGTCGTCGACCAGGTCCGCGGCGACCTGTTCTTCTCCCGGCTCGGCGTCGCCGTACTGGCGGGCATCGCGCTGTTGCAGACGCTGCTGCACCTGGTGTCCATCCTCGTGTCGAGCAGGCTGAAGTGAGCGCGCCCACAACGGTCGGCGCGGTCGTCATCACCATGGGCAACCGCCCCGACGAACTGCGCGCGCTGCTCGACTCGGTCGCCAAGCAGGACGGCGACCGGGTCCAGGTCGTCGTCGTCGGCAACGGCGCGCCCGTCCCGGACGTCCCCGAGGGCGTCCGCACGGTCGAACTGCCCGAGAACCTCGGCATCCCCGGCGGCCGCAACGTCGGCATCGAGGCCTTCGGCCCCAGCGGCCGGGACGTCGACGTCCTGCTGTTCCTGGACGACGACGGCCTCCTCGCCCACCACGACACCGCCGAGCTGTGCCGGCAGGCCTTCGACGCCGATCCGAAGCTGGGCATCATCAGCTTCCGGATCGCCGACCCGGAGACCGGGGTCACCCAGCGCCGCCACGTACCCCGGCTGCGCGCCTCCGACCCGATGCGCTCCTCCCGGGTCACCACCTTCCTCGGCGGCGCCAACGCCGTCCGCACGAAGGTCTTCGCGGAAGTCGGCGGACTCCCGGACGAGTTCTTCTACGCCCACGAGGAGACCGACCTGGCCTGGCGGGCCCTCGACGCGGGCTGGATGATCGACTACCGGTCCGACATGGTGCTGTACCACCCGACGACCGCGCCCTCGCGGCACGCGGTGTACCACCGCATGGTCGCCCGCAACCGCGTCTGGCTGGCCCGCCGCAACCTTCCCGTCCCGCTGGTCCCGGTCTACCTCGGGGTCTGGCTGCTGCTGACGCTTGCGCGCCGCCCCTCGGGTTCCGCGCTGAAGGCCTGGTTCGGCGGTTTCCGGGAAGGCTGGAGCACTCCGTGCGGACCGCGCAGGCCCATGAAGTGGCGCACGGTATGGCGGCTGACCCGACTGGGCCGGCCCCCGGTGATCTGACAAGCTCGTCCCTGAGGAACCCGGGCCGTACCACGGGCCCGCCGGCTCATGCCAGCCGTCGAGGCTGTGCATCCCGAAGAGGAAAGTTTCCTACTTGTGAGTGAGACAACGCATGACGTCGGAGTCGTGGTGAGCGCACTTCCGTCGCCCGACGAAGGCCTCACGGCGGCGCAGTTGGCCGCCAAGTACGGGCTGGCCGTGAGCGGGGCGCGCCCCTCCCTGCCGGAGTACGTCCGCCAGCTCTGGGGCCGACGCCACTTCATCCTGGCCTTCTCCTCGGCGAAACTGGCCGCGCAGTACAGCCAGGCCAGGCTCGGCCAGCTGTGGCAGGTGGCCACTCCGCTGCTGAACGCCGCCGTGTACTTCATGATCTTCGGCCTGCTGCTCGACGCCGGCCGTGGCATGTCGAAGGAGGTGTACATCCCCTTCCTGGTCACGGGCGTCTTCGTGTTCACCTTCACGCAGAGCTCGGTGATGAGCGGCGTCCGCGCGATCTCCGGCAACCTCGGCCTGGTCCGCGCCCTGCACTTCCCGCGCGCCTCGCTGCCGATCTCCTTCGCCCTGCAGCAGCTCCAGCAACTGCTGTACTCGATGGTCGTGCTGTTCCTGGTGGTCATCGGCTTCGGCAGCTATCCGGACGCCTCCTGGGCGTTGATCGTGCCGGTGCTGATACTTCAGTTCTGCTTCAACTCCGGCCTGGCGATGGTGTTCGCCCGGGCCGGCGCCAAGACCCCCGACCTGGCGCAGTTGATGCCGTTCGTGATGCGGACCTGGATGTACGCCTCCGGCGTGATGTTCTCCATCCCCGTCTTCCTCGCCGACAAGCCGCAGTGGGTGGCGAACATCCTGCAGTGGAACCCGGCCGCCATCTACATGGACCTGATGCGCTTCGCGCTCATCGAGGAGTACGAGGCCGAGAACCTGCCCGCCCACGTGTGGGGGGTCGCGGGCGGCTGGGCGCTGCTGCTGGCGGTCGGCGGCTTCGTGTTCTTCTGGCGGGCCGAGGAGAGGTACGGCCGTGGCTGAGCGGCTCCCCGGACCGCGCGTCCCCACCGTCATCGCCGAGGACGTCCACATCGTCTACCGCGTCAACGGCGCGGGCGGCGGCAAGGGCAGCGCCACGTCCGCGCTCAGCCGCATGGTCAAGCGGGGCTCCGGCGAGGCGACCCGGGGTGTGCGCAAGGTGCATGCGGTGCGCGGGGTGTCCTTCACCGTCCACCGGGGCGAGGCCGTCGGCCTGATCGGCTCCAACGGCTCCGGGAAGTCGACCCTGCTGCGTGCCATCGCCGGCCTGCTGCCGCCCGAGAGCGGCAAGGTCTACACCGACGGCCAGCCCTCGCTGCTGGGCGTCAACGCGGCGCTGATGAACGACCTCACCGGCGAACGCAACGTCATGCTCGGCGGCCTGGCCATGGGCATGTCCCGTGAGCAGATCAAGGAGCGCTACCAGGAGATCGTCGACTTCTCCGGCATCAACGACAAGGGAGACTTCATCTCCCTGCCGATGCGCACCTACTCCTCCGGAATGCAGGCCCGGCTGCGCTTCTCCATCGCCGCCGCCAAGGACCACGACGTCCTGATGATCGACGAGGCGCTGGCCACCGGCGACGCGAAGTTCCGGGGCCGCTCCGAGGAACGCATCCGGGAGTTGCGGGGGCAGGCCGGCACGGTGTTCCTGGTCAGTCACAGCAACAAGTCGATCAGGGACACCTGCGACCGCGTGCTGTGGCTGGAGCGCGGCGAACTCCGCCTGGACGGCCCGACCGAAGAGGTCCTCAAGGAGTACGAGAAGTTCTCGGCCAAGTAGAGCGATGCGCCCAGGGCCCCGCCGGAACTTCCCGGCGGGGCCCTGCGTCTGCAAAGGAAACGTCAACTCCGTGTCGCCTTAGGAATCTTGACACCAATCGGTGTGTTGTTGTGATGTGCAGGACACCCCCGCGAACCGTGCTGCGTTGTACAACGTAAGCTGGACCGGTCCCGAAACGCGTCAAGTGGGGCGATATTGCGCAGCGCCCATGGTCGGGCCGGTGCACGGGCGGCCGGGCGGCGTGTCCGAAATAGTGTGTATTGGGTCCGCAGTGTAGAACGGGAGATGTGACGGCGATGGCTACGGAAACTCCCCAGCTCAGCGCAGGCCGTGCCGTCCCCGCGCCGGGCGGTCGACGATGACGGCGACGGTCGCGCCACGCACCGGCGACCCGGAACGCGGCACGCTCGACAAGGCCGCGCACGAGAACTTCCCCGTGGCCCCGTTCTTCCTGCCCAGGGACTGGCGCGAGGACCTGATGGCCGTCTACGGCTTCGCCCGCCTCGTCGACGACATCGGCGACGGCGACCTCGCCCCGGGCGGCGACGACGCCCGACTGCTCGGCGTGTCGGCCACCGAGGCCGAGAACCGGCTGCTTCTGCTGGACGCCTTCGAAGCCGATCTGCATCGTGTTTTCGCCGGATCCGACGATCCGCCCCGCCACCCCCTGCTGCGCCGCCTCCAGCCGACGGTCCGCCGCCGCTCGCTCACCCCCGAGCCCTTCCTCGGCCTGATCGCCGCCAACCGGCAGGACCAGCTCGTCACCCGCTACGAGACCTACGACGACCTCCTCGCCTACTGCGAACTGTCCGCCAACCCCGTGGGCCGTCTCGTCCTCGCCGTCACCGGCACCTCGACCCCCGAGCGAGTCCGCCGCTCCGACGCGATCTGCACCGCACTGCAGATCGTCGAACATCTGCAGGACGTGTCCGAGGACCTCGGCCGCGACCGCGTCTACCTGCCCGCCACGGACATGAAGCGCTTTCACGTGCGGGAAGCGGATCTCGCCGCGAAAACCGCGGGCGCATCGGTGCGCGCTCTGGTTGCATACGAGGCGCAACGCGCCCGCGATCTCCTGAATGAAGGCGCCCCCCTGGTGGGTAGCGTCCACGGCAGGCTGAGACTGCTGCTCGCAGGGTTCGTGGCGGGGGGAAGGGCGGCGATCCGCGCGATCGCCGCCGCCGATTACGACGTACTTCCCGGCCCGCCCAAGCCCGGCAAGCTGCAGTTGCTGCGCGAGGTGGGCGTGACCCTGCGAGGAGAGGGGTGATCCGGACCGTGGAGTCGTCACCGCACGTGTCCGCGCCGGTACTCGCCGCCTACGGCTACTGCGAGACCGTCACGGGGCAACAGGCCCGTAACTTCGCGTACGGCATCAGGCTGCTGCCCACGCCCAAGCGCCGCGCGATGTCGGCGCTGTACGCCTTCTCGCGCCGCGTCGACGACATCGGCGACGGCGCGCTGGACGGGGACGTCAAGACCGCCCGGCTCGAGGACACCCGGGCGCTCCTCACCCGGGTTCGCGAGGGCGAGGTCGAGGAGGACGACACCGACCCCGTCGCGGTCGCCCTGGCGCACACGGCCCGGGCCTTCCCCGTCCCGCTGGGCGGCCTGGACGAGCTGATCGACGGCGTCCTGATGGACGTGCGCGGCGAGACCTACGAGACCTGGGACGACCTGAAGGCGTACTGCCGCTGTGTGGCGGGCGCCATCGGACGGCTCTCGCTCGGCGTGTTCGGCACCGAAGCCGGGGCGCGCGGCGCCGAGCGCGCACCCGAGTACGCCGACACGCTCGGGCTCGCGCTCCAGCTCACGAACATCCTCCGGGACGTCCGCGAGGACGCGGAGGGCGGCCGGGTCTACCTGCCCGCCGACGACCTCGCCAAGTTCGGCTGCTCGGCCGGGTTCGACGGACCCAAGCCGCCGGAGGGCTCCGACTTCGCGGGTCTCGTGCACTTCGAGGTGCGCCGGGCCCGCGCCCTGTTCGCCGAGGGCTACCGGCTGCTCCCCCTGCTCGACCGGCGCAGCGGCGCCTGTGTCGCCGCCATGGCCGGCATCTACCGCCGGCTCCTCGACCGCATCGAGCGCGACCCCGAGGCGGTGCTGCGCGGCCGGGTCTCGCTGCCCGGACGGGAGAAGGCCTACGTCGCCGTACGCGGCCTGTCGGGCCTGGACGCCCGGCATGTGTCGCGGCGGACCGTCAGGAGGCACACCTGATGGACGCGGCGGGCGACACAGTGGGACGCGGTGATGCCGCCGGAGAAAACCGGCGCGCAACCCTCCGGCCCGGCGCGGCGTCCCTGACTGCGACGGCCTGCGGTGCAGAGTTCACACACCATGGCCGGCCCGCACGGGAGGGTGCACGATGAACGACGAGCAGCTCGCCGACGCCTCGGAGGCTTCCGGTACTTCGGGCCGCACAGCCGTCGTCGTCGGGGGCGGCCTCGCGGGTGTCACCGCCGCGCTCGCACTCGCCGACGCGGGTGTACGGGTCACCCTGCTCGAGAGCCGGCCCAGGCTCGGCGGCCTCGCCTTCTCCTTCCGGCGCGGCGACCTCACCGTCGACAACGGACAGCACGTGTATCTGCGCTGCTGCACCGCCTACCGCTGGTTCCTCGACCGCATCGGGGGCAGCGCACTGGCGCCGCTGCAGGACCGGCTCGACGTGCCCGTCGTCGACCTCGCCAAACCCGAGGGGCGGCGGCTGGGCAGGCTGCGACGCGACGCGCTGCCGGTGCCCCTGCATCTGGGGCGCAGCCTCGCCACCTATCCGCACCTCTCGCTCGCCGAACGCGCCAAAGTGGGCCGGGCCGCGCTCGCGCTCAAGGGACTCGACCTCGCCGATCCGGCCCTGGACGCGCAGGACTTCGGCAGCTGGCTGACCGCGCACGGTCAGTCGGCACGCGCCGTCGAGGCCCTGTGGGACCTGGTCGGGGTCGCCACCCTCAACGCGGTCGCGGGGGACTCCTCGCTGGGGCTCGCCGCGATGGTGTTCAAGACCGGTCTGCTGTCCGAGCCGGGCGCGGCCGACATCGGCTGGGCGCACGTCCCGCTGGGCGAACTGCACGACCGGCTGGCCCGCAAGGCGCTCGAGTCCTCGGGCGTACGGATCGAGGTCCGTTCACGCGTCACCTCCCTCTCTACTGACGAAAACGGGGCGTGGAGCGTTCAGGTTCCCGGCGAGACGCTTCGCGCGGACACCGTCGTGCTCGCCGTGCCGCAGCGCGAGACGCACGACCTGCTCCCCGACGGAGCGCTCGACGACGCGCGGCGACTGCTGGAGATCGACACCGCGCCCATCCTCAACGTGCATGTCGTCTACGACCGCAAGGTGCTCGACAAGCCCTTCTTCGCGGCGCTCGGCACACCCGTGCAGTGGGTCTTCGACCGCACCCACGCCTCCGGCCTGCGCGAGGGCCAGTACCTCGCGCTGTCCCAGTCCGCCGCCAAGGACGAGATCGACGAACCCGTCGCCGTGCTGCGCGAGCGCTATCTGCCCGAGCTGGAGCGGCTGTTGCCGGGTGCGCGCGGCGCCGAGGTGCGGGACTTCTTCGTGACCCGGGAGCGCACGGCGACGTTCGCCCCCACCCCCGGCGTCGGGCGGCTGCGTCCCGGCGCCCGCACCAAAGCCCCCGGCCTGTACCTGGCCGGAGCGTGGACCGCCACAGGGTGGCCCGCGACCATGGAGAGTGCGGTCCGCAGCGGCGTGAGCGCGGCGGACGCCGCGCTGAGCGCCCTGGGCCGGCCCCGCCCCCGCCGCCTCTTCGCGTTCGAGGAGGCGGCCTGATGCTCGATCAGCACGGCTCGGCACACCCCCGCACCCCCTCCGGTACCGCAACAAGAGGAGAAACAGTGCCCCCTGTGCCCCCGGCCACGCCGGACGCTCGTAGGACCGCGGTGGACGTGACCGCGCTCCTGGAGCGCGGCCGCACCCTGGCCACGCCGGTGCTGAGGGCGGCCGTCGACCGGCTTGCTCCGCCCATGGACACGGTCGCCGCCTACCACTTCGGCTGGATCGACGCCCAGGGCAACCCGACCGACGGCGACGGCGGCAAGGCCGTGCGCCCCGCTCTCGCCGTGCTCTCCGCCGAGGTCACCGGCGCCGCGCCCGAGGTCGGCATTCCCGGCGCGGTCGCCGTCGAACTGGTCCACAACTTCTCGCTGCTGCACGACGACCTGATGGACGGTGACGAACAGCGCAGGCACCGCGACACCGTCTGGAAGGTGCACGGCCCCGCCCAGGCCATCCTGGTCGGCGACGCCCTGTTCGCCCTCGCCAACGAGATCCTCCTCGAACTCGGCACCGCCGAGGCAGGCCGCGCGACCCGCCGTCTGACCACCGCCACCCGCGCACTCATCGACGGCCAGGCCCAGGACATCTCCTACGAGCACCGCGACCGCGTCAGCGTCGAGGAGTGCCTGGAGATGGAGGGCAACAAGACCGGCGCCCTGCTGGCCTGCGCCAGCTCCGTCGGCGCCGTGCTCGGCGGCGCGGACGAGCGCACCGCCGACACGCTGGAGAAGTACGGCTACCACCTCGGCCTGGCCTTCCAGGCCGTCGACGACCTCCTCGGCATCTGGGGCGACCCGGTGGCCACCGGCAAGCAGACCTGGAGTGATCTGCGCCAGCGCAAGAAGTCCCTGCCGGTGGTGGCCGCGCTCGCGGCGGGCGGCCCCGCCTCCGAGCGGCTCGGCGAGATCCTCGCCGCCGACGCCAAGAGCAGCGACTTCGAGAACTTCTCCGAGGAGGAGTTCGCGGCCCGCGCCGTGCTCATCGAGGAGGCCGGCGGCCGCGAGTGGACCGCCGAGGAGGCACGCCGTCAGCACACCGTCGCCCTGGAGGCCCTGAACGCCGTCGACATGCCCGAACAGGTGCGGGCCCGGTTCACGGCGCTCGCCGACTTTGTCGTCGTACGAAAGAGATGATCGCTATCGGTCGAATAGCCCTCGCGTAGTCGCCGGCCGGTGTGCGAGGAGTCAGAGCACCGGCCGACGGCGGACCCACAGCAGACGCAACGGCATGCACACTGCACGAAGGGGAAGCCATGACAGCGACGACCGACGGAAGCACCGGGGCTCTCCCGCCCCGCGCTGCCGCGGCCAGCGAAACCGACATCACCATCCCCGTGGCGGCCGGGGTACAAGAAGCCGCCGCACGCGCGATGCAGCGCGCCACCGACTTCCTGCTCGCCCGGCAGGACGCCGAGGGCTGGTGGAAGGGCGACCTCGAGACGAACGTCACCATGGACGCCGAGGATCTGCTGCTCCGTCAGTTTCTGGGCATCCGCGACGAGGCCACCACGCAGGCCGCCGCCCTCTTCGTGCGCGGCGAGCAGCGCGCGGACGGCACCTGGGCCACCTTCTACGGCGGCCCGCCCGACCTCTCCGCCACCGTCGAGGCCTACGTCGCGCTGCGCCTGGCCGGGGACGCCCCCGAGGCGCCCCACATGGCGCAGGCCTCCGCGTGGATCCGCGACCAGGGCGGCATCGCCGCCGCCCGCGTCTTCACCCGGATCTGGCTGGCCCTGTTCGGCTGGTGGAAGTGGGAGGACCTGCCCGAACTCCCGCCGGAGCTCCTGTACTTCCCCAAGTGGTTCCCGCTCAGCATCTACAACTTCGGCTGCTGGGCCCGGCAGACGATCGTGCCGCTCACCGTCGTGTCGGCGAAGCGGCCGGTGCGCCCGGCGCCGTTCCCGCTCGACGAGCTGCACACCGATCCGGCGAACCCCAACCCGCCCAAACCCCTTGCTCCGGTGAACAGTTGGGACGGGCTCTTCCAGCGGCTCGACAAGGTGGTGCGCGGCTACCGGTCGGTCGCGGTGCGCAGGCTGCGCAAGTCCGCCCTGAACTCCGCGGCCCGCTGGATCATCGAACGTCAGGAGAACGACGGCTGCTGGGGCGGGATCCAGCCGCCCGCCGTCTACTCGATCATCGCCCTGCACCTGCTCGGCTACGACCTCGAACACCCGGTGATGCGGGCCGGGTTGGCGTCGCTCGACCGGTACACCGTGTGGCGCGAGGACGGCGCCCGGATGATCGAGGCCTGTCAGTCGCCGGTGTGGGACACCTGTCTGGCGACCATCGCGCTCGCCGACGCAGGGCTGCCCGCCGACCATCCGCAACTGGTCAAGGCCGCCGACTGGATGCTCGGCGAGCAGGTGGTGCGCCCCGGCGACTGGTCGGTACGCCGACCCCAACTGCCGCCGGGTGGTTGGGCGTTCGAGTTCCACAACGACAACTACCCCGACATCGACGACACCGCCGAGGTCGTCCTCGCGCTGCGCCGGGTCAAGCACCACGACCCGCAGCGGATGGACCGGGCCATCGCGCGCGGGGTGCGCTGGAACCTCGGCATGCAGTCACGGAACGGCGCCTGGGGCGCCTTCGACGTCGACAACACCAGCCCGTTCCCCAACCGGCTGCCGTTCTGCGACTTCGGCGAGGTCATCGACCCGCCGTCCGCGGACGTCACCGCGCACGTCGTCGAGATGCTGGCGGTGGAGGGGCTCTCGCACGATCCGCGCACCCGGCGCGGCATCGAGTGGCTGCTGGCCGAACAGGAGCCGGACGGTTCGTGGTTCGGGCGCTGGGGCGTCAACTACATCTACGGGACGGGGTCCGTGGTGCCCGCCCTCACCGCGGCGGGCCTGCCTACCAGGCACCTCGCGATCCGGCGGGCGGTGGCCTGGCTGGAGCGGGTGCAGAACGACGACGGCGGCTGGGGCGAGGACCTGCGCTCCTACCAGGACCCCACCCGCTTCAGCGCCCGGGGCGCCTCGACGGCCTCCCAGACGGCGTGGGCGCTGATGGCGCTGCTGGCCGCGGGCGAGAAGGACTCCAAGAGCGTCGAGCGGGGCATCGCCTGGCTGGCGCAGACCCAGCGGGAGGACGGCTCCTGGGACGAGCCGTACTTCACCGGGACCGGCTTCCCGTGGGACTTCTCCATCAACTACCACCTCTACCGTCAGGTCTTCCCGCTGACCGCACTCGGCCGGTACGTGCACGGCGAGCCGTTCAGCAAGGAGCCCGGCCTCCGGTCGGCCGTTGCCGAGGCCGAGGGGAGCTGAATGAGCGCACAGCCCGTCCCCGCCCCGCTGCTGATCGCCTGCGCGCTCGGCATCGAGCACCTCGCGCTGCGCATGGGCGACCGCAGCGGGGCCGACGGGCCGGTCACCGTCCTGCGGACGGGCATGGGGCCGAAGGCGGCGGAGCGTTCCGTCACCCGGGTCCTGGCCGACCCGGTGCTCGAGGGGGCGGCGGTGCTCGCCACGGGCTTCTGCGCCGGGCTCGCCCCCGGGATGCACCCCGGTGACCTGGTCGTCGCGGAGGAGACCCGTGACCCGCGCGGCAGCGTCCCCTGCGTCGGCACCGAACTGCTCGTCAAGGAGCTCGTGCGCACCCTGCCCGGGCGCACCGTCCACACCGGCGCCGTCATCGGCTCCGACCACGTCGTGCGCGGTCACGAACGGGGCGACCTGCTCGCCACCGGCGCAATCGCGGTCGACATGGAGTCGGCCGCGACGCTCCTGAGCGCCGTGCGTACTCAGCCGCGCCCGGTTGCGGCCGTCCGGGTGGTCGTGGACGCTCCAGAACATGAACTCGTCCGGATCGGCACGGTGCGCGGTGGAATATCGGCTTTCCGTGTTCTTCGCTCAGTCCTGCCTGCTTTTTTCGAATGGCACCGTAATGTTCTGCTCCCCCGGAGGTGAGCCACATGGCCATGCCGCTGCGCCAGTCCATCAAGGTCGCTACATACCTGGCCGAACAGAAGCTCCGTAAGCGGGAGAAGTTCCCGCTCATCGTCGAACTGGAGCCCCTCTTCGCCTGCAACCTCAAGTGCGAGGGCTGCGGCAAGATCCAGCATCCGGCGGGAGTGCTCAAGCAGCGCATGCCGGTCGCCCAGGCCGTGGGCGCGGTGCTGGAGTCCGGTGCGCCGATGGTGTCCATCGCGGGCGGCGAGCCCCTGATGCACCCTCAGATCGACGAGATCGTCCGGCAGTTGGTGGCCAAGAGGAAGTATGTCTTCCTCTGCACCAACGCCATGCTGCTGCGCAAGAAGATGGACAAGTTCACGCCCTCCCCGTACTTCGCCTTCGCCGTGCACATCGACGGGCTGCGCGAGCGGCACGACGAGTCCGTGGCGAAGGAGGGCGTCTTCGACGAGGCCGTGGCGGCCATCAAGGAGGCCAAGCGGCGCGGCTTCCGGGTCACCACCAACTCGACCTTCTTCAACACCGACACCCCGCAGACCATCATCGAGGTGCTCAACTTCCTCAACGACGACCTCAAGGTCGACGAGATGATGATCTCGCCCGCCTACGCCTACGAGAAGGCGCCCGACCAGGAGCACTTCCTGGGCGTGGAGCAGACCCGCGAGCTGTTCAAGAAGGCCTTCTCGGGCGGCAACCGGCGTCGCTGGCGGCTCAACCACTCCCCGCTCTTCCTGGACTTCCTGGAGGGCAAGGTCGACTTCCCGTGCACCGCGTGGGCGATCCCGAACTACTCGCTCTTCGGCTGGCAGCGCCCCTGCTACCTGATGAGCGACGGGTACGTGCCGACGTACCGCGAACTCATCGAGGACACCGACTGGGACAAGTACGGCCGGGGCAAGGACCCGCGCTGCGCCAACTGCATGGCGCACTGCGGCTACGAGCCCACCGCCGTCCTCGCCACCATGGGCTCCCTCAAGGAGTCCCTGCGTGCCATGCGCGAGACCGTCAACGGAAACCGGGACTGACGGCCGTGACCGCCGTTTCCCTGGGCGTCCCCGAGATGCCGGTCCGGCCCCTGGCGGCGCGACGCGAGTCGCGGCGGATCCAGGTCGGACCGGTGGCGGTCGGGGGCGGGGCCCCGGTGTCGGTGCAGTCGATGACGACGACGCGTACGTCCGACATCGGCGCCACCCTCCAGCAGATCGCCGAGCTCACCGCGTCCGGCTGTCAGATCGTCCGCGTCGCCTGCCCCACGCAGGACGACGCGGACGCGCTCGCGACCATCGCCCGCAAGTCGCAGATCCCGGTGATCGCCGACATCCACTTCCAGCCGAAGTACGTGTTCGCGGCGATCGAGGCGGGCTGCGCGGCCGTACGTGTCAATCCCGGCAACATCAAGCAGTTCGACGACAAGGTGAGGGAGATCGCGCGGGCCGCGAGGGACCACGGCACGCCGATCCGGATCGGGGTCAACGCCGGGTCGCTGGACCGACGGCTGCTGCAGAAGTACGGCAAGGCCACCCCGGAGGCGCTCGTCGAGTCGGCGCTGTGGGAGGCGTCCCTCTTCGAGGAGCACGACTTCCGGGACATCAAGATCTCGGTCAAGCACAACGACCCGGTCGTGATGATCGAGGCCTACCGGCAGCTCGCCGCCCAGTGCGACTACCCCCTCCACCTCGGCGTCACCGAGGCCGGCCCCGCCTTTCAGGGCACGATCAAGTCGGCGGTGGCCTTCGGCGCGCTGCTGTCGCAGGGCATCGGCGACACGATCCGGGTGTCGCTGAGCGCGCCGCCGGCCGAGGAGGTCAAGGTCGGCATCCAGATCCTGGAGTCCCTGAACCTCAGGCAGCGGCGGCTGGAGATCGTCTCCTGCCCGTCCTGCGGCCGCGCCCAGGTCGACGTGTACAAGCTGGCCGAGGAGGTCACGGCGGGGCTCACGGGCATGGAGGTCCCCTTGCGCGTCGCCGTCATGGGCTGTGTGGTCAACGGCCCCGGCGAGGCCCGCGAGGCCGACCTCGGCGTCGCCTCCGGCAACGGCAAGGGGCAGATCTTCGTGAAGGGGCGGGTCATCAAGACCGTGCCCGAGTCGAAGATCGTTCAGACCCTCATCGAGGAGGCGATGAAGATCGCCGAGCAGATGGAACAGGACGGCGTGTCGGGGGAGCCGGCCGTCACCGTGAGTTGAACAGCACGGACCGAAGGGGGCCCGACGTGACGATCCTGGAGAACATCCGGCAACCACGCGACCTGAAGGCGCTGTCCGAGGCGGAACTCGGTGAACTATCCGAAGAGATAAGGGAGTTCCTGGTGCACGCGGTCGCCAGGACCGGCGGACACCTCGGGCCCAACCTGGGCGTGGTGGAGCTGAGCATCGCCCTGCACCGGGTCTTCGAGTCGCCGGTCGACCGCATCCTGTGGGACACCGGCCACCAGAGCTACGTCCACAAGCTTCTGACAGGGCGTCAGGACTTCTCCAAGCTGCGCGGCAAGGGCGGCCTGTCCGGCTATCCCTCCCGTGAGGAGTCCGAGCACGACGTCATCGAGAACTCTCACGCCTCGACCGCGCTCGGCTGGGCCGACGGGCTGGCCAAGGCCCGTCAGGTGCAGGGCGAGAAGGGGCATGTCGTCGCGGTCATCGGCGACGGCGCGCTCACCGGCGGCATGGCCTGGGAGGCGCTGAACAACATCGCCGCCGCCAAGGACCGGCCGCTGATCATCGTCGTCAACGACAACGAACGCTCCTACGCGCCGACCATCGGCGGGCTCGCCAACCATCTGGCGACCCTGCGCACGACCGACGGCTACGAGAAGATGCTGGCCTGGGGGAAGGACGTCCTGCTGCGCACCCCGGTGGTCGGTCACACGGTCTACGAGTCGCTGCACGGCGCGAAGAAGGGCTTCAAGGACGCCTTCGCGCCCCAGGGCATGTTCGAGGACCTCGGTCTGAAGTACGTCGGCCCGATCGACGGGCACGACATCAAGGCCGTCGAGTCCGCGCTGCGCCGGGCCAAGCGCTTCCACGGGCCGGTGCTGGTGCACTGCCTCACCGAGAAGGGGCGGGGCTACGAGCCCGCGCTGGCGCACGAGGAGGACCACTTCCACACCGTAGGCGTGATGGACCCGCTGACCTGCGCACCGCTCAGCCCCTCCAGCGGGCCGTCCTGGACATCCGTGTTCGGCGACGAGATCGTCGCGATCGGCGAGGAACGGGACGACGTCGTGGCGATCACGGCGGCCATGCTGCACCCGGTGGGGCTCGGCCGGTTCGCCGAGCGCTTCCCGGAGCGGGTGTGGGACGTCGGCATAGCCGAGCAGCACGCGGCCGTGAGCGCGGCCGGCCTGGCGACCGGGGGCCTGCACCCGGTCGTCGCCGTCTACGCCACGTTCCTCAACCGGGCCTTCGACCAGCTGCTGATGGACGTGGCACTGCACCGCTGCGGGGTGACGTTCGTGCTGGACCGGGCCGGGGTCACCGGCGTCGACGGCGCCTCCCACAACGGCATGTGGGACATGTCCGTGCTCCAGGTCGTCCCGGGACTGCGCATCGCGGCCCCGCGCGACGCCGAGCAACTGCGCGCGCAGTTGCGGGAGGCGGTCGCCGTGGACGACGCGCCGACACTGGTCCGCTTCCCGAAGGAGTCGGTCGGCCCCGAGATCCCCGCGGTCGGCCGGGTGGGCGGCATGGACGTGCTGCACCGGGGCGAACGCCCCGAGGTGCTCCTCGTGGCCGTCGGCGTCATGGCGCCGGTGTGTCTGCAGGCCGCCGAGCTGTTGGCGGCCCGGGGCGTCAACAGCACCGTCGTCGACCCGCGTTGGGTCAAACCCGTCGACCCGGCGCTGCCCGGCCTCGCCGCCGAACACCGCCTGGTGGCCGTCGTCGAGGACAACAGCCGTGCCGCCGGCGTCGGTTCGGCGGTGGCGCTGGCCCTCGGCGACGCCGAAGTCGACGTGCCCGTACGGCGGTTCGGGATCCCGGAGCAGTTCCTCGCGCACGCCAAGCGCGGTGAGGTGCTCGCCGACATCGGCCTCACCCCCGTCGAGGTCGCCGGACGGATCGGCGCGAGCCTGGCCGTCCGGGACGTCAGGTCCGCCGACGGTCCGCTCGCCGGCGCAGTCAAGGAGAAAGCTGAATGACCACCGAGTTCGACCTCGGCGCCCTCCTGGCCGAGCGCGGAGCCGAGCGCTACGAGCTGCACGGCAGGTACCTCAACCACCAACTGCCGCGCATGCTGCACACCATCGGCTTCGACAAGGTCTACGAGCGCGGCGAGGGCGCGTACTTCTGGGACGCGGACGGGAACGACTACCTGGACATGCTCGCCGGGTTCGGCGTGATGGGCCTGGGCCGTCACCACCCCGTCGTCCGCAAGGCGCTGCACGACGTCCTGGACGCCCAGCTCGCCGACCTCACCCGCTTCGACTGCCAGCCGCTGCCCGGACTGCTGGCCGAGAAGCTGCTCGCGCACAGCCCGCACCTGGACCGGGTGTTCTTCGGCAACAGCGGCACCGAGGCGGTGGAGACCGCGCTGAAGTTCGCCCGGTACGCGACCGGCAGACCGCGGGTCCTGTACTGCGACCACGCCTTCCACGGACTCACCACGGGCTCGCTGTCGGTGAACGGCGAGGACGGCTTCCGGGACGGGTTCGCGCCCCTGCTGCCCGACACGGCCGTCCCGTTCGGCGATCTCGACGCGCTGGCACGGGAGTTGAACAAGGGCGACGTCGCCGCCCTGATCGTCGAGCCGATCCAGGGCAAGGGGGTGCACGAGACGCCGCCCGGCTATCTCCGGGCCGCCCAGGAGCTGCTGCACCAGCACAAGGCGCTGCTCATCGCCGACGAGGTGCAGACGGGCCTCGGCCGGACCGGCGACTTCTACGCCCACCAGCACGAGGAGGGCGTGGAGCCGGACCTGGTGTGCGTGGCCAAGGCGCTGTCCGGCGGGTATGTCCCGGTGGGCGCCACCCTCGGCAAGGACTGGATCTTCAAGAAGGTCTACTCGTCGATGGACCGGGTGTTGGTGCACTCGGCGAGCTTCGGCTCCAACGCACAGGCCATGGCGGCCGGGCTCGCGGTGCTGTCCGTCATGGAGAACGACCAGATCGTCGCGAACGCCCGCGCGACGGGCGATTCGCTGAGGTCCCGGCTCGCCGCCCTGGTCGACAAGTACGAGCTGCTGGCCGACGTCCGCGGCCGGGGCCTGATGATCGGCATCGAGTTCGGCAAGCCCAGGTCGCTGAAGCTGCGCAGCCGCTGGACCATGCTCCAGGCGGCCCGCAAGGGACTGTTCGCGCAGATGGTGGTCGTCCCGCTGTTGCAGCGGCACCGGATCCTCACCCAGGTCTCCGGGGACCACCTGGAGGTGATCAAGCTGATCCCGCCGTTGATCATCGGCGAGCGGGAGGTGGACCGGTTCGTCGACGCCTTCACCGCCGTGATGGACGACGCGCACAGCGGCGGCGGTCTGATGTGGGACTTCAGCAAGACCCTGGTGAAGCAGGCGGTGGCCAACCGCTGAACCGTTCCACGCGGGAATTTTGCCTCTGGGGCAAGAAATTTGCCCCAGAGGCAAGCCGGGCGTGAAATGGAGGCATGAGCTCGCCCGAGTCCGAGCCCTCGGCGGAACACGCCGAGGCTCTTCCCGCCGTCGCCCCCCAGCTGCGCGCCCTGCGCCGCCGGACCGCCCTCACCCTGGAGGCCGCGGCCCGGGCCGCCGGACTGTCGCCGGGGCACCTCTCCCGTCTGGAGACCGGCCTGCGCCAGCCCTCGCTGCCGATGCTGCTCGCGCTCGCCCGCATCTACGGTACGACGGTCTCGGAACTGCTCGGCGAGACGGTCGCCGACCGGGACGCCGTCGTGCGCGCCACCGGCATGGAGCCCACCCGCGCGGGCGGCTGGACGTACTGGCAGGCCGGCGCCTCCGGGCGCGGGATGCAGGCCCTGCGCGTCCACGTCCCGTACGGCTCCCAGGGCGACATCGTGCGGGTGCACCCCGGGGAGGAGTGGCTGCACGTCCTGCGGGGCCGGCTGCGGCTGCGCCTCGGGGACACCACGGACCTGCTCGGGCCCGGTGACAGCGCGCACTTCGACTCGCTGACCCCGCACCGCATCGCCGCGCAGGACGCCGACGGGGTCGAGCTCCTCTTCGTCCACACCCTGCTGCAGAGCCCCACGGCCACGCTGTGCCTGGGCCCGACCCCTTCAGAGACCGGAGAGACGCCATGAGCGACTTCGAGGAGAAGTTCCCCCGCACCCTGTGGATCCGGCTGATCATCTACATCGCCGTGGGGCACCTCTTCGCGGGCTTCCTCTGGCTGCTGTTCGAGGTGGGGGCCAGCCAGTAGGGCCCCGCGGGGTCGGTGCCGGAGCGGCTGTCAGTCGAGGAGCCGCTCGCGCAGCCGCTCGCGGGTCTCGGGGGAGAGGCCGAGGCCCTGCTCCAGATAGGCGTCGACGCTGCCCCAGGTCTCCTCGATGGTCTCGAACGCCGCCGTGAGGTACTCCGCGCGGGCGTCGAACAGGGGGCTGAGCAGCTCCATGACCTCGGGGGAGTAGGCCTCGGCGGAGGTGGCGCTGCGGCGCACCTTGTAGCGGCGGTGCTTGGCGTTGGACTCCAGGTAGTCGGCGAGGATCGCCTCGCGCTCCACGCCCAGGGCGAGCAGCGTCACCGCGATGGACAGACCCGCGCGGTCCTTGCCCGCCGCGCAGTGCATCAGGGCCGGGACGCTGTCCTCGGCGAGCGAGTGCAGCACCCGTGAGTGCTCCGCCGTCCGCTCCTTGACGATCGTGCGGTAGGAAGCGATCATCCGGCCCGCGGCCTTGCCGTCGCCGAGTATCTCGCGCAGCTGGTCGATCTGGCCGTCGCGCACCATCTTCCAGAACTCGGAGCCGTCCGCCGGGTCCGACAGCGGCAGGTTCACATTGAGCACGCCCGGCAGGTCGACGTCCGGGCCCTCCAGCTTCTGGTCCGCCGCGTTGCGGAAGTCGAAGATCGTGTGCAGGCCCAGGCCGGACAGGAACGCGGCGTCCTCGTCGGTGGCGTGAGCGAGGTGGCCGCTGCGGAACAGCACGCCGTGGCGCACCCGTCGGCCGTCGACGGTCGGCAGGCCGCCCACGTCCCGGAAGTTGCGCACGCCGGCCAGCTCGGGCTCGGTCGACGGGATCTGCTGCGTCACTGGGGCTCCCTCCCTGTCGGTCACCGTCGGCGCGGCTCCGGTGGCCGACGGGACACCTTCCCGACCATACGACATGGGTTCCCGGGGCAACGGGTTGTCCACAGGCCGGCGAACCGGACGTCCGCCCAGGTGAGGAGTTGTCCACAGGATTGCCCGGGCGAAGTTGCCGGGTGGGCCGACCGCATTCGATGATGTTGGTGCTTGATCGCACCTGTTCGAATTAGTGGGGGTTTGATGCCCGAGATCGCCGACAACGGCCGTACCTGGCTCCTTTCGGGGCCCACGAGCAGCTACGCCCTCCACCTCACCGAGGCCGACGAGCTGATCCACCTGCACTGGGGCCCGGGCATCGCGCTCGCGGACGCCGAGGCACTCGCCGCGCTGCCGCCGTCGGAGCGCGGGGCGTCCTTCGAGGCCCCGCTCGACGGCCGCGAGGAGTACCCGGTCGAGGGCGGCCCCCGCTTCGTCCGGCCCGCCCTGTCCGTGCGCACCGACGAGCGGCGCGGCACCGAGTGGACCTTCGAGGCGTACGAGGCCGACGACGACGGCCTGCGGCTGCACTTCCGGGACGGCGGGCTCGCCGTCACCCTGCACTACCGGATGCGAGGGGACGTCGTCGAACGCTGGACGACCCTGCGCAACGAGGGCGAACGGCCGCTGGAACTGCTGCGCGCCGACTCCGCCGCCTGGACCCTGCCCGAGCGCGAGGGCTGGCGGCTGTCGCAGCTGCACGGCCGCTGGGCCGCGGAGTCCCGGCTCACCGTCTCCCCCCTCACCTACGGTGAGAAGGTCATTGGCAGCCGCCGCGGCCACACGGGGCACCAGCATCTGCCCTGGGTCGCCCTGGACACCGACGCGACCGAGGAACGCGGCG
Organism: Streptomyces sp. NPDC031474; assembly: GCF_055581185.1. Taxonomy (NCBI): domain Bacteria; kingdom Bacillati; phylum Actinomycetota; class Actinomycetes; order Kitasatosporales; family Streptomycetaceae; genus Streptomyces; species Streptomyces sp. NPDC031474. The sequence continues at coordinate 384,989 of NZ_JBVIJX010000010.1, forward strand.
AGGTCTACGGCTGTGCCCTCGGCTGGTCCGGCTCCTGGCGGATCGCCGTCGCCCAACTCCCCGACGCGCGCGTGCAGATCACCGGCGGCGCCGGCTACGACGACTCGGGCCTGCTGCGCCTTGCGACGGGGGAGTCCTTCACCACGCCCGTCTTCGCCGGTCTGTGGAGCGACGCCGGGTTCGGCGGCGCGAGCCGCACCTGGCACGCCTACCAGCGGGCGCACGTGATCCCGGACGCCGAAGGGGACCGGCCCGTGCTGTTCAACTCATGGGAGGCCACCTACTTCGACATCTCCGAGGAACAGCAGGCGACCCTCGCCCGGCGCGCCGCGGCGATCGGCGTCGAGCTGTTCGTCGTCGACGACGGCTGGTTCGGGGCGCGCACCGGCGACCACGCCGGGCTCGGCGACTGGCGGCCCAACCCCGACCGCTTCCCGAACGGGCTCAAGCCGCTCGCCGACTATGTGCACGCCCTCGGTATGCAGTTCGGCATCTGGGTCGAGCCCGAGATGGTCAACCCCGACAGCGAGCTGTACCGGGCGCACCCCGACTGGGTGCAGTTCCAAACGGGGCGAAAGCGGACGGAGTTCCGTAATCAGCTCGTACTGAACCTCGCGCGCGAGGACGTCCAGGAGTACCTCTGGGGGCAGCTCGACGCCCTCCTGTCCAGTGCCCCCGTCGACTATGTGAAGTGGGACTTCAACCGCTGCTTCACCGACGCCGGCTGGCCGGACGATCCCTACCCGCAGCGCCTCTGGGTGGACCATGTGCGGGCCCTCTACGCCCTGCTGGACCGGCTGCGGGCCGCCCACCCGGGCGTCGCCTTCGAGTCCTGCTCGGGCGGCGGCGGACGCATCGACCTCGGGATCATGAGCCGCACCGACCAGGTGTGGACCTCCGACAACACCGACCCCCTCGACCGGCTCGACATCCAGCACGGTTTCAGTCAGATCCACCCCGCCAGGGTCATGGCCGCCTGGGTCACGGACAGCCCGAACGCCCAGCTCAACGGCCGGGTCAGCTCGCTGCGCTTCCGGTTCGTCAGCGCCATGGCCGGGGTGCTCGGGGTCGGCGGGGACCTCTCCGAATGGGGCGAGGAGGAGCTGGCCGAGGCGCGGGAGTGGGTGAGCCTCTACAAGGAGATCCGGCCTCTCGTGCAGCACGGGGACCTCTACCGGCTGCGGCCCCCGGCCGGCGGCCTGAGTGCCGTCCAGTACGTGCGCGGCGACGAGGCGGTCGTCCTCGCCTGGCTTCAGGCGCAGCGGTTCGGCGAGCCCGTTCCGGCGCTGCGGCTGCGCGGGCTCGACCCGACGGCGTCGTACGAATGCCGTGAAACGGGTGAAGTGCACCGAGGGGCCGTGCTGCTGCACCACGGGCTGCGGACCGGACTGCGGGGCGACCTTGATGCGACGGTTATCCGACTGCGTCACATCTGAGTGTTCTGTCCGAATTGGAGCCTTAATTCCAACTCGCTGTGGAATAAGGAAACCTGGGGAAGTCCCACGTGAGCAGCGTCATATTCGTGACCGTATGTCGCGCGTCATGCTCACGTAATTTGCATGCCTTTCTAGGGGGTTTGACGAAAAGCGGGCCTATTGATTGACGGAGCGTGACCGGGAATTCCCACAGCGGATCAAGAGAAATGCGTTGTCCGTGCAACCTCTGCTTGTCCCTGTGTGTCCTGGTCGCTTACGTTCCACACCAATCCGGACGGACGCCTAATCCTGCCGCCGCCCGGTGTCCGCACACTCACCCGTACCCGGCAGGAGCGGGGGACCCACAGGTAGAACCGCCTGTTCCGGTCCCGGAACAGGCTTGGGGTAAAGCCGCGCCTCGGCGCGGCCGGACATCTCCAGTCCGCACCCGACAGCTCACCTCGCAGGCGCCGGAGAGGAATTCGTCATGCCCGCGAAGGGTAAACACCGCCGTCCCAAGTCCCAGCGCTTCACCCGTTCCCTCGCCGTCGCCGGAACCGGCGGCGCCGCGCTCGCCCTTCCGCTCATAGGCGCCACCGGCGCCCACGCCGCCCCCGTGCAGTCGGCTTCCCAGTCCTCCGCCTCGCAGTCTGTTTCGGAAAAGGCCGTGCAGTCCGTTCCGGTGGCGCAGAAGAAGGCCGCCGCCACGGGCGCCCGGACCTACATCGTGCGGTCCGGCGACTACCTCTCGAAGATCGCCGACGAGCAGAACGTCGGCGGCGGCTGGCAGAAGCTGTACCAGGACAACCGTGCGGCCATCGGCGGCGACCCGTCGCTGATCCACCCCGGCCTGAAGCTGTCGATCGGCAAGAAGGCCACGACCGGCAGCACCAAGTCGTCGTCGGCTTCGTCCTCTTCGGCCGCCTCGACGAAGGCGGCCACCCAGGCCGTCGAGAAGACCACCAGCACTTCCAGCGGTTACACCCTGCCCGTGGCCGGCGCGACCATCGGAACCGGTTACCACGTGGCCGGCAGCATGTGGTCCAGCGGCTACCACACCGGCGTCGACTTCGTCGTCCCGACCGGCACCTCCCTCAAGGCCGTGGGCGCCGGCACCGTCGTCTCCGCGGGCTGGGGCGGCGCGTACGGCAACCAGGTCGTCATCAAGCTCGCCGACGGCTACTACGCCCAGTACGGTCACCTCTCGCAGCTCTCCGTCTCGGCCGGCCAGACCGTGACCGAGGGCCAGCAGATCGGCCTGTCCGGTGCGACCGGCAACGTGACCGGCCCGCACCTGCACTTCGAGATCCGTACCACGCCGGACTATGGCTCGGACGTGGACCCGGTCGCCTACCTCCGCTCGCACGGTGTCGCCGTCGGCTGACCCCGCCGACGACCGCACGCCTGACCACGCCTGGCGCGCCACCCGCCTGACACGCCTGACACGCAGCCGAAGGCCGGACCCCGATCCCCGGGTCCGGCCTTCGGTGTGTGCGCGTGCCGGGCCCGCCGACCGTGCCTTGCGTGTTCATGATCGTTTCGTTGCGGTCGTGTGGCAGCCCTTTTCGTCCCCCTCGACAGACGGGCCAGGGTGGGGCCACAGTGATCTCCGTCAGGGAGCAAGCGCTTTCTATCGTTCTTCGGAGGTCCCGTGTCCGGCGCCGACCGACGCATCGTCCTCAACCGGTTCCTGAGCACTGCGGCGGCCGTGGCGCTCCTGGCCGGCGTCGCACCGTCCGCCTCGGCCGCGTCCGGCGGCACGGACCGCGTCCGTCCCGATGACCGGCGACTCGTCTACGAGGGGCACTGGGGCCGTACCGGCGAGGCCGCGATCACCGTCAACTCCGGTTCCCGGCTGCGGTTCCGGTTCGCGGGCGGCGCTGTCCACGCCCTGTTCGACGTCTCGTCGGTCACCGTGCCCGCACAGGTGTACGTGTCGGTCGACGGAGGCCCGAAGAAGCTGTACGCCGTCGACCGCGCCGATCTCGCGATCACGGCGACCGGGCGGGGCCCGCACACGGTCGAGCTGTCCGTGAAGGACGTCTACTCGCGGGCCGGCCGGTGGACGCCCCCGCTGGAGACCGGGGTCGTCCTGACCGGGCTCAAGGGCCGCCTCCTCGGCCAACATTTCGTCAGAGCCGGTGAGTTGGCGTTCTACGGCGACTCCATCACTCAGGGTGTGATGGCGCTCTGCGAGGTCAACACCTCCGACTGCGCCGACGGGACGGCCGCGTACCCGACCCTCGTCGCCGATGCCCTGCACGCCTCGCTCACCCAGGTCGGGTTCGGTCGGCAGGGTGTGCTCCAGACCGGCAACGGGGGAGTGCCGACCGCCGGTGACGCGTACGGCTGGAACTTCGCGGGCTCCCCGGCGCGCCCGGACCGCGACGCCGACGTGATCGTCGTCAACCAGGGCACCAACGACGCCGCCTACGGCTCCACCGAGTTCCGTGCCGCCTACCGCGCCTACCTGGAGCGCCTGCGGTCGGCCGCCCCGCACGCCCGCATCCTCGCCCTGCGTCCCTTCGACGGGTCGCACGCCGCCGACATCGCCGCGGTGGCCGCCGAACTCGCCGATGCCCGCACGGAGTTCGTCGACACGACCGGCTGGCTCTCGGCGGCGGACGGCGACTTCCACGGTGCCGTCCACCCGAGCGCCCAAGGTCACCGCAAGGCGGCCGACCGCCTCGTCGCCCTCATCAAAAACCTCGCGCAAGGTCGCCGGTGAACGCCACCCGCGCTCGAAGAGCCGCCGCCGTCACCGTCGCCCGCCACTGCACGCTCGCCCAGTACCCCGCGCACCGCCCGGGCTGGACCGGGTGCGGCCACCCGCAGTCCACGTACACCGACCACCACCCCGGCCCCGAGACCCGCCGGGTGCCGAGGCCGTCCCTCACCCACCCCGCCCACTGAAGGAGCCGCTTCCCGTGTCGACCACGCGCAGAGCATTCGGAGCCCTCGCCGCCGGCGCCGCCCTGGCCGCCCTCGCCCCCGCGGGCGCCGCGAGCGCCACACCCCGTCACCGCCGGCTGATCGCCCACGACGACTTCCGCCACGGTCTGCGCAAGTGGGCGGTGGAACTGGAGAAGGGCGGGACCGTCACCGCCTCCCACGGCGCCCTGGAGGTCGATGTGCCCGCCGGGGCCACGATCTGGTTCAGGCGGCCGCTCGAAGGAGCGTACGTCCTCGAATACGTCGCCACGCCCGTCTCCGCGGGTGGGGTCAACGACCGCGTGTCCGACCTCAACAACTTCTGGAACGCCGTTGACGTCCGTTCCCCGCACGACCTCTTTGCCACCCCGCGCGGCGGCGCCCTGGCCGAGTACGACTACCTCAAGACGTACTACGCCGGTTACGGCGCCAACACCAACACCACCACCCGGCTGCGCCGTTACGTCGGCGAGGCCGGGGTGCGCCCGCTGATCTACGACTACACCGAGCCGCTGCTCGTTGCGAACGAGCCGAACCATGTGCGCATCGTCTCCGACGGCTCGGCCGTGCGCTGGTGGAACAACGGGCGGCTCGTCTTCGACTACACCGACCCGGAGCCGTACACCGCGGGGCACTTCGCGTTCCGGACCACCTGGAGCCACTTCCGCATCAACGACTTCCGGGTGTGGTCCCTTATTCCCTGATTGGCCAACTCTTTAGCAGTGGCTTATCTCACCGTCCGTCAACCCCTTCCTACGGTCGCGTAAGTCACATTCGAAGGTGAATCATGAACTGCTGTGGCAGACGATTCGAAGAATGACAACAGATCAGTGATCGGGTCGTACGTGGCGGTGGGGGACAGCTTCACCGAGGGCGTCGGCGACCCCGGCCCCGACGGGGCGTTCGTCGGCTGGGCGGACCGGTTCGCGGTGCTTCTCGCGGACCGGCGGCCCGAAGGCGATTTCAACTACACCAACCTCGCGGTCCGCGGAAAGCTGCTCGACCAGATCGTGGAGGACCAACTCCCCAGGGCGGTGCGGCTCGCCCCGGACCTGGTCTCCTTCTGTGCGGGCGGCAACGACATCCTTCGTCCCGGCACCGACCCGGACGAGGTCGCAGAGTGCTTCGAGCGCGCGATCGCGTCCCTGACCGCCGCAGCCGGCACGGTCATGGTGACCACCGGCTTCGACACCCGTGGCGTTCCTGTGCTCAAGCACCTGCGCGGCAAGATCGCCACCTACAACGGGCATGTCCGTGCCATCGCCGACCGGTACGGCTGCCCGGTGCTCGACCTGTGGTCCCTGAAGTCCGTGCAGGACCGCAGGGCCTGGGACGGCGACCGGCTCCACCTCTCCCCGGAGGGGCACACGCGCGTGGCGCTGCGCGCGGGGCAGGCTCTCGGCCTCCAGGTACCGGCCGACCCGGAGCAGGCCTGGCCGCCGCTCCCGCCGCGCGGCACCCTCGACGTGCGGCGCGACGACGTCCACTGGGCGCGCGAGTATCTGGTGCCATGGATCGGGCGCCGGCTGCGCGGGGAGTCCTCCGGCGACCACGTGACCGCCAAGGGCACGCTGTCGCCGGACGACATCAGGATGCGGATCGCGGCCGTGGCCTGAGTGGGCCTGAGTGGGCCTGAGTGGGCCCGAGGGGGCCTGATGGGGCCTGATGGGGCCTGAGCGGGTGCCCGCCGGGGGCCGGCTCCACCAGTGAGGTGAGCGCACGGGAGTGGTGCGCGGGCGGGGGGGGGGGGGGGGGGGGGGGGGGGGGGGGAGGGGGGGGGGGGGGGGGGCCCCCGCCCCCCCCCCCCCCCCCCCCCCCCCCCGCCCGACACCTCGAAGGACCGGTCCCGCATGCCCCTTCCCCGTACGCCCCTCGCCGCGGCTCTCGTCTCCCTGCTCGCCCTGGGCATCCCGGCACTAGCCGCGCCCACGGCCGCCGCGTCCGTCCAGCTCGCACCGGCCGTCCAGCGCCCACCGGTAGTCCGGCTCGTACCGGCCAGCCCCGCCACCGTCACGGTGAGCGGGGAGGGCAGCGCGAGCGCGGCGCCCGACCTCGCGGTCGTCGGCGCCGGCGTCGAGGCCTCCGCCAAGACCTCGCGGGCGGCGCTGGACACACAGAACAGGGCGGCCGCCGCGCTGCTGGCCGCCGTCCGCGCCCAGGGCGTCGCCGACCGGGACATCCGCACGCAGAGCGTCTCCCTCAACCCCGTCTACGACTACACGGGCAGCACCGCGCGCCTGAAGGGCTACCAGGCCGCGCAGTCCTTCTCGGTGAAGGTGCGCCAGGTGGCGAGGACCGGCGCGGTCCTCCAGGCCATCACCGACGCCGCCGGTGACGCGGCCCGCATCAGCTCCGTGACCTTCGACCTCTCCGACCCCGCCCCGCTGCGGGCCCGCGCCCGCGAGGCCGCGCACGACGACGCCCACGCCAAGGCCGAGCAGTACGCCCGCCTCAGCGGCCGCCGGCTCGGCCGCCTCGTCTCATTCAGCGAGGACGCCTCCACCTCCCCGCACCCCGTCCCTTCGGCCGCCGACACCCCCGGCATCAGCGCCGTGCCGGTAGCCCCCGGCGAGATCCGTGCGACGGCGACGGTGACGGCGGTGTACGAACTGGACTGAGCCGGGCCGGTCCCGCTCGCCATGCCTCGTGCCGTCGGCATCGGCGCCCTGCCCGGCGCGCCCGGTGACATCCGGGTGACAATGACTGCGGTGAACGAGCCGGGCCGAGCGGGTCGGCGCGGTGGGTCAGGCCGTCGGCCGGCGTTGAGCCGTGCCGCTCGCGGACTGTGCCGGAGGTCTGTCGTGCCGGGTGGGAGCGCGCGTCGTGGTGGGCTGATGTGGTTGCGTCAGGGACTGGGTGGCCGGTCGCCGCGGCACGGCCGCCAGGTCGGGGGCGTTCTGTGGGGGAGCCGAAGGGCCGGTACTGGGGGCGGTTTCTCAGTGGTTCTGGGTGCTCAACGTTTCTGGGGGCAGGCCGAGTTCCCGGGTCAGGGCCTCGTCGACCCATTCCTGTGCGCGGGTCCGGGACACCGCGCCCGCGTAGGACGTCAGCTGTACGGCCAGCCCGTCCAGCAGGGCCGTCAGTCGCAGCGCCGTGCCCGCCGGGTCCGGGCAGCGGAACTCGCCCGCGGCCACGCCCTCCGCGATCACCTCGGCGAGCGCGGCCTTCCACTCCTTGTCCAGGCCCCGGGCGACCTCCCGCAGCGCGGGCTCGCGCAGCGACACCGCCCAGCCCTCGATCCACAGCCGCCAGCCCTTGGCCTGCCCCGTGGGCGCGTACCAGCGCACGGCCGACCGCAGCCGGCGCAGCGCCGTGGTGCGGCGGCCCACCAGCTTGCGCAGCCGCGCCAGATCGTCCTCGGCCGCGTAGGCGAACGCTTCGGCGACCAGCTTCTCCTTCGTCGAGAAGTGGTAGAGCACCAGCGCGTTGCTCACCCCGAGGGCCGCGGCGACGTCGGCGATCCTGACCGCCGCCACGCCCCGCGCCTCGATCTGCTCGATGGCGGCCCGCAGCAGTTCCTCCCGCCGCTCGGCCACACTCAACCGGACCCTCGCCACGCCGTCACCCTAATCCGTCGGCGCGCACCTCGCCGGTGCGGGCGCGCTCGGCGCCGGCCGGTGGTGGCCGAACCGTTCCGCGATCACCGGCAGGCGCTGGGCGGCGATCGTGTGCGCGGCGGCCCGGGGCGTCGTCCCGTCGGCCTCCGCGCGGGCCAGCACCAGCTCCACCAGGGCGCGCATCGAACGGCGCGTGTACGCGAAGGCCTCCTCGGCGTTCGCGCCGATGTCGCCGAACAGCGTCCACCACCACCAGGCGTTCGTCCCGGAGTTGACGACGACGTCGGGCAGCACGCTCACCCCGCGCGCGTGCAGCAGTTTCTCCGCCTCGGGGAGGACGGGCATGTTGGCCGCCTCGGCGATCCACCGCGCGCCGATGAGCTTCTGCTCCTCGACCCCGATCGCGTACGACACGGCGGCCGGCACGAGCACCTCCGCGTCCACCGACAGCCAGGCGTCGCCCGGCAGCTCACGGTCCCCGGGGCGCAGTACGGCACGGTCCACGGCGCCATGCGCGTCCCGCGCGGCCAGCAGCGCCTCCACGTCCAGACCGGCCGGGTTGGCCATCGTGCCCTTGACGTCGGCGACGGCCACGACCGTCAGCCCCGCGCGCGTGAGGAAGCGCGCCGTGGCCCCGCCCATCGTGCCCAGACCTTGCAGGGCGACCCGCGTTCCGGCGTACGCCTCCCCGGCTCGGTCCAGGGCGGTCAGCACGGACTCGGCGACCCCCAGGCCGCCGACCAGTTCGTCCAGGCCGATGCCGTCCACCTCGACGGCGAAGGAGGCCGCGAGCCGCGCGCGGGCGGCCGCCTCGTCGTCGAGGAGCGGGTAGACCGCCTGCACGGACGAGACCAGACCCGCTTCGGCCGCGGCCCGGTCCACCAGGTCCTGGGTCAGGCCCAGATCCTCGCCGGTGGTCCAGCAACTCTCCACGTACGGCCGCACCGCGCGCAGGTACCGCACCAGCAGCCCGTACGCCTCGGGATCCCGGGGATCGCAGTCGATGCCTCCCTTGGCGCCGCCCAGCGGGACGTAGCGGGCCTCGGGGTCGTAGTGCAGGGCCTCTTTGAGGCTCATGCCGTGGGCGAGCCCGGCCACCTCCTGGAGGGTGCAGCCCGGCCGCATCCGCAGCCCGCCGCTGCACACGCCGCGCACGAGCCGGTCGACGACCAGGAAGCCCTGGCGGCCGGTGACGTGGTCGGTCCAGGTGAGCGACAGGAAGGGGGTGGTCATACGGGCTCCTCGACCGGCGGAAGCGGTGTTCGGGACACGGTTGGTACTGAACAGTGGGTCAGTATTGAAAGGCGGTCCGCGCCGTGTCAAAGCGGGCTCGCGGGCCGAGGGTGACCAGGGCGAATCCGTGTTGTCTGAGGGGGCGCCCATAATGGAACGCCTCAGCGACTCCACCTGGAGGTACCGTGTCCGGTTTCCGTTCCATGAGCTTCGGGCTCCGTGCTCCGCAGCCCGAGGCCTTCGGCGCGGACCCAAGCGGTGAGCGCATGGCGCGCATCCGCAGATCGCCCCACTTCAAGGACGGGGTGTTCCAGAACCCCGGCGGCCCGGCGCGGATCCGCCCCTCGGGCGGCGGGATGATCGACTTCGCCAAGAACTTCCTGGACAAGGAGAAGCGTTCCCGCCGTGCGCCCACGGGGAGGATCCCGGTGCACGCCACCACGCTCGCCGACCTCGCCGCGCCGCCCGCCACGGGCCTGCGCCTGACGTGGGTGGGGCATGCCGGGGTGCTCGCGGAGATCGACGGGCAGCGCGTCCTGTTCGACCCGGTCTGGGGCATGCGCTGCTCCCCGTTCCCCTTCGCGGGACCCAAGCGGCTGCACCCGGTGCCGCTCCCGCTGGCCGCACTGGGCTCGGTGGACGTCGTCGTCATCTCGCACGACCACTACGACCACCTGGACATGCCCACGATCAAGGCGCTGGCCGACACGGACACCCTGTTCGCCGTGCCGCTCGGGGTGGGCGCCCACCTCGAACGCTGGGGCGTCTCCGCCGACCGGCTGCGCGAGCTGGACTGGCACGACGCGACGAAGGTCGGCGGCCTCACCCTGACCGCCACCCCCGCCCGTCACTTCTGCGGCCGCGGCCTGCGCAACACCCAGCACACCCTGTGGGCCTCCTGGGTCGTCGCCGGCGAGGAGCACCGGATCTACCACAGCGGCGACACCGGCTACTTCGAGGGCTTCAAGGACATCGGCGCGGACCACGGCCCGTTCGACGCGACGATGATCCAGATCGGCGCGTACTCGGACTTCTGGCCCGACGACAACCCGGACACCGAGCCGCTGCCGGGCAGCTGGCCGGACATTCACATGAATCCCGCTCAGGGTGTCCAGACCCACCTCGACCTGCAGGGAGGCGAGGCGGGCGGGGTCCTGCTCCCGATCCACTGGGGTTCGTTCAACCTGTCGCTCCACCCGTGGGCGGAGCCCGGTGAGTGGACGCTGGCCGCCGCGAAGGCCGTCGGTCAGACGGTCGCCCTGCCCGTCCCGGGCCTGCCGTTCGAGCCCGCGGGCGACGTTCCCACGCATCCGTGGTGGCGGGATGTCTCGCCGCCCCTCAACCGTCGCTGGCCCGTCCCGGTGCTCGCGCCGAAGGCGACCCGCGAAGACCTCGATCTGGTGGGCGAGGGCTGACGCGGATCGGCGCGGGAACGAATCGAACGACGGCACCCCCGCGGCCGACCCTCCGTGGGCACGGAGTCGCGCCGTGGGCCGTGTCGTGGGCCTTGCCGTCGGCCATGACGTATGCCGTGCCTCAGTGAGCGGAGCCGGACAGGTCCTCGTGCGCCATCGGCGCCGAGGTCAGCGTCCGCTCCACTGCCGCGAGCACCTCGGACGTCGCCTCCGCGGCCGCCGGCACGACATCGGCCATGAGGAGATATCCGTGCACCAGGCCCGGCGCCGGAACGTGACGCACCGAAACGCCGGCGGCGGTCAAACGGGCCGCCAGTTCGACGCCCTCGTCATACAGCGCGTCGAATTCGGCGGTGCCGATCACCGTCGGCGCCAGCCCGCGATGGTCGGCGTTGAGCAGATCGATCGCCGGGTCGGCGAGGTGCCTTGGATCCGGCACGTACTGCTCGTAGTACCAGCGCAGATCATCGGCTTCCGCCAGGTAGCCCGTTCCGTAGGCGCGCATGGAATCCGACTTCATGTCCGGATCGGCCGGCGGATAGACCATCAACTGCGCGGCGAACCTGATTCCGTCGTGGTCGCGGTGGTGCATCGCGATGGCCAGCGCCAGCGCTCCCCCCGCGCTGTCGCCGCCGATGACGTGGTCGCGCCCGGGATGGGCGGCGGCCGCCCATTCGGATGCGGCGATCCCGTCCTGGAGCGGGCCGGGATACGGGTGTTCGGGCGCGCGGCGATAGTCGACGGAGACGACGACCGCTCCGAGAGCGGCGGCGATGCGACGGCACACCGCATCGTGGGTGTCGACATCGCCGGTCATCCAGCCCCCGCCGTGCAGATACGTCACGAGCCGGCCCCGGTCGATGACCGGCAGATACGTCCGGACGCCGAACCTGCCGCCGTGGCCGTCGATCAGCTGATCCGTCACTGCGGCGACCGGCTGCGGCGCGGTGCCGCCCCGCGAGCGGGCGGCGCCGTCGGCATAGCGGCGACGTACCGCCTCCACGGTGAGCGTGCGCGCCGGTGCGGGCCGATCGGCGGCCTGCCATTTGATCAGGGCACGGATGAAACGGTCCAAGGGCACGAGACTCTCCTGGGGTTACACCTGCGGAGGATTCAGCGGTGTGACCCCGCGCGGCCGGTCTTCTCCAGCGCCGACCGGACGACGCTCGGCAGCGCGTCCTTGCACCGCTTCCGTACCGAATTCACCCACCACTTCCGTGAACATTTCATCGGAATATAGCCCACGCCGTCAGCGTCCGTCCCGGGCATTCGTATGTGAATTTCGCACGACTTGACGTTGATACTGCACGGTCCTCAAAAGCTTCGGACGGTCCATGCCGCGGCCGGCTTCTTGAGGCGATTCCCGGACCTGCGCCCTCCCGTTCCGGCCGGATCCGCCCCGCCGGCCGGTGCGCTCGGCAACCCGGGCTACGGTCGTATCGGAACGCGTTTCGGTCTGTATCTCGTCGAAGCCGTGGTCGAGGGCCGCCACCGGAGCCGTCAGGCCGAGGCCGAGCAGCACGAAGGGCAGCAGGTCCGCCGGGGCGAGCTCACCCGGCCGCACCGCAGGGCCACCGGGTGGAACTGCGGGAAGTCCACGCTGGTCCAGCTGCTACCACGGTTCTTCGACCCGACCGGCGGCTCGGTGGTCCTGGGCGGTGTGGATCTGCGGGAGTTGGGCTGTCAGCAGCTCTGTCGGGTGGAGTCCTTCGTCTTCCAGGACGTCCGCCTGCTGCGTGCGTGGGTCGCGGACAACATCGCACTCGCGGCCGCAGGCCGGCCTCGACAATGTGGTGCGCGCCGCGAAGCCGCCGAACATGCACGACCGGATCCTTGAACTGCCGCGCGGATACGAGTCGGTGATCGGTGAGGACGCCGGCCTGTCGGGCGGTGAGGCACAGCGGATCCCGATCGCCCGCGCCCTGCTCGCCGACCCTCCGGTCCTGGTACTCGACGAGGCGACCGCCTTCGCCGACCCGCAGACCGAACAGGGCATCGAAACCCACGGTGGCGTACGGCAGGGAGAACGCGGGCGTGGTGCCCCCCTGTGGTTCCGCGGCTCGTGTCGTGGCTGGTCCCGCGGCGGGTGCCGATCCGCGCGGGCGCAGCCGAGTGGACCGAACACGACCTGGGCTCCCTGCAACTCCGGCGGGTCGGCGGCGCCCGCCTGGACCCCGCCGCCGCGCGCGAGGCGCCCGAGGGCCGGCCGCACCCTGCAGCAGGTGTACCGAGGTCAGTCGGCGCTGCGGGCGAGGAGTCCGTCGACGACGGCTTCGAGCCCCCGGCGGTGCTGGTCCACCGTGGCCAACTCCGCCCATCGGCCGCCCAGTCGGGCGAGCTGCGGGAACGCCCCCGCCTCCGGCGCGGCCATGGCCCGCTCGCGCCGGGGCGGGTTCTTGGCCTCGCTCTGCGCGCGCTCGCGGTTGTAGCGCACGATCAACTCACCGATCGTGTAACACCAGATGACGTGGTAGGCGTACACGGCCTCTTCCTGGGTCAGCCCGCAGCCGACCGCGGCATCGATCACGCTTTCCACGATCCACAGCGCGGAGATGCTCACGAAGGTGTCCGAGGCGAGCACTTCGATGATCCAGGGGCAGTCCGCGAGGATGTCATGAAGCACCTGGGCGCTCTGGAGGAGACGCAGCCGCGGATCCTCGGGCAGTTCGGGCCGCGGGAAGCTCTCGGCGTGCGCGTCGAGCAGGAGCATCAGCAGCTCGTCCTTGTCCCGCACATGGTGGTAGAGGGCCATGGCCGTGCTGGACATCTCCTTGGCCAGGCGGCGCATGGTGAGGTGCTGGGCCCCCTCCTCGCGGACGATCTGCTGCGCGGCGACGAGGATCGACTCCCGTGACAGACGGGCCCGTTCAGGTCTGCTGCATTGGTGGTCCCGGGACTGCATGGATCCAGCCTTCTCTGTTCTTGGCCGACCGAGGCACGTGGCCCGACCGAGGGCGCACCAGTGCCGGAAAGCGGTGTCTGCCGGGCTGCGCGGCGAGACCGTAGTCTCGCAGAGCCCTCCGATGTACTGCCGATGCCGTAACGGCTCTGCTGACGACCGGTCGAGGGGTGCGTCGGGCTCTCGACGGGTGGTGGCCCCGAGAGAGGCCTTTCACGAGCCACGGCATCGTGCGGCACAGGCCGGAGGCACAGGAGCGCCGAAACGGATCGGGGGTGACAATCAACCAGGCCCCCGCTACTGTGACCTTACGCGTACACCTAAGAGTAAAATATGCGGGGGAAACGTGGTCGGCCAATCTCTGACGGATGGTTTACTCGGCACCTTCGATGTGCTGACGGCGATGCGTGAACATCCGGTCAAATCGGCGGCATGTGAGAGCGCGCCCGGCCGCCGCTGTCCCCGCGAACGGTGTTGATCCGGCCAAACTCCCCGGCTGATCCGACGTCGACTCCGACGAATGAGCCGGCCGCCTCCGTCGCATAGTAAGTGTCGCATTCATGCGCATTCGTGAGGCTTCGATTCCGGCCGCGCAGGTTCACGGTGCCGGGGGCCACAGTGTGGGTTACCGCAGGTGGTGGCGGTTTCAGGACACTCTGGCCTGAATCTTTCGACGCGTCCTCTTCTTGATTTGCCTGCTCATTTACTTGTTCCTTACCTGTGCCGTGTCGCATCCTCGCGACACAACGGCGCGTCCTCTTTCCTGTGTTCGCGGATCATGAAATAAGGTCCGCTCATAAGGGACGCCTTGTTCTGAATACGTCCCACGGGTGAAGGTCCTCGGCGCGACTGGCCTGTACTCAAAGGAGAGACATGGAAAGCCGTTACCGCACGGCCGTCGCGGAGACGCGACGAAAGCCTCTCGCTACCGCAACCGGAATCATTACCTCCGACATTTTTATCGCGCATGCGGCATACGACGAACCCGGTGGCCGGTCCATATCCGGCGGAATGGCCGCCCTGTCCGTCCCCCCGCGCTGACGGCGCGGGAGCCGGCACGGACCACGGACGGAACACCACTTCAGGAGGCGAATGATCCATGGCCACCACGGCAGCACAGCTGCGCATACAGCTCTTGGGGCCGGTGCGTGCCTGGCGGCACGGGGTGGAGGTGGCGCTGGGCCCGCCCAAGCAGCGGGCCGTCCTGGGCCTGCTCGCGAGCCGCGCCAACGACGTCGTGGGCGTCGAGAACATCGTGGACGCCCTGTGGGGCGGCGACGTGCCGCAGACGGCCGCCAACGGCGTCCACACCTATGTGGGCGGCCTGCGCCGGGCGCTGGAGCCCGGGCGCGGCAGGAGAGCGGCCGGGGCGGTGCTCACCTCCGAATCCGGCGGCTACTGCCTGCGGTTGGACCCCTCGGACGTGGACGCCACTCTCTTCGTTCGCAGTCATAGTGACGCGCGTAGGTCACGGGGCGAGGGCAACGCCGACGCGACCCTGCGCCTGTACGAACAGGCCCTGTCGCTCTGGCACGGCGAGGCGTACTCCGCAGTCCCCGGGCCCTTCGCCTCCATGGAGCGCACCCGGCTGCGGGACCTGCGGCTGACGGCCGTGGAGGAGTGGGCCGCCGACATGCTGGCGGCCGGACGGCACGCCGAGATGGTCACCGACCTGACGGGCGCGGTGTCCGAGGAGCCACTGCGGGAGAAGCTGCGCTGGCTGCTGATCCTGGCGCTGTACCGCAGCGGACGACAGGCCCACGCCCTGCGGGTGTACGAGGAGACCCGGCAGCTGCTGAGCAGCGAGTTGGGCATCGAGCCCGGCGCCGACCTGCGCAACCTCCACCAGCAGATCCTGTCCGGGCATCCGGAACTGCGTTCCCCCGGCCCCGACGCCCAACCCGTGCTGCCCGCCGGTCGCGAACCCGCCTTCCGCGGCACCCCCAAGCCGGTACAACTCCCGCCCCTGGCACGCGGATTCGTCGGCCGTACCAGGGAACTGGCGCAGCTGGCGGCGGTGTTGGACGACGAAAGCTCACGGCACGGCGCGACGACTCCGGTGGCGGTGGTCGACGGCCCGGCCGGCGTGGGCAAGTCGGCGTTCGTGCTGGAGCTGACGCATCGCCTCATCGACCGTTTCCCCGACGGCCAGTTGTACGTCGACCTGCACGGCACCGGACTGCAGGGCCGGCCGGTGAGCGCGGCGGACGCGCTGGGCCAGCTCCTGGGCAGCCTGGGAGTCGACGCCTCGCGGATCCCTCCGGGACTGGCCGCCCGCGCCACTCTCTACCGGAGCCTGTTGCACGGCCAGCGGATGCTGGTCGTGCTCGACGACGCGCTCAGCGCCGACCAGCTGCGGCCGCTCATCCCCCGGGGCTCGTCCTGCGTTCTGGCGACCAGCCGGCAGCGCTTCGGCGGCCTCGCGGCCCGGGACGGTGCTCACCTGTTCACCATCGCCCCGCTGGCCGACGAGGAGTCGGCGCGTCTGCTCGCCGGTCTCAGCGCAGGACGGCTCGAAGGACAGGAAGCGGCCACCGCACGCCTGGTGGCGCTGTGCGGGGGACTGCCGCTCGCGCTGCGCATCGTCGCCGACGGGCTGGCTGCCAACCCCGGCGTGCCACTGACCGCGCTCGTCGAGCAGTACGCCGCCGAACACGGCCGGCTCGACCGACTCGCCGTGAAGGACGACGCGGCGGCCAGTATGCGCAGCGTCTTCGAGGCGTCGTACCAGGCGTTACCCGCGGACGCGGCGCGGATGTTCCGTCATCTGGGCCTGTACAACGGCCCGTTCACAGTGCAGATCGCCGCGACGCTCACCGAGACGGACCGTGACACCGCCCGCCGACTGCTGTCGCTGCTTACCGCCAACCACCTGCTGAAGGAGGAACCGGGCCACCAGTACCGCTTCCACAGCCTCATCGCCGTCTACGCCGCCGAGTGCGCGGAGCGCGAGCCGCTGGCCCGCCGCCAGGCGGCCCTGAGCCGGCTTGTCCAACTGGGCTCACCCGTTGCGCAGCCACGGTCCTCGGCCCGGGCCGGCGACTGGCAGGGCGCCCGCGCCGTCTCGTTCTGAGCACACCGACCGGGCCCGATCAGGTCTTCGTGTCTCCCCGACGCCCGAAGCCCGGCGATCAGCGACCTCGGGACGATGGCGTCGACGCCGTGGCCTGTGCCGGCAGTCCGTCGACGAAGGCCCGCAGCCCCTGCGGACAGTCGTCCCACGAGGCCGGCGTCGACCACTGGTCGCCGAGTGCGGCCAGGCGCGGCACCTGCGAGGCGTTGAGGATGCCGGACAAAGCGTCGCGGTCGGCGGGACGTTCGCTGCGTGCATCCGTGATCGATGGCCCCGGCCACGATCGTCTCGACCCACCACAGGGCCGAGTCGCCGAGTCGGACCAGGAACCCGTCGGCCGTGAGGACCTCCGCGGCCCACGGCCAGTCCGCGAGGGCGTCGTGGACCGCGGTGAGGGCCGCGACGATCCGGTCCCGCGGATCGTCGGGCAGCCCGGGGTGCGGACTCTGGTCCGCGTACTCCTGGATCAGGAGGAACGCAGGTCCTCCTTGACCTGTACGTGGTGGTACAGGATGGTGGCCCCGATCCCGGCGGCCGGCCGACGGATGGTCAGTTTCTCCCAGCCGTCCCGGTCGATGAGCCGACGGGCCGCGCTCAGGGTCTGAGTAGGGGAGGTCACGGGCGGCCGGCCGACGCGGCCGCTCGGCGCATTGCTCGGGGACACCGCCCCATCGTGCCCTTCTCGCTCACCGGCGGCGCCTGGCCCGGAATTCTGCCAATCGGCGGCTGCTCGCGCCGGCGCCCTTCGCGAACGTGGTCTTCGTCGTGGCGGCCGTGCCCGGGGCCGTCGCCGCGGTCCTCGCCTTCGCCAGGGTCCGCGTCCCGACGGGCGCGGGCGAGCAACCGGGTCCCAGCCCGGCGGGGACGCCCCGGAGCCCCGGCCCCCGGGCGGACGCTACGCGGCAGCAGCAGCGGCAGCGGCCGCAGCGGCGGCGGCAGCCGGTACGAGAACGGTTCGGAAGCCAAGGCCACGACCGATACGGTGCGTAACATTCCGTGGGGTTCGGTCTGAGGCGAAGGGTCCGCCCGGGGTCGTTCCGGCGGGCCGGTCGGGGCGACAGAAGGTTCGGCGGCGCGGGTCGGCGGAGGAGGACTCCCCGGCCCGCGCCGCTCCGTTGAGATCACCTCTGACCAGCTCTGATCGACTTCTTTCCTGATCGCGTCCCGGATCTCGTGGATTTATCGGTCTCCCGTACGAAGCCTCATACCAGAGCAGGACGCTCCCCGTGAGACTTTGTCAACTGCCCACCGCACATGATGTGTTGCCGACTACTGTGAGTGGCCGTCGGGCGACACCGGGCCGAATTCTTGGCTCTCCCGACCGACAGCCAGGCTCGACGGACCAGCACGAGGACACCGATGTCTCACCTCCGCGCACCCGCCGCCCGCGCAGACCGCCGCGAGGGCGGGCGGCACGGGCGGCCGGTCGCCCGCACCGCACCAGCGCCGGCCGAGACACACATACGGCCCCAGTTGCTGCGGCTCGCCGTACTCCCCCCGACCGCGGTCGCCCTCAGCGCCTGCGCGGTCGTCCTGTTCACCGTGCGCTCCACCGGCGTCAGGCCCGGCGCGACGCTGTGGGCGGTGCTGGCCGGCGCGGTCGCGGTGACCGGCGTCGGCATCGTGATCGCCGCCGTGGCCGCCGACCGTGCCGCCCGCTCCGTCAGCGACCGCATCGTGGCCCTGCGCCGGGGCAGCGCGCGCGGCGAGGCCGAGCTGCGCGCCGTCATGGAGGCGCTGCGCCGCGGCGAGGTCCCGCCGCAGCGCACCTCGCGCGGCGGCCCGCCCGGCCCCGACGCCGACGACTTCGAACTGCTCGCCGCAGATCTTTCCCGCGCCCACGACGGCGCTGTCACCGCCGTCGTGCAGGCCTCCCAGCTGTCCAGCCAGGCCGGGAGCGAACAGAAACTGGAGGTCTTCGTCAACCTCGCGCGGCGCCTTCAGTCCCTGGTGCACCGCGAGATCTCGATCCTCGACGAGCTGGAGAACGAGATCGAGGACCCCGACCTGCTCAAGGGCCTCTTCCACGTCGACCACCTCGCCACCCGCATCCGCCGCCACGCCGAGAACCTCGCCGTCCTCGGCGGGGCCGTCTCCCGGCGGCAGTGGAGCAACCCCGTCTCCATGACCGAGGTGCTGCGCTCCGCCATCGCCGAGGTCGAGCAGTACTCGCGGGTCAAACTCGTCCCGCCCATCGACGGCGAACTGCGCGGCCACGCCGTCGCCGACGTCATCCACCTCCTGGCCGAGCTCGTCGAGAACGCCACGGTGTTCTCCGCCCCGCACACCCAGGTGCTGCTGCGTGCCAACCTCGTCACCTCCGGGCTCGCCGTCGAGGTCGAGGACCGCGGCCTCGGCATGCCCGTCGAGGAGCAGGCCCGGATGAACGCCCTGCTCGCCGACCCCGACCAGGTCAACGTCGGCCGTCTGCTGGCCGACGGCCGCATCGGCCTCTTCGTCGTCTCCCAACTCGCCCGACGGCACGGCATCAGGGTCCGCCTGCAGAACAACATCTACGGCGGCGTCCAAGCCGTCCTCGTCGTCCCCCAGGCCCTACTGGGCCCGGCCTCCGTCGCCCCCGGGACCGCAGCCGAGGCCCCGGACACCGACGGCGCAGGCCTCCCCCTCGCCCCGTCCGCAGCCCCCCGGCCCCCGCTGCCACCCGCCCCCCACCCCCGCCCACAGGACTCAACTCGGCTCCAAAACCCCGGCAATACGGGTGCGGCGCGCGGCCTGGCCCGGGTTCCGGCCGCCGGCGACGCGAGTCGGCCTCCGCGTCCGGTTCAGCCCCCTGGCCCTGGCGATGCGGGCCGTTCCTTGGGCTCGCCCGCGGTCCCGGGTACTGCTGACGTGGGCCAGTTGGCGGGTCCGGGTCAGCCCCAGGGCGCTGGTGACGCAGGCCGGTTGGCGGATGCAGGTCGGCCCCCGGGCGCCGGTGTCGGTGACGTGAGCCGACCGCAGGCTTCGGCTCAGGGGCGAAATGCGCGCGACGTGAGCCGACCGCAGGACTCGGCCCGAGGTCGGGGTGCTCGCGAAGCGGGCCGGTCCTCGGGCTTGGCTGAGGTGCCGGGCGCCCTCGACGCGGCGCGCCCCTCAGGCTCTGACCAGGCGCAGGGTGCTGTCGACCAGGCAGAGGCCCGGGCCTCGGCTCAGGTGCAGGGTGCCGTCGATCGGAGTGGGGCCTCGGGCTCGGCTCGGGTGGAGGGTGCTGTTGGCAGGAGTGAGGCGTCGGGCTCGGCGCGGGGGGCCGGTGTCGGCGGCGGGTCGTTGGCCGGGGCGGTGTGGGGCGAGGGTTCCGCGGTGACCGGCGACTCGGGCGGGGGGCGGACGTCGGGTTCGGGGCGGGCGCAGATGACGTACGCCGCGCCGGACGGCGCCTCGGGCACCGGTCGTGCGGCCGTGGTCCCGCAGGGGCGGTCCGTTTCCGCCGGGGGTCCTGCGGAGGCGCCCACCGACTCGGGCCGGCCGGACACGCCGCGCGGGAGCGGAAGCCGACCCGCGCCCCTGCCCGTCCGCGGCGCCCGCCAGACGCGGGCCAACCCCGCCGAGGCCGTGCCCGGCATCCGGCAGGCCGACCGGCCCGTCGTCGAGGAGCACGCGGGCATCGCGCCCACCCCTCGCGTCGGCGCCGTGCGCGGCACCATGGGCAAGCCCCAACTGCCCCGCCGTCGCGCCCAGGAGCACATCGTGCCCCAACTGCGCGGCGGCCCGGCCCCACGCCAGGACGCCGAGCAGCCCGTCGGCCACGACCCCGGTCTGATGGCGGCCTTCCAGCGGGGCATCGGCCTGGCCGAGGCCCAGCAGAGCCTGGAGGCGGACGTCCCGGGACAGCCGCCGTACCCGCGGTCGCACCCGTCGGACGCCCTGCCCCCGACCCCGCACCCGGCCTCGGACCACGCCCCGCCCCGCATAGCCGAGGCGTACGGCGCGCATGACGGGCTCGACCTGCCCGGTACCGAACAATCCACCGCCCGGCACGACGGGAGCACACCAGCCGGATGAGCACTCTCAGCACAGCCACCCCCACAGTCACCCCCACCCCCACAGTCACCCCCCGCGCTTCCGCAGACCTTCGTACCCCAAGGAGTCGATCCGCCATGGCGAGCGATGCGCCGACCGGCCATGTATCCGATCTCGACTGGCTGATGAGCGGCCTCGTGCAGCGCGTACCGCACACCACGAGCGCGGTGCTGCTCTCCTGCGACGGGCTCGTGAAGTCGGTGCACGGCCTCGACCCCGACAGCGCCGATCACATGGCCGCCCTGGCCTCCGGCCTGTACTCCCTCGGCCGCAGCGCCGGCGTCCGCTTCGGCGACGGCGGGGACGTACGGCAGGTCGTCGTCGAACTCGACGCGACCCTGCTGTTCGTCACCACCGCCGGCTCGGGCACGTGCCTCGCCGTGCTCGCCGGCCGGGAGGCCGACGCGGCCGTGCTCGGCTACGAGATGGCGATGCTCGTCAAGAGCGTCCGGCCGTATCTGACGACCGCACCCCGGCAGCACGCCGTCGAACCGTCGGTGATGGGGCCTTGAGCGTGGCTGCGGCCGGCGACGGGCCCTGGCTCGACGACGCGGCCGGACGGCTGGTGCGCCCGTTCACGGTCAGCAACGGCCGGACCAGGCCCAGCGTCGCCCTCGATCTCATGTCGCAGGTGATGGCCACCGGGGCGACCCCCCTCGGCTATCTCGGCCCGGAACACGCGACCGCGCTCCATCTGACCCGGGCCCCCGTGTCGGTCGCCGAGATCGCGGCCCATCTGAAGCTGCCGGCGGCGGTCACCAAGGTGCTGCTGTCGGACCTCCTCGACTGCGGGGCGCTGACCACCAAACCCCCCGAGTTCCACCACACCCCCACCGACCGGGCCCTACTGGAGGCAGTGCTCGATGGACTACGACGACAGCTCTGAGCGCGACGAGCACCGCACCTACGGCGAGCACCGCAACCACGGCGAGCACCGCAAGCACGGCGCATACGGCTCGGACCACGCCCACGACGACCACGGAGCGCGCGAAAGCAGCCCCGACCCCTTTCCCACCGCCCTGAAGATCCTGATCGCGGGCGGGTTCGGGGTCGGCAAGACGACCTTCGTCGGCGCCGTCAGCGAGATCGCGCCGCTCAGCACGGAGGAACTGCTCACCACGGTGGGTGCCGCGACCGACAACCTCGACGGCATCGAGAACAAGGTCGAGACGACCGTCGCCATGGACTTCGGCCGTATCACGCTCGACCCGCAGCACGTCCTCTATCTGTTCGGCACACCCGGCCAGGAGCGGTTCTGGTTCATGTGGGACGAGCTGTGCGAGGGCGCACTCGGCGCGGTCATCCTCGCCGACACCCGCCGCCTGGAGGAGTGCTTCGCGGCCGTCGACTTCTTCGAGGAACGCGGGCTCGCCTTCATCGTCGCCATCAACGAGTTCGACGGCTCCCACCGCTACGCCCCCGACGAGGTGCGCGCCGCCATCGACCTGGACCCCGGCATCCCCGTCGTGCGCTGCGACGCCCGTATCTCCGCCTCCGGCGTCCAGACCCTGCTCACCCTCGTCAAACACCTCATCGCCCACGCACCGGCCGCACCCCAGCCGAGCCGCGGCGCCCACATGTGACGCCCGCACCCAACGCCCCGGAGCCCATATGACCTACGTCCCCAGCGACGGAGCCCGGCCATGAGCTACGACCCGCCGCGCCCGGCCGGTCGTCTGCTGCTCACCCCGCAGGACAAGGAAGCCCCCGCCCGCGCCCGGAGGCTGCGCCGACTCGGCCTCGGGAGACGGCCGGAGCCCGCCCTGGACGCGTTCGCGGACCGCCTCGCCGAGGTGACCGGAGCGCCGTACGCCATGGTCAACTTCCCTGACGAGGAACGGCAGTTCTTCGCCGGGCTGCACACCCCGGCCGGCGGCCGGGCGGCCCGTGGCGGCAAGCCCGAGGTGGGCCGCCAACTGCCCCGCGACTACGGCTACTGCCCGCACGTCGTCGTCCGGCGCAAGGCGCTGGTCCTGGAGGACGTGGGCGACTACCCGCGCTTCGCGGGCAACCCGATGGTCGACGAGTACGGCATCCGCTCCTATCTCGGCGCCCCGCTCATCGACTCGACCGGCATGGTGCTGGGCACGGTCTGCGTCGCCGACCTCGCGCCCCGGCCGTGGGGGAAGGCCGGCCTGGAGACCATCAAGTCGACGGCCGCCGACCTCGCCGGACAGCTGCGACGGCGGGAGGCCGACGGCCCCCACACGCCGTGAGGGAGGCGTACGCACGTCAGGGGGCCCGCCAGATGTTGTCGAAGGCCGCGTCCTCGATGGTGCGCCGTTGCCGTACGGCCTCGAGTTCCGCCACCGCGTCGCCGACCGCCGCCACCACCGTCACGACCGCCTCGCCGGGGAGGTCCGGGAAGCCGTCGGCCGGTTCCTCGCGCAGACCGACGGCGGCGGCCAGCGCGGCGAGGACCGGTTCCCCCGCCTCCCAGCGCTCGGTTGCCTCGCGACGGGCCGGTGACTCCACCGGCTCCGCCCCCGCGGACCGGACGGAGAGCCAGTGGCGTCGTGGCCGGCCGATCAGCCCGTCCGCCTCCAGCCGGTTGCCGTAGGCCGAGGCGAGGCCGCGGCCGCGGCGCCACAGCCAGTCCTCGACCGACTCGTACGGCGACGCCCGCACGAGCGCGGACGCGGCCTCGTCCAGGAGGGGATCGTCCGCCGCCGGCGGCAGGCGGGGCACGAGCAGGTCGCCGTCGAGGGCGAGCCCTTCGGCCGTGATCAGGTCGATCGCCTCGGCGCCCGCGAGGGCGAGCGACAGATCGCCCTGCCCGACGGGGCGCAGGGGCGTCACGTCCATCGCGACGATCATCAGGTCCCGTGCTGTGGTCATCAGGGGCTCTCCGTCGGTGGGCCGGCCTCGTGAGGGTCGTCATCCAGGGTGACATGCCCCGGCGTCCCCGGCGTGCTGTGCGGGAAGAGGCGTGCTGTGCGGGAAGAGGCGTGCTGTGCGGGAAGAGAGGCAAGGGACGCGGGGCCAGGGCAGTGGGTCAAGGGCGGCGGGTCCAGGGCGGCGGGCCACCCGTGTGAAGCAGAGCTGTGGCGACGCTTAAGAAAAGCTCGATGGACCCGGGAGGGCTGAGTGCGGCAGATTGCTGGGCGAATCCATACGTCTTCCCGGCTGCGGGGCCCTTCGGCCTGCCCGCGCCCGGGCCCTCACCACAGGAGCCGTTGCGTTGAAGGCGCTGGTCAAGGAGAAGGCGGAGCCCGGGCTGTGGCTCGCGGACGTCCCGGAGCCCGCCGTCGGGCCCGGTGACGTACTGATCAAGGTGCTGCGCACCGGCATCTGCGGCACCGATCTGCACATCCGGTCTGGGACGGCTGGGCGCAGCAGGCGATCCGCACCCCGCTGGTGCTCGGGCACGAGTTCGTCGGCGAGGTCGTCGGGACGGGCCGTGACGTCGTCGACGTCCAGGTGGGGGACCGGGTCAGCGGCGAGGGGCACCTCGTCTGCGGCAAGTGCCGCAACTGTCTCGCCGGGCGCCGCCATCTGTGCCGGGCCACCGTGGGCCTGGGCGTCGGGCGGGACGGCGCCTTCGCGGAGTACGTGGCCCTGCCCGCCGCCAATGTCTGGGTGCACCGCGTCCCCGTCGACCTCGACGTGGCGGCGATCTTCGACCCGTTCGGCAACGCCGTGCACACCGCCCTGTCCTTCCCGCTGGTCGGCGAGGACGTGCTGATCACCGGCGCCGGACCGATCGGGCTGATGGCCGCCGCCGTCGCCCGGCACGCCGGCGCCCGCAACGTCGTCGTCACCGACGTCAGCGAGGAGCGGCTGGAGCTGGCCCGCAAGATCGGCGTGAGTCTGGCGCTGAACGTGACGGAGTCACAGATCGCCGACGGGCAGCGGCAGTTGGGGCTGCGCGAGGGATTCGACATCGGCCTGGAGATGTCCGGCCGGCCCGAGGCGATGCGCGAGATGATCGCCAACATGACCCACGGCGGCCGGATCGCGATGCTCGGGCTGCCGGCCGCCGAGTTCCCGGTCGACTGGGCCCGGATCGTCACCTCGATGATCACCATCAAGGGCATCTACGGCCGTGAGATGTTCGAGACCTGGTACGCGATGTCGGTTCTCCTGGAGGGCGGACTCGACCTCGCCCCCGTGATCACCGGCCGGTACGGCTACCGCGACTTCGAGGCGGCCTTCGCCGACGCGGCGAGCGGCCGTGGCGGCAAGGTCATCCTCGACTGGACCGCGTAGGCCGCAAGCCGGCCGCACCAGCCGGCCGCACCAGCCCTACGCGTAAGTCATCTGCGTAAGTCAGCTGCGTAAGTCCTCTGCCTTTCTAGGAGCTTTGAGATGTTCGACTCCGTGCGCGACGACCTGCGCGCCGCCCTCGACGAGATCCGCGCCGCCGGTCTGCACAAGCCGGAGCGGGTCATCGGCAGCCCGCAGTCCGCGACCGTCAACGTCATCGCGGGCGGGCGGCCCGGCGAGGTCCTCAACTTCTGCGCCAACAACTACCTCGGCCTCGCCGACCACCCCGAGGTGATCGCCGCCGCCCACGAGGCCCTCGACCGCTGGGGCTACGGCATGGCGTCCGTGCGCTTCATCTGCGGCACCCAGGAGGTGCACAAGGAGCTGGAGTCCCGGCTGTCGGCCTTCCTCGGCCAGGAGGACACGATCCTGTACTCCTCCTGCTTCGACGCCAACGGCGGTGTCTTCGAGACCCTGCTCGGCCCCGAGGACGCGGTGATCTCCGACGCCCTCAACCACGCCTCCATCATCGACGGCATCCGTCTGTCCAAGGCCCGCCGCTTCCGCTACGCCAACCGTGATCTGACGGACCTGGAACGGCAGTTGAAGGACGCGTCCGACGCGCGCCGCCGGCTGATCGTCACCGACGGCGTGTTCTCCATGGACGGCTATGTGGCGCCCCTCGCCGAGATCTGCGACCTCGCCGACCGCTACGACGCGATGGTCATGGTCGACGACTCGCACGCCGTCGGCTTCGTCGGCCCCGGCGGCCGCGGCACCCCCGAGCTGCACGGTGTGATGGACCGCGTCGACATCATCACCGGCACGCTGGGCAAGGCGCTCGGGGGTGCGTCCGGCGGTTACGTGGCCGCCCGCGCCGAGATCGTGGCGCTGCTGCGCCAGCGCTCCCGCCCGTACCTCTTCTCCAACACCCTCGCCCCGGTCATCGCCGCCGCCTCCCTGAAGGTCCTGGACCTGCTGGAGTCGGCCGGGGACCTGCGGGAGAAGCTGGCGTCGAACACCGCTCTGTTCCGCCGCCGGATGACGGAGGAGGGCTTCGACATCCTCCCCGGCGACCACGCGATCGCCCCCGTGATGATCGGGGACGCGGCGCAGGCGAGCCGGATGGCCGAGCTGCTGCTGGAGCGCGGGGTGTACGTGATCGGCTTCTCCTACCCGGTCGTCCCGCAGGACCGGGCCCGCATCCGCGTCCAGCTGTCCGCGGCGCATTCCACGACGGACGTGAACCGGGCTGTGGACGCCTTCGTCGCGGCGCGGGCGGAACTGGCGGGCTGACCGGGCCGGGCGGACCGGGCGGCACGGACATATTGCGATAATCGATCCCATGATCGAAGCGCGGCGGCTCCACATCCTCCGTGCGGTGGCCGACCACCGCACGGTGACCGCGGCTGCCGCCGCGCTGTACCTCACCCCGTCGGCGGTCTCCCAGCAGCTGACGGCCCTGGAGCAGGAGACCGGCCACCGCCTGGTCGAGCGCGGCGCCAAGGGCGTACGGCTCACCCCGGCCGGCGAGATCCTGCTCGGCCACACCAACGCCGTCCTGGCCCAGCTGGAGCGGGCCGAGGCGGAACTCGCCGCGTACCGCTCGGGCGCGGCCGGCACGGTCACGGTGGCCGCCTTCGCGACCGGCATCGCCCAGGTCGTCGCGCCCGCCGTGGCCCGCCTCGCGGGCGCCGCCCCGGGGATACGGATCCGTGTCCAGGACGCCGAGGGTGACGCCAGTCTGCCGATGGTGCTCGACCGGCAGGTGGACGTCGCGGTCGCGGTCGAGTACCGAGGGGCCCCGCCCGCCGACGATCCGCGGCTGACCCATGTCCCGCTGTACGCCGAGCCCTTCGACGCGGTGTTCCCGGTCGCCCACCGTCTGGCCGACGCCGCCGAGGTTCCCCTCGCGGAGCTGGCCAAGGACGCGTGGATCGGCCCGTACCCCGGCAATCCCTGCCACGAGGTGGTCGTCCTGGCCTGCGAGAACGCCGGCTTCCAGCCCCACCTCGAACACTCCTCCGATGACTTCCGCGCGGTGGTGGCTCTGGCGTCGGCCGGCGCGGGTGTCGCCCTGGTGCCCCGCTCGGCGCTGCGCGGCATGGACCTGACCGCAGTGGTCGTACGGCCCGTCGACGGGGTGGCGCCCACCCGCCGGGTCTTCGCGGCCGTACGGCGGGGCGCGGAGGAGCATCCGTTGATCCGCCCGGTGCTGGACGCGTTGGAAGAGGTGTCCCGGACCTGACCGGCAACCTGACTGCCCCCCCGTAACCTGGCTGTTTCATATATGGGATAACTTCCTGTATATGAAACCCGATGACGCCGGGGTCGCCCCGGATCCTGTCGACGCGCGGCTCGGCGCCCGGCTGGCCGAGCTGCGGGCCGAACGCGGCTGGTCCCTGGGGGAGTTGGCCGAGCGCAGCGGGGTGAGCCGGTCGACCCTCTCCCGGGCCGAACGCGCCGAGACCAGCCCCACGGCCTCGCTCCTCAACCGCCTGTGCGGCGTGTACGGACGGACCATGTCCCAACTGCTCAGCGAGATCGAGGCGGAGCCCGCACTGCTGGTCAGGGCGGCCGACCAGCAGGTGTGGCAGGACCGGACCTCCGGTTTCGTACGGCGGTCCGTCTCGCCGCCGCACCCCGGACTGCGCGGCGAACTCGTCGAGGGACGGCTGCGGCCGGGCGCCGACATCGCGTACGACCGGCCGCCCGTACCCGGACTGGAACAGCACATCTGGGTCCTCGAAGGGGAGCTCGACGTGACGGCCCAGGACGTCGAACACCACCTCGACGCCGGCGACTGCCTGCGGCTGCGCGTGTGGGGGCCGACGCGGTTCCGGTGCTCAGGACCCGACAGCGTGCGCTACGTGCTGGCGGTGGTGCTGCCGTGACCGCCACCCGCCTCGACGCACCTCGACTCCTCGACCAGGCAGAGGAGTTGGCCGACCTGCTGATCGCCACGGTGGACGGCGGCGCCTCGGTCGGCTTCTTCCGTCCGCTCGACCGGACCGAGGCCCTCGCCTGGTGGCAGGAGCGCGCGCAGGGCGTGGCTGCCGGACGGCTCGCGGTCTGGACGGCCCGGGACGGCGGCCGTGTCCTCGGCACCGTCAGCCTGGCCTTCCCCGACAAGCCCAACAGCCGCCACCGCGCCGAACTCGTCAAGCTGATGGTCCACCCGGACGCCCGCGGAAAGGGCCTCGGCCGCGCCCTCCTGACCACCGCCGAGGAGGCCGCCGCCGCGGCCGGCGTCACCCTGCTCCACCTGGACACCGAGACCGACAGCCCCGCCGAACACCTCTACCGCACCGCCGGCTGGACCAGGGCCGGCGTGATCCCCGACTACGCCGCCGACCCGGCCGGGGTCCTCCGCCCCACCACCCTCTACTACAAACACGTCGCCGTCGGGTGACTGTCAGGGGCAGCCGCTACGGTGCGAAGCATGCCGGACGCCGAAGACGTACGCCGTATCGCTCTGTCCCTGCCGGACACCACGGAGAAGATCGCCTGGAGCATGCCCACCTTCCGGGTCGCGGGCAAGATGTTCGCCACGCTGCCCGAGGAGGAGACCTCCCTCGCCGTGCGCTGCCCCAAGGAGGAGCGCGCCGAACTGGTGCTCGCCGAGCCCCGGAAGTTCTGGATCGCCGACCACGAGGCCCAGTTCGCCTGGGTGCGCGCCCGGCTGGCCGCCCTCGAGGACGAGAACGAGTTGCGGGACATCCTCGCCGACTCCTGGCGGCAGGCGGCCCCGCAACGCCTGCTGGACGCGTATCCGGATCTGGGGATGCCCGAAGGGGAGTGAGGCGTACCGGCGGCCGGGGCGGGAGAAACGGGTGCGCGACCATCGACCCGAGTGCGGTATTGTTTCCATGCGCGTTCGGCCACGGGAAACCCCAGGTCAGACGGGCAACGGGACGTGGCGCAGCTTGGTAGCGCACTTGACTGGGGGTCAAGGGGTCGCAGGTTCAAATCCTGTCGTCCCGACTCGTACGAGTCGCAGGTCAGGGCCGGTTTCGGAGGAATCCGAACCGGCCCTTGATCATTCTTGGGGACTGCGGAACGGCATGGGTGGCTCGGGAACTGTCGCGGCAGGCGATCGTTCCAGCTCACGGGCTTTGGCCTGGCGGGGCTCGGGTTCCAGGAGACGGCGGCTACGTATCGAGCGATTCCGCGGCGAAGACGTCTTCGATCCTCCACTGCCGGCTGGTCAGGCCCTGCTGGTGGTGATAGCGCAGGCAGGTGTCGAGGGCGGTGCGGTTGGCCGCGATGCCGTAGGGCCACCAGTCTTCAGGGAACTCTTCACCGTTGCGATCCACCAGGGCGTTCATCCACGGAATCATGGTCTGGACCTGGTAGAGCCTGCGGCTTTGCCGGTAGCGTTCGGCAGCGGCGTCCTTCGCCCGGGAGAAGGCGCCAAAGACGCCGTGCGCGAGTCCAGGATGGTCCCGCAGCAATTCCCGCCGGATGACGATGGTGTGCATCATCGGGAAAATGCCGGTTCGCCGGTAGTAGTCGCGTTCCAGCGGCTCGAAGTCGGGGAACAGCCGCGAGACGTTCGGGGATCCGTCGAGCACGCACTGTGGGACATTCGCCGAGAACAGCGCGTCGATCTCACCTGCGTCGAGCATCGTGCTCAGTGTCTTTCCCTCGGGCGCGACGCGCACGTCGACTTCGGCCGGGTGCGGATGGGGGATGAAGTCGAAGGGGGGCGCGGGGTGCTCGAGGCCGCCGATCACCCAACGGCTCTCCTCGGGTTTGAATCCGTACTCGTCCATCAGGATCCCTTTGGCCCACACGCCCGAGTCCTGACCGTAGACGCCGAACTCGCCGATGGTCCTGCCCGCGAGATCGCTCGGTTCCGTGATCCCGCTGTGGACGTTGACAAAGATGCACGAGTGACGGAACACGCGGTTCGGGAAGATGGGCAACGCTACGAACGGCAGTCCGGTCTCCAGCAAGCGCATGTAGAACGTGAGACCGAGCTCGGCGACGTCGAACTCGTCTCCGCGGATCAGCCGGTCGAAGAGCTCCGGCAGGGTCGCTGCGGTTTTCATCGTGACGTCGATGCCGTCGGTGCTTACGGTCCCGTCGAACAGCGCCCGCGTCGTGTCGTACGGGAAGCACCCGACCGTGAGGGCAGGGGTGGCCATGAATACTCCTCCTCGTCGGCTCTGCTGCTTCCATCGTTGGACGTCGCGGTGTCCGCTGTCCAAGACCCGTCGGGAACGTCCGATACCGCACGGGTAGCGTGCGTGAGGTGAGACCTTCGCTCGCTCCGGCATTTCATCGTGCGAACCAGGTCGCTCACCTGGGCATTCGACGGACGCAGGTTCGACCTGGAGCACACCTTCCGGCTGAGGAAACAGGCCCCGGGCTGGACCCGGCCGAAGCGCGGCGGACCACGACTCCCGCGGCTGGGAAGAGTCCGGCGCCAAAAACTCCCGGACCGGAAAGAGGAGCACAACCGTCCCCTAAGCGCTCAGTCGATACAGAACTCGTTGCCCTCGATGTCCAGCATCGGGATGCACGCATCGTTGCCGTCATACAGCGTTTGCACGTGGACCGCACCGAGAGGGAGGAGCCGCGCGCATTCGGCCTCAAGTGCGGCGAGGCGCTCCCTACCCACGAGTCCGGTGCCGACCCGCACATCAAGATGCACCCGGTTCTTGACGGCCTTCCCCTCGGGAACGCGCTGGAAGTACAGTCGCGGGCCAACACCTGAGGGATCTATGCAGGCGAACCATGAATCCCGCTGCTCAGGTGGCTGCGAACGCTTGAAATCGTCCCAAGTGGCAAACCCCTCCGGTGGCGGCGGTATGACGTACCCCAACACCTGGCACCAGAAGCGAGCGAGACGCTCAGGTTCTGCGCAGTCAAAGGTGACTTGGAACTTCTTGATCGCCGGCATCGGCGCACCGTAGCAGGCGGACACTGCCGCTCATCTGCCGAGGCGAATCCGTCCGCCACCACCCTCACCCACTGGATATGGAAGAATTTTCCAAAATCTATTGACTTGTTACATTTTCTGTGGAATATGGCTATTAGACCGCAACACCGGAAGAGCCACAAAGTCGATGAGGACGTCTAGTCGGCGGAGTGTCTTGGACAGGATGTGGTTCAGGCCCCCGGCAAGCCGGCGCGACACCGAGGCAACAGTGACGACTGAGGCCTCAAGACACGCGCAGCACTACCGGGGACTGTTTTTGCCCTCGGAGCCTTCGCGCGAGCCTGACCGCCGTGCGAAGGCTTTGCCGTGCCCACCACCCCCGGCGGAACCGAATCGCGCCACGCCGGTCCCTCGAGGCGGGCCCGGCCACGTCGTCAGGTCGTCAGGTGTTGATCACGGCATCGCAGTCGGAGCAGACCACGGACGTGTACTCCGGGGGATACCAGGTCGCCGTGGGGTGCTCGGAGGGCTGCCGGCGGGCCTTCTCCATGGCGAAGGTGTCCTTTCCACAGAGGGTTCGTGGTCCCGTCGCCGTGGGCGCCCCCGGTACGGAGGGCGCCGCGTGCACTCTGCGGACGGGCAGCGCCTCAGCGGCCGCCGCCCCCGGGGAGGAGCCCCTGGCGGCCGGCTTGTCGAGCTCGTACACGACGACGATCTCGCTCATGCCCCGACCGGCTAACGCTGCGGGACGGCGAGTTCACGGCCGCGGTAGAAGCTTTCCCGCTCCTCGACGACGTACGGGGCCATCGCCGCACGTCGCTGCGCTTCCGGCTCGGACGTCCGCCAGGCGTCGCAGACCTCTTTCGAGTCCCAGAACGACACCCCGGTGATCTCCTGCCCGTCCTCGGACCAGTAGGCGAAGGCGCGCCGCAGACCCTGGGGGTAGGGGGAGGGGCGCCATGCCCTCTCGAACTCCTGCGACGTGCCCGGCCTGAGGCGGCGCGCAGTCACCCAGACGAACTGCTCATCCATCGCGGCTCCTCCTCGGTGTCCGTTCGGGCTTCCTGCCCTGCCAGACCACCGTAGGTGCCGATGACCGCTTCCGCCTGCGCGGTAGCGGGCGGACCATGGAAGCGAGAGCCCGGAGCGCGATCGGGCGGCGCGCTGCGTGTGCCCTGTCGGTGGTGAGGGCGATGAAGGCTGCGACCCGGATCGGGAGCGTGCGCGGAGTGGTACTGCGGGCGCACTGGAGCGTGCCGTTGATCATGCTTCTGCTCGCCTACGACCTGGCCGCCCGGACGCTGCCCGCGTACGCGCCCGGACGGGCGCCCGTGGCGTATGCGGCCGCCGGAGTGGTCGGGGCTCTGCTGTTGCTGGTGAGCCTGGTGGTGCATGAGGCGGCGCATGCGCTCGTGGCCCGCAGATCCGGGATCTCCGTGCGGGACATGACGTTGTGGGCGCTCGGCGGCATGACCCGGATGGACCGGCCGACGACGGCGCGGGCGGCGTTCACGGTCGCCGTCAGCGGACCGCTCGCCAGCCTGCTGCTCGGCGGGGCCGCCGTCGGGGCCGCGGTGGGCGTCCACGCGGTGCTGGGGTGGCGGATACCGGTCGCCGTACTGGGCTGGCTGGGCACCATGAACCTGCTGCTGGGCGTGTTCAACCTGTTGCCGGCCGCGCCGCTGGACGGCGGCCGGGTGCTCCAGGCCGCCTGGTGGTGGCGTACGGGAGACCGTGAACGGGCCCAGCGGGCGGCAGGGCGCAGCGGACAGTTCGTCGGCGTGGTACTGGCCGTGCTGGGCTGGCTGGTGTTCGTCAGGGGAGTGCCGGGCGGATTGTGGCTGATGCTGGTCGGCCTGTTCGTGGCGGGCGTCGCCGCGGCCGAACGACGGTGGGCCCAGCTGGCCACGGCCCTGCGCGGCGTGCGGGTGGCGGAGGCGATGACCAGCCCGGCCGTGGCCGGTCCCGACTGGCTGACCGTGGACCGTTTCCTGGCCGACGTCGCTGCTCGGGCGGGGCATTCGGTGCTGGCGTTGGTGGACTTCGAGGGCCGCCCCAGCGGTGTCGTGCAGCTGCGCAGGCTGGCTGCCGTACCGTCCGGGCGGCGGGAGGAGGTCCGGGTACGGGACGCGGCGACCCCGCTGTCGCGGTGCACCCTCGCCGCACCGGACGAGCTGCTGACCGCCGTCCTGGAGCGTATCGGCGCCGGGGGCGGGCTGCCCATCCTGGTCCTGGACGCCGGCCGGCTCTGCGGGATCGTCACCGGCCACGACATCGAACGGCTCTCCCGGCGGCCCACCACAGGGATGACCTGCGGTGCCCCCCTCCCCGCCGCTCTGGCCCCGCCGCGCCCCCAGGAGGACTATGGGAGGAGAGCGACCAAGGGAGGCCTGCCGTGAAGACCGGAGCCTCGGACTACGACCGCTGGCTGTACTCGCACACACCTTCCCAGGCCGAGGGCGAGCGCGACGAACCGGCCGAGCGTTCGGCCGTGGAACAGCACCCGGACGTCCCCAGAACCGAGCCGTCCCAGGCGGAGGGCGAGCGGACCGACGAACCCGGACCGCGTGACCGCCGTTGAAACCCTGAGCCGGCCGCGCAGTGAGTCTGCCCGGTATCCGGTGGATTCGCCGTGCCACCCCGGAGGGCTTGGCTCACCGAGACGGACGAGCCCGAGCCGGTCGTCATCGCGGACCGCGCACGCCTTTCAGCCCCCGCAGCTCGTCGACCTTCGTCAGCCGCGCCAGGGCGAGGTAGACCAGGCCGAGGGTGAGGACGCCGGCCGTGAGGGCGGTCGCGGTGGGCAGGGTTCCGTCGCCGAGCCGGGCCGCGCAGACCCGGTCGGCCGCCCAGCCCGCGGTGGCGGCGAGGGCCGCCGCGGCCAGCAGCTTGGTGTACGTGCGGCGTAGCGCCCCGTCGTCCAGCCGGCCGCCCGTGCGCCTGCGCAGCAGCCGCGCGGTGAGGACCAGCCCCGCCACGTACGACACGGTGTACGCCCCGGCCATGCCGGTCACCGCCCAGCGGTCGGGCAGCAGCAGATGGCAGGCGGTGGCCAGGGCGATGTTCACCGCGGCGATCCACACCGCCATGAAGAACGGGGTGCGGGTGTCCTCGAAGGCGTAGAAGCCGCGCAGGAGGACGTACTGCGCGGAGAACGGGATCAGGCCGAGCCCGAACGCCTGGAGCATGTGCCCGAGCGGCTGCGCGGAGGCGGCATCGGCCGCGCCGTGCGCGAACAACAGGGTCGCGATCCGCGGACCGAGGGCCAGGAACAGGAACGCGGCCGGGACGATCACGACCCCGCTCACCCGCAGCCCGCGCGAGAGATCCGCGCGCACGTCCGCGACCCTCCCCTCCGCCACGGCGCGGCTCATGCGCGGCAGCAGCGCCGTCACCAGCGAGACGGTGACCACCGACTGCGGCAGCATCCAGATGGTCTGCGCGTACATGTACGCCGAGTAGCCCGCGCCGGCGTCCGGCAGCTTCTGGTCGACCGCGTTGGCGTAGTTGGTGACCACCGTCAGCGAGACGAGGTTCGTCAGCACGAGCAGCAGCGTCCACTTGGCGGCGTGCACACCGGAACCCAGGCCCGAGCCGCGCCAGTCGAACCGCGGCCGGAAGCGGAACCCGGCGGCCCGCGCGAACGGGACCAGCGCGAGCGCCTGCACCGCGATGCCGGCGGTCGTCCCGAGGCCCAGCAGCCGGACCTGTGCGTCGGTGACGTCCGCCACCCGATGCGGCACCGTCATCAGACCGAGGTAGGCGCCGAACATGCCCAGCAGGACGGCGTTGTTGAGGACCGGCGTCCACATCATCGCCCCGAACCGCTCGCGGGCGTTGAGGACTTGGCCGTAGATGTTGAACAGGCCGTAGAAGAAGATCTGCGGGAGCAGGAAGCGGGCGAAGACCACGGTGAGCCGGTACGCCTCGTGCTGGTCCGGGGTGTCGCGCATGTACACCGCGACGATCTGCGGGGCCGCCCACACCGCCAGCGCCGTCCCCACGGCGAGGACGGACACGACCAGGGTGACGAGCCGCTGCTCGTACGCCCGCCCGCCGTCCGCGTGGGTGGCCCTCGCCCGCACCAGCTGCGGCACCAGCACGGCGTTCAGCGCGCCGCCGATGAGCAGCGTGTACAGGCTGGTCGGGACGGTGTTCGCCGTGTTGTACGTACTGGCCAGCAGACCGGTGCCCAGCGCGGCGCCCTGCAGAACCGTCCGGATCAGCCCGGTCGCCCTCGACACCACCGTGCCCAGCGCCATCAGCACCGACGAGCGTGCCGCCCCGCCGGAACGTTTCTCGACCCGCTGTTGTGTCGTCGCCCCCATCGGGTCAACGTACGGCATCAAGATCCGTGCGCCCAATTCGCCCTGCCTGACGGGCAGTTGCTAAGGGCTGTCCCGTAATCCCTGGCGGGCGCGCGATGGATTACGGGACAGCCCTTAGCGGCGGCTGCGGACCCGGGCGTCCCTCGGCGGATCGATGAACTGCAGCTCCAGCGCCACGGGGGGCGGCGCGACGCCCGGGCCGCCCGCCGCCGCCCACGCCAGGATCTCCTCCGTGCCGTCGTCGTCCATGGCGAAGCCGACCCAGGTGGCCCGGCCGCCGGCCCGGCGGCCGGTGGCCGAGGGCTGGACGACGATGACGTTGGCCTGGTCGCAGGGGCCGAGGCAGTCCGTCGTACGGACCGCGAAGCCGCCGCCCGAAGCGGCCGCGGCGGCACGCAGCCGCTCCAGCTGCCAGTCGTGGTCGAAGCCGGGGTGCTTGCCCGCGTCACCGCAGCAGCAGCCCCTGCACACCACCAGGGTGCAGGGGCGGCTCCGCGCGGCCCCGACCAGTGCTCGCTGAGCCGGAACCATGCCGCTCAGGACGCCGAGAGGCCGACGTGGGCCAGGGCCTGCCGCAGCAGGAACCCGTGCCCGCCCGGCATCTCGCTCTGCACCGCGGGCGAGGCGGCCTCCTGCGGGTCGAACCACACCAGGTCCAGGGCGTCCTGCCGGGGGCGGCAGTCGCCGGTCACCGGCACGATGTAGGCCAGCGACACCGCGTGCTGACGGGGGTCGTGGTACGGGGTGACACCCTGCGTGGGGAAGTACTCGGCCACCGTGAACGGCTGCAGAGAGGTCGGCACCCGGGGCAGGGCCACCGGGCCGAGGTCCTTCTCCAGGTGGCGCAGCAGGGCATCCCGGACGCGCTCGTGGTGCAGGACCCGGCCGGAGACCAGGGTGCGGCTGACGTTGCCGTCCGGGCCGATCCGCAGCAGCAGGCCGATGCTGGTGACTTCGCCGC
Organism: Streptomyces sp. NPDC031474; assembly: GCF_055581185.1. Classification (NCBI taxonomy): domain Bacteria; kingdom Bacillati; phylum Actinomycetota; class Actinomycetes; order Kitasatosporales; family Streptomycetaceae; genus Streptomyces; species Streptomyces sp. NPDC031474. The sequence goes on from NZ_JBVIJX010000010.1 coordinate 420,914, forward strand.
TCTCGTCGACGCGCACGGGCACGGCCTCGACGTACAGGATCGGCATACGGGCGCGCGCCATCTCGAGCTCGTCGGAGCTCAGCCAACCCGGCGTGGTTTCGGTCAAGTCAGACATTGCTTGATCATACTTTCAGTGTCCGTCGGGAAGCCGGTAGACCCGGCGGGCATTGTCCGCTCCGGCCCAGCGCGCCAGGCGCAGCGCGTCGGGCAGGCCCAGCTCGTCGGCGTCCACCCGGTCCTGGAGCAGATCCCCCAGTCCCCGGCGGAACGCCAGCGCGCCGAGCGCATAGAACTCCGCCACACCATAAGCGTCGGAGCTGTACAGCAGTTTGCGGAACGGTGTGATCTCCAACGCCTCCTCCAGGATGGCCCGCGCCCGCGGCGGACCCACATGGTGCAGGGTGAGCCCCACATCCAGGTACACCTGCTCGAACACCGCGGCCAGATAGCCGGCCTGCCGCTGGTAGGGCCAGCAGTGCAGGAGCAGCACCGGGATCGTGCCCGCCGTCAGGTGCAGCCAGTCCGTGAGACGCGTCGGATCCACCCGGTGCAGCCGGATGTCGTCGTCACCGAAGCCGGTGTGCAGTTGCAGCGGCAGCCCCAGGTCGACGGCGGTCCACAGCAGATGCCGGACCAGCACCGGGTCGGCCAGCCGTCCGCCGTGCGCCAGCCAGCGCCGCGCGGCCCGGGTGACGTCGGCGTCCGAGGGCCGCGCGGGGTCGAGGTCGAAGCCCGTGCGGTACGCGGCCACCGACTTCACCGCGACCACCCCCGGCCGCCGTACCGCGTCCAGCGCCGCCGCCCGGAACGCGTCGGCGTACCCGCCGGCCTCGACGCCCCGCGCGGCCACCGCCTCCGCGACGGACTCCAGCCGTACGACCTCGTGGGCGACCGCCCCGCCGGCGGCCGCGGCCAGTTCGGCGGGCGACGTGATGCGGTGCGGGGCGAACCCGGTGTCGACGCAGAACACGCCGGTCCGGGCCGCGGCGAGGAACCGCCGGTTCACCTCCTGCGGACCCAGTTCGGCGCGGCGGGCCAGATAGACGTCGGCCGGTGCGTGCCGCTCCAGGCCGAGCAGGGGCGCGCAGTGGCGGCGTACGGCCACACCCGCCGAGGTGTCGAAGGTCGAGACGCCGGGCCATGGGGCGCCCTCGGTGAGCAGGGCCTCGAAGCCCGGCCGGTCCAGGGGGCCGGTGACGACGCCGTGGCAGTGGTGGTCCACCAACTCCAGCCCGGCGAGCGCCTCGTGGACCGGTCCGCCGGGCATCTCAGTATCTCCAGCGGTACGCGGCGGCCACCCGCTCGTCGTCGAGCCCGTCGACGGCGTCGATCTCGCCCTGCCGTACGGCGCTCACCGCGTCGGCGAGGACCGGGCCGAGCGCCGCCCGCAGCACCTCGTCCGCGCGGAACGCGGCGAGCGCCTCGCCGAGCGAGGTCGGCAGCCGGCGTACGCCCCGGGCGGCGGCCTCGTCCGCGCCGAGCCGCACCGGATCACCGGCTGTCTCCTCGGGAAGGACGGCGCCCGACGTGAGCCCGTCCAGTCCGGCGGCGATCACAGCGCCCAGGGCGAGATACGGGTTGGCGGCCAGGTCGACCGGCTTGACCTCCAGGTTCGCCTGCTCCGCGCGCCGCCCCGCCGTGCCCCGCACCACACGCACCGCGCACTCGCGGGTCTCCAGACCCCAGGCGGTGAACACCCCGGCCCACTGGGAGGGTTTGAGGCGCAGATAGCTCGCCGGGCTCGGCGCGGTCACCGCGGTGAGGGCCGGGAGGCGGGCCAGCACGCCGGCCGCGAACGCCTCCGCGTCGGCCGTCATGCCGTACCGCCGGTCGCCGCCCGCGTGCAGGTTCGTGCCGTCGCGCCAGGCCGACAGGTGGACGTGCCCGCCGTTGCCGACGCCCTGCGCGAGGACCGCAGGGGAGAAGGAGACCCGCAGGCCGTGCCGCTGCGCCACCGCGCGGATCGTCTGGCGGACGAGGACGCTGCGGTCGGCCGCCGCCACCGGGTCCAGGGCGCCGACGGAGATCTCGAACTGGCCGGGCGCGTACTCGGGATGCACCTGGTCGACGTCCACGCCCTGCGCCGCGCACGCGGCCAGCAGATCGGCGGTGTACGCGCTCAGCTCGACCTGCCGGGTCGCGCCGTACGCGGGCCCGGACGTCGCCGGGACGAACTCCCCGGCGGGCGCCGAGTCCAGGCCGACCGCCCACTCGATCTCGACGGCCGCCTTGAAGGCCAGACCGTGGGCGCGGGCCGCGTCCGCGACGACGCGGCGCAGGAAGGTGCGCGAGCAGCCCGGGTGCCGCTCGCCGTCCTGCGTGACGCGGTCGACCGGCGCCCACGCCCAGCCGGGCTGCCCCGCCAGCACCACGAGCCCGTCGAGGTCCGGGTACAGGCGCAGATCGCCGTCCGGGGAGCCCAGCACGTCGGTGGCGACGATGTGGTCGTTCGCCAGGAACGTGTCGAACACCGGGGACATCCCGACGCCCCAGGCCGCCGCCGAGGCCAGCCGGGCCGTCGGGATCGTCTTCACCCGGGCGACGCCCGCCGTGTCGACATAGGCCAGGACGACTCCCTGCACGCCCGCGCCGGACAGTTCGCCGCCGAGCGCGCTCGCCCGCTCGACGTCTCCCGGGCGTCCGCCGGGGACGGGATCGGCAAGGGTGGTCATACGTCCTCCACGATCGATGCGTCCGGCACGGCCCACACGGCCGACACGGCCGGTACGTCCGCCGCGTGCCGTGCGGCCGTCAGGGTTTCACGGCCACCGCGCCGTACTGCGGCACCACGGCGAGGGAGTCGGCCTCGCCGCGCCAGCGCGAGCACGACACCAGACCCGGCTCCAGCAGCTCCAGGCCGTCGAAGAACCCGGCGATCTCTTCGCCGCTGCGGGCGGTGATCGGCGGCTTGGCGTTCTCGTTCCAGAACTTCATCGCCGGGATCTGGCCCTCACCGCCCACCGCGCTGTCGTGGGTGGGGTGCGTCAGGACCAGGAAACTGCCGGAGGGAAGGTCGGCCATGACCTTCCGCGCGATCTCCCGGGCCGCCTCCACATCGAGGACGAAGTTCAGGATGCCCAGCATCATCACCGCGACCGGACGCGTGAAGTCCAGGGTGCCCGCCGCCCGTTGAAGGATCGCGGCCGGGTCGTGCACATCGGCGTCGATGTAGTCGGTGACGCCCTCGGCGGTGCCGGTCAGCAGCGTGCGGGCGTGCGCCAGCACGATGGGGTCGTTGTCGACGTACACGATCCGCGACTCGGGCGCGATGCGCTGCGCGATCTCGTGGGTGTTGTCGGCGGTCGGCAGCCCCGTGCCGATGTCGAGGAACTGCCGGATCCCGCGCTCCTCCGCCAGGAACCGCACCGCCTGCCCCAGGAACCAGCGGTCCGCGCGGGCGACCTCCCGGATCAGCGGGAACATCCCGGCGACGTGCTCGCCGACCCGCTGGTCGACCTGGTAGTTGTCCTTGCCGCCGATCCAGTAGTTCCACACCCGCGCGTTGTGCGCCACGCTCGTGTCCAGTCGTGTCGGCCCGCTCACGTGACCGCCCCTTCCCGCATCCCGCCCGTGTCCCGGGCCCGTGCCCGCCATTGTGCCGCCGGATGATCACCGTTGTCCCCGGTAGGGTGAAAATCCGGTGATCCCGTACAGGAAGCAGGACATGCCCTACTCGCACGCCACCCGTCCGCCCGCTCCCGAGCCGTCGGCCGGCCCCGCCGACATACGACTCGTCGTCACCGACATGGACGGCACACTGCTCGACGACGACAAGAAAGTGCCCGAGGGCCTGTGGGACACGCTGGCGCGACTGCGGGAGCGCGGGGTGCTGTTCAGCCCGGCGAGCGGACGCCAGTACGCCACGCTGGCCGCCGAGTTCGCGCAGGTCGCCGACGGGATGGTGTTCATCGCCGAGAACGGCACCTACGTGGTGCGCGACGGCGCGGAGCTGAGCTCCGACCCGCTGGACCCCGGCGCGGTCGCGCGGGTGATCGAGGCCGTGCGGGGGCTCGCGGCCGGCGGCGTCGACATGGGCGCCGTGGTGTGCGGCAAGCGGTCCGCCTACATCGAGCGGGCCGACGAGCCCTTCCTGGCCGAGGTCGCCCGGTACTACGTACGCCACCGGGTCGTCGAGGACGTCACCGCCGTCGACGACGACATCCTCAAGGTCGCCCTGTTCGACTTCGGGTCCGTCGAGGAGAGCACCGCCCCGGCGCTCGCGCCCTTCGCGGACACCCACCAGGTCGTCGTCTCCGGCGAACACTGGGTCGACGTCATGAACCGCACCGCCAACAAGGGCGCCGCGCTGCGCCGGCTCCAGCGCGAGCTGGGCATCACCCCCGCGCAGACCATGGTGTTCGGCGACTACCTCAACGACCTGGAGATGCTGGACGCCGCCCACTGGTCGTTCGCCATGGCGGGCGCCCACCCGGAGGTCGTCCGCCGGGCCCGCCACCTCGCGCCCTCCAACAACGACAACGGGGTGCTACGCACCATCGCCCGCGTTCTGGACCTCTGAGTCCGAGCCCGACGCCGGCCGCGCTCAGGCGCGGGGCTGCCCGTACCCGTGCTGCCAGGCCCAGGCCGCGATCTCGACACGGTTCCGGGCGCCCAGCTTGAGCTGGACGCTGGACAGATGCGTCTTCACCGTCGACAGGGAGACATACAGTTCGGCGGCGAGCTCCGCGTTCGTCCGGCCCAGGGCGACGAGACGTACGACGTCCAGCTCGCGGTCGGTGAGCGGCTCGGCCAGGGTCGCCGGCAGCGCGGCCGGACTCGGGGCGGCGGGGGTCCGCGGGGCGGTGAGGTGCTGCAGCAGACGGACGGTGACCGACGGGGAGACCAGGGAGTCGCCCGCCGCGGCCGCCCGGACCGCCTCCGCGAGGAGGGTCGGCCCGGAGTCCTTCAGCAGGAAGCCGCAGGCGCCGCCGCGCAACGCCCCGTACACGTACTCGTCCAGGTCGAAGGTGGTGACGACGACCACCCGCAGCGGGTCCGCGACGTCCGGTCCGGCCAGCAGCCGGGTGGCCGCCAGGCCGTCCAGCTTCGGCATCCGGATGTCCAGCAGGCACACGTCGGGCCGCACCCGGCGGGCCAGCGCCACCGCCTCCTCGCCGTCGGCGGCCTCGGCGACCACGGTGATGTCCGGCTGCGCGTCCAGGAAGAACCGGAAGCCGGTGCGGACCATCTCCTGGTCGTCGGCGAGCAGGACCCGGATGGGGGCGGCGGGGCCCGACGGGTTCGGGGCGGGGTCGGTCATGGCTCGATCATGCCTCAGTCGACGGACTGCGCGGGATCGGCCGTCACCCGGCGCAGCAGCGGGCGGCTGCCCGCGATCGCCGCGAACATGGCGAGCGCGCCGAGCACGACACAGGCGAGCAGCTCCAGCGCGCCGGAGGTGTTGACCGTGGCCCCGGCCGCCTTGTTGAGCTGGTAGGAGCCGTACACGCCCATGGCGGTGGTGCCGCCGGCCAGGACCACCAGGGGCAGCACCGCCTCCCTGACGCGGGCCCGGTCCAGCACCTTCAGCGGGGTGCCCGCCAGCCGCAGCAGTGCGTACACCCGGCGCCGGTCGAGGACGTCCGCCGCCGCGGTCAGCCCCGCTGAGGCGGTCGCGACGAGGAAGCCCAGGGCCAGGGTGGCGGTGCTGACGTCGGCGAGACGGGAGGTGAGGACCCGGTCGCCCACGTACGTGTAGTCCTGGCCGTACGGCAGCCCGTCCCGGGCGACGGAGGCGAGGGCGGTGACCGCGGTGTCGATCGCCGCCGGGCCGCCTGCGGACACATGGACGACGACGCCCGGGCCGCCGGCGAGCAGGCTGTCGTAGTCGTCCTCCCGGCCGACGGCGACGGTCGCGGTGACACCGGCGCGGCCGAGGAGCGTACGAGCCTCGACAGCGGCGTGCCGGGCCTCGGCGGTGGTCGTGGTGACGACGGCGACCTGGCCGCGGTACTGCGAGGAGTCGGCGCCCAGCATGCTCACGGAGAAGAACCCGGCCGCGAACCCGGCCAGCACCAGACCGCTGACGGTGCGCCAGGCGCCGCGCGGATCGTCGCTGAGCCGACGCGCGGCCAGCAGCGTCGCCGGGCGGCGGGCGAAGCGGCCCGCGAGCCGGCCCAGCCGGTCCACGACCCACGGGCCGAACAGCCAGAACGCGCCGTAGAACACCAGCAGCAGGACGAGCAGCTGCCGGCCCCGCAGCTGACCGCCGCCCGCGGACTGCCAGATGTAGCCCAGCGCCGCCACGAACACCAGCAGCCGGATCAGCCGGGTGCGGCGCGGGTTCGCCTGCTGGGCGACCCCCAGCGGCGACACGGCCACCTGACGCAGCATCGACACCGCGCTGACCGCGATGAGCGCGGTGACCGCGAGGACGATGCCCGCGAACCAGGCCGCCCCCACCCACAGGTCGACCCGGTACCAGGAGCCGACGCCGTACGGGATACCGGCGAGGGCGGGCAGCAGGGCCGCGTAGGCGAGCGCTCCGGTCAGGGCGCCGGCCGCGCCGACGGCCGTCGTCTCCACCGCGGTCATGGCGAGGATCTGACGCGGGGTCGCCCCGGCCAGCCGCAGCGCGGCGAGCTGCTGCTCGCGCCGGGCGGCGCCGAGCCGCCCCGCCGCCGCGGACAGCACCACCACGGGCATCGCCAGCAGCACCACGCCCAGCAGCGCCGTCATCTGGTCGGTGGCCGTGAACACACTGGCCTTGGTGCCCGAGAAGCCGGAGACGACGGCCCGCGCGCTCTGGTCCTCGCCGAACCAGTTGTCGGCCTCGACGGGCGCGGACATCTTCGGGTCGGCCGGCGCCCGCCCCACGACCGCGACCAGCTCGTCCGGCGAGGCGAGACCGGCCGCGCCGATCGTGCCGTAGGACGCAGGCTTCGGGAAGCGGTCGGCGAGTTGGGACGCGGGAAGCTCGTGCAGCAGCCGGGCCAGGGCGGGGGAGAGATGGACCTCGCCCGGCCGGGGGAAGGAGCTCAGGCCCGGCGGCGCGGGTGTCCGGGCGCGACCGGGCAGCTGGGCCAGGTCGACGACGGTGACGGGCTCGTGGCGGACGTACGTCGTCGCCAGGACCTGGACGGCCGTGCCGTGCCGGTCGGGCTCGGGGCTGCGCCAGCCGGTGCGGTCGGCGCGGGTTCCGGAGCCGAGGCAGGCGGCGACGATCACCAGCATCACGAACGCGCCGACGGCGGCCGCGCCGGCCGCCAGCAGCCGGCTCTGCAGGCCGCGACGGCCCGAGGAACGGGCGAGATGCCAGGTCAGGGGCAGGACGGGGGAGCGCATAACGGTCTCGGTTCTCCTGGAGGGCGGCCGGTCAGGTGACCGTGTACTGGGTGTAGGCGCTGATCCGGCCGTCGCGGACCTGGAGGATCCGGCCGCAGTGGGCGGCGACGTCGGCGTCGTGCGTGACCATGACGAGGGCGGCGCCCTGCTCGCGGGTGACGGAGGTGAGCAGGCGCACGACCTCCTCGCTGGTGCGCTGGTCCAGGGCGCCGGTCGGCTCGTCCGCGAAGACCACGTCCGGCTCGACGGCCAGCGCGCGGGCGATGGCGACCCGCTGGGCCTGACCGCCCGACAGCTGCCCGGGCCGACGCCGCTCCAGCCCGTCCAGACCCAGCGGCGCGAACCAGCGGCGAGCGCGCTCGACGGCCTGCCGGCGCGGCACGCCCTCCAGCATCAGCGGCAGGGCCACGTTCTCCTCGGCGGGCAGCTCCGGCAGCAACTGGCCGAACTGGAAGACGAACCCGAACCGCTTGCGGCGCAGTGCGCTGAGCCGGTTCTCGCCGAGGTCGTCGATGCGGTCGCCGCGCAGCAGGACCTGACCGCCGTCGGGACGGACGATGCCCGCGAGGGTGTGCAGCAGGGTGGACTTGCCCGAGCCCGACGGGCCCATGATCGCCAGCGAGTCGCGCTCGCCGACCTCGACGTCCACCCCGGCCAGGGCCGTGGTGGAGCCGTACTTCTTCACGAGGCCGGAGGCGGCCAGAACCGTGTTCATGATGTCCCGTCGCCCTCTCTCAGCGCTCGAACTTCCAGGTGACCGATCCGGCGGAGGCCTTCACCACACTGACCGGGATGTCGACGCTCTTGCCGCCGCTCACCTCGCCGACGCAGGTGACGGTGGCGCCGGCCACGGCCTTCAGACCGCTCGGGCAGGTCACGGAGACCTTCTTCCCGACCCACGGCAGCGGGTGGTACTTGCCCTCGATGCGCCCCTTGACGATGTTCGAGGCCAGCGCCTTGTGACCGCCGACCATGACCGTGTTGGTGGAGTCGAGACCGGTGGTCGACTCGGTGCCCGAGAGCAGATGGGTGCCGAGACCGCCGAGGGCCACCACGGCGGCGGCGCCTCCGATCACACCGACGACGAACTTGCTGTGCTGCATCGCATACCCCTTTGAGGCGAAGGCGGGTGGAGGAAGTGCCCCCAGCCTCGCCCGCCCGGCCCCGCCCCCGCCTCGGCCGAACGGCCAGAACACCCGGGGTCGCCGCCCCCGTTCCTCAACCGTTCGGCCTAGGGCGTGTTTCGAAAGTAGCGTCGTCTGCCCGAAGGGCAGGCCCGGCGGCGCATGGTGCGTGCGATCGCAAGGCGGAGGGTCGCCCCGATACTGGTTGTATCGGGGTGATCCCGACAACGCGGCGAGCGTGCGTGCCAGGCGCCGCCGGGCAGACGGGACTTTCGAAACACGCCCTACGCTGCGGGGAGTAGAGGAGAGGGAAGCGGAATGAGCGCACCGGCCGATGTCGCCCGCCTGACCCGGGAGATCACCTCCGGGCTCAAACCCGGGGACCTTGAGGACTTCTACACCGACCTGCACCGGCACCCCGAGCTGTCCTTCCAGGAACACCGCACCGCCGCGAAGCTCGCGCAGCGGCTGCGCAGGGCGGGGTACGAGGTGACGGAAGGGGTGGCCCGCACCGGCGTGGTGGGGGTGCTCGCCAACGGCGACGGGCCGGTGGTGTGGCTGCGCGGGGACATGGACGCGCTGCCCGTGCGGGAGGCGACCGGCCTGGCGTACGCCTCCACCGTCGACGGGCTGATGCACGCCTGCGGGCACGACCTGCACGTCACCTGGCTGGCGGCCGCCGCCGAGGTGCTCGCCGCGGCCCGCGAGACCTGGTCGGGGACGCTCGTCGTGGTGGGGCAGCCCGCCGAGGAGGCCGAGGGCGGCGCGGCGGCGATGGTCGCGGACGGCGTCCACGTCCGCTTCCCGCGCCCCGATGTGCTGTTCGGCCAGCACGCCGCGCCCGGGCTCGCCGGGTTCTACCCGCACACCCCCGGCCTGACCCTGTCGGCGTCGGACGACGTCGACGTCGTCGTGCACGGCGTGGGCGGCCACGGTTCACGGCCCGAGTCGACCGTCGACCCGGTGGTGACGGCCGCGTACATCGTGACCAGGCTGCAGACCGTCGTCGCGCGCGAGGTCGCGGCGAGCGAGTCGGCGGTGCTGACGGTGGGTCGCTTCCATGCCGGTACGAAGCCCAACATCATCCCCGCCGAGGCCCGGCTCGCACTGAACGTGCGCACCCAGGACACCCGGGTGCGCGAGCGCGTCCTCACCGCGATCCGGCGGATCGTCGAGGGGGAGTGCGCCGCCGCGGGATGCCCGGTTCCGCCCGAGGTCACCGTCCACCCCGGCTACCCGAACACCGTCAACGACCCTGCCCTGGACGGGGAGATCGCCGCCGTGCACCGCGAACTCTTCGGCGACCACACGGTGTTCGACTTCGGCCAGGCGATGGGCAGCGAGGACTTCTCCCTCCTCGCCCCGCCGGGCGTGCCGTACGACTACTGGTACGTGACCTCGACCCCGGCCGCCGTGTGGGAGGCGGCGCCGGGGCAGGAGCTGCGGGAGAAGTTCGAGGGCGTGCCGGGAAACCACAGCCCGCTGTTCGCCCCCGACCTGTCGGTGCTGGTGCCGGGCGTGCGCACCCTGGTGTCGGCGGCCCTGTCCCGGCTCGCCGGCTGAGCAGACCGGCCGGGCCGCGCGCGGGCCGCGCGGGGAGCTACGGCCGGAGCGGGTCGTGGCCGATCGTCATCAGACGGTGGCGGCGGCGCGTCTCCTCGGCCTCGGGCTCGTTCTCCACGTCCGTCTGCGCGGCGACGGTGTCGACCACCCGGTACATCACCCGGACGTCGTCGTCGGTCAGGTCGGTGCGGCGCTTTTGAAGGATCGCCAGCACATGCTGCCCGGTGGGGGTGCCCGCCTCCTCGGGCAGCGGTTCCGCGTTCTCGTCGGCGTCGCGCACCCGCAGCCAGGCGGCCAGCTCCTGCGAGGTCATGTTCACTGCGCGGTGGAAGTCCTCCCACAGCGCGTCGAGTTCGAGGGCGTCGGTCATGGCAGGCCCTTCTCCGGTCTCCGGACGGGTCATTTCTCCAGGTGGGTCATGTCGCCGTGCGGTTCACTTCTCGCGCGGCCAGTTCTCCGCCTCGAACATCCACCGCTGCTTCTCCAGCTCGGCGGTGATGCCGATCAGCAGGTCCTGGGTGACGGGATCCGGCTTGTCGGTCGCCGCGATCCGCTCGCGCAGCCGGACGACGGCGGCCCCCAGGGCCTCCGCGATCACCTGGACGACGTCCTCGTCGCGCAGCCAGCCGTCCTTCGGCGAGGGCAGCGTGAACGCCGAGGCGATGGTCTCCGGGCGGCCGTCGGGCGGCAGGCCCAGCGCCGCCGCGCGTTCCGCGACCGTGTCGGCGTACGAACGGGCCGTCGCGACCACCTCGTCGAGCTGGAGGTGGATCGAACGGAACCGGGGGCCCACGATGTTCCAGTGGGCCTGCTTGCCCACCAGGGAGAGGCCGAGCAGATCCACGAGGGTGCCCTGCAGCGCGTCGAAGGTGACCTGGCGGTCCGGTTCGGCCAGCGGGCTCTTCACGACAGTCATACGGTGCTCCTCCTCGTCGCGTCCTGTCGGGCGGTCCGGAGCAGTTCCGCGCGTTCCTCCTCACCGGTGCCGCCCCACACGCCCGAGGTCTGTCCGCTGACGAGCGCGTAGGACAGACATTCGGTGCTCACGGGGCAGCGCACGCAGACGCGTTTGGCCGCCGCGGTGTCCCGCAGGGCCGGTCCTCTCGTGCCCACGGGGAAGAACAGTTCGGGGTCCTCGCCCACGCAGGCGGCAGCGCGCAACCACTCCATGGGGGCGCGGGTGCCCAGGGCGAACCGGCGCAAACGGACCGGTTCCGGGCCGCCGCCCGCACCGGAATCCCGTGCCGTCTCAGGGAGCGAGAACGCCGTCGAGGAAGCCTGTGACGTCCGCGAAGACCTCCGTCCTGTTCGTCTCGTTGAAGACCTCGTGCCGGGCCCCGGCGTAGATCCGCTCGACCGGGGCGCCGCTCAGCCGCTCCACGCCGGCCCGGCTGCCGGGCAGCGGGACCAGCCGGTCGTCGTCGCCGTGCAGCCACAGCAGGGGCAGCGGGCCGACGTCGCCGTCCTTGTCGACGGTCTCCAGGGTCCGTACGAACGCCTCCAGCGTCGGGCGTTTCATCGGCCCGTGCCAGACCAGCGGATCCGCCGCGTACGCCGCGCCGACCGCCGGGTCGCGGGAGAGCGCGGCGGGGTTGACGGGGACGTCGGGGATCTCCTCCTGCGCCAGCAGCCGCCCCGGCAGCTCCCAGGCGCCGATCACCGGGCCGGACAGCACCAGCGCGGCGAGGGCGTCGCCGTGCCGCTGGGCGTATCTGGCCGCGATCAGTCCGCCCATGGAGTGGCCGATCACGATCAGCGGGACGTCCGGGTGCGCGGCCCGGGCGAGTTCCGCCACCGCGTGCACATCGGTGACGACGTCCTCGAAGTTCTCGATCACCACCCGCTCGCCCGCCGACCTGCCGTGCCCCATGTGGTCGGGGGCGAACACGGCGGCGCCCTGCCCGTTCAGGACCTCGGCGAGTTCCGCGTACCGGCCGGCGTGCTCGCCGTAGCCGTGCACCACCACGGCGAGGAAGCGGGGGCGCGGATGCGGCCACTCGCGCACGGCGACCGCGCCGCGGGTCCCGGTGAGGACGTGTTCGGTCATCGCTCCTCCAACTGCGTCGGCGAAGGCCTTCGAGGACAGGATCCGCCGATCCTCCCAGGGGCTTCGGCCACCTGACGAGACGGCCCTACGGCGATCCGTTAGATGTGCGTAGCATCGGTCCCCGCATGAACACGATGACGTTGTGGCACATCACCGGCTGGGAATTCGTCGCGCTGGCCGTCGCGGCCCTGCTGGTCGGCTTCTCCAAGACGGCCGTCAGCGGGGCCAACACGGTCAGCCTCGCGATCTTCGCGGCGATCCTGCCCGCCAAGGCCTCCACCGGCGTCCTGCTGCCGATCCTGATCGCCGGCGACGTACTGGCCGTCCTCACCTACCGGCGCCACGCCCACTGGCCCACGCTGTGGCGGCTGTTCCCGGCCGTCGCGGCCGGCGTGGTGTTCGGCACGCTCTTCCTGGTGTGGGCCGACGACGGGATCGTCCGGACGTCGATCGGCGCGATCCTGCTGCTGATGGCGGGCGTCACCCTGTGGCGGCGCCGCACGGCCGACGCCACGGACCAACCCGACGCGGTGGTCACCCGGGCCGGCCGGATCAAGGCCCGCTCCTACGGCGTCCTCGGCGGCTTCACCACGATGGTGGCCAACGCGGGCGGTCCGGTGATGTCGATGTACCTGCTCTCGGCCGGATTCCGCAAACTCGGCTTCCTCGGCACCTCCGCGTTCTTCTTCCTGATCGTCAACGTCTCGAAGGTGCCCTTCAGCGCGGGCCTCGGCCTCATCGACGGCCACTCGCTGCTCCTGGACGCCGCCCTCGTCGCGTTCGTCGTCCCCGGCGCCCTGCTCGGCAAGTGGGCGGTGCACCGCATCAACCAGCGGCTGTTCGAGCAACTGGTCATCGCGGCGACGGTGGTGGGCGGCCTCCAACTGCTCCTTCGGTAGGAGCGCGGCACGCACCACGTCCGTACGGGGACGACAACGCCGGTGTCAGCCGTGTCAGCCGTCCGCCGGCAGGATCATGCAGGTGGTCGTCGCATGCGCCATCAGCCGGCCCTGCTCGTCGAGGACCCTGCCGTCGGCGGTGGCCGTGCGGCGGCCCACGTGGATCACGTTGCCCTCGGCGGTGAGGGTCTGCCCGTCGGTGCGGGCGGCCCGGATGTAGTTCACCTTCAGTTCCAGGGTGGTGTAGCCCGTGCCTGGCGGGAGGGTGGTGTGGATCGCGCAGCCCAGCGCCGAGTCGAGCAGGGTCGCTGTGACGCCGCCGTGCACGGTGCCGAGAGGGTTGGCGAAGTCCGGCCGGGTGTCCAGCGAGACCACGACCCGCCCGTGCTCCACGTCGTCGAACCGCATGCCGATCAGCCGCCCGATGGACGGCACGTCGCTCAGGCTCCCGGCCTGGACGAGACGTATGAGATCGAGACCGGACAGGGCGGCGAGGTCGGCGCGCGGGGTGCGGTCGGCGCGGTCGGTGTGTTCGGTGTGTTCGGTGGTGGTCAAGGTGGTTCCTCGGGTTGCAGAAGGGGCTTGCCGGGCACGGGAGTTCAGCTGCCCAGTGGGTTGTCCGTGTCCCGCAGTGCGGCCAGGACGGGCTTGTACAGGCGGGACTTGATGGTGGCCAGTGTGTCGCCCGCCTTGCCGGCCTGCGCCGCCGCGATGTCGACGGCGGTGGCGCGTACGGCGTCCTCGTCGACCGCGTGGTCGACGATCCCGGCGACCAGCGCGTCCTGGCCGCCGTAGCGGCGGGCCGTGACCATGGCCTCGTGGGCGGACCTCGGGGTGAGTCTGGCCTGGATGAGGGCGGACATGCCGGGGGTGAAGGGGATGTCGAGGTCGGCCTCGGGCAGGCACCAGAAGCCGCGGTCGGCGCGCATCACCCGAAGGTCGTGGGCCAGCGAGAACATGGCGCCCGCGGCGAAGGTGTGCCCCTGCAGCGCGGCCACGGTCACCACGGGCAGGGTCAGCAGCCGGGCGAGGAGCTCGTGGACCGAGACGACGTAGTCCACATGCCGGTCGGAGTGGGCGAACACCCAGTCCAGATCGAGGCCGTTGGAGTAGAACTTCCCCGTGGCGGCGGTCACCAGCGCGCGCGGCCCGTCCGCCTTCTCCACCTCGTCCAGCGCGCTGCCCACTTCCGTGATCCAGTCGGGGTGGAACCGGTTCTCGCCGTCGCCGAGATCGAGGACGAAGACGGTGTCCTGGCGGTCCAGCGTGGGCATGGCGACTCCTTCACAGCGGGGCACACGGGGCTTCACAGCGGGGCGCACAGGGGGACAGGGCATGCATGCGTACAGGGCACGGGAAGAGGGAGGCGGGAGGCGGGACGCAGTCAGGACTGCCGGTCGGCGCGAAGGGTGTGCTCCAGCAGGCCGCGGAGCTCCGCCGCCGTCGCGTCGAAAGGGGCGGTGCTCCGCTCGGCCCGGCACATGACCACGGCTCCCTCGACGGCGGCCACGACGAACGCGGCCAGCCGTCGCGCGCGCTCCTCGGGCAGGCCGTGGCGCAGCAGCACCGCGGCCAGGGCCGTCTGCCAGCGGGCGAAGACCGCCGCTGCCGAGCGGGCGCGCTCCGGCGAACGGTCGTCGCTCTCCACGGCGACCGCCACGACCGGACAGCCGAGGCGGAAGTCGCTGCGCAGGAGACGCTCCCGCCACAAAGCGAGGAACCCGTCGACGGCCCGCAGAGGATCGGGGTCGTCCATCGCGGCGTCGATCAGGTCGGCCATGACGTCCCCGGCGAACACCACGGCCTCGTCGATCAGCTGGGCCCGGCCGCCGGGAAAGTGGTGGTACACCGAGCCGCGCGGGGCGCCGCTGTGGGCGAGCACCCGATCGATGCTCACGCCGCCGGCCCCGTGCTCCCCGAGCAGGGCGACGGCACTCGTGACCATCCGCTCACGACTGTCACTCCTGCGTGGACTCATGGCACTGATTATGCGCTATGACATAGAACATGCAAAAGCGCTCCCGGTATCGATCCAGTGGGCGGGGCAGCAGCGGCCCGAGCAGGCGGGGGCCTCGCGGGGGCTGCCTAGACTGACCGGCGGGCGGCGGCGGAGCCGCGGGTGAGACATCGATCGGGGCGGGGAGAGATGGCTGCTGCTGCACGGCGGGTGCGGTGGAACGACGTCGCCGCGGCGCGCGGGGTCTCCCGCGCCGGGGGCCGGCAGCCTGGTCGGTTCCGGCCGGTCCGCGGTCCGCGCGGCGCGGCCCTCAGGTGCGCGGCGGCGCGCGAAACGGCGTCGAACCCGGCGGCCCCGATCCGCGGGTGGGCGGGCACCGTCGTGGCGGGCGGGGGCTTGCGGTGAGTGCGGGGGGCCGGGTCGTCGTGCAGGGGGCGGCATGAGCCGGCACGTCCTGGTGCTGGGCGGCACCACCGAGGCACGGGAGCTCGCCGCCGCTCTGGCGGCTCGCCGCGGAGTCCGGGTGACCTCGTCGCTGGCGGGCCGGGTGTCCCGGCCGGGGGCGCTCGACGGGGACGTACGGATCGGCGGGTTCGGCGGGGCGCAGGGGCTCGCCGACTGGCTGCGTGAGCAGCGGGCGGACGCCGTCGTCGACGCCACGCATCCCTTCGCCACCGGCATCACCGAGAACGCGGCGAGCGCCACGGTGGCGACCGGCCTGCCGCTGGTGGTACTGCGCCGCCCGGGCTGGCGGGCGGGGGCCGGCGACCGCTGGCACGAGGTGGCGTCGCTGGAGGCGGCGGCCGAGCTGCTGCCGGGCCTGGGCCGGCGGGTCCTGCTGACGACGGGCCGGCTCGGCCTCGCGGCCTTCGCCCACCTCGACGGCCCGCACTTCGTCGTACGGTCCGTGGAACCGCCCGCGCCCCCGATGCCGCCCGACGTCGAACTGGTCCTGGCGCGCGGCCCGTTCACCGTCGCCGACGAGCTGACGCTGCTGCGGGACCGCCGGATCGACGTGGTGGTGACCAAGGACAGCGGCGGAACGGCGACGGCCGCGAAACTCACGGCGGCACGGGAGCTGGGGCTCCCCGTCGTGGTCGTACGACGGCCACCTCTGCCGACGGGTGTGACGGCCGTCCCGGACGTGGACGCCGTCCTGGACGAGCTGGGCCTCATCCTGCGGTGACGCCGCCGGCGGGCGGGCCGGCTCGCGGCCCTCAGGGCGCGAGGACCGCCTGTTCCGGCTGTGGGCGGCGCGGGGAGAAGCCGTCGCCCAGGTCCTCGACCAGGAGTCGCTTGGAGATGGCGTCCACCGCTGCCCGCAGGTCGCCGCCCGCCGGGCGGCCGAGGTCCCGCGTCACCCGCTCCTCCAGCCAGGTGCCCGACGCCTCGCCGATGGTCCGGGCCTCGCGTGCGCCCGCCTCCGTGTGGGAGAGGAGGGAGCCGTGGCGGCTCAGGTATCCCTCGTCGACCATGCGGTCGAACACCGGCAGCAGCACCTCCGGCGGCATATGGCGGCGGGCCGCGATCAGGCCGAGGCCGGCGTGGCCGACCAGCCGCGTGAACAGCTCGACCTGCATCACCGTCCAGGCGCCTGCGACGTCGAGCCGGGTGTCGGAGGCCGCGAAGAGCCGGCGCGCGTGCGCGTGTCCAGAACGGGCGGCTGGGCGGCGGCCGGAGCGCCTTCCTCGGTGACGGTCACGAGGTCACGATCACACCGGCACGCCGTCCGCGCACGTAGGACGGGCCGCTCGGGGCTACCCCCGGTCCGGGTTACGGCGCAGTAGATAGGTGTCCATGATCCAGCCCTTGCGTTCGCGCGCCTCGGCCCGCAGCCGCTCGATGCGCGGGCCGGCCTCGGCGATCGGGCCGGAGACGAGGATCTCGTCCGGGGTGCCTATGTAGGCGCCCCAGTAGATGTCGACATCGTCGTCGGCGTACCGGCGGAACGTCTGATGGGCGTCCAGCATCACCACCACGTCGTCCACCCCCTCCGGGAAGCCCTCGGCGAGCCGGCGGCCGGTGGTGATCTGCACGGGCCGGGCCACCCGGTTCAGTCCCGTCCGATGCCGGGCGACGAGCGCCGAGACACTGCTGATGCCGGGCACGACGTCGTAGGTGAAGTCCACCGTGCCCCGGGCCAGCACCTCCTCCAGGATGCCCAGCGTGCTGTCGTACAGCGCCGGATCGCCCCACACCAGGAACGCGCCGCTCTCCTGCGCACCGAGCTCCTCGGTGATCAGCCGCTCGTAGATGTCGGCGCGGGCGCTGCGCCAGTCGCCGACGGCCGGGGAGTAGGCCGCGCCGCCGGCCCGGCGGTCCCGCTCCGGGTCCCGGGCCTCGACCACCCGGTAGCCGCCCTGCGGTATGTGCGTGGCCAGCATGTCGTGGCGCAACCGCGTCAGGTCGCTCTTCACCTCGCCCTTGTCCAGGACGAAGAACACGTCCGTACTCCGCAGCGCCCTGACCGCCTGCAAGGTGAGCTGGTCGGGGTCGCCCGCGCCGATACCGATGACATGAATCTCTCGCACGCCTCGAGTCTGCCGTACGCCACTGACAGTGACCGTGGCGGGTGTCAGCGCAGCCGCGGCGCCCGGGCCCGCGCGTCCACCGCCGTGTCCGTCCGCTGCACCGTGTCCGCCAGTGCGCGCGCCCACCCGGCCAGTTCGGCGAGGTCCATCCCGTAGGGCCGCGCCTGCCCCGCGCCCGCCGCCCATTCCTCGACGGCCCCGGCGCCGCGCCGCAGCAGCCGCGCCCCGCCCGTGCGGTTCCCCCGGGCCGCGTGTGTCAGACCCACCGCGAGCTGGGCGAGCCCGCGCCACAGGGCGCGTTCCGACTCGGGGCCCGACTTCCAGGCGTCCTCGAAGACCTCGTGCGCGTGAAACGGCTTCCCGGCGTCCAGCAGGGCCTGCGCCTCGGCGATGCTTTCCTGCGGCGTGCGGACGACGCCCTCGGGCTGCCGCTCCACCCCGGCGGTGCCGTACGGCAGGGGCCGGCCGAGCCCGTCCCGCGGCCTGGCGTTGCGCGCCCGCCCTTCGCCGTCCCGGTCCCGGGCGCCGACGGACCGGCCGCCGCGCGTACCTCCTGTGCTGCCCAAACGGTCCATACCGCGATTGTCCCGCGCCCGGGCCCGCTTCGGCCCGGCGCCCGGCGTGGGGTAAAGTGCTGTTCGCGCGATCACACGGCACGCCGTGCGAAGCGCACCGGGACGTGGCGCAGCTTGGTAGCGCACTTGACTGGGGGTCAAGGGGTCGCAGGTTCAAATCCTGTCGTCCCGACTGGAGTCCGCTCCATAGTCGCAGGTCAGGGTCTTGTTTCACTTCGGTGAGGCAAGGCCCTCGATCATTTTCCGGGCTCTCGGTGCGTACCCGAGCGTCTCGGGGCGTGGTGACGGACCGGGTGGGCCGGGTCGTTCAGGGGGTGTCAGCCGAACTGGCCGGGCTGGTAGTCGCCGGCCGGCTGCTGGACGATGACGTTCACCCGGTTGTAGGCGTTGATGAGGGCGATGAGGGAGACCAGCGCGGCGAGCTGGTCCTCGTCGAAGTGCTTGGCGGCGTTCTCCCACGTCTCGTCCGGCACCCCACCGGCCGCGTCGGCGATGCGCGTGCCCTGCTCCGTCAACTCCAGGGCGGCGCGCTCGGCATCGGTGAAGACCTTCGCCTCCCGCCAGGCCGCGACCAGATGGAGGCGCTGCGCGGTCTCCCCGGCGTGCTCGGCGTCCTTGGTGTGCATGTCGGTGCAGAAGCCGCAGCCGTTGATCTGGCTGGCGCGGAGCTTCACCAGCTCCTGTGTGGCGGCCGGCAGCGTCGAGTCCGAAACCACCTTGTTGGCGGAGTTGATGTGCTTCAGCACCTTCCCCGCGAGAGGGTGGGCGAAGAAGTTGAGACGCGATTCCACGGTGATCTCCTTGCGGTGTGGTGGATACGCCACTACTGACCGGGGTGACCGACGATGTGTGACACGGGACGAGTCGGGCGGCTGCGAACACGCCCCAGTCCATCAGCCCATCATGTTCCCCGCACGACTGCGGCACGCCGGCCCCGCAGTGGCGCGGCTCGGCCGGGGGCGCCCGTCCTCGCCAGGTGTACCGATGCATCGCTTCTCTGCCGCCCACCCTAAATCCCTTGCGTTGAAGCGCACTTCAAGTTGAAGACTCCCCTTCGAGCCGGAGCGGACGGACCGACTTCGGCCGTACGGGAGGGATCCACCATGAGGTACCGCACCATGGGCGCCGACCCGGCCACCCGCCGCGAGGTCAGCGTGCTCGCGCTCGGGGCGATGCTGTTCGGGTCGGTGACGGACGAGGAGACCTCCTTCGCGATTCTCGACCGGTATGTCGAGGCCGGCGGGAACTTCGTCGACACGTCCGACAACTACGCCTTCTGGGTGGACGGCGGCCAGGGCGGCCAGAGCGAGGAACTGCTCGGCCGGTGGCGGCGCAGCCGGGGCGTCGGAGACGAGATCGTCGTCGCGACCAAGCTCGGCGCCCGCCCCCTCGCCCCGGGCACCAGCTACACCGACAACCCGGAGGGCCTCTCGGCGAAGGTGATCCGCGAGTCCGCCGAACGCAGCCGGGAGCGGCTCGGCGTCGACAAGCTGGACCTGCTCTACGCGCACATCGACGACCACACCGTCCCGCAGCGCGAGACCGTCGAGGCGTTCGGGGAGCTCGTCGCCGAGGGCACGGTCGGTCTGCTCGGGGTGAGCAACCAGGCCATGTGGCGCGTGGAGCGGGCTCGCGCGCTCGCCGCCGCGGCCGGACTGCCCGGCTACGAGGTGCTCCAGTACCAGCACAGTCACCTGCGTCCGCGCACCGACATCCCCGACGACCTCTTTCCGGACGGCAGCCTCGGACACGCGGGCCCCGAACTCCTCGGCTATCTGCGGGCGGAACCCGGCCTGACCCTCGTCGCGTACTCGCCGCTGCTCAAGGGCGCCTACGCCCGCCAGGACCGGCCCCTGCCGCCGGACTACGACCACCCGGGCACCCCGGCCCGGCTCGTCGTGCTGCGCGAGGTGGCCAAGGAGACCGGAGCGAGCGTCAACCAGGTCGTGCTGGCCTGGCAGTCGGGCGGCGCGCTGCCGATCGTCTCGCTGGCCGGAGCGTCATCGGTGGCGCAGCTGGAGGAGAACCTGGCCGCCCTCGACCTGGAACTGACCGAGGACCAGCGCGCCCGGCTGGACGCGGCGCACTGACGAGCGGACGGCGACCGAGGGACCGAGGGGCCGAGGGGCCGACGGACCGACCGGGGGAGTGACCGGAGAGTAACCAGGGAGGCTAGGCTGGGATCATGCCGTCCCCCCGCCGCACCGCCAGACAGGCCGACCTGCTGGAACGTCTCGTCGCGCTGCTGACGGCGGAGGGCTTCTCGGACCTCACGCTGGACGACCTCGCCGAGCGGCTGCGCTGCTCCAAGACGACCCTGTACCAGCTCGCCCGCAGCAAGCAGGGGCTGGTCGTGGAGGCGGTCAAGCACTACTTCCGCGGGGCGACCGAGGCCGTCGAGAAGCGGGTGGCGCAGACCGTCGACCCCTCGGACCGGGTCCGTGTGTACCTGACGGCCGTGGCCGAACAGCTGCGCCCGCTCTCGCGCCGGTTCCTCGACGACGTGGCCGACTTCCCGCCCGCTCGCGAGGTGTACGAGGCCAACACGCGGATGGCCGCGGAGCGGGTGCGCCGGCTGATCGCGGAGGGCGTCTCGGACGGCGCCTTCCGTGAGGTGCACACCGCTTTCGTCGGCGAGGTCGCCGCGGCGACCATGCGGCAGATCCAGCAGGGCGAGCTCAAGGCGCGCACCGGACTGTCCGACGCGGAGGCGTACGAACAGCTCGCCTCACTGATCGTGCACGCCGTCTCCTCCTGACACCTGACGCCTGACTTCCCTGGCACCTGACATCCCTGGCGCCTGACGCCTGATACCCGGCAAGGGGACCTGGCCGGTTGTGTGTGGGGGGGTGCCGGCCTCACAGTGTTCCGGGGTTCTGGCGTACTGTGAATGATACGCTCGTACGCACTCCAGTATCGTTTCCCGTATCATTTCCAGTGCCGTACCCGTACTCACCCGTACGCCTACGTGGAGGTCACCATGCCTGCCACTCGCGCCCTGCCGACCGAGGAAGCCGTAGAGCTCATCCAGCTCACCCGCACCCTCGCCGCCAAGGAACTCGCCCCTCGGGTCGCCGACGCGGAGGCCGACGGAGCGTTCCCCAGGGACGTCTTCCGCACCCTCGGGCGCAGCGGCCTGCTCGGTCTGCCCTTCGCCGAGGAGGACGGCGGGGCGGACCAGCCCTACGAGGTCTACCTCCAGGTGCTGGAGGAGGTCGCCGCGGTGTGGTCGAGTGTCGCCGTGGGCATCTCCGTGCACGCCCTGTCCTGCTTCCCGCTGGCCCGCTTCGGCACCGACGAGCAGCGGCGCAGGTGGCTGCCCGACATGCTCGCCGGTGAGCTGCTGGGCGCGTACTGCCTGTCCGAGCCGCACGCCGGCTCCGACCCGGCGGCCATGCTCACCCGCGCCGTCCGCGACGGCGACGGCTACGTCCTGAACGGCACCAAGGCCTGGACCACGCACGGCGGTTACGCCGACTTCTACACGGTCATGGCCCGCACCTCCGACGACCGCGCCCACGGCATCTCCTGCTTCCTGGTCCCGGCCGACACTCCGGGGCTCAGCGCCGACCCGCCGGAGCGGAAGATGGGTCTGACGGGCTCGGCTACCGCCACCATGCGCCTGGAGGACGTCCGGGTGCCCGTGGGGCGGCGGATAGGGGAGGAGGGGCAGGGCTTGAAGATCGCGCTCGCCTCCCTCGACTGCGGCCGGCTGGGCATCTCCGCCGTCGCCACCGGTCTCGCCCAGGGCGCCCTCGACCACGCGGTGCGCTACGCCCGCGAGCGGGAGACGTTCGGCAAGCCGATCATCGAGCACCAGGGTCTGGCGTTCGTGCTCGCCGACATGGGCGCCGCGATCGAGTCGGCGCGGGCCACCGCGCTGTCCGCCGCCCGGTTGAAGGACCTCGGCCTGCCCTTCACACGGGAGGCGTCGATCGCCAAACTCGTGGCCACGGACAATGCGATGAAGGTGACCACGGACGCCGTGCAGGTCCTCGGGGGGTACGGGTACACCCGTGACTTCCCCGTGGAGCGCTATATGCGCGAGGCCAAGGTCATGCAGATCTTCGAAGGAACCAACCAGATCCAGCGCATGATCATCTCCCGTGCGCTGGACCGTGACGAGGGCGGTGTGCTCACCGTCCTCGGCAAGGAGTGATGATGCAGCTCGAGAACACCGCCGCCCTCGTCACCGGCGGTGCGTCCGGCCTCGGCGCGGCCACCGCGAAGGCTCTCGCGGAGCGCGGCGCCCGGGTCTTCGCCCTCGACCTCAAGGACGGCATCGACAAGGCGCCCGAGGCGCCGGGCGTGACCTATGTGCCCGCCGACGTCACCGACCCCGAACAGGTGGGCGCGGCCGTCGCCACGGCGGCGGGGGCCGGTGTCCCGCTGCGCACCGTCGTCAACTGCGCCGGCATCGGCCCCTCGGCGCGGATCCTCGGCAAGAAGGGCGTGCACGACCTCGCCCTGTACGCCAAGGTGATCCAGATCAACCTGATCGGCACGTTCAACGTGCTCGCGCTGGCCTCCGAGGCCATCGCCGCGACGGAGGCCGACGCGGACGGCCAGCGGGGCGTCATCGTCAACACCGCCTCCATCGCGGCGTACGACGGCCAGATCGGTCAGGCCGCCTACTCCTCCTCCAAGGGCGGCGTCGTCGGCCTCACCCTGCCTGCCGCCCGGGACCTCGCGCAGTACGGCATCCGGGTGTGCACCATCGCCCCGGGCATCGTGGAGACGCCGATGCTGGCCACGGTGTCGGAGGAGTTCCGGGCCGGCCTCGCGGCGGGCGTGCCCTTCCCGCGGCGCCTGGCCCGCCCCGAGGAGTACGCGCGGCTCGCCCTGACGATCGTCGACCACGACTACCTCAACGGCGAGACCATCCGCATGGACGGCGCCCTGCGCATGGCGCCCCGCTAGGTCGTGTCCGTCACGAGCCGGGCCCTAGGGTCTGACCAGTAGTTGGAAGTCGAAGGCGTAGCGGGACGCGCGGTAGATGTGGCTGCCGTACTCGACCGGCCGGCCGGTGTCGTCGTAGGCCGTGCGCTGCATGGTGAGCAGGGCCGCCCCCTCCTTCTCCGTGAGGAGGGCGGCCTCCTCGGCGGTGGCGGAGCGGGCGCCGATGGTCTGGCGGGCGCTGTGCAGGGTGATGCCCGCGGAGCGCAGCAGCCGGTACAGGCCGGTGGCCTCCAGGCGTTCGGTGTCGAGGTCCAGGAGGGCCGGGGGCAGGTAGTTGCACAGGAACGCCACCGGCTCGCCGTGGGTGGCGCGCAGCCGCTCGAGGAGCGTGACCTCGCTGCCCTCCGCGATGCCGAGCGCGGCGGCCACGTCGGCGGTCGCCGGTACGCGTTCGTTGCGGACGACGTGCGTGGTGGGCCCCTGTCCGGCCGCCTCCAGGTCGTCGTAGAGGCTGGACAGTTCCAGCGGCCGTTTCACCTGGCTGTGCACGACCTGTGTGCCGACTCCCCGTCGCCGCACCAGCAGGCCCTTGTCGACGAGTGACTGGATGGCCTGGCGGACGGTCGGGCGGGACAGGCCGAGCCGGGTCGACAGGTCGATCTCGTTGCCCAGGAGGTTGCCGGGGGCGAGCGCGCCGTGCTCGATGGCCGCCTCCAGCTGCTGGGCGAGCTGGTAGTAGAGCGGCACCGGGCTGGTGCGGTCCAGGGCGAAGTGCAGCGCGTCGAGCGCGGAGCCGGGCACGGCACGGGAGCGTTCGCCGGTCTTCGCCATCGGGCACCTCCTCGGGTCGGTGGGGTGGGGGAGCGGGCGGAAGCCGGATCAGCGGTGCGCGAGGAACTCTTCGAACATCTCGACTCGCGCGAGGGGTACACCCGTTCGCAGGGGGTAGAGATCGACCCCGATGCGACCCATCATGATCAGATCCAGGGGCTCGACCGGCTTGGCCATGCGCGACGCTCCTCACGGTGATCGGGGGTCTGGCGTCTCCCAGGTGTAGGTCCCGGGGGCCCGCAATGTCAAGGGTTTGTTCTTACATTCGGACCTGCTCGTGAAATGATGTCTTAACAAAGTATTGACAGTGGGCTCGTCAAGGGATTGGATCCGGTCCCAGCAGCGCATGAGCCGGGTCCGCG
The DNA here is from genome assembly GCF_055581185.1 of Streptomyces sp. NPDC031474. Classification (NCBI taxonomy): domain Bacteria; kingdom Bacillati; phylum Actinomycetota; class Actinomycetes; order Kitasatosporales; family Streptomycetaceae; genus Streptomyces; species Streptomyces sp. NPDC031474. The sequence goes on from NZ_JBVIJX010000010.1 coordinate 444,986, forward strand.
ATTCCTGAACAGTCGCGGACCCGGCTCCCCGGCCCCAATCTGAGTAGAAACGGGCCCCGGATCCTCGCGATCGTCCTCCCCTTCCCCCGTCGTTTTCCCCGTAGCACAGTGAGGTGCAGGAAAGATGGACAGCTCTTCTCCCTCCCGCTCGCGCAGAATCGCCCCGGTCGTGGCCATGGCCGCGGCGGTTGCCCTGACCCTCGCAGGCTGCTCCAGCAGCTCCGGCGGAAAGAAGTCCGAGGAGAGCGCGGGCGGCGCCTCCGCGGGCAAGGCGAGCACCCCGCAGATGACGGTCGCCCTGGTGACCCACCAGTCGCCCGGCGACACCTTCTGGGACATCGTCCGCAAGGGCGCCGAGGCCGCCGCGGCCAAGGACAACGTCAAGCTGGTGTACTCCAACGACCCGAGCGCGGGCGGCCAGGCGAACCTGGTGCAGAACGCCGTCGACCAGAAGGTCGACGGCATCGCGGTCACCCTCGCCAAGCCCGACGCCCTCAAGGCCGTCATAGCCAAGGCGACGGCCGCGAAGATACCTGTGGTCGGTCTCAACTCCGGTGTGAGCGAGTGGAAGAAGCTCGGCCTGCTCGAGTTCTTCGGGCAGGACGAGACGGTCGCCGGCGAGGCCCTCGGCAACAAGCTGAACTCGCTCGGTTCCAAGAAGGCCGTCTGTGTCATCCAGGAGCAGGGCAACATCGGCCTCACCCAGCGCTGTGACGGGGTGAAGAAGACGTTCTCCGGTTCCATCGAGAACCTCTACGTCAACGGCACCGACATGCCGTCCGTGAAGTCGACGATCACCGCCAAGCTCAGCCAGGACAAGGCCGTCGACCACATCATCACGCTCGGCGCCCCCATCGCGCTGACCGCGGCACAGTCGGTGTCCGACGCCGGCAGCAAGGCGAAGATCGCCACCTTCGACCTCAACAAGGACCTGACCGGAGCCATCAGCAAGGGCACCGTCGAGCTGGCGGTGGATCAGCAGCCGTACCTGCAGGGCTACCTGGCGATCGACTCGCTGTGGCTCTACAAGAACAACGGCAACTACATGGGCGGCGGCGAGCAGCCGGTGCTGACCGGCCCGGCCTTCGTGGACAAGTCCAACGTCGACGCGGTGGCCGCGTACGCCGCGAAGGGCACCCGGTGATGAGTATGACCCAGCATGCCGAGCCGGCGGTGACCAAGACACCGCCGGCCCCCGGCCGCAAGGAGAGCGACGGCCGGACCTCTCAACGCCCGCTGGCTCTGCGCCTGTTGGCACGCCCCGAGGTGGGCGTCTTCCTCGGCGCGGTCGCGGTCTACGTGTTCTTCCTGGCCTCGGCGCCGCCGGTGCGCGAGGCCAGCGCGATGGCCAACATCCTGTACCAGTCGTCGACGATCGGGATCATGGCCCTGCCGGTGGCGCTGCTGATGATCGGCGGCGAGTTCGACCTGTCGGCCGGTGTCGCCGTCATCTCCTCGGCGCTCACGGCGAGCATGCTCAGCTACCAGCTCACCATGAACGTCTGGGTGGGCGTGGTCGTCGCGCTCCTGGTCTCCCTCGCCATCGGCTTCTTCAACGGCTGGATGGTGGTGAAGACCGGACTGCCCAGTTTCCTGGTCACCCTGGGCACCTTCCTGATCCTCCAGGGCGTCAACCTCGCGGTGACCAAGCTGGTCACCACCAACGTGGCCACGGACGACATCAGCGACATGGACGGCTTCGGGCAGGCGAAGAAGATCTTCGCCTCGTCGTTCGACATCGGCGGCGTCCAGGTGAAGATCACCATCTTCTACTGGCTGGTCTTCGCGGCCATCGCCACCTGGGTGCTGCTGCGCACCAGGTACGGCAACTGGATCTTCGCGGTCGGCGGGAACAAGGAGAGCGCCCGGGCGGTCGGCGTGCCCGTGACGTTCACGAAGATCTCGCTGTTCATGCTGGTCGGCTTCGGCGCCTGGTTCGTCGGCATGCACCAGCTGTTCACGTTCAACACCGTGCAGTCCGGCGAGGGCGTCGGCCAGGAGCTGATCTACATCTCCGCGGCCGTGATCGGCGGCTGTCTGCTGACCGGCGGCGCCGGCTCCGCGATCGGCCCGGTCTTCGGCGCGTTCATGTTCGGCATGGTGCAGCAGGGCATCGTCTACGCCGGCTGGAACCCCGACTGGTTCAAGGCCTTCCTCGGCGTGATGCTCCTCGGCGCCGTCCTGATCAATCTGTGGGTCAGCCGCACGGCGACCCGGAGGTGACCCGAATGACCACCAGCAACGGAACCGGCACACACGGCGCGATCATCGCGGACACCGTCCCCGAGGACGGCGACCGCGCGCTCGTCGAGCTGCGCAACGCCGGCAAGTCCTACGGCAACATCCGTGCCCTGCACGGCGTCGACCTGACGGTGCACCCCGGCAAGGTGACCTGTGTCCTGGGCGACAACGGCGCCGGCAAGTCCACCCTGAT